>NZ_VFTY01000002.1:0-542500 GCF_006440715.1 Mesorhizobium sp. B2-7-3
TCCAAAACCCCTTCGGGCCAAAAGTGTTACCCATGTCTCCGGTATAAACCGTAACCTATGTGTCCGGAACGGACCTTTGGGGGAATGGCGGAGAGGGAGGGATTCGAACCCCCGATGGGCTTGCACCCATGCCGCATTTCGAGTGCGGTGCATTCGACCACTCTGCCACCTCTCCGCGGTCATGGTCGGCCGTTGCCGGCGCGGCGCACTAGATAACGGCTGAACGGGCAGGTTACAAGGCCAAATCCACCGGAAATTCAGCTTCCTGTACGGGCCTCGTTCGGAGTGCCACGCTCCGTCCTCGGCAGGAGTCTGGCCCGCATGGCAGGGAACCCCGCCCGTTTGCCTTGACTCCCACGCAACCTTCGGTTAGGGACAGCGCGCAATCGGCGTGGAGGGTTCTTCCACGCCGCTTGTTTTTTGAACCCGCAGACTGACAAAAAGACGGCCGAACCGCCAGAGGCGGTTCATCAAGGCCGACCGAACAGCGAAAGGCAAAAAATGTTCGCAGTCATTAAAACGGGCGGTAAGCAGTATCGCGTTGCCGCCAACGATCTCCTGAAGATCGAAAAAGTCGAAGCCAATGTCGGCGACATCGTCGAGATCGGCCACGTGCTCGCTCATGGCGAGGGCGAGAATGTCACGTTCGGCGCGCCGTTCGTCGATGGCGCCCTGGTGACCGCCGAAGTCGTCGAGCAGGGCAAGAACCGCACGGTCATCGCTTTCAAGAAGCGTCGCCGCCAGAATTCGCGCCGCAAGATCGGCCATCGCCAGCTTTTGACCACCGTGCGGATCTCCGAGATCCTGCTGGGTGGCGCCAAGCCCGCCAAGAAGGCGGCCGTCAAGGCGGAAGCCAAGGCTGAGGTCGCTCCCGAGGCCGCGCCGAAGGAAGCCAAGGCCAAGAAGGACGCCGCCCCCAAGGAAGACGCGAGGGCCGAGGCCGTCGCCGCGCCGCTGTTCAAGGCGCCGAAGGGCGAGCCGGACGACCTGACCGTGATCAAGGGCATCGGCCCGGTCGCCGCCAAGGATCTCGCCGAGCAGGGCATCATCACCTTCGCGCAGCTCGCCAAGCTGACCGAGAAGGACGTTGCCAAGATCGACGAGAACATGCCGTTCAGCGCCGACCAGATCAAGGACTGGCGCGAGCAGGCCAAGGAGCTGGCCAAGAAGTAAGGCGAACCGGCGCGAAACGTCGCCGGATCGGACTTGAAACGGAACGCGAACGCGTTCATAAGACCATTCAAGCGCCCATGGGCGCATCGGAGTTAGTTAGATGGCACACAAGAAAGCTGGCGGCTCGTCGCGCAACGGTCGCGACTCGCATTCCAAGCGTCTGGGCGTGAAGAAGTTCGGCGGCGAAGCCGTCATCCCGGGCAACATCATCATTCGTCAACGCGGCACCACCTGGCATCCCGGCGTCAATGTCGGCATGGGCACGGACCACACCCTTTTCGCGCTCGAAACCGGCGCCGTGACGTTCAACAAAAAAGCCAACGGCCGAACCTACGTATCGGTCAACCCGATTACCAAAGCCGCGGAGTAGCCGGTTCCGCACTAGAACACCGGCGCCCATCTCGGGACCGGTGTCTGGCAAAACCAGGAAAAGGATCAGGGGAGATGGGTTTCCATCTCCCCTTTTTCTTGTGCCTGGAGGACTTCAAATGGTTGCCGAAGCGGAAGATTCAGAAGACGAAAGTTACGCGATAGATTGCCCGGTGCTGGTCACCGAGCGGCTGGTGATGCGCGCTCCCGATGAGCGGGATATCGCGCAACTGGTCGAACTTGCCGACAACCGTCACGTTGCCGAGATGCTGGCGCGCATGCCGCACCCCTATGGGGAGGCCGAGGGACGTGCTTTCCTCGCCATGACCAAGGCGCGGCGCGCCGGCATCGCCTATGCCTTGACGCTGGCCGGCACCGACACTTTCGTCGGCTGCGCCGGGCTGAACACCACCGATCGCGGCCTTGAGCTCGGCTACTGGATCGGCGAGCCCTACTGGAAGAAGGGCTACGCCACGGAAGCCGCGCACGCGCTGGTCGACCTCGCCTTCCAGAAGACGTCGATCCAGGTGCTGCAGGCCTCGACCAGGGTCATCAATCCGGCTTCACGCCGCGTCATCCACAAATGCGGCTTCCAATATGCCGGCCAGGGCATGCTGAATTCGATCGTCGCCGGCCAGGTGCCGGTCGAACGTTATCGGCTCGACAGGAAAACCTGGACGAGCCTGCGCAATTGGATCCACTTCTAGGTGCGTCGATATTCAGGTGAGGCCGGCCTGACCTGAATATCGGCAAACCTTGGCGCGTGGGGCGAAACAGTACAAATCAGCTCGGGACCGGACTTGGGCTTAGCCCAGTTCGACCCAGACCGGCCGGTGGTCGGAACCGACTGATTGTCTGTCGACCCACAGGCGCTTCAGCGACCGGGCAAGCGAGGCGCTGGTGAAGATATAGTCGATGCGCTTGTGGCGGCTGGCGTTGGTGGGGTCGTTGGGATCGACCAAGGAGACGAGATCGTCGCCGGCGACATCGAGGCGCAGGGCGGCATCGACGGCGAAGTCGGCGGTCAGCGGCATGCCGAATTCATGGTCCGGCCGGCCGGCGAGTTCGACATATTCGGGCGAGCCGGCCAGCATGTTGAAATCGCCCATGCCGACAAAGGCTTCCGGATGCGGCAGTTCCGGCAGGCCGATCTCGGCGACGCCGGACAGCGCACCGCCTTCGAGCGCATAGTTCAACAGGCGCTGGCGCAGGAACTGGATCTGGCTGGCGCGTTCGACCGGGCTGCGGTGATCGAGATGGATGGAATAGAAGCGGATGAAACCAAGCGGCGTCTCGATCAGGGCTTCCAGCGCGCCGCGCTGGAAGTTCATCATCTCGAAGCTGCGGCTGCGCGGCAACAACAGGTTGCGCGACAGATGAATGGGCGTTTTCGACAAGACCATGTTGCCGAGCTGGAAGGTCGTGGTGATGGCGCGGCCGTCCTCGATGCGCGAGCCGATATTGGCCTCGAAATTGCTGCCATAGACGGCGAAATAATCGGGCAGCGCCTCGCCGATCTCGGCCACCATGTCGCGGCTGCCGTTCCGGGGATTGTTGCGGGTGACCTCCTGCAGCGCGATTACGTCGGCTCCGCGCACCGCGTCGGCGATGCGCCCGAGATCGTAGCGTCCATCGAGACCGATGCCGTACTGGATGTTGTAGGTTACAAGCTTCATTCCGACGTCTCTCCGGCCAACCCCGCGCGGCCATAGTCACAAAACGGCCTCGCCCTTCGCCGCGCCTTGGTTTAGAGCAAGGCCCAAGGTTTAGAGCAATGCCGCAAGGCCAATAAAAGAAACTGCAGTCCCATGAAATTTCTCGATCAAGCCAAGGTCTATGTCCGCTCGGGTGACGGGGGCGCCGGTTCGGTGTCGTTCCGGCGCGAGAAGTTCATCGAGTTCGGTGGCCCGGATGGCGGCGATGGCGGCCGCGGCGGCGATGTCTGGCTGGAAGCGGTCGACGGGCTGAACACACTGATCGACTATCGCTACCAGCAGCATTTCAAGGCCAAGACCGGCGTCCACGGCATGGGCCGCAACATGACCGGCGCCAAGGGCGCCGATGTGACGCTGAAAGTGCCGGCCGGAACGCAGGTCTTCGAAGAGGACAATGAGACGCTGATCTGCGACCTGACCGTCGTCGGCCAGCGCTTCCTCCTTGCCAAGGGCGGCAATGGCGGCTTCGGCAACCAGCATTTCAAGACCTCGACCAACCAGGCGCCGCGACGCGCCAATCCCGGCCTTCCCGGCGAAGAACTCAATATCTGGCTCAGGCTGAAGCTGATCGCCGACGCCGGGCTGGTCGGGCTGCCCAATGCCGGCAAGTCGACATTCCTTGCCGCCGTCACCGCGGCCAAGCCGAAGATCGCCGACTATCCGTTCACGACCCTGCATCCGGGCCTCGGTGTCGCCCGCATCGATGCGCGCGAATTCGTCATCGCCGACATTCCAGGTCTGATCGAAGGCGCGCACGAAGGCGTCGGCATCGGCGACCGCTTCCTCGGCCATGTCGAGCGCACGCGCGTGCTGCTGCACCTGGTCTCCGCGCAGGAGGAGAACCCGGGCAAGGCCTACAAGACCGTGCGGGCCGAGCTCGAGGCCTATGGCCACGGCTTGACCGACAAGGCCGAGATCCTGGCGCTGAGCCAGGTCGACACGCTCGACGCAGACGCGCGCAAGAAGAAGGTCGCCTCGCTGAAGCGTGCCGCCGGCCGGGCGCCGATGCTGCTGTCGGCGGTCACCGGCGAAGGCGTCGAGGCGGTGCAGCGGGCGTTGATGGCTGTCATCGCGGAGGCGCGCGCGCGGATCGCCGCGCCGGTCGAGACGCGCTGGGAAAAGTAAAGTCATGCAGCCGCTCAGAAAATACCGGCGCATCACCGTCAAGATCGGCTCGGCATTGCTCGTCGACCGGACGAGCGGCCTGAAGCGCGACTGGCTGGCCTCGCTCGCCGACGACATCGCGGTGCTTGCCCAGGGAGGAGCCGAAATCCTCGTCGTGTCGTCGGGCGCCATCGCGCTCGGCCGCACCATCCTTGGCCTTGGCAAGCGCGCCCTGAAGCTAGAGGAGAGCCAGGCCGCCGCCGCCGTCGGCCAGATCGCGCTCGCCGGCGCATGGTCGGACGCGCTCGGCAAGGGTGCCTTGAAATCGGGCCAGATCCTTTTGACGCTCGGCGATACCGAGGAGCGCCGGCGTTATCTCAACGCGCGGGCCACCATATCGACGCTGCTCAAGATGAAGGCGGTGCCCGTCATCAACGAGAACGACACGGTGGCGACCTCCGAAATCCGCTATGGCGACAATGACCGGCTGGCGGCCCGCGTCGCCACCATGATGGGCGCGGACCTTCTGGTGCTGCTCTCCGACATTGACGGGCTCTACACCGCGCCGCCAGCGTCGGACCCCGGTGCGAAGTTCATTCCGGTGGTCGACCGCATCACACCAGACATCGAAGCAATGGCGGGAGCCGCCGCGTCCGAGCTGTCGCGCGGCGGCATGCGTACCAAACTCGACGCGGGCAAGATCGCCAATGCTGCGGGCACGGCGATGATCATCACCTCCGGCACAAGGCTGTCGCCGCTGATGGCTATCGAGCGCGGCGAGCGCGCGACATTCTTCAAGCCCAGCGCCAATCCGGTGAAAGGCTACAAGACCTGGATCGCCGGCCAGCTCGAACCGGCGGGGCGGCTGACCGTCGATGCCGGCGCGATCGGCGCGCTCGTTTCGGGCAAGTCGCTGCTGCCGGCCGGCGTCAAGCTGGTCAGCGGCAATTTCTCCCGCGGCGACACGGTGGCGATCCTGTCGCCCGAGGGCCGCGAGATCGCACGCGGGCTGGTTGCCTACGATGCCGCCGATGCCGTAAGGATCGCAGGCCTGAAGACGGCCGAGATCGAGACGGTGCTCGGTTACGAGGCGCGTTCGGCGATGATCCACCGCGACGATCTCGTCGTAAGTCACGCCGGAAGCGACACAAGCGGAGGATGAGCCATGCTGAAGCTGCATGAAAAATCCGGGGACGACACCGTGGCGCTGATGGCCGATATCGGGCGCCGCGCCCGCGCTGCCGCCCGACCGCTGGCCATCGCCACCGCCGCCGCCAAGAACGCCGCGCTTGTCGCCATGGCCGACGCGATCATTTCTCGCGCGCGGGACATTCTCGACGCCAACGCCATCGATGTTTCGAATGGCCACGAATCCGGGCTTTCCGGCTCTTTCATGGATCGGCTGAAGCTCGATCCGGCACGCATCCGCGCCATGGCGGACGGTATTCGCGAAATCGCTGCCCTGCCCGATCCAGTCGGTGATGTCATCGCCGCGTGGGAGCGGCCGAACGGTCTGCACATAGAGCGCGTGCGTACGCCGCTCGGTGTCGTCGGCGTCATCTATGAAAGCCGACCGAACGTGACGGCGGATGCCGGCGCTCTCTGCCTCAAGGCCGGCAATCCGGTGATCCTGCGCGGCGGCTCGGATTCTCTGAACTCGTCGGCGGTGATCCACGCCTGCCTGGTCGACGGCTTGAAGGCGGCCGGCCTGCCGCAGGACGCCATCCAGCTGGTGCCGACCACCGACCGCGCCGCGGTCGGCGAGATGCTCAAGGGGCTTGGCGGCAATCTGGACGTCATCATCCCGCGCGGCGGCAAAAGCCTGGTCGGGCGGGTGCAGAGCGAGGCGCGGGTGCCGGTCTTCGCCCATCTCGAAGGCATCTGCCATCTTTATATCGACCGCTCCGCCGAGCTCGACATGGCGGTGCGGATCGCCGTCAACGCCAAGATGCGGCGCACCGGCGTCTGCGGTGCCGCCGAAACGCTGCTGGTCGACCGTGCGGTCGCCGCCACCCATCTGGTGCCGACCCTCGACGCGCTGCGCGCCGCCGGCTGCGAGATCCATGCCGATCAAGAAGTGATGAAAATGTTCTTCGACGCCAAGCCGGCGACCGACGCCGACTGGGTGACCGAATATCTCGACGCGATCATCGCGGTGAAGCTGGTCGACGGGATCGCTGGTGCGATCAATCACATCGAAACCTTCTCCTCGCATCATACCGAGGCGATCGTCGCCGAGGACGCGAAGGCGGTCGAACGGTTCTTCAACGAGATCGATTCGGCGATCCTGCTGCACAACGCCTCGACGCAGTTCGCCGATGGCGGCGAGTTCGGCATGGGCGCCGAGATCGGCATCGCCACCGGCAAGATGCACGCGCGCGGGCCGGTCGGCGTCGAGCAGTTGACCTCGTTCAAATATCGCGTGCGCGGGTCGGGACAGGTGAGGCCTTGAAGCTTTTGATCGCCAGAGCCTGAAGCGATGCTGGCCTCTTCCGAACCGGCGACACCCTCCAGCTATCTGAAGATGCCGCATGCCGAGAAGGGGCTGGCCGTCGGACTGTTTGGCGGTTCGTTCAACCCGCCGCATGCCGGCCACGCATTGGTCGCCGAAATCGCTTTGCGGCGTCTGGCGCTGGACCAGCTTTGGTGGATGGTGACCCCAGGCAATCCGCTGAAGAGCACGCGCGAACTGGCGCCGCTGGGCGAGCGCATCGTGCTTTCCGAGAAGATCGCCAAGAACCCGAAGATCAAGGTCACCGCCTTCGAGGCGGCACACAATGTGCGCTACACCGCCGACACGCTGGCGCTGGTCAAGGCGCGCAATCCCGGCGTCGACTTCGTCTGGATCATGGGCGCCGATTCCCTGCGGGACTTCCATCGCTGGCAGCGCTGGCGCGAGATCGTCATGACCTTTCCGATCGCGGTCATCGACCGACCCGGCGCGACACTGTCCCTTCTGTCGTCGGTTGTCGCCAAGACCTTCGATTACGCCCGCATCGACGAAGGCGACGCGCCAAGGCTTGCGCGGATGAAGGCGCCGGCCTGGACCTTCATCCACGGTCCGCGTTCCTTGCTGTCGTCGAGCGCGATCCGGAAGATGGCGAAGGGTTGAGCGTCTCGTCCGTCCGGCCATGTCGTTTTTACAGCGGCGTCCGCCTGACCCATGGGCGATGCTGACCAGCCATGGCGATTCACAAGAAAACCCATCCCACGATCGATCCCGACCAGGGCAGCACGCCTGCGCCGCTGATCGCGATTGCCAGTGTCATCGTGTCGATGGCGCTGATTGCCATCGGCAACGGGCTGATGTTCGCCTATATCCCCATCCGGCTCGGCGTCGAAGGGTTCGATCCGGTCTGGGCAGGGCTGATCGTCACCGGCCTGTCGGCCGGCGGCCTCGCCGGCTGTATCCTGACCGGTCCGCTGGTGCGCCGGGTCGGCCACGCCCGCGCCTTCATGGTGCTGTCGGCGCTGATCGCGCTGTCCAATGCCGCCATCGGCGCCGGACCGCACCCGCTGCTGTGGATCGTGGCGCGCGCGCTTTACGGCTTTGCCATATGCGGCCTGTTCATCGTCGCGCAAAGCTGGCTCAACGACGCGCTGCCGAACGCCGTACGCGGCCGGGTGATGGCTGTGTTCTACGTCGCCTACATTGCCGGTCTTGGCGTTGGTTATGCGACGCTTGCCGTGATCGACATCCACACGGCCGCCGCGTCGCTGATCGGCATCGCCTTTACCGCTCTGTCGATCCTGCCTGTCGGCATGACACGCCTTGCCCAGCCGCCGGCGCCGCAGGCGGCTTCGGTGGCTCTGCGCCAAGCCTGGCGGATTTCGCCGGTCGGCGTCGCCGGCATGCTGGCGGTCGGCGGCCTGTCGATGATCATTTCCGGCTTCGCGCCCATCCACGCGACGGCCAAGGGCTACAGCCAGGCCGATGTCGCGCTGCTGCTGTCGGCAATGCCGGTCGGCACGCTGATCCTGCAGATACCGCTCGGCTGGCTCTCCGACCGTACTGATCGGCGCTACGTGCTTGCCGGCGCCGCGGCGCTGGCGGTGGTTGCCAGCGTGCTCGCCATCGCCTTCGACGGCGGTGCGCTGATGGCGCTGGTGGTGATCTATCTGATCTGGGACGGGGCGGCGGAATCGATCTACGCGCTCTCCAGCGCGCATGCCGCCGACCGCGCCAGGAAGGATGAACTGCTGGCGCTGTCGAGCTCGATGCTGTTTGCCTGGTCGCTCGCCGGCTTCATCGTGCCGGGCATTGTCACGGCGCTTTCCGCCGTCTTCGGCACGGCAACCTTCATCTATGTCGGCATCGTCATCGCCTCGGTATTCTGCCTTTTCGTGCTGTGGCGGGTGATCGCGGCGGGCCGCGTTCCGGCGGCCGCCACGGGCAGTTTCGCGCCGATGTCGGCGCAAGCGCCCTTGCCGGTCGAACTCGCCTTCGCGCCGGACGAAGTGGTCCGCCACAGGGGCGACTGATTTTACTGCTTGCGGGCCTCGGGTGGCGGTGCCTCCGGAGGCGGCTGCGGGATCGAGATGCCCTCGCTGTCGAAGGCCTGCTTGGCGCGTTTCGTCATGTCGATCTGGGTGGCGAAATGGTCCGCCGCCGCGGTCCAGTAGCGCAAGGTGAGCGAAACGGTCGTATCGCCGAGCCCGGCCACGAAGGCGATCGGCGCCGGTTCGCGGCGGATGCGCTTCTCGGCACCGGCAATGGCAAGCAATGTCTTCTGGGCGCCGTCTATGTCGTTCCAGGAGCCGATGCTGAGCGTGATGTCGGTGCGGCGCACGCCGTTGCGGGTGAAATTGCGCACCGGCTGATTCCACAGCGTCGAATTCGGTGCCAATATGTAGATGCCGTCGGCGGTCCTGAGCTTGGTGGCGAAAAGGCCGATTTCCTCGACCGAACCGGCAATGGAACCGACCTCGACAGATTCGCCAATGCGGAATGGCCGCAACGCGAGCAGCATGATGCCTGCGGCGATGTTCTGCAGCGTGCCTTGCAGGGCGAGACCGATGGCGAGGCCGATGGCGCCGATCGCGGCGATGATCGATGCAGTCTGCACGCCGAACTGGCCGAGCACCATGATGACGACGAGGATCAGAATGGCGTAGCGCCCGATCTTGGAAAAGAAATGCCGCAGCGTCGCGTCGAAACCATGGATATGGCCGAGGCCAGCCGAGATCGAGCGCTCGGCAAGGTTGGCAACGATGTAGCCGACCACCAGGAGGATGACGGCGCCGATGGCGGAAAAGGAATAGGAGACGATCAGCGTACTCAGCTGCGCGAGGCCGGTCTGGACGGTGAGAAGGGTGTTTTGCGGGTCGATCGGCATGGCGGGATTCCGGTTGGTCGGTCAGCCGGTAACCGCTGTGGAAGGCGTGGGTTCCGATGTTTTTGCGTCACCCGTGGAACAACATTCCACTCGGCGAGTTCGCGTCGATCGGGGCTCCGTCTTGAAACTGCAACGGAACTCTGCCTATCTAAGTGGTGTCACCTGCTTTAAGGGGTGATTTGGTTGTTCTTGCTGCGAAAGGAAATACACTGAGAACAGCACTGCGGAAGAAGGCCGACATCGTGCCTTCGCCGGCCAGGATCAGCGTAGACGACGCCGTGTCCCGTGCCATCAAGACAGTCCTTGCCAGTCTGGAAGACTCCAAGGCCGAAAACATTGTCTCAATCGACATTCAGGGGAAATCGAGCCTCGGCGACTACATGGTCGTTGCGTCGGGCCGATCGCACCGTCATGTCGCGGCTGTCGCCGACCATCTCCTCAAGGCGCTCAAGGATGCCGGTCTCGGCACCGCGCGCGTCGAGGGACTGTCAGGCGCCGACTGGGTCCTGATCGATTCTGGCGATATCATCGTCCATGTCTTCCGCCCCGAAGTCCGCGAATTCTACAATCTCGAAAAGATGTGGCAGGCGCCGGATCTCGAGGAAGAGACCCTCCACTAAGCCCTTCGCGGGGCTTATAGAGGCGAGGATGAAGATTTCAGTTCATGCCGTGGGCCGAATGAGAGCCGGCCCCGAGCGGGAGTTGGCCGACCGCTATTTCGAGCGGTTCGCCAAGAGCGGACCCGGCGTGGGGCTCGAATTCGCCGGAATCACCGAGATCGTCGAGGGCCGCGCGCAGAGCGCCGCCGAGCGCCAGCGCGACGAAGGTTCGCGGCTGCAGGCACAGCTGCAGCCAGGCACGGCCCTCATCCTGCTCGACGAGCGAGGCAAGAGCCTGTCTTCACAGGATTTCGCCGGCCGTCTGGGACAGTTGCGCGACGGCGGACGCAAGGCGCTGGTCCTCGCCATTGGTGGCGCCGACGGCCACGATCCGTCGCTGCGCGGCCAGGCCGAGCTGGTGATGTCGTTCGGGGCGCTCACCTGGCCGCATCAGCTGGTGCGGGTGATGCTGGGTGAACAACTCTACAGGGTGGCGACGATCCTGTCGGGTCATCCCTACCACAGGTCCTGAAAGCCGCCGGATCGCACCGAATTTGGCCCCAAATGCCGCGCAAGATTCGACGTGGGCCTGTGTTTCCGTTGCATTGCGTTATTGCGAACCCTTTGGGCGACAGGCGCTAACATGGTTGATGATTCGTTAACGAAGGCGCGGATAGAATCGATCGCGAATGTCTGAAGGCTGGAAATCGACGACGGGCCCATCGACGGGGGGCTCCTGGCGCGTGCGCTGCGGTATCGCCGCGGCGGCGGTGCTTCTGTCGCTGCATGCTGTGCGGGCCGAAAACACGCTCGACATGGCGCCCGATCCGGACCAGAGCCGTGCCGAATACGAGCAGGTTTCGAAGGAAATAACGCTGTCGTCGGAACGGCTGGCCAAGCTCGCCGCCGATATCGCCGCGGTCAAGAAGGACCACGCCTCGATCACCGCGGCACTCATCCAGTCGGCGATGACCGAGCAGAAGCTCGGCCAGGACATCGAGGACATCGGCGCCAAGCTGGAAGGGCTGAAGGGCCAGCAACAGAAGATCCGTACTTCGCTGGCGGCGCGGCGCGATGTGCTGGCCGAAGTGCTGGGCGCCCTGCAGCGCATGGGGCTCAACCCGCCGCCGGCGATCCTGGTCAAGCCGGAAGATGCGCTGTCGTCGGTGCGCAGCGCCATCCTGCTCGGCGCCGTGGTGCCTGAATTGCGCCAGCAGACCGACAGCCTGCTGGCCGATCTCAAGGAGCAGACCCGGGTGACGGCTTCGATCGAGGCCGAACGGGCGCGGCTGACGGCGGCGGTCGGCGATCAGACGGCGGAGAAGAAGCGGCTCGGCATGCTGCTCGAAGCCAAGCAGAAGCTCGAGACCGACACGAAGGCGCAGATGGCGGCCGAACAGCAGCGTTCCGAGCAATTGGCGGCCAAAGCCAGCAGCCTGAAAGATCTGATCGCCTCGCTCGAAGCGCAGGCGGACAAGAACCGCAAGGCCGCGGATGCCGCAAAGGCAGCCGCCGCTGGCCAGGCCGGCGGCACCGAGCCCGGTGGCGACCAGACAGCATCGCTGCCGGTTCCCGAAGGCAACAGGTTGACCGCCGCGGCGCCTTTCTCGGCACTGCAAGGACAGGTCGCCCTGCCGGTCACCGGCCGCATCAAACTCAGGTTTGGCGCCGACGACGGTAACGGCGCCTTGATGCTTGGGGACATGGTTGCGACACAATCGGGAGCCATCGTTACCGCGCCGGCGGATGGGAATGTGCTTTATGCGGGGCCGTTTCGCTCCTACGGTCAACTCTTGATCCTCAATGCCGGCGACGGTTATCATGTCGTCTTGGCTGGGATGAGCAGAATCAGCGTCGCGACTGGCCAGTCGGTGCTTGCAGGAGAGCCGGTCGGCGCGATGGGAGAAGCCCGGGTGGCAAGCACCTCGGTTTCGAAGAATGGAAATGCCACGCCGGAGCTCTATGTCGAGTTCCGCAAGGATGGAAAACCCGTCGATCCGGCCCCATGGTGGGCGGACCGTTTTTCTGGAAGGACGTGAAATGATGCGGAAACTGTCGCTTCTGTTTGCCGGTGCGCTGATGGGCGCGTCCGCCATGAGCCTTGTCTATGGCGCACCCGGCTCGGCGGCGAACGCTGCGGGGTCGGAGACCTACAAGCAACTGGCGATCTTCGGCGACATCTTCGAGCGGGTGCGGGCGCAGTATGTGACCCCGCCCGACGACAAGTCGCTGGTCGAGAACGCCATTAACGGCATGCTTTCCTCGCTCGACCCGCACTCCTCCTACATGAACGCCGAACAGGCGCAGGACATGCGCGTGCAGACCAAGGGCGAGTTCGGCGGGCTCGGCATCGAGGTCACCATGGAGAACGACCTGGTCAAGGTGATCACGCCGATCGACGACACGCCGGCCGCCAAGGCTGGCGTGCTGGCCGGCGACTATATCGCCAAGATCGACGGCGAGGAGGTTCGCGGCCTGACGCTCAACGACGCGGTCGACAAGATGCGAGGCCTGGTCAACACGCCGATCAAGCTGACCATCCTGCGCCAGGGCGCCGACAAGCCGATCGAGCTGACGGTGGTGCGCGACATCATCAAGGTCAAGGCGGTCAAGTTCCGGGTCGAGAACGATATCGGCTACATGAAGATCACCTCCTTTACCGAAAAGACCTATGACGACCTCGAGAACGCTATCGAGACCATCAAGAAGCAGGTGCCGGACGACAAGCTGAAGGGCTATGTGCTCGACCTGCGCCTCAATCCGGGTGGCCTGCTCGACCAGGCGGTGAGCGTGTCGGACGCCTTCCTCAAGCGCGGCGAGATCGTCTCGACGCGCGGACGCGATCCAAAGGACGTCACCCGCTTCGACGCCAAGCCCAAGCAGACCGACGATATCAACGGCAAGCCGATGATCGTGCTCGTCAATGGCGGCTCGGCCAGCGCTTCGGAAATCGTCGCCGGCGCGCTGCAGGACCTGCGCCGCGTCACGGTGGTCGGCACGCAGTCCTTCGGCAAGGGCTCGGTCCAGACCATCATCCCGCTCGGCGAGAATGGCGCGCTCAGGCTGACGACGGCGCTCTATTACACGCCATCGGGCAAATCGATCCAGGGCAAGGGCATCACGCCCGACATCAAGGTCGACCAGCCCCTGCCGCCCGAACTGCAGGGCAGGGACCTGACGCGCGGCGAATCCGATCTCAAGGGCCATATCAAGGGCGCCGACGAGAGCAAGACCGGCTCGGGTTCCGCGGCCTATGTGCCGCCGGATCCGAAGGACGACCTGCAGCTCATCTATGCCGAGCAGCTGCTGCGCGGCCAGAAGACCGATCCGGCCTTCCCGCCCAATCCGGAAAAGGCCGTGCTCAACCAGTAAGGCAACCGGTCTGGCCGGTTGAACGAAGCAATGCGATGCTGCCGGGACCGAAAGGTTCCGGCAGTTTGATTCGGGGGGCAGGACCAGGCCTCCAGATATGGCGCCCAGGCGCCAGGATTGATGAATTCGTGCATGTGTTGCCGAAGGAGGTCGCCTTCGGAACCTTGCATCGGGGACAGGGCTTGGCTGATATCGGCAAGGACATCGAACGCCCGCTTGGACAGGCCGTCCGGGCGCCTCGCGGCGCCGGCAAGATCAGCGTCGGTGTGATCGCGGCGAGCGCGATCGTGCTTGCCGTGGTCGGCGTCTCGGCCGCGATCGCGTTCAGGGAAAAGCCGTTTCGAAAGCCGCAGGAAGTCGCCGTCTCGACGCCGAAAGTGACTGCGGCGGCCGAGCCCGCCGCGTCGCCTCCCGCATTGGCTCCGGCGGCGACGCCAAAGGTGGGGATGCCGGCCAAGACGGGCGGTCCGCAGATCATTCATGTGCAGACCGAAGAAGGCGATGGCCCGCCAAAGGCGGCAATCGTCATTCGCGATCCATCGACCGTCGGCCAGAACCTCAAGATCGCGCATATTCCCGACAGGACGCTGATCGAAACCAGTGAAACCGGGCCCTTGCCGATGCGCTCCGCCGACGGAAGGCGACCGTTTGACGTCTATGCGCGGCCATGGTCCGGCACGCGTGGCGCACGTGTGGCAATCATCATCGGCGGGCTCGCGGTTTCACAGACCGGCACCCAGGCGGCGATCGCCAAGCTGCCGGCGGAAGTGACGCTGGCCTTCGCGCCACAGGGCAACAGCATCGGCCGCTGGATGCAGGCTGCAAGGCAGAGCGGCCACGAAATCGTCATGCAGGTGCCGCTCGAGCCGTTCGACTATCCCAAGGTCAATCCCGGCCGCAACACGCTGACGGTTGCGGCGAGCGCGGAAGAAAACCTGAAAAACCTGCACTGGGCGCTGTCGCGGACGACGAACTATACCGGTGTCATGAACTATATGGGCGCGCGGTTTTCCGCCGACTCCGCGGCGATGGAGCCGTTCATGGCCGAACTTGGCAAAAGGGGCCTCGCCTATATCGACGACGGCTCGTCGGCGCGCAGCCTGGCGCCGGACATGGCGCTGAGGGACGGCGTGCCTTTTGTCGCCGGCGACACGGCGATCGACGCGGTGCAGGATCGCGGCGCCATCCTGAAGAAGCTCGACAGTCTCGAAGCGACCGCGCGTGCCAAAGGCACGGCCGTCGGCATCGGCTCGGCTTTCGACCTGACGGTCGACACGGTCTCGTCATGGGTGGCCGAGGCCAAGAAGCGCGGCATCGAGATCGTGCCGATTTCAGCGGTGGCCGTCGATCCGCAAAAAGGTTAGCCAAGGCCTTCGGAAGGCGACTGGAGAGACTAAGTGATGCCGCAGACGAAAAAAGTCGACCGCGAAACGCTGCCCTACCGACCCTGTGTCGGGCTGATGATCCTCAATGGCGAGGGGCTGGTCTGGGTCGGGCATCGCATTGCCGAACCCGACAGCGAGTTCGCCGGCACGACGCAGCTCTGGCAGATGCCGCAAGGCGGCATCGACAAGGGCGAGGAGCCGTTGCAGGCCGCCGAGCGCGAGCTCTACGAGGAGACCGGCATGCGCAGCGTCTCGCTGTTGGCAGAAGCGCCGGACTGGATCAACTATGACCTGCCGGACCATCTGGTCGGTATCGCCTTCAAGGGGCGGTATCGCGGCCAGACGCAGAAATGGTACGCCTTCCGCTTCCATGGCGATGCCAGCGAGATCCAGATCAATCCGCCGCCGGGCGGCCACACAGCCGAATTCGACAAATGGTCATGGCAGCCGATGCAAGACCTGCCCGACCTGATCGTGCCGTTCAAGCGCAAGGTCTATGAAGAGGTGGTGGGGGCGTTCCGTCACCTTGTGCCATAGCTGGACGGGCTCCGGCCGCGGTTCAAACGCCCGCGGTTGCCGCGCCGGTTCGACCGCCTTATTGATTTGATGTCTGTCCGTCACAAGAAGGGCCGCCATGTACGACGCCCCCAAAAGATCACTGCCCGAGGAAGCCGACGCCCCGAGCGAGGCTGCTGCCGGGGCTATCCTCACCATCGATCTTGGCGCGATCCGTGAAAATTACCGGCGACTGAAGGCGCGGCTGGGCGGCGTGCGCTGCGCGGGCGTGGTCAAGGCCGACGGCTACGGTCTGGGTGCGAGCCAAGTGGCATCGACGCTGATGAAAGAAGGCTGCGACATCTTCTTCGTCGCTCTGCTGGCCGAAGGAATCGCGCTCCGCAAGGCGATCGGGGCAGGACCCGAGATCTATGTGCTGAACGGTCTGCCGCCAGGCTCCGAGGGGGAAGCGGTCGCGTCTGGTCTCTGCGCGGTCATTAACAGTGGCGCACAGTTGAGAGCCTGGCGCGCGGCGGCACATCGCGTTGGCCAAAGACTTCCGGCCGCGATCCAGGTCGACAGCGGCATGTCGCGACTTGGCATGGCGCCGCCCGAAGTCGAGGCCATGGCCGGCGACACCGCCGCGTTCGATGGCATCGCCATCAGGTATGTAGTGAGCCATCTGGCCTGCGCCGACGAGCCGCACCATCCCGCCAACGAACAGCAGCGGCGGGCCTTCGAGCGGTTGCGTGCCATGCTGCCCGGGGCACCCGCCTCGCTCGCCAATTCCTCCGGCATCTTTCTGGGACCGTCCTACCATTATGATCTCGCCCGCCCTGGCGCCGCGCTCTATGGCATCAATCCGACGCCTGCCGAACCCAACCCGATGCTGCCCGTGGTGCGGCTGCAGGCCAAGGTGGCGCAGACGCGCAGCGTCGAAAAGGGCACCGGCATCGGCTATGGCCACACCTACCATGCGGAAGGGCCGCTCAGCCTGGCGACGATCTCGTTCGGCTACGCGGATGGCTGGCTGCGCCGGTCCGCGTCGGCCGCCTGGTTCGAGGGCGCGCGCCTGCCCTTCCTCGGACGCGTGTCGATGGATTCGATCATTCTCGACATCTCGGCCTTGCCGCCCGGCAGGCTCCGCGAAGGGGATCTCGTCGAACTGCTCGGCCCTTCACAGAGCGTCGACGATGCCGCCGGCCATGCCGGCACCATCGGCTACGAAATCCTGGCCAGCTTCGGAACGCGGTTTCACCGGCGCTATGTCGGCGGCTGAGCGGTTTGGCCGCGCTTGACAAGCGGACGCCTGTCGGCAAGGTTCGGCGCATGAGCAACCTCGCTTATAGCACAACCTTGTTCAGGGTCTGCCCGATCGCGGGATCGTAGCCCCGGCGCGGCCGCCTTCCGGCGTCCGTCCGTACCGGGGCATCCATACATCCACAATCGCCATCAAGCCGAACAGCCCTTCGCGGCTGCCGGCCTTTCATCACGCCGCCGCCAGTGCGGCGGCAGGCGCGCATCCGTTCGATGCGCCGATCCCATGAGGTTTGCCATGCAACATGCAAAAGAACTGCGTCCAAACAGCCATATTCTGATCAGCGAAGCCGACCATGACAGGCTGACCGGCCTGGCGAGGGCGTTGCTCGATCGCGCGCCCGAGACGGCCGAGGAGCTGCTTTCGGAAATGGACCGGGCCGTCGTCACGAACGCGGCGGCGATGCCGGCCGGTGTGGTGCGAATGGGTTCGACGGTTATGGTGCGTGGCGAAAGCGGGGACATCCAGCGCATCATGCTGGTCTACCCGGGCGAGGCCGACATAGCCAAGAATCGGATCTCGGTGCTGACGCCGATGGGAACCGCGCTCATCGGCGCGAGCGTTGGGCAGGCGGTTTGCTGGAACGGTCGTGGTGGTCGGGAACTGTCCGTGACCGTCGAAGCCGTCGATACGCCGGCTTCCGGCCCGCAACGAGCTTGATGGCGGAGGCGGTGATGACGAGCACGAATTGCTGCCTGACGACGAAGGACTTTGCCGTTCTCGAAGTCATGCTGGAGCGCCGGCGGGCATTCGCGGATCCGATCGTGCGCATGCTCGAACACAAGCTTTCACGCGCCGATGTCGTGCCGATCGATTCGGTCGGCCCCGACATCGTCACGCTGAACAGCAGGGTGGTGTTCGGCGTCGATACCGGTCCCGCGGAGACGCGAACCCTGGTGCAGCACGAGGTGCGCGGGCCGGTCGGCTCCAGCCTGTCGGTCGCAACGAGGCGCGGGCTCTGCATGCTTGGCATGGCGCAAGGCCAGACTGCAATGGTCGAACACGCCGACGGCCGGCGGGAGTCGATCCTGATCCGGGCCGTGCTTTACCAGCCGGAGGCTGCCCGGCGCACGGTCAGGCAGAAACACCAGGCTGACGCGCAGCGACCGCACGGGCTCAGGCTTGTCTACAGTGCCGCAGCCGATTGGAGGCCTCTTGGCGAGACGGCCGGAATGCGGCAGACAGACGACGACGACCCCGGTCCCTCGGCGGCGTGAATGGGCAACAGCGCGTGGTCTCGAAGATCGGCATCGATTTTCGCTCGGGATCATGCGCAAATCGAAAAATACGGCTGCGTCCATGGGCGTCCTGAGGACGCTCGGCGGCAAGGAGTGAATGATGAAAATCATGGTGCTGGGCAGTGGCGTGATCGGGGTGACCACGGCCTATTATCTCGCCGAGGCCGGCCACGAGGTGACCGTGATCGACCGCCAGAAAGGGCCGGGGCTGGAAACCAGCTTTGCCAATGCCGGCGAGATTTCGCCCGGCTATGCCTCGCCTTGGGCCGGCCCCGGCATCCCGCTCAAGGCGATCAAGTGGCTCTTGATGAAGCATGGTCCGCTGGTGGTGCGGCCAGCCTTCGATCCGCACATGTGGACGTGGCTGGTCAAGATGCTGCGCAACTGCACCACCGAGCGCTACGCGATCAACAAATCGCGCATGGTGCCGCTGGCGGAATACAGCCGCGACACGCTGAAGGCGCTGCGCGAGGCGACCGGCATCGCCTATGACGAGCGGATGCAGGGCACGCTGCAGCTGTTCCGGACGCAAAAGCAGCTCGACGGCACCGGAGGCGATGTCGAGGTGCTGAAGAAATATGGCGTGCCCTATGAGGTCCTTGATCCCAACGGCTGCATCGCGGCGGAACCGGCGCTGGCGGGGGTGCGTGAAAAATTCGTCGGCGGCCTGAGACTGCCGGGCGACGAGACCGGCGACTGCAAGATGTTCACCGACAGGCTGGCCGAGCTCTGCGTGGCGCGCGGCGTCAAGTTCGAATACGACACGACGATATGGCGCGTCATCCGCAGCCGCAACCGCGTCAACAATATGAGCACCAGCAAGGGCTGGCTGACCGCCGACGCCTATGTGATGGCGCTGGGCAGCTATTCGGCTGGTTTCATGCGCCGGATGAAGCGACCGATCCCGGTCTATCCGGTCAAGGGCTATTCGATCACGGTGCCGATCAAGGACGCCGCCGCCGCGCCCGTGTCGACCGTGATGGACGAAACCTACAAGGTCGCGATCACCCGGCTCGGCGACCGCATTCGCGTCGGCGGCACGGCCGAGATTTCCGGCTTCGACCTCAGGCTGCATGAATCGCGCCGGCGCACGCTCGAACACTCGGTCGGCGACCTGTTTCCGGGAGCCGGCGCGATGCGCGATGCGACGTTCTGGTGCGGGCTGCGGCCGATGACGCCTGACGGACCGCCGTTGATCGGCCGCACGGAGCTGTCCAACCTCTATCTCAACACCGGCCATGGCACGCTCGGCTGGACCATGGCCTGCGGCTCGGCCAAGGTTCTGGCCGATATCATCTCCAACCGGGTGCCCGATATCGACGTGCGTGCCTTGGCCCAGGAGCGTTACCTGAAATAGCCGCCGCGCGTCTCGCGCTTTATTCTTTGCTTATGTCGTTGCCCCGGAACCGGGGCGATATCAGAACGCCTGCCTGACCCACGCCTCGTCGAACAGCAGCCGGTAGGCCCACGGGATCGTCACATTGGTGGCGACCGGGTTCGAGTGGACGAGGTAGTCGTCATAGACCGGCTTCATCCTGGCGTAGAAGGCGGGGTCGAGCACCATCATGCCGTTCTCCGAATCGTGGAAGAAGCTGCGGTTGTTGAGGTTGACCGAGGAGATGGCAACCAGCCTTTCATCGATCATCATGATTTTGGAATGCAGCACCACGTCAGGCGCCTTGAACTCGCGGATATCGATACGGTCGCCATATTTCTCGACGAACAGCTTGTTGAGCGCGGTGAGAAACCTGCCCCCGATATCGCCCTTGAGGTCGATGCGGCCGACAACGTCGATCCTGACGCCGCGGGCGAGCGCCCGGTCAAAAGCCTTGGCGAGGCTCGGCGTCAGATTGAGGTAGGGGTTGACGATCTGGATATGGTGCCGGGCGGCATCGACCAGTTCGACGAAATAGGCCTCCAGCGCATGGTCATCCTCATAGGGCATCGAGATGAAATGCCGGGCATTGCCCCGGGGGCCATCTCCGCGGACCGGGATGGAGAAGGGGCGCGCCAGGTTGGTGTCGGCGTCGCGCAGCCATATCGTCGACAGCTGCGCGGCGAGCGTCTCGACCGTCGCCCGGTCGGCGAACTCGATGTCGAAGTCGCTCCAGTTCGAGTAGTAATTCAGCGAAAACCCGTCGGTCTTGCCGTATTGCTCGAGGTCCGGATAGCGCGACAGATCGATCGGCTGGTGGAACAGGAAACCGTCATGGATGTTGCGGCCGCCGATGATGACGCGCGAGCGCGCGGGGTCCTGCGCCAGCGTGGCCAGCATCTTGACATGATGGACCTTGTGCAGTTGTGAAATCTGCTCGTCGATCGGCGCGCCGTGGTCCGCCCGCCAGCGATATTCCTGCAGCTCCACATTGGGGAATTCGGCGGCCAGCCGGTGCAGCATGGCGTCGTCCTTTTCGCGCTCCAGCACGTCGGTGACTATGATGCGCACCTTGGCGCCAAGCGCTGCATGATGGCGGATCAGCCGTTCGATGACGCGCCCGGAAAAGTCGGCCTTGAATTCCAGCGAGGACAGATAGATCAGCTTCAGCCTTGGCGCCTTCGAGAAATCGAGCGGCAGTTCCGGATCGCCCCTGTCTATTGCCGCATCGGGCAGCGGCGCGCCCATCAGCGCCTCGACCTTGGCGTTGAAGCCGTCGCGCGACTTGCGCAGCAGCCTGGGCTCGCCGATCGGCATGGCGCAGGTCTGCGACAGCCAGCGGCTGGCATAGAAGGCGCGCTCGAGCGCATCGAGGCCGGCACCGCCGGGGACTGGGCAGCGCTGGTAGCGGCTGTCCAAGCTGGCAAGCGCCGGATCCGCGGTTTCTTCGCGCCGGATGGTGAGCGGTGTACCGGTGGGCGCAAGGCTGGAGCGGATCCTCGCCGTGCACCGGTTCAGGCTGTCGCCCGGGAACAGGCTGACCGTGTCGTCCTCGCCGGAGAGGTGAAAGCGGAATGCCGCGCCGGCGGCGATGGTGCGTGAGGCTCCGCCAGCGCGGAGCGCCAACGCGCCGTCGCAATTGCCTTCGATGTCGGCCGGCTGTTTGCCCGCCTGTCGCACGACGATCTCGGTGCTGCGTGCCTGCAAGCCGGAGAAATCGAAAATCCTGGGGGCCGAGGGCCGCGCCGCCGCATCGATATAGAGCGTCTGCCGCGACACCCGCCAGCGGCCGTCGAAATGACCGTCACCGCTGCCCCCACCGACCGGCGGCAGATGAGCGTTGGCGACCGGTCCGGCCAGGTGCTGGAGCGTCGAATAGGTCGCCTGGAAATCGCGGTTCTGGACATCGAGGCGGTTGCGCCCGAAGGGGCCGGTGCCGTTGGCGCGGTCCATGGCGCCGAGCTGGTTGTGGGCGAGCAGTGCCAGGAACCGTCTTTCATAGTCGCTGCCGCCGTCATTGCCGAAGAACTGCTCAGCCGCGACCCGCGACCCGGGCGTGCCAGCCGACAGCGAGGGCCGTGCGCAAGCCTCCTGCCCGGCCGATAGTTCGCAGGCATTGCGGCCCGCACCGCAGCCGGCAAGGGCGGCCAGCCCGAACAGGGCGAGGATGGCCGTGCGGATGTTCACCCCGTCGCCCCGGCCTTCATGACGCTCAACTGCGCCGGGTCGCGGGGCGGCATGAAACCTTGCGGGAAAACCTTGCAGACAGGGATGGCGAAGGTGGCGATTAGCAGGTCCGCCTCGCCGCGCATCTTGCGGGGCGCCGTCATGTCATCGCGGATCGCCCTCGCCGAGGCGATAAGGGCGCCGTCGCAGTCGCAATGGTTGCGGCGGGCGATGTAGCAAGCATCATGGGTTCGGCAAACGGCGTCGAGGCGATCGACAGGCCGGGCCGACAGATCGCCGGTGCGGGTGCCGGGACCGCAGTAATTGCCGATGACGAAAGGCGAGGGACGCGCCATGGCATAGCGGATCGGTTTCGGCAATTCGGCTTCCGGCACTTTTGTCCATGGGTTGGCGCATGCGGAGACGAACAGCAGCGGCAGGATGGCAAGAACGGCTCGCATGTCTATCCGCGCCAGCTTTCTGAAAGATTTCCCCACCCCGACCTGTCCCATGGCCGGCGACCGCACGCCTGATGCCACACTGGTCGGTTTTGTGGCAAGGAAAAGGCGGCGTGCGTGATCCAGGCCCGCGCTATTGTGATGTCGGCACCCTGCCTGAAGGGCGCGAAACCCGCAGGCATTTGGGGGCAAGTCAGGTAAACAGCCCCCGCTCCCGTTCCACCGCCTTGGTGATGAAGGAGGCAACGATCTGGACGCGGCGCAGCGGTCTCACCGATTCGTGATAGACCAGCCAGTAGGCGCGGCGGATGGGCGCGACCAAATCGACGGCCACCAACTCCGGCATCGAGCGGGCGACGAAGGTGTGCAGGATGCCGATGCCGGCGCCCGAGCGCACCGCTTCGGCCTGGCCGAGTGCGGAGGAGATGGCAAAGCTGGTCCGCCAATCGGCGCTGAATTCGGCGGCGTAGTCGAGCGACGGGCTGACGATCAGGTCAGGCACATAGCCGATGAGGGTGTGCTGGCCAAGCTCGGCGGCGGTTTTGGGCAGGCCATGCGCGTCGACATAGCCGCGGGAGGCAAACAGCCCGAGCGAGTAGTCGACCAGTTTTCCCGCCACCAGCCGGCCTTCGGTCGGCCGCTCGACGGTTATGGCAATGTCGGCCTCGCGTCGCGACAGGGAGAAGGAGCGCGGCACCGGGACGAGCTGGATGGTGAGTTCGCGGTGCTGGGCGGTGAGTTCGCCCAGCCGCTTGGCCAGGAAAGCGACGCCGAAGCCGTCAGGCGCGCCGATGCGCACGGTTCCGGACACGTCGTCGCCTTCGCCCGATATGGTCGAGCGGGCGGCGATCATGTCGCCCTCCATGCGCTCGGCGATGTCGAGGAAGCGCTCGCCGGCCGGGGTCAGTTCGCTGCCGGTGGTCAGCCGGCGGAAGAGTTTCGTGCGTAACGCGTCTTCAAGGGCCGCGATGCGGCGCGAGACCGTGGCGTGGTTCAGCTCCAACCGCCTGGCGGCGCCAAGGATCTGGCCGGCCCGCGCCACGGCGAGGAAGATGCGGACGTCATCCCAGTTCATGGCGTTCCCCTGATGGCGATCTCGGGCGAGTATTGCGAGAATTGATGCTCGCGCGTCAATCGATATCTATTTTGCGCACAACGGTTGCGTTCTCCCTCGCGTTGCCATCGGCCGCCCAAAGGCGGACAATGCGACATCACAACCCAGGGAGAGAAATCATGATCGACTACGGTCATTTCATCGGCGGCAAGCGTGTCGCCGGCACCAGCGGCCGCAAGCAGGACGTCATGCAGCCGATGGACGGCACGGTGCGCGGCACGGTGGCGCTGGCCTCGCAGGCGGAATTGCGCGCGGCGGTCGAGAACGCCAAGGCCGCACAGCCCAAATGGGCCGCGACCAATCCGCAGCGCCGCGTGCGCGTGCTGATGAAGTTCCTCGAACTGGTTGCCCGCGACTATGACGAACTGGCCGAGATCCTTGCGCGCGAACATGGCAAGACCATCGCCGACGCCAAGGGCGACATCCAGCGCGGCCTGGAAGTGGTCGAGGTCTGCATCGGCGCTCCGCACATGATGAAGGGCGAGTTCACCGACGGCGCCGGCCCCGGCATCGATGTCTATTCGATGCGCCAGCCGCTCGGCGTCGTCGCCGGCATCACGCCGTTCAATTTCCCGGCGATGATCCCGCTTTGGAAGATCGCGCCGGCGATCGCCTGCGGCAACGCCTTCATCCTGAAGCCTTCGGAGCGTGATCCGGGTGTGCCGATGCGCATTGCCGAACTGTTCATCGAGGCCGGTCTGCCGGCCGGCATCCTCAATGTCGTCAACGGCGACAAGGATGTCGTCGACGCCATCCTCGACGATCCCGACATCAAGGCCATCGGTTTTGTCGGCTCGACGCCGATCGCGCACTACATCTATTCGCGCGGCACGGCGGCCGGCAAGCGCGTGCAGTGCTTCGGCGGCGCCAAGAACCACATGATCATCATGCCCGACGCCGACATGGACCAGACCGTCGACGCACTGATCGGCGCCGGCTACGGCTCGGCCGGCGAGCGCTGCATGGCTATCTCGGTGGCTGTTCCGGTCGGCAACGACACCGCCAACCGGCTGATGGAAAAGCTGATCCCGCGCGTCGAAAGCCTGAAGGTCGGTCCCTCGACGGATTCGGCAGCGGATTTCGGCCCGCTGGTTACCGCCCAGGCGCTGGAGCGCGTCAAGGGCTACGTCGACACCGGTGTCAAGGAAGGCGCCAAGCTTGTCGTCGATGGCCGCGGCTTCAAGATGCAGGGCTATGAGGACGGCTACTATATGGGCGGTTGCCTTTTCGACAATGTCACGGCCGATATGCGCATCTACAAGGAAGAGATCTTTGGGCCGGTGCTCTCGGTGGTGCGCGCGCCGACCTATGAGAACGCCATCAAGCTCGCCAACGACCATGAGATGGGCAATGGCGTCGCCATCTTCACCCGCGATGGCGACGCCGCGCGCGACTTCGCCAGCCGTGTCCAGGTCGGCATGGTCGGCGTCAACGTACCGATCCCGGTGCCGATCGCCTATTACACTTTCGGCGGCTGGAAGGCGTCTTCCTTCGGCGACCTCAACCAGCATGGCCCGGACGCGTTCCGCTTCTACACCAAGACCAAGACGGTTACCTCGCGCTGGCCGTCCGGCATCAAGGACGGCGCCGAGTTCGTTATCCCGACGATGAATTGACCGGACGCTTTTTTATCTGGTCTTCCTCGCTGCAGGGCGGATGAGAAGATCGATTGAACCTGAGGCCTAAGTCCCCGGACTTAGGCCTTTTGTTTTTGCAAACGCTAATGTGATGGAACCGGTGGGGGATTGCGCGACTTAGGGCTGCAATCCTGCCGTGGAGGAGGCGCGGCAGACAACCAGGGCGCCGACGGCGGGCCGGTGGCATTGCATCGTCCGGCGCAAGGAGGTGTCAAATGACACGACGTCTTACGGCGACAATGTTCGTTGCGGCGATGGCGATGTGCTCGTGCGCTGCTCAGGCAAATGCAGCTGGGCAATGCGCGCCACGCGCCGATATCGTGAAGGCGCTCGGCGAGAACTTCCACGAAAGCGAAGCCGGGCGCGGCCTGATCAACCCCAATGTGGTCCTCGAGGTCTTCGTTTCGGAACAAGGCAGCTGGACGGTCTTGGCTTCCGATACGAAAGGCCAGAGTTGTATCCTGTCGGTTGGCGAAGGCTGGGACAGCCCGACACTCAAGGCGGCCTTGCCGGGCGCCTGAGCGATTTGCCTTCGCGCTCTTGCAACTAGCGCGTGGCGGCGACCTCGGCATGGCCGCGCAGCAGTGCCATCAGTTTCTTGGCGTCCTTGGCGGCGCCTTCCTCATCGCCGTCCAGGATCGAGCGGATCAATGCAACATGGTGCTCGGCGGACTCCGCCAGCCCGGTGTCGGCCTTGTAGCGGAACCAGAAGCGGCGGCTGTGGGTCTGCAGGGGGGCGGCCAGCCGGGCGGCGAACGGGTTGTCGGCGGCCAGCGCCAGCGCCTCGTCAAGCGCCTTGTCGGCCTGGATGAAGGCGAGCACATTGCCTGATATCACTGCTTTCTGCATGGCGAGCGCCGCCTCGTGGAACAGGTCGGCGGCCTCGCGGGTAACGAAGCGTGCGGCCGAACGGGCGAGCACCACCTCGACGCCGCGCCTTGCGTCGAGCACGCGCAGCCAGTCGCCGGGGTGCAGGGGCGCGATCGCGATGCCGGCGCGGGGCCTGACGTCTAGCAATCCCTCCCAGGCCAGCCGCTGGATCGCCTCGCGCACCGGCGTGCGG
The DNA here is from genome assembly GCF_006440715.1 of Mesorhizobium sp. B2-7-3. NCBI lineage: Bacteria > Pseudomonadati > Pseudomonadota > Alphaproteobacteria > Hyphomicrobiales > Phyllobacteriaceae > Mesorhizobium > Mesorhizobium sp. B2-7-3. Next base: position 25,918 of record NZ_VFTY01000002.1, read on the forward strand.
CCGAGCGCCAGCCGCTCGATCAGGGACCCCTCGGTAACAAAACTCGCCGGGGCCAGTTCGAGCGTGACGATCATGTTTTCGAGGACGCGATAGGCCTTGGTCGCCGCGGGCTCCGACACGATGCTTGCTTCCATGGATATCAAAGGCTCTCTCCTGATATATCTAGAATATATCATAACAGATTCCGCATTGACAGCAGCTTTCCTAACAGATATACGGCTGATATATCAGATGGAGAGATAGCTATGTGGACCGGAGTTTTACCCGCCGTCACGACCAAATTCACCGCCGACGACCGGCTCGATCACGCCGAGATGGAGCGCTGCTTCGGCCTGCAAATGGATGCCGGCTGCGATGGCATCATCGTCTGCGGCTCGCTGGGCGAGGGACCGATGCTGTCGCCTGACGAGAAGATCGAGGTGCTGAAGACCGCGCAGAAGATCGCTGGCAAGAAGCCGGTGCTGCTGACGGTCAACGAGGCCGGCACCCGCGAGGCCGCCAGTATCGCCAAGCGCGCCGCCAAGGAAGGCGCCAATGGGCTGATGGTGGTGCCGAGCCCGATCTACCACACCAACGCGGAAGAGACGGTGGCGGCGCTGCGCGCAGTGGCGGAAGCCGGCGACTTGCCGGTCATGATCTATTCCAACCGACTCGCCTACCGCGTCGATGTAAGCGTCGACCAAATGGAGGAGCTGGCGTCGGACAAGCGCTTCGTCGCCATCAAGGAATCCTCTGACGACATCCGCCGCTCGACCGAGATCATCAACCGCCTGGGCAGCCGCTACGACCTGTTCACCGGCGTCGACAACCTGGCCTTCGAGGCGCTCTCCGTGGGTGCCATCGGCTGGGTGGCCGGTCTGGTCACCGCCTTCCCGCGCGAGACCGTCGCCATCTACCAGCTTATGAAGCAGGGGCGCCGCGAAGAGGCGCTCGCCATCTACCGCTGGTTCCGGCCGCTGCTCGACCTCGATGTCTCGACCTATCTGGTGCAGAACATCAAGCTTGCCGAAGTGTTCGCAATCAACACCAATGACCGCGTGCGCATGCCGCGCATGCCGCTGTCGGGCGAACGCCGCAAGGCTGTCGAGAAGATCATCAAGGATGCGCTGGCGGCGCGGCCGACACTGCCGCAGTTCTAAAGAGGGTGGCGGCAGCCAGATGAGAGGCAGCGCCCAGGTGCAAGGAAAGTCCAAATCGACAGACAAGGGGCGGCGCTCCTCATCCGCCCTGCGGGCACCTTCTCCCCGTGAACGGGGAGAAGGGAGAGACATCGCCATCGTCGGTGGCGGCATCATCGGCATTTGCGCGGCTGCCTTCCTTGCCGAGGCGGGACTGGACGTCACGCTCTTCGACCGCACGGGCATCTGCGAGGAGACGAGCTCCGGCAACGCGGCCGCCTTTGCCTTCTCCGACGTGCTGCCGCTGGCGCACAAGGGCATGATCCGGCAGCTGCCAAAATGGCTCGCCGATCCACTCGGCCCGCTCAGCATTCCGCCCGCCTACCTGCCGAAGCTGCTGCCCTGGCTGATCCGGTTCTGGCGCGCCGGCGCGCCTGGAAAATATGAGGCGAGCCTGACGGCGCAGGCCGGCATGATGAAGCTTGCCGAGGCCGAATGGATGGATCTGCTCGATCGTTCCGGCACCCGGCCGATGCTGCGCGAGGACGGTTCGCTCGAACTCTACGAAGGCGAGGCCGAGTTCCGCGCCTCGCTGTCGGGCTGGGCGGCGCGCGAGCGCTTCGGCATCGGCTTCCGCCATGTCGAGGGCGAGAACCTAACGGACCTGCAGCCGGGGCTGTCACCGCGCTTCGTCAAAGGCACTTTCGTGCCTGGATGGAAGACCGTCGCCGATCCAAAACTGCTCGGCAAGGCGGTGTGGGCGTACGCGCAGTCCAAGGGCGCCCGCTTCGAGATGGCCCGCATCGACCGCGTCGCGGCGGATCAGGATGCCGTGACGCTGACGCTGGCCGACGGCACGAGCAGGCAAGCCAGGCGCCTTGTCATCGCGGCGGGCGCCTGGTCGCATCTGCTGACGCGGCAACTCGGCGATCGCATTCCGCTGGAGACCGAACGCGGCTACAACACGACGCTGCCGACGAGCGCCTTCGACGTGAGGCGACAGTTGATCTTTTCCGGCCATGGCTTCGTCATCACCCCGCTCGAAACCGGCCTGCGTGTCGGCGGTGCCGTGGAACTCGGCGGCATCGAGCGGCCGCCCAATTTCAACAGGTCGAAAGCGCTCTTGCGGAAGGCGCGGGAATTCCTGCCGGGGCTCGATCCCTCGGGCGGGCGCGAATGGATGGGGTTCCGGCCCTCCCTGCCGGATTCGGTGCCCGTCATCGGCAAGGCGGCGCGAAGCCAGTCCGTGATCTACGCTTTCGGCCACGGCCATCTCGGCCTGACGCAGGCCGCGGCAACCGGGCGGTTGATCAGGGAATTCGTTCTGGGGCAGACTTCGTCCGTTGATCTGGCCCCCTTCAGTCCACAACGGTTTTGATTATCGAGGAGCGACATGGCCAAGAAATCCTTCTTCTGCATCGACGGCCACACCTGCGGCAACCCGGTGCGGCTGGTCGCCGGCGGCGGGCCGCTGCTGCAGGGCTCGACGATGATGGAGCGGCGGGCGCATTTCCTGGCCGAATACGACTGGATCCGCACCGGCCTGATGTTCGAACCGCGCGGCCATGACGTGATGTCCGGCTCGATCCTCTACCCGCCGACCCGTGAGGATTGCGACATCGCCATCCTGTTCATCGAGACGTCCGGCTGCCTGCCGATGTGCGGTCACGGCACCATCGGCACGGTGACGATGGCGGTCGAACATGGGCTGATCAAGCCGAAGACGCCGGGTGTGCTGCGGCTCGACACGCCCGCCGGCCTGGTCGTCGCCGAGTACAAGCAGGTCGGCGAGTATGTCGAGGAGGTGCGCATCACCAACGTGCCGTCCTTCCTTTATGCCGAAGGGTTGAAGGTTGAATGTCCGGGGCTCGGCGAGATCACCGTCGATGTCGCCTATGGCGGCAATTTCTACGCCATCGTGGAGCCGCAGGCGAACTATCGCGATATGGCCGACTATTCCGCCGGCGACCTCATCGCCTGGAGCCCAGTGGTGCGGCAGCGGCTCAACGAGAAGTATTCCTTCGTGCATCCGGAGAATCCCGGGATCACCGGGTTGTCGCACATGCTGTGGACCGGCAAGCCGACGGTCGAGGGAGCCGATGCCCGCAATGCCGTCTTCTACGGCGACAAGGCGATCGACCGCTCTCCATGCGGCACCGGCACCTCGGCGCGCATGGCGCAACTCCATGCCAAGGGCAAGCTCAAGGCGGGGGATGCGTTCGTCCATGAATCGATCATCGGCTCGCTGTTCAAGGGCAAGGTTGAAAAGGACGTCACCGTCGCCGGCAAGCCGGCCATCATCCCTTCGATCGGCGGCTGGGCCCGCATGACTGGACTGAACACGATCTTCATCGACGACCGCGATCCGTTCGCGCATGGTTTCGTGGTCAAGTAGGAGAATCCTGACCCTGCGGAAAGAAGTGTGACGAAAAAACGAACCGTGTCAGGAACGCAACGATTCCCCTCATCACCTAATTTTGACGGTGATTTCTTCGAAACGGAGCGCATGATGCGGCTCAATCGTCAAAGACATTGCGTTATGCCAATGATAGGGTCCGCGATAGTCCAGGGGCTGGGTGCGAAAAACGGGCGATCGGGAAGACGTGACTTGCAAACACGCGGAGCGGTCAAAAAAATCACGTTGCAATCCGGGCTCGAAACTTTACGACTAGGGGAAATACGAAAAGGAATGCGTCTGCATGGGCGACATTCCAGGGGAGCCATGTACACATGCAGTACTTTGTCCAGCAGCTTATCAATGGGCTGACGCTGGGATCGATCTATGGGCTGATCGCGATCGGCTACACGATGGTCTACGGCATCATCGGCATGATCAATTTCGCCCATGGCGACATCTTCATGGTGGGCGCTTTCACGGCGCTGATCGTCTTCCTCATCCTCGGCGCGCTGTTTTATTCGGTGCCCGTGGTCATCGCGCTGCTGGTCATGATGATCGTGGCGATGCTGCTCACCAGCCTCTACAACTGGACGATCGAGAAAGTGGCCTACCGGCCGCTGCGCGGTTCGTTCCGGCTGGCGCCGCTGATCACCGCCATCGGCATGTCGATCGCGCTGTCGAACTTCGTCCAGGTGACGCAAGGCCCGCGCAACAAGCCGATCCCGCCGATGGTCAGCCAAGTTTACAACATCAACGGCGTCAGCGTTTCGCTGAAGCAGATCATCATCGTCATCGTCACGGCTTTGCTGTTGGCGTTGTTCTGGTACCTGGTCAACAAGACCTCGCTTGGCCGGGCGCAACGCGCCTGCGAGCAGGACCGCAAGATGGCCGCACTGCTGGGCATCGACGTCGACCGCACCATCTCGATCACGTTCATCATGGGCGCCGCTCTTGCCGCTGTCGCCGGCACGCTGTTCCTGATGTACTACGGCGTCATCGCCTTCTCGGACGGCTTTACCCCCGGGGTCAAAGCATTCACGGCGGCGGTTCTTGGCGGCATCGGCTCATTGCCAGGTGCGGTGCTGGGCGGCCTCCTGATCGGCTTCATCGAGAGCATGTGGTCGGCCTATTTCTCGATCGACTACAAGGACGTCGCCGCGTTCTCGATCCTGGCAATCGTGCTGATCTTCCTGCCTTCCGGCATATTGGGCCGGCCAGAAGTCGAAAAGGTCTGAGACCATGGCCGTGACCGTATCTCCAGAGCGCGACACTGTCGCCAGCCCCATGCAGCGCGCGCTGCGCGAGGGCTTCTATGCCGGCGCCATCTCGCTTGGCCTGTTCGTGCTGTTCATCGGCCTCAAGACAGACCAGAACATCTCCAATGAACTGGTCTTGGTGAAGCGCTGGGGCCTCTTGGCCTCCGTGGTGATCGCCACGGCTATCGGCCGTTTCCTTTATGTCGCCTATGGTCAACCCTTCATGGCCAACCAGAAGATCGCCGATGTCGCCACCGGCCTGTTGCCGGCCAGTGCGGCGTCGCGCTTCTTCCTGTTGCCGGCGTTTATCGTGGCGATCATCGCGGTGGTGCTGCTGTTCGTGTTCAACGGCTCGCTTCCCGGATGGATAGGAGCAGAGGCGGCCGGCTATCTGCAGTTCCTGCGCGCGCTCGCAATCATCTATGCGCTGGCCTGTGTGATCTACTATTACCGCGGCTTCATCCACGCCAACTTCACCAAGCTCGGCATTGCCGCGCTGGTGCTCTATCCGATCCTTGTCATCGTCGTGCTGTCGCTGATGTCGTGGTCGGTCGCCACCGGATTGCAGGGCTCGCTGAAATGGGTCGACAATTTCGGCATCCAGATCCTGATCTACGTGATGCTGGCCTGGGGGCTGAACATCGTCGTCGGCCTCGCCGGCCTGCTCGATCTGGGCTACGTCGCCTTCTACGCCGTCGGGGCCTACGCCTATGCGCTGCTTGGCACAACCTACGGCCTGTCGTTCTGGATCCTGCTTCCGGCGGCCGGCGCCATGGCCGCGTTCTGGGGCGTGCTGCTCGGCTTTCCGGTGCTGCGCCTGCGCGGCGATTACCTGGCGATCGTCACCCTTGCCTTCGGGGAGATCATCCGCCTGGTGCTGATCAACTGGCGCGATGTGACCAACGGTTCGGCCGGTATCTCCGGCATCCCGAAAGTCACCTTTTTCGGCTTGATGACCTTCAACGTCTCGGACCCCAACTACATCGCCAAGGTCCTGCACCTCGCGACCTCGAGCGCCTACTACAAGATCTTCCTCTATTACCTGATCCTGGCGCTTTGCATGCTCACCGCCTTCGTCACCATCAGGCTGAGGCGCATGCCCGTCGGGCGTGCCTGGGAAGCGCTGCGCGAGGACGAGATCGCCTGCCGCTCGCTCGGCATCAACACCACCACGACCAAGCTGACGGCCTTTGCCACCGGTGCCATGTTCGGCGGTTTTGCCGGGGCATTCTTCGCCGCGCGGCAAGGCTTCGTCAGCCCGGAATCCTTCGTCTTCCTGGAATCGGCCATCATCCTGGCCATCGTCGTCCTTGGCGGCATGGGGTCGCTGGTCGGCATCGCCGTCGCCGCGATGGTGATGATCGGCGGCACCGAGGCGCTGCGCGAGCTCGACTTCCTCAAACAGGTCTTCGGGCAAGATTTCACCCCCGAACTCTACCGCATGCTTCTGTTCGGCATGGCCATGGTCATCGTCATGCTGTGGAAGCCGCGGGGCTTTGTCGGCAGTCGTGAACCGACAGCCTTCCTCAAGGAGCGAAGGGCTGTCTCAAGCTCCTTCACCAAGGAGGGTCACGGCTGATGAATGCGAACGCACAAATGAACGACGCCATCCTGCAGGTCGATCATCTGTCGATGAAGTTCGGCGGCCTGGTCGCCATCGGCGACCTGTCCTTCACCGCCAGGCGCGGCGAAATCACCGCGCTGATCGGCCCCAACGGCGCCGGCAAGACCACCGTGTTCAATTGCATCACCGGCTTCTACAAGCCGTCGGAAGGCATGATCACGCTCAACCGGGCCGATGGCTCCAGCTACCTGCTGGAACGGCTGCCCAACCATGAGATCCCGGCGCGCGCCAAGGTGGCGCGCACCTTCCAGAACATCCGCCTGTTCTCGGGCATGACGCTGCTGGAGAACCTGCTCGTCGCCCAGCACAACAAGCTGATGAAGGCCTCCGGGTATACGATCCTGGGCCTGTTCGGCTTCAGCGGCTACCGCAAGGCCTCGGCCGAATCGGTGGAGCTTGCCAAGCACTGGCTGGAAAAGGCCGATCTCGTCGATCGCGCCGACGATCCGGCCGGCGACTTGCCCTATGGCGCACAGCGGCGGCTCGAGATCGCGCGCGCCATGTGCACCGGTCCCGAGCTTCTGTGCCTCGACGAACCGGCGGCCGGTCTCAACCCGAAGGAATCGGCGGCTCTCAACGAACTGCTGATGGGGATCAAGCACACGACAGGCACCTCGATCCTCCTGATCGAGCACGACATGTCGGTGGTCATGCAGATCTCCGACCATGTCGTGGTGCTGGAATATGGCCGCAAGATCTCCGACGGCAATCCGCAGTCGGTGCGCACCGACCCGCGCGTCATCGCTGCCTATCTTGGCGTCGACGACGAGGAGGTCGAGACCGTACTTACCGAAGTCGGCGACGAGGACGTCATCGAACAGCTCGACATCGGCCCCGATTCCGCGCATGGCCCGGGGACATCGTCGTCGTATCTGGCCGGGCCGGTGAGCGACACCGTCGGCCATAGCCAAGGCGAACGCGTAACCGTGTCGAAAGGCGCCTCGAAGGCAGCGCAGGTCGATGCCCGCGCCGCCAGCGTGGCAAGCAGGCCTGTTGCCCCGACACCGACGCCGGCCAAGCCCGCCGCGAAGAAAGCGGCACCAAGGAAAACGGCCGCCAAGGCGCCCGCCGCGAAGGCCGAAGGCGTTTCGAACCGCCTCGCTGCCCCCCGTGGCGGCAAGGCCGACAATCTGACCCGCATCAAGGGCATCGGCACGGTCAACGAGAAGAAGCTCAACGAACACGGCATCTTCCACTTCGACCAGATCGGCGCCTGGAAGAAGGCTGACGTCGAGGCGGTCGAGGCCTATCTGGCCTTTGACGGACGCATCGCGCGCGAGGAGTGGGTCAAGCAGGCCAAGCTGCTCGGCCAAGGCAAGGATACGGAATTCTCGCGCCGCGTCGATGCAGGCAAGGTGGCGACCAGTCATGTGTCCGGCAAAGCCAAGGCGAGCACAGCCAAGCCCGTGCAGGGCAAGCGTGGAGGGGGCAAGTGATGGCCACGACAACGCTGCTCGATATCAAGGGCGTGGAGACTTATTACGGCAATATCCGTGCGCTGAACGGCGTCAATGTCAGCGTCAAGCAAGGTGAGATCGTGGCGCTGATCGGCGCCAACGGCGCCGGCAAGTCGACGCTGATGATGACCATCTTCGGGGCTCCACGCGCCCGCACGGGCACCATCACCTTCAACGGGACCGATATCACCCAGTTGCCGACACACGAAATCGCGCGCATGCGCATTGCCCAGTCGCCCGAGGGCCGGCGCATCTTTCCGCGCATGACGGTGATGGAAAACCTGCAGATGGGCGCCAGCCTCGACAACCTCAAATATTATGGCGAGGACGTCGAGAAGGTGTTCACGCTGTTTCCCAGGCTGAAGGAGCGCATCGCCCAGCGTGGCGGCACGCTGTCGGGCGGCGAACAGCAGATGCTGTCGATCGGACGCGCACTGATGGCGCGGCCGAAACTGCTTCTGCTCGACGAGCCGTCGCTGGGCCTGGCGCCGCTGATCGTCAAGCAGATCTTCGATGCCATTCGTGAGTTGAACCGCACCCAAGGGCTGACCGTATTCCTGGTCGAGCAGAACGCGTTCGGCGCGCTCAAGCTCGCCACGCGCGGTTATGTCATGGTCAACGGCAATGTGACGATGAGCGGCACCGGCAAGGAGCTGCTCGCCAATCCGGAAGTGCGCGCCGCCTATCTCGAAGGCGGACATCACTGAGTTCAGGAGACTTCCCATGCAAGGCATTCTCTACGAGGAACCGTCGATCTGGCAGTTCTTCTTCGTCACCTGCCTGCTCGGCGGATGGGCGGCCTGGATGACCGGCAAGGCCAGTGCCCAGACATGGCGCAGCTTCATCCAGCTGTTTGCCTATCTGCTCGGGCTCGGCATAGGAATCCGCTTCATCCATCACGCGCTGTTCGACGGCACGATGTTCTCGCTGCATTACTATATCGTCGACACCATCGTGCTGATGATACTGGGCTTCGTCGGCTATCAATACACACGAACCAACCAGATGGTCACACAGTATAATTGGCTCTACGAAAGAGCTTCAATCTTGAGCTGGAAACCGAAAGGTTGACGTTCATCATTAACGCCGCGTCAGGGATGAATCGGCGTGACAAGTGCCTGAAAATCGGCAAACTATGCTTTCTGCGATAAGGGTGGGCATCGCATGAAAGCTTCATCCACGCCCACTCCGTTAATGGGAGCGTTTAAATGAAAAAGTCACTTTTGTCCGCCGTGGCCCTGACCGCGCTCGTCGCGTTCGGCGGCAACGCGTGGGCTGATGTAATGTTCGCCGTCGCCGGGCCGATCACCGGTCCGAACGCGGCCTTCGGCGCACAGCTGCAGAAGGGCGCCGAAGCGGCGGTCGCCGAGATCAATGCCAAGGGTGGCATCAATGGCGAGCAGATCAAGCTCGAAGTCGGCGACGATGTCTCCGATCCGAAGCAGGGCATCTCGGTCGCCAACAAGTTCGTCGGCGACGGCGTCAAGTTCGTGATCGGCCACTTCAACTCGGGCGTGTCGATCCCGGCCTCCGAAGTCTACGCCGAAAACAACATCGTCGAAATCACGCCGGCCGCAACCAACCCGAAGTTTACCGAGCGCGGCCTGTGGAATGTGTTCCGTACCTGCGGACGCGACGACCAGCAGGGCAGCATCGCTGGCGCCTATATCGCCGCGAACTTCAAGGATGCCAAAGTCGCCGTGATCCATGACAAGACCCCTTATGGCCAGGGCCTCGCGGACGAAACCAAGAAGGCGATGAACGCCGCCGGCATCAAGGAAGTGATGTATGAAGGCGTCAATGTCGGCGACAAGGACTTCTCGGCGCTGATCGCCAAGATGAAGGAAGCCGGCGTCACCCTGATCTACTGGGGAGGCCTGCACACGGAAGCCGGCCTGATCATCCGTCAATCGGCGGACCAGGGCCTCAAGGCGCCGATGATGTCGGGTGACGGCATCGTGACGGACGAACTCGCCGCCATCGCGGGCGACGCTGTCGCCGGCACCCTCAACACGTTCGGCCCCGACCCGCGTCTGATCCCGGCCAATAAGGAACTCGTCGAGAAGTTCCGCGCGCAGGGTTTCGAGCCGGAAGCCTACACGCTCTACGCCTATGCCGCCGTGCAGGTGGTCGCCGAGGCGGCCGCTGCCGCCAAGACGAACGATCCGCAGGCCGTCGCCAAGGCGATGCATGAAAGCGGACCGTTCCCGACCGTTCTGGGCGATCTCGCCTATGACGCCAAGGGCGATCCGAAGCTGCCGGGCTACATCATGTACGAATGGAAGAAGAAGGACGACGGGAAGTATTCCTGGTTCCCGAAGTCGTAATTCATTCGGATCCGAAACCAACGATGCCCGGCGTCTCGCGCCGGGCATTTTCTTTTGATGCGCCCCGGCAGCCGGGTTACGTCACGGCGAGCCTTCCTTACGAAGATCGCATCCAGGATCGAAATTGTCGCCATTGTTCCGTCCGTTCGAACCGATGCGTGCGAGTGTTGGCCGGATAATCGATCTAAATCGGTTTAAATCAGCGTCGATTTTGTTTGCACTGCAGCATTTTCGCGCTAATCATTGCCCCGATTTCCCGTTCCTTCCGCTGCTGGAGCCCAGTCCTTGGCCATCACGAAGATCCTCGTCGCCAACCGGTCAGAAATCGCCATCCGCGTCTTTCGCGCGGCCAACGAGCTGGGCCTCAAAACCGTGGCGATCTGGGCCGAGGAAGACAAATACTCGCTGCACCGCTTCAAGGCCGATGAGAGCTACCAGGTCGGGCGCGGCCCGCATCTCGGCAAGGACATGGGTCCGATCGAGAGCTATCTGTCGATCGAGGAGGTGATCCGCGTCGCCAGACTTTCAGGCGCCGATGCCATCCACCCCGGCTACGGGCTGCTGTCGGAAAGCCCCGAATTCGCCGAAGCCTGCGCTCAAGCAGGCATCACCTTCATTGGCCCGAAACCCGACACGATGCGCCGGCTGGGCAACAAGGTCGCCGCGCGCAATCTGGCCATCGAGGTCGGCGTGCCCGTGGTGCCGGCGACCGATCCGTTGCCGGACGACATGGAGGCGGTCAAGGAACTCGCCAAGACGGTCGGTTATCCGGTCATGCTGAAAGCCTCGTGGGGTGGCGGTGGCCGCGGCATGCGCGCCATCCGCTCCGAGGCCGACCTCGCCCGCGAGGTCATGGAAGGCAAGCGCGAGGCGAAGGCCGCCTTCGGAAAGGACGAGGTCTATCTCGAAAAGCTGATCGAGCGCGCCCGCCATGTCGAGGTGCAGGTGCTTGGCGACACACACGGCAATGCAGTGCACCTGTTCGAGCGCGACTGCTCGATCCAGCGCCGCAACCAGAAGGTCGTCGAGCGCGCGCCGGCGCCCTATCTTAGCGAGGACCTGCGCCAGGAGCTTTGCGGCTACGCGCTGAAGATCGCGCGCGAGACCAGCTATATCGGCGCTGGCACCGTCGAATTCCTGCAGGACGCGGATACCGGCAAGTTCTACTTCATCGAGGTCAATCCGCGCATCCAGGTCGAGCACACCGTCACCGAAATGGTGACCGGCATCGACATTGTGAAGGCGCAGATCCACATCCTCGACGGTTTCGCCATCGGCACGCCGGAATCGGGTGTGCCGGCGCAGAGGGATATCCGGCTGAACGGCCATGCCTTGCAGTGCCGCATCACCACGGAAGATCCCGAACACAATTTCATTCCGGACTACGGCCGCATCACCGCCTATCGCGGCGCCACCGGCTTCGGCATCCGCCTCGATGGCGGCACGGCCTATTCCGGCGCGGTCATCACCCGCTTCTACGATCCGCTGCTGGAGAAGGTCACGGCCTGGGCGCCGACGCCGGCCGAGACGATCGCCCGCATGAACCGCGCGCTGCGCGAGTTCCGCATCCGTGGCGTCGCCACCAACCTCACCTTCCTCGAAGCGATCATCAATCACCCGAGCTTCGCCGACAATTCCTATACGACCAGGTTCATCGACACGACGCCGGAGCTGTTCCAGCAGGTCAAACGTCAGGACCGCGCCACCAAGCTGCTCAACTACCTGGCCGACGTCAGCGTCAACGGCCATCCCGAGACGCGCGGCCGGCCGACGCCAAAGGCCGACGCGGCGCCGCCCGTGGTGCCCTATCTAAACGGCAATGTGCCGAGCGGCAGCAAGCAGAAGCTCGACGTGCTCGGGCCGGAAAAGTTCGCCGCCTGGATGCGCGAGCAGAAGGAAGTGCTGGTCACCGACACGACGATGCGCGACGGCCACCAGTCGCTGCTCGCCACTCGCATGCGCACGCACGACATTGCGGGCATCGCCGGCACCTATGCGCGTGCCTTGCCGCAGTTGCTGTCGCTCGAATGCTGGGGTGGGGCCACTTTCGACGTCGCCATGCGCTTCCTCACCGAGGATCCATGGGAGCGGCTGTCGCTGGTGCGGGAAGCCGCCCCCAACCTGTTGCTGCAGATGCTGCTGCGCGGCGCCAACGGCGTCGGCTATACCAATTATCCCGACAATGTCGTGCAGCATTTCGTCAAGCAGGCTGCGTCGGGCGGCGTCGACCTGTTCCGCGTCTTCGACTGCCTGAACTGGGTCGAGAACATGCGCGTCGCCATGGACGCGGTCGGCGCCGAGGGCAAGCTGATCGAAGCGGCGATGTGCTATACCGGCGACATCCTCGATCCGGCGAGGGCCAAGTACGACCTGAAATACTATGTCGGGCTCGCCAGGGAATTGCAGGCCGCCGGCGCCCATATCATCGCCGTCAAGGACATGGCCGGCCTGTTGAAGCCGAGTGCTGCCCGCGTGCTGTTCAAGGCGCTGCGCGAGGCGACCGACCTGCCGATCCATTTTCACACCCACGACACATCGGGTCTGTCGGCGGCAACCGTGCTGGCGGCCGTGGAAAGCGGTGTCGACGCCATCGACGCGGCGATGGACGCCTTCTCCGGCAACACCTCGCAGCCGTGCCTGGGTTCAATCGTCGAAGCGCTGAAAGGCACCGAGCGCGATCCAGGCCTCGACCCGCAATGGATCCGAAAGATCTCGTTCTACTGGGAAGCCGTTCGCAATCAGTACGCTGCTTTCGAGAGCGACCTGAAAGGCCCGGCTTCCGAGGTCTATCTGCACGAAATGCCGGGGGGGCAGTTCACCAATTTGAAGGAACAGGCGCGTTCGCTGGGGCTGGAGACACGCTGGCACGAGGTGGCGCAGACCTATCACGACGTCAACCTGATGTTCGGCGACATCGTCAAGGTGACGCCGTCCTCCAAGGTCGTGGGCGACATGGCGCTGATGATGGTGAGCCAGGACCTGACCGTTGCCGATGTCGAGAACCCGGCCCGCGACATCGCCTTCCCGGACTCGGTGGTTTCGATGCTGCGCGGCGATCTTGGCCAATCCCCTGGCGGCTGGCCGCAGGCGTTGCAGAGGAAGGCACTCAAGGGCGACAAGCCGATCACGGCGCGGCCCGGCTCATTGCTCAAGCCGGCCGACCTCGAGAAGAGCCGCAAGGAGATCGAGGACAAGCTCGAGCGCAAGCTGTCGGAATACGAGTTCGCCTCGTGGCTGATGTATCCGAAGGTGTTTTCCGACTTCGTCGCCGCGCAGGAGACCTACGGCCCGGTCAGCGTTCTGCCGACGCCGACCTATTTCTACGGCATGAAATCTGAAGACGAGATTTTCGTCGACATCGAAAGGGGCAAGACCTTGGTCGTGCGCTGCCAGGCGTTCGGCGATGTCGACGACAAGGGCATGGTCACGGTGTTCTTCGAGCTCAACGGCCAGCCGCGGCGCGTGAAGGTGCCCGATCGCGCACATGGCGCGTCGGCGGCCAAGGCGCGTCGCAAGGCGGAGCCCGGCAACGAGGCGCATGTCGGGGCGCCGATGCCGGGTGTGGTCTCCGCACTTTCGGTCGCCGCCGGCCAGGCGGTCAAGGCCGGCGACGTGCTGCTCTCCATCGAAGCGATGAAGATGGAGACGGCGCTGCACGCCGAGCGCGACGGGACGGTCGCCGAGGTGCTGGTGAAGGCTGGCGACCAGATCGATGCGAAGGATCTCCTGATCGCCTTCAACTGAGAGCTCGCAAGGAACGGGCAGGCTGTCGGCTCATGACGGCAGGCCTTGGCGAGCTGTTCGATAACGGCTTGACCCGCCGGCTCCGGTCGGGCATCGAACCGCTGAAATTCGTCGCGGCACGTTCCCCGAGTCGCGGCGCGGAACCGATTTGGAGAAAACATGGCCGACGATATCACCGAGACCAGCCAGACTGTTGCCGCCGGCCAGCTGCGTGCCTTGATCGAGCGCATCGAGCGGCTCGAGGAAGAAAAGAAGACGATCTCCGACGACATCAAGGAAGTCTTCGCCGAAGCCAAGGGCACCGGCTTCGACACCAAGGCAATCCGCACCATCATCCGTCTGCGCAAGAAGGACCAGGCCGAGCGCCAGGAGGAGGACGCCATCCTCGATCTATACATGGCCGCCCTCGGCATGGTGTAAGACTAACCGGCCGGTGCCCGACGCGGTTGCCGGAGATACGGTTCGAACCATGAGCGAATTCGACTTCGGCGGCCGCCGCGCCTCGGAATTCCGCCATCGCGGCTTCTGGTCGCTGTTTGCCGAACGGCATCCGGAGGAAAGAGCCCGGCTGGCGCGACGCGGACCCTGGTTCTGGCAGCGCGGACTGCCCGATTTCGCTCTGGTACTTTCCATGTATGTCGCGCCGGCGCAGAACCATGTCGGTGTCTTCTTCGGCCGCAACGAGAAGTTCGGCGCCACGCAAAGCTGGTCGCGGCTGAAGCCGTTCCGACCAGCGATCGAAGACAGGCTGAAGCTCAGGCCGGAACAAAGCTGCGAAGGCCTTGGCATCAATTCGATGTGGCGCGTCAACTGCTTTGCCGAGGACAACTGGCCTGCCATGACCGACTGGCTGGTGACGGAATGCTCGCGGGTCGAGTGCGCCGTGACCGAAGTGCTGAGGCAGGGGTAAGTGATCGCGGATTTCTTCCGCTCGCGTTGGCTTGGCGAGGTGCCGATCGACCGGCTGTTCTGGCGCGACATGATGCTTGTCGGAACCGCGATCAATATTGCGTCGTCTGCCGGGGCGCTGATCTTGCTTGGGCTGAAGATGCCGCTCGGCCTTGTCCTTGCGGTGCATTTCGCACCGGTGCCCTACAGCATCTTCCTGGCTTTGGCGGTCTGGCGCACGGCTGAGAAGGCCGGTGGTGCCAGGGCTTCCCTCTTCATGCTGGGATCAGCGCTCTGGCTGATCGCCACGATCGTCGTCTGACGAAGCTGCCCGCACGAAAAAGGCGGCCGGAGCCGCCCTTGGCAAGCATTCACGACGCGTTGTTCAGCCGGCCGGCTCGAATTTCAGCGCCACGCCATTGATGCAGTAGCGCAGGCCGGTCGGCGGCGGGCCGTCCTCGAAGACATGGCCGAGATGGCTGCCGCAACGGGCACAATGGCATTCGGTGCGGACCATGCCGTAGCTGCGATCGACGGTGTTCTCGACCGAGCCCGGCACGGGATCGTTGAAGCTCGGCCAGCCGGTGCCGCTCTCGAATTTCAGCGTGGATTGGAACAGCGGCTGGTCGCAGCCGACGCAGGAAAAAGTACCGGCGCGCTTCTCGTACAGCAGGGCACAGCTTCCCGGCCGCTCGGTGCCATGGTTGCGCATGACGGCGTATTGCTCCGGCGTCAGCCGGGCGCGCCATTCGGCGTCGGTGCGGGTGACGGGGTAAGTGTGCGTGTCCATTTGATCTCCTCAGCCTTGGCGGCTCGTTCTTGGTTGCAACCGGGTATTCGCAACAAGATAGGGGTTTGTTACAGACCTGCCCAGTCCGACCGCTCCGGATATCTCAATGTTTGCGCGACAATTGCCTCGTGGCGCCTTCCAGTCCGGCCAGAGTCAACGGGAACATGCGGCCGTCGAAGATGTCACGGATTATCGCGATCGAATGGGTAAAGCCCCAGTTCTTCTCGTTCTCGGGGTTAAGCCACACCGCGTTCGGCCATTGCCGCAGCAGCCGGCCGAGCCAGACGGCTCCGGCCTCGGGGTTCCAGTGTTCCACCGAGCCGCCTGGGTGAGCAATCTCGTATGGGCTCATCGAGGCGTCGCCGACGACGATGACCTTATAGTCGGCGCCATATTTATGAATGAGGTCGAGGGTCGAAATCGTCTCGGCATGGCGGCGGCGATTGTCCTTCCACACGCCTTCGTAGAGGCAGTTGTGGAAATAGAAATATTCGAGCTGTCGGAATTCGGCGCGGGCGGCCGAAAATAGCTCCTCGACGCTTTTGATATGATCGTCCATCGAGCCGCCGACATCGAAGAACATCAGGAGCTTTACCGCGTTGCGGCGCTCGGGCCGTGTCTTGACGTCGAGATAGCCGTGCTCGGCGGTGGCGTGGATGGTGCCGGGCAGGTCGAGCTCTTCCTCGGCGCCCTCACGCACCCAGCGGCGCAGGCGCTTCAGCGCGATCTTGACGTTGCGGGTGCCGAGTTCGACGGCATCGTCGAAATTCCGGAACTCGCGCTTGTCCCAGACTTTCACCGCGCGACGGTTGCGGCTTTCGTTCTGGCCGATGCGCACGCCTTCGGGGTTGTAGCCATAGGCGCCGAAGGGAGAGGTGCCGCCGGTGCCGATCCATTTCGAACCGCCCTGGTGGCGGCCCTTCTGTTCCTCGAGCCGCTGCTTCAGCGTCTCCATCAGCCTGTCGAAACCGCCCAGCGCCTCGACCAGCTTTTTCTCTTCCTCGGTCAGGTGCTTTTCGGCGAGCCGGCGCAGCCATTCCTCGGGAATATTGGCGACGTCGACCGCATCCGGCCCGCCCAGTGCCTCGACGCCCTTGAAGACATGCGCGAAGACCTGGTCGAAGCGGTCGATATGGCGTTCGTCCTTCACCAAAGCGGCACGGGCGAGATAATAAAAACCCTCGACGTCGTAATCGACCAGCCCGGCGTCCAGCCCCTCCAGCAGAGAGAGGTATTCCCTGAGCGAGACGGGAACGCGCGCTGCCTTCAGCTCGAGGAAGAAGGGGATGAACATGGCCGGTTACAGCAAATCATACTCGATAAAGCCCGTCCTGCGCGCGACATGGTCGTAGAGCTTGCGGGCGGTGGCATTGGTTTCGTGCGTCATCCAGTAGACGTTCTTCACGCCGATTTTGCCGGCCTCCTGCTTCACCGCCTCGATGAGGGCCGCGCCGATGCCCTTTCCGCGCACATCCGGGTCGGCGAACAGATCCTGCAGGTAGCAGTTGTTTTTCTCGGACCAGCCGGAGCGGTGGTAGAGATAATGGGTGAGGCCCACGGCCTTGCCGTCCGATGTGGCGATAAAACCCTTCGGCTCGAACTCGCCTTCGGTGAATAACCGCTTCCAGGTGATGGCATAGACCTCTTCCGGCAGCTTGGTTTCGTAGAAGGTCAGATAATCGGTCCACAGGCGGTGCCAGTCGGCGTGGTCGGATTGCGCGAGCGGGCGGACAACGATCTCAGACATTTTTATCTCCTCCGAAGGGTTCTGGCCGAAGCTGACCTTCTCTTTGGCCCGCGGCAACGGTCCACAGCCGGGGAAAGCGCTGCTGCTGCCCTATTGCTGTCTTCTCGCCATGAAGGCCAGCCGCTCGAACAGATGCACGTCCTGCTCGTTCTTCAACAGGGCGCCATGCAGTCTGGGCAATGCGTTCTTGGGGTCGGCGCGCAAATCCTCCGGCGCAATGTCGTCGGCGACCAGCAGGCGGATCCAGTCGAGCGCCTCGGAGGTCGATGGCTTCTTCTTCAAGCCTGGCACGTCGCGGATTTCATAGAACTGGGTGAGGGCCGCGCGCACCAGGTTCTGCTTGATGCCAGGATAGTGCACGTCAACGATTCTGTGCAGCGTGTCGACGTCGGGAAAGCGGATGTAGTGGAAGAAGCAGCGGCGCAGGAAAGCGTCCGGCAACTCCTTCTCGTTGTTGGAAGTGATGATGACGATCGGGCGAACGGCGGCACGGATGGTCTCTGCGGTCTCGTAGACGAAGAACTCCATCCGATCGAGTTCCTGCAGCAGGTCGTTGGGGAATTCGATGTCGGCCTTGTCGATCTCGTCGATCAGAAGCACGACCTTCTTGTCGGCCGCGAATGCCTCCCAAAGCTTGCCGCGCTTGATGTAGTTCTTGATGTCGTTGAACCTGACATCGCCGAGCTGGCTGTCGCGCAGCCGCGACACCGCATCGTATTCGTAGAGGCCTTGCTGCGCCCGCGTCGTCGATTTGACGTGCCACTCGATCAGCTCGAGGCCGAGTGCCGCCGCCACCTGGCGGGCAAGTTCCGTCTTGCCGGTGCCGGGCTCGCCCTTGACCAGCAAGGGCCGCTCCAGCGCGATCGCCGCGTTGACCGCAACCATCAGATCCTTGTCGGCCACATAGGCCGCCGTGCCTTCGAAACGCATTTTTGCTCCTCGGTTGGTAGTCGCGACCGTAAGGATGCCGCCGCGGCTGTGCAAGGGTTGCGCCGGAGGGCGAATAAAGCCGCCGAGACTGCCTGTGTCACTGGCGCTTGAGCCACCGGCGGCCTATATTGGGCAGGACGGTCTGTGCTTCCCGGCAGGAGAACATTTTCCCCGGGGCCTTAACGATCCTTAGGGAGCTGTCCCTGGGAAGACCCGTGGGTTTTCTCACACGGCGCCCACCTACTTTGTAGGTTCCCGGGATCGCTCTCTCCACCGGTTGTGTGGATCGTCACTTGTCGCAACGTGTCCACGCATCTTGGTGGATGATGCGGTGGAAAACGTCGCACTTGAGACCCCGCACAGCTCTGACCTTTTCTACCTTGGCCGCATGACCTCTCCCAAAGACTTGAAGAAAAAGCTGCGTCTCGAGGCACTCGCCCGCCGCGACGGCCTCGATGCATTCTGGCGGGTGGAGGCTGCGCTCGAAATGGCGGAGACGGCGCGCGACCATCTGGAGATCGGGCCCGGTCAGATCGTCTCCGGTTTCTGGCCGATGCGCTCGGAGGTCGATGTCAGGCCGCTGATGTTCGCCTTGCGAGAGAAGGGCGCACGGCTTTGCCTGCCTGCCATTCTCGACAAGACCACCATCGTCTTTCGCGAACTGGTTCGCGGCGCGCCGATCGTCGACATGGGCTTTGGCACGGTCGGGCCGCATGCCGAGGCCGAAGTTCTCGATCCTTCGGTCATGCTGGTGCCGCTCGCCGCCTTCGACGCGCGCGGTCACCGCATCGGTTATGGCGCCGGCTATTACGACCGGGCGATCGCGAAGCTCATCGACAAGGGGCTCGCGCCCCGGCTGATCGGCATCGCCTTCGACTGCCAAGAAGTTTCGCAAGTTCCAGACGAGCCCCATGACGTGGTCATCCCGGAAATACTCACCGAGAGCGGGTTGCGCCGCTTTGCGCCAAAATTGTAGATAGTTCTTTGAAACGCATGATCTTTGCCGAAAAGTCATGCAACTTTTCGGGATCAGGCATAGATGCGACTTCTTTTCCTCGGGGACATGGTCGGCAAGACGGGCCGCACCGCAGTGTGGGAACAACTGCCTGGCCTGATCTCCGACTTCAAGCTCGATTTCGTCATCGTCAACGGCGAGAACGCGGCCGGCGGCTTCGGCATCACCGAAGAGATCTTGCGTGAGACGATCGCGGCGGGCTGCGATGTCGTGACCACCGGCAACCATGTCTGGGACCAACGCGACGCTCTGGCCTTCGCGCCGCGCGAGCAGCGGTTCCTGCGGCCTTCCAATTTCCCCAAAGGCACGCCCGGGCGCGGCTCCGGTGTCTACATCGCCAAAAACGGCGCGCGCGTGCTGGTCGCCAACATTATGGGCCGGGTGTTCATGCACCCGGAACTCGACGACCCGTTCCAGGCCGGCGAACGCGAGCTTGCCGCCTGTCCGCTCGGCGAGCAGGCGGATGCGGTGGTGATCGACTTCCATGCCGAGGCAACCTCGGAAAAAATGTGCTTCGCGCATTTTGTCGATGGCCGCGCCAGTCTCGTCGTCGGCACCCACACGCACCAGCCCACCGCCGACCACCAGATCCTCAATGGCGGCACGGGGTACCTGTCGGATGCCGGCATGTGCGGTGACTATGATTCCTCGCTCGGCATGGACAAGGAAGAACCGCTCAACCGGTTCCTGTCGAAAGTGCCGAAAGGGCGTTTCGAGGCAGCGACGGGACCGGCGACATTGTGCGGCGTGGGCGTCGATATTTCCGACCGCACGGGGCTGACCGAAAAGATCGCGCCGTTTCGTCGCGGGCCAAGGCTGGAAGAAACGGCTCCGACCTTCTGGGCGTGACATTGATATAGGGGGTCGCAGTACCTAATTGCCGGCGACACTGCTCTAGATCGTAGGGGACGACCTCCATGCAGCTTATTGAATTCCTGGCGCCGCATTTTCAATTCGTTTCCGACCCGACCGCCTGGGTCGCGCTGCTGACGCTGGTGGTGCTCGAGATCGTGCTCGGCATCGACAACCTGATCTTCATCTCGATCCTCACCAACAAGCTGCCCGTGGAGCAGAGAGCTCGCGCGCGGCGTCTTGGCATCTCGGCGGCGCTGGTCATGCGCCTGGTGCTGCTCGCCACCATTTCCGTCATCGTCCAACTGACGACGCCGGTCTTCACGGCGTTCGGCCACGGCTTCTCCTGGCGCGACCTGATCCTGATCGCCGGCGGTCTGTTCCTGGTGTGGAAGGCGACCAAGGAGATCCATCACACGGTCGATCCCGACGACCATCAGGACACGATGCTAGGCGAAACGCTCAAGATCTCGCTTGCCGGCGCGATCTTCCAGATCCTGCTGCTCGACCTCGTCTTCTCCATCGATTCCATCATCACCGCCGTCGGCATGACCGACGAGATCGCCATCATGTATATCGCGGTCATCGCGGCCGTGACCGTGATGATGCTGGCGGCCGGACCGCTGGCGGACTTCATCGCCAAGAACCCGAGCATCGTCATGCTGGCGCTGGGCTTCCTGCTGATGATCGGCATGACGCTGATCGCCGACGGCATGGGCTATCATGTGCCCAAGGGCTACATCTATGCGGCGATGGGTTTTTCGGCGCTGGTCGAGGGGCTCAACATGCTGGCGCGGCGGCGCAAGAAAGCGAAAACCGGCGACGGCCACTGATACTGGTCGGCCGGGGCGAGCCTAGTGCCCCGGAACACCCTTCGGATGGCGGTCACCCATCAAGCCGAGCGTCAGGCCCTGTTCCAGCCAGGCCTTGGCGCCGGCGAGCACAAGCGCAAAGCCGTCGGTTGAGCCGACCGCTTGTTTCACCTGCTCGTCGCCATTGCCGGCAAAGCCGAAATTGTGGACCTCGAGGAATGTCGCTTCGCCAGGCATTTCGGTGAAGGTCCAGACCACCGTGGTCGGCGGATCGCTCCACGTCATGACGATCTTCTTGTCCCTGACGATCTCGCTGACCTCGACTGTCGTCGAGACCCCATGCATGCGCCACTCCCACTGAACCGGTTTGCCGCCATCAAGCCGGCCGCTGCCATGGGTGAACCAGAATTTGGTCGTGATCGCCGGATCGACGACGGCTTCGAAAACCTCAGCGACCGGCCGCCGGATCAGCATGGCGGCTTCGGCTGTCGGTGTCTCACGGATTTCCATGGCGATCTCCTTTCGAATACGCCCTCACCAGGCGTCGGGTTCGCGCACCATATGGATGATGCCGGCCGGATTGGTGATCCAACCACCTCGGAAACCTGCGTCCAAGGGCTCGACGGCATCGCAACGCACAATTCCCGCCTTGGCCAGATGATCCGCGGCGCCCGGAAAATCCCGCGTGAAAAGCTCCAGCCAGATCTCGGCCTGGCTCATCGTCGGCGCCTCGTCGATCCAAAGCCTGTTGGGGCCGAGCTCGAAGCCGATGGCCGGCGCCTTGGCTGTGAAAGGCTTGAGGCCGACGACATCGCGGTAGAAGGCGATCGTCGCTTCGTACTGGTGCGATGGCACCTTCATGGCGATGTTGATGCCGCCGGTGATCTTCGCGGTCATGACTGGGCTCCGTTTTTCAAATGTTGTTTTCGCTGGCGGGTTCGCCCTTCATCTCGCTGCGGTAATAGCCGTCGCGCAGATTGATGCCGTATTCGACATAGGCCTTCATGCAGGCCAGCATCTGCGACCAGCCCTCGCAATTCAGGTAGGACTTCTTCAGACCGACCGCGCCTTCCTGCCAGCCGCTCTCGGCGATGGTGACGAAGGTGCCGCCATCGTCGAGCGGCTCGAAATTCATCTCGATGCGGGTCTTGTAGGCGGGCTTGCCGTCGGCGTCGGTGGCATCCCAGCGCAGCACGATGCGGCTGTCCTTGACCACTTCGTCGACCTCGACCGGCACCTTGCCCCACCAGACGACACCCGAACCGGCGACCAATGGCGCGCTGGCACCGCCGATGGTGGTGAAATAGCCGCTCAGTTTCTTCGGGTTGACGACCGCGTCGAAGACTTCGGAGACCGGTTTGCCGATGCGCCCTGAAACGCTGAATCCAAGAGACATATCCACAGCTCCTTGCTTGAACGAGCCAACAATATGTTATATAAACATAACATGTCAAGCCGATCGCAGGACGACCATGTTTTCAAGGCGCTGGCGCATCCGCGCCGGCGCGAAATGCTGGATCGGTTGAAAGACGAGCCAAAGACCACCGGCATGCTGTGCGAAGCCTTTCCCGACATCGACCGCTGCACGGTCATGCTGCATCTCAAGGTGCTGGAGGAGGCGGACCTGATCGTCGCGCGCCGCGACGGACGCGAGCGCTGGAACCATCTCAATGCGTTGCCAATCAAGCAGATTCACGACCGCTGGATCAGCCAGTATGCCGGCCATGCGCTCAGCATCATTGACCGGCTGAAGTCCGATCTGGAAGGGTAGGACAGCCTGCTTGCCGGGCCGCCGCATGCCGAGTGCCCCGGCAACGCGGCGCGGCTGGACGAATTGAGCCGATTTATCTATAAGCCGGCCATTCCGACACAGGGCGCCGTACGTTCACCCGGACGCATCGGGACGCTCTGAAATTGAGTTCGAGCCTTTTGCAAAGGCGAGATGACGCATCTCGCGGCAAGACGCTCTAGCCGAACACGACAGGGGTGCCATGGCTGGCCATTCACAGTTCAAGAACATCATGCACCGCAAGGGCCGTCAGGACGCGGTGCGGTCGAAAATGTTTTCCAAGCTGGCGCGCGAAATCACCGTCGCCGCCAAGAGCGGAACGCCGGACCCATCGATGAACCCGCGCCTGCGCCTGGCGATCCAGAACGCCAAGGCGGTGTCGATGCCCAAGGACAACATCCAGCGCGCCATCAACAAGGCCTCGATGGGCGACGCCGAAAACTACGAAGCGGTGCGCTACGAAGGGTATGGGCCTGGTGGCGTCGCCGTGATCGTCGAGGCGCTGACCGACAACCGCAACCGTTCGGCGTCCAATGTGCGCGCCGCCTTCACCAAGGCCGGCGGCGCGCTCGGCGAAACCGGATCGGTGTCGTTCATGTGGGACCGCGCCGGCGAAATCTACTATCCGGCCTCGGCCGGCAGCGCCGACAAGATCATGGATGCGGCGATCGAAGCCGGCGCCGACGATGTCGAATCGGACGAGGAAGGCCACACGATCTATTGCTCCTTCGAGACTCTCGGCGAGGTGTCTAAGGCGCTTGAAACCTCGCTCGGCGAGGCCGAATCGGTCAAGGCGATCTGGAAGCCGCAGAACAATGTCCCCGTCGACGAAGAGCGGGCGCAATCGCTGATGAAGCTGGTTGCCACGCTCGAGGATGATGACGACGTGCAAAGCGTCTACGCCAACTTTGAAGTCGACGACGAGACGATGGCGAAGCTCAGCGCGGCGTGAGCGAAGGTCGTCCGATATGAGCAAAGCTCAGTTGCCGGCCATCCGCATTACCTACTGCACCCAATGCCAGTGGCTGTTGCGTGCCGGCTGGATGGCGCAGGAGCTGCTGTCCACCTTCGGTACCGATCTCGGCGAGGTGACGCTGGTGCCGGGCACCGGCGGCATCTTCACCATCTCCTGTAACGATGTGCTGGTCTGGGACCGCAAGCGCGACGGCGGCTTTCCTGACGCGGCCAAACTCAAGCAGCTGGTCCGCGACGTGATCGATCCGGATCGGGATCTCGGTCACGCCGACCGCAAAGGCCACAAGGGTGACACGCAGAAAGACCTCGCCTGAGCGGAGTTTTTTGCGTCTCGTTAGACCTCTTCAGAGCAATGCGAAGATAAAGCACGCCATCGCCACGATGGCGGTGACGGTGCGGACGTGGTTCCACATCACCCATTGGCTCAGATGGTTCGCCCACACGGCAGCGCCGTTGCTGCTGGCCGGGTCGACGGCGGCGAGAGCATCGTTGAGCGGCACGTTGAAGACCATGGTCACGATAGGGTTGCCGACCAGATAGATCACCGCGCCGGCCAGTAACCAGTACGAGCCGGACTGGCTCCAGCCCAAGAGAGCGGCGGCAATGAGAACGAGGCAGATGAGGCCGGTGCCAAACAGCGCTGTCATGAAGGTCGGGGTGATCACCGTGACGTTGATCGAATTCATCGCTGCGATGCCCGCCGGGACGGGCAGCCGGGCAAGGGCCGCCATGACGAAGTTGGAAAAGGCGAAGAATACGCCACCGACGACGCCCGCGCCGATCGCGGCAATGAAGGTGAGGGTTGGAAGAAGCTTGATCATCTCAGTTGCTCCGGACGCCGGTTGCGGCGGTTTGCTCTCTAAAAAATATGAGCATGCCTCACATTTGCAAAACGTGATAAACCCTCGTATTTTGTAAGTCAAGTCGTTCCCGGCGATTTTGCCGGGCGCGTTTGTTGGAGACGGTGATGGAAGGCACGCAAACCAATGAGCGGATCGGTCCGCCGCGCCGGGCGCCAAGCCAGCAGCGCAGCCGCGAGCGGGTCGAGCGCATGCTGGCCGCCGCCTCGGCGCTGATTGCCGAACAAGGCAGCGACGCCATGCGCATGGGCGAGGTGGCGGAGCGGGCTGGGGTGTCGATCGGCTCGCTCTACCAGTTCTTTCCGGACAAGAGGGCGATCGTCTGGGCGCTGGCCGAACGCTACACAGCGGAAAGCCAGGCTTGTATCTCGGCGGCACTCAGGGATGTCAGCGACGCCAAAGGCCTGCGGCAGGCTTTCTCGGAGCTGGTCGATATTTACTACGAGCTGTTCCTGGCCGAGCCGGTGATGCGCGACATCTGGTCGGGCACGCAGGCCGACAAGGCGCTGCGCCAGCTCGAACTCGCCGACAGCCGCGCGAACGCGGAATTTCTGATCGCGGTACTCAAGCGCCTGCGGCCCGATGCCGATCCGGTGGCGCTCGACACGACGGCATTCTTGGTGTGGCAGATGGGCGAGGCGGCCATGCGGCTGGCGATCTCGGTCGACAGGCAGGAGGGCGACAGGCTGGTCGCGGCCTACAAGCGCATGGCACTCAGGGAATTGCTGGACGAATAAGGGCCGAAGACCCAGCCTTCGGCCAAGCAACAAAAAACCCGCCACAAGGGCGGGCTCTTGATCCGCGAAAAAGCTCTTCGCTTTAGAGGCCGAAACCTTCGAAACGCTTCTTGAACTTCGACAAGCGGCCGCCGCGGTCGAGCAGGGTCTGCTGGCCGCCGGTCCAGGCCGGGTGGGTGGTCGGGTCGATATCGAGGTTCATCGTATCGCCTTCCTTGCCCCAGGTCGAACGGGTCGTGTATTCGGTGCCGTCGGTCATGACGACCTTGATGGTGTGGTAGTCGGGATGGATTGCGCTCTTCATGGCTCTGTTCCTGGCTTGCCGGCGCGGCGGACGGGCATAAGCCTGCGTCGATGCGCCTCTTTTTAAAACTCGAAGCCGCAGCTATTGAGGAGCCACGGCTTCTAAAACGGTCGGCGTGCCTATACATCAGCCGGAATTGAATCACAAGGCCGCGGCAAGCGCATATTGAGGCGCATAGGCTGAAGTGGCTAGAGGAAACACCCAGATGGCGCAATCAAGCAGCGCAGACGAGCGCCGACGCTCGCTCAAGCCGCTCAGGCGCCTGTTTCCGTATATCGCCGGATATCGCACGCTGGTCATCGGCGCCCTTATCTCACTGGCCATCGCGGCGGCAACGACATTGGCACTGCCGCTGGCTGTCCGGCGCATGATCGACCACGGTTTCTCGTCGGCCAGCACCACCTTCATCGCCGAATATTTCGGCGCCCTCGTGGCGATGGCCGCCGTGCTGGCCGCGGCGTCGGCCGGCCGTTACTATTTCGTCATCACGCTCGGCGAGCGCGTCGTCGCCGATATCAGGCGCGATGTCTTTGCCCATGTGACGACGCTGTCGCCGGCCTTCTTCGACACCGCCCAGTCGGGGGAAATCGTGTCGCGGCTCGCCGCAGACACCACGCAGGTCAAGTCGGCGGTAGGCGCAACGGCTTCGGTGGCGCTGCGCAACGTCATCCTCGGCCTCGGCGCGGTGGGCATGATGGTCGTCACCAGCCCGAAACTCTCCGGCCTGGTCATTGCGGCGATACCCGTGATCGTGCTGCCGCTGGTCGCCTTCGGCCGCTCGGTGCGGCGCAAGTCAAGGCAGGCCCAGGACACGCTTGCCGACGCGACGGCCTATGCCAGCGAGCAGATCGGCGCGGTGCGCACGCTGCAGGCCTTCACCAATGAGAGACTGGTCACCGGACGATTCTCGGGCGCGGTGGAAGCGGCCTTCGAGGCAGCGCGCGCTTCGATCTTCGCGCGCTCCTTCCTCACCTTCTTTGCCATCTTCACCATTTTCTCCTCGGTCGTGGCGGTGCTGTGGTTCGGCTCGCGCGACGTGCTCGACGGCACGATATCGCCTGGCACGCTTGGCCAATTCCTCCTTTATTCGGTGTTCGCCGCTGGCGCGCTCGGCGCGCTGTCGGAAGTCTGGGGCGAACTCGCGCAAGCCGCAGGTGCCGCCGAACGGCTGACCGAGATTCTGGCCGAGACGCCGGCGATCCAGGCGCCGGTCGATCCGAAGCCGCTGCCGGCGGTTGCCAAGGGCGCGATCATCTTCGAGAATGTGTCCTTCTCCTATCCGGCGAGGCCCGATCGCGCCGCCGTCCACGGCCTGAGTTTTCAAGTCATGCCCGGCGAGACGGTCGCCATCGTCGGCCCCTCGGGTGCCGGCAAGAGCACGGTGTTCTCGCTGATCCTGCGCTTCTACGATCCCGAGACAGGCAAGATCCTGGTCGATAGCGTCGACGTGCGCGAAGCCGATCCCGTTTCGGTCAGGCAGCGCATCGCCATCGTGCCGCAGGACGTCACCATCTTCGCGGCGAGCGCGCGCGACAATATCGGCTTCGGCCGGCCAGGCGCCAGCGAGGCCGAGATCGAGGCCGCGGCCAAGGACGCACTGGCCGACGAGTTTATCCTTAGGCTCGAGAACGGCTATGACAGCCAGGTCGGCGAGCGTGGCGTGACGCTGTCCGGCGGCCAGCGCCAGCGTGTGGCGATTGCACGTGCCATCCTGCGCGACGCGCCGATCCTGCTGCTCGACGAGGCCACCTCGGCCCTCGACGCCGAAAGCGAGACACTGGTGCAGACCGCGCTCGAGCGGCTGATGCGGGGGCGCACCACCATCGTCATCGCCCACCGGCTGGCGACGGTGCTGAAGGCCAACAGGATCCTGGTGATGGATGGCGGCCGCATCGTCGAGGAAGGCACGCATCAGAGCCTGGTCGCCAAGGGCGGCATCTATGCCAGGCTCGCCAAGCTGCAGTTCGAGACCGGCGCCAGCGCCTTCAGGGGCGCGGCGGAGTAGTAGGTTCAGTTCGCCTCGGCGTAAGGACAATTGTCGTCCCAGGCGGCATCTCAGCCGCCGTAGCGCTGCCTCAAATGGTTGACGAAGTACGTGGCGTTGAGCTTCTCGCCGGTGGCGCGCTCAAGCAGGTCCGGCGTCGACCAGCGCGACCCCTGCGACCAGATTTTCTCGCGGCGCCAATCGTTGATCGCCTCGAAATTCCCCTTTGCAAGATCTTCGTCGGCTGAAGGATGCTCGCGCGTCAGCGCGGCCCATTGCTGCGCCGCCATCATCGCGCCCAGCGTATAGGACGGGAAATAACCGAAGGCGGCACCCGGCCAATGGACGTCCTGCATCGGCCCGTCGGCGGGGTTGTCGATGGTCGAGAGACCAAGATAGTCGCGCATCCTGGCATCCCAGGCTTCGGGCAAATCAGCCACTTCGAGGCTGGCCGAAACAAGCTCCTGCTCCAGTTCGTAGCGAAGGATGACGTGCAAGGGATAGGTCACCTCGTCGGCGTCGACGCGGATCAGGCCACGTTCGACACGATGCACATGCGGCAGGATATCGTCGAGCGACCAGGCTTCGCCGAGATGCTTCTCCACCACCGGCAGCGCCCAGCGCCAGAAGGCAGGATTGCGGCCGATCTGCTTTTCGACGAACAGGCTCTGGCTCTCATGCACGGCCATGCCGCGGGCCTTGCCGAGCGGCCAGTGCGCCCACGCCTTGGGCAAGTTCTGTTCGTAGAGCGCATGACCGGTCTCGTGCAGCACGCCCATCAGCGCCGACAGGAAATCCGAGGTCTTGTAGCGCGTGGTGATGCGCACGTCGCTGGGCACGCCGCCGCAGAACGGATGGTGCGATACCGACAATGAGCCGTGCGTCAGGTCGAAACCGACCGCCGCCATCATGGCAAGGCCGAGTTCGCGCTGCCGGTCGATGGCATAGGTACCCGAAAGCGGTTTCAGCGGATGCTTGCGCAGCCGCGCTTCCTGGATCGCCAGCGCCTCCGGCACGAAGCCCTTGAGGAAGGCCTTGAGGTCGGCGAAGACGGGCGTAATGTCGGCCGTGCGATTGCCGGGATCGTATTGTTCCATCAGCGCGTCATAGGGAGCGAGGCCGAGAACATCGGAGCGCAGGGCCGCCTCGTCGCGCACCAGCGCCACCACGCCTTCGAGCGCCGGCTGAAAACCCGCCCAATCGTTCTTGGCGCGCAGGGCACGCCACAATTGCTCGCAGCGCATGCGCGCCGTCGTCTGGCGCTCGACGAATTGGACCGGCAGGCAGGTCAGGTTGGTGTATTGCCGCCGCAGCTCGGCGAGAGCCGCCCGCTGCTCATCGTCCAATGCCTCGCCTTCGGCCGCGGCGATCCAGTCCGATATTTCCGGCGCGGTCGCCCTGGTGTGATACATGCCGGCAAGGGCCGCCATCGCCTCGGCGCGCTTCTCGCCACCACCGACGGCCATGTGGGTCGCCTCATCGGCGCCGAGGATGGCCAGCGCATGCTCAAGCGCTTCGAGCTTGTGGCCGAGATCGTCGAGTTTGTGAAAAGACATAGCGGCTTCCGTGATTGAGGACGGGGCGAAAAGACACCAACGCAAAAGCATTGGCAACCCTCGGATGCCATCCGGCAGATGCAGCTTGCGCAAGCGAGGTTGGGCATGAAATGCTGCCGGCGACGGATGAAGGGGGAGCAGAATGATCGGCAACATCCTGGTCGGGCTGGTGGCCTTGATCCATGTCTACATCGTCTATCTCGAGATGGTGCTTTGGGACACGCCGCGCGGGCACAAGACATTCCGCCTGACGCCGGAATTCGCCGGTGCCTCCAAAGTGCTCGCCGCCAATCAGGGTCTCTATAACGGCTTTCTCGCCGCCGGCCTGATCTGGGGGCTTTACCTCGGCGCCGCCGGTTTCCAGGTCGAGGTCTTCTTCCTGTTGTGCGTGACCATTGCCGGTCTCTATGGCGCGGCGACGGTCGGCCGCAAGATCCTGTACATCCAGACCGTGCCGGCGGTGGTCGCCCTGGTCGCGGCCTGGCTCGGTTGGTAGGCAGGATGGGCTGGTAAGGAAAGAAAAAGGACGCCAGCGGGATTGGGGTCCCGAAGGCGTCAATGGGTCCCTTCCCCGAGGAGGTTTCCAGGCCGGAATAGCCTCAGCCGTTCGGATAGTTTCCGCCGTCGGCGCCATCACCCATCAGGAAACCGCTGCCGGTGTCGATCATCAGGCGTTGATCCACATTGTCGAGCCGGCGCAGCAGGTCATGGTATTGCGCGGCCGGGATCCTGCCGTGATCCGACGCGGCTATCCTCTCGGCGACCTGACTGATACGGGCGGTGCGCATTTCCAGGCGCTCCGCGACGGCCGGAGTGATGTGGTTGGCTTGCCTGGCGTCGACGATGCCCTGATGAACACCCTGGACCTGCTGAACGAGCGCCTCGACACGGGGGCCTGCCATGTCGGTGGGGGCGGTCGCGTCGAGAGCACCCTTGTGGTGGCCCGCGGCATAGGCGCCGGCGAGCGGGACGGCAATGAGAATTGCGGCAAGCGTTGCAGTCTTGAGAGATGCTGATGAGCGCATGGTGCGCTTCCTCCTGCTGGGAAGGGAGAGCGGCCGCGCCGCCTCGCCTTCCGGCCATTTTGGGTCGTCCAGTCCCGTCGCGTCGCGATGGGAGGCATCGCCGGCGGTTCTCGGCCCTGCGCAGCAAGCTAGGAGCGCTTCGGCGCGAAGTGTAATTAAAAAAAGATAATCTTTTCAGGCCTTGCCGGCGGATGCCTGCGCCCTAGAGTTGAGCCGGCGAACAATTTCGCGTGAGTTCGCGTGATGATGGATCAACGTTCGGTGAGCTTCAGTTCAATGCGGCGGTTCTTGTTGCGCGCCTCTTCGGTGTCGGCGGGATCGAGCGGCTGGAATTCCCCGAAGCCGGCGGCGACGAGCCGGTTGGCCGGCACGCCATTCTCGATCAGGAACTTGACCACCGAGGTCGAGCGCGCCGTCGACAGTTCCCAATTGTCGCGATAACGGCCGGTGCCGGACAGCGGTTTGTTGTCGGTGTGGCCGTCGACGCGCAGCACCCAGTTGATCTCCGGCGGGATCTCTTTCTGCAGTTCGATGATGGCGTCGGCGAGCTTCTTCATCTCGACCTTGCCGGCATCGTTGATCACTTCGGATCCGGTCGGGAACAGAACTTCCGACTGGAACACGAAGCGGTCGCCGACGATGCGGATGTTCTCGCGATCGGCTAGGATTTCGCGCAGACGTCCGAAGAAATCGGAGCGGTAGCGGTTCAGCTCCTGCACACGCTGCGCCAGCGCCACGTTCAGGCGACGGCCGAGATCGGCGATCTTGGTGTTAGAATCGCGGTCGCGCGTTTCGGAGACGTTGAGGGCATCCTCGAGCGCGCCGATCTGCTTGCGCAATGCCGCGATCTGCTGGTTGAGGATCTCGACCTGGCTCAGCGCCTGCTGGCTGATCTGGCGCTGGCTGTCCAGTTCGCCGCCCAGCGCCGCGGCTCGCTGGTTGGCGGCGTCGCCGGCACCCGCACCTTGCGCCAGCAACTGTTCGAGCCGGCTCTTCTCCGCCTCCGCCGCCGACAGCGACGCCTGCAGGTTGGCCAGCGAATCGTCCTTGTCCTGTGCCGTCGAGCGCTCCAGCGCCAGAAGCTGGGTCAGTTCGTTGATCTGCGAATTGAGGCGCGACAGCGCCGTGTCCTTGCCGGAGATTTCGCGCCCGAGCAGGAACTGCGCCAACACGAAGACGGTGAGCAGGAACATGATGGCGAGCAGCAGCGTCGACAGCGCGTCGACGAAGCCCGGCCAATAGTCGATGCGGCGATCGGTACGCCGGCCCCTGGCAAGCGCCATGCTAGTGCACCCCGGGCTTCTTCAGCGCGTCGGCGATCTTTTCCAGCGTGTTGCGCATCGCTTTTTGTTCGTCCGACTGGGCTTCGACCCAGTCGCGCATGATCTGCTGTTCGGAGCGCATGTTCTTGACCAAGCCGGAAATGCCGTCGGCGAGATTGGCCATGGCGGTGGCGACGCGCGGGTTGGAGCCGCCGCCATTCTCCTGCATGCTGCGCAGCCGCTCCGACAGGACGCGGATCTCGTCGGAAGAGTCGGCCTTGGCCGGGTCGGAAACGACGATGTCGGACGACAGATCCGTGACCGAGGACAGCCAGTTCTCGAGCTCGGTGTAGAAGCGCGTCTGGGCGCGGCCGGCCTGCAAGTCGAGGAAGCCGAGCACGAGCGAGCCGGACAGGCCGAACAGCGAGGACGAGAAGGCTGTGCCCATGCCGGCCAGCGGCGCCGACAGGCCCTGTTTCAGCGAATCGAGCACCGCGGCGGCGTCACCCGTGCCGGGATCGAGCGATTCGATGGTCTCGCGGATCGAGCCGATCGTATTCAGCAGACCCCAGAAAGTGCCAAGCAGGCCGAGGAACACCAAAAGGCCCACAAGGTAGCGCGAGGTGTCGCGGCTTTCGTCGAGGCGGGTGGCGATGGAATCGAGCATTGTGCGCATCGATGAGGTCGAAAAGGCCATCGACGAGGAACGGCCGATCATCGCCTTCATCGGCGCCAGCAGCACCGGTTCGGTGGTTTCGGAGCCGGCCCGGAAAGAGTTGACCCAGCGGACCTCGCGAAACAGCCGCCCGACCTGCGTGAAGGCCAGCAGGATACCGACGACGAGCACGCCGACGATCAGGCCGTTAAGGCCGGGGTTGGTGACGAAAGCGGTGGTGACCTGGCGGGTCAGGATGGCGGCGATGAAAGCGACGATGGCCAGGAAGATGACCATGGTCAGCAGGAAGACCTGCGGACTGGACAGTTTATGCGGGTCGTAGATCAGCACGTCGGAGCGCCTGCCCATGCCGAAGGATCTGAGAAAAGCCATCCGTGCCCCGTTTCCGATGCCGCTGCCGCCGATCACGTAGTTGGCAACTCTAAACGGAATTATGACCAAATTGAATGGCGCTTGGCAATATTGCCACAGGCGCCCTTTGGAGCCGGCGCATCAGAGGCGGTTGATGACGAGGCAGTCGACCATGGCCGCCAAATGCAGGCCGGCGCCAGTGACGACGAAGCCGTGCCACAGTGCGTTGTGGAAGCGCAGCGCCTTCCAGGCGAAGAAAATCACGCCGCAGGAATAGACGACGCCACCGGCGACGATGAGCACGATCGACGTGGTCGGCAGCGTCTCGACGAGCGGCTTGACGAGAACGATGCCGCTCCAGCCGATGGCGAGATAGAAGACGATCGCCAGCCTGTCAAAACGGCCGGGGAAAAACACCTTGATGGCAATGCCCGTTGCGGCCGCGGCCCAGACCAGGACGATCATCCAGCGCGCCAGCGCAGAGTTTCCCAACTGGGCGAGAAAGGGTGTGTAGGTGGCGGCGATCAACAGATAGATCGCGGCATGATCGAAGCGCCGCAGGATCCATTTCGCGGGCGAGGTCACCGGCCACAGATTGTAGGTCAGCGATACCGAGAGCACGGTGAGCAGCGACACGACATAGAAGGCGGCGGCGATATATTCGCCAGGCCCGACCCGGAAGGCGGCGAGCGCCAGCAGTGCCGAACCGGCCGCGATCGCCAGCACGATCCCGACAGCATGGACGATCCCGTCGGGATCATCTCGGCGCGCGAATAGTGCCAGCGTCCGATGAAGGGGATCTCGATCTTTGGCGGGGTACTGGTCATCTATCGTCCTGCATCACCCCATATCTGGGCAACCGACGGACAGTATTTCAAGCTTTGTTTGCGGTTTTACGACTGCGCGCTTTGCCTTGACGCAATGCCAGATGCAAAACCGCGAACATTTTTCCCGGAATTGCTTCAGCGCGGCGGGAGCGGCTTTTTCACCGTCTTCAGCAATGCGCGCTGGATGATCTCGTTGCCGGCGACGACCGTGCCGGTGTCCAGCATGTCCTGTCCGCCATCCATGTCGGAGGCGAAGCCGCCCGCTTCGCGGATCAAGAGCAGGCCGGCGGCCATGTCCCAAGCCGACAGGCCCACTTCCCAGAAGCCGTCCATGCGGCCGGCGGCGACATAGGCAAGATCGAGCGAGGCGGACCCCATGCGGCGGACGCCGGAGACCTCGGCCATGACGTTGCGCAGTTCGACCAGGAAATTGCCGTGATGGCCCCGGCCGAGATGCGGCACGCCGCAGCCGATCACCGTGTCGACAAGCTTGGTACGGCCGGCAACGCGCAGGCGGCGATCATTCATGAAGGCGCCGCCGCCGCGCTCGGTGGTGTAGAGCTCGTCCATGGCGGGATTGTAGACCACGCCAGCCACGATCTGGCCCTGGCGCTCGAGCGCGATCGAGACGGCGAACAGCGGGATGCCGTGCAGGAAATTGGTGGTGCCGTCGAGCGGGTCGACGATCCAGCGGTGCTGGCTGTCATCGCCGGCGATGGCGCCGCGCTCTTCCATCAGGAAGCCGTAGCCAGGACGTGCCTTCGACAGTTCGGCGAAAACGATGTCCTCGGCCTTGCGGTCGGCCTGGCTGACATAGTCGCCGGGGCCCTTCATCGAGACTTGCAGGTTCTGGACCTCGCCGAAGTCGCGCGACAGCGAGCGGCCGGCCTTCATTGCGGCCTGAACCATGACGTTGAGGAGGGCTGAGCGTGCCATAGTGCTTCTTCCTGGTCCGGCGCTTTAAATTCTGTCTCGATGCATGCCGGTGACCCAAACCGGGGCCACTTCCGGGCGACATGCATGCATCAGTCGGCGCGGCGCACGTAAGTGATTTCGTTGGTGTCGACGATGATGCGTTCGCCGGCGCCGATGAAGGGCGGCACCAGCACGCGAATGCCATTTTCCAGCACCGCCGGCTTGTAGGAGGATGCCGCCGTCTGGCCCCTCACCACGGGATCCGCCTCGGTGATGGTCAGCGTCACGTAATCGGGCAGCGAAATGCCGATCGGCCGCTCCTCGTAGAGCTGAACCGTCACCATCATGCCGTCCTGCAGGAACGCGGCGCGGTCGCCGACGAAATCCTTGTTCAGTTCGAGCTGCTCATAGCTTTGGGTGTCCATGAACACCAGCGCGTCGTCCTGCTCGTAGAGGAAGGAAAAGTCCTTCAGGTCTAGCCGGATCTGCTCGACCGTCTCGGCCGAACGGAAGCGCTCGTTGAGCTTGGTGCCGTTGATGAGGTTCTTCAGCTCAACCTGGTTGTAGGCGCCGCCCTTGCCGGGCTTGACGGTGTTGGTCCTGACCGCCACCCAGAGGCCGCCATCGTGTTCGATGACGTAGCCGGGGCGGATTTCGTTGCCATTGATCTTGGCCATGATGATGGGATCCGGGATGCTGCCAACGGCGGGGCCATTGGTATGGGATGTTCGCCGTGACAGGCGATTTAAGGCTCCAAGACCACAAATCGCCCGGAGAGGCAAGGGAGGGCGGGTTGCGGCTGAGCAACGGGGCCGGTTCCGCCTACCGCCATCAGGGCAGGCGGTTGGCCTTCTGCAGGGCCTGCTTGGTCTGGTCGTCGCTCAGCCCTTGCAGGAAATCGTCCATCTGCTGATCGATGAGGCCGGCGCGGCGGGCGACGATGTACCAGGCGCCGGCGAGCACGAGGTCGGGATCGGTGCCGATGCCTTGCATATAGAGTTTTGCCAGCCGGTTCTGCGCCGCGACATTGCCGCCTTCGGCGGCTTGCTTCGTCCAGCCGAAGGCCGATTTCAGGTCACGCGCGCCGCCGCGGCCCTCGATCATCCAGGCGGCGAGATCGATCTGCGCGGTGTCGTAGTTCTGACGGGCGGCCTGCGCCAGCAGCCGCCGTGCCTGTGCATCGTCGCGCGGCTTGCCGCCGACGCCGTTGGCATAGATCTGCGACATGGCGTACTGCGCGTCGGCAAGACCGGTCGCGGCGGCGCGCTCATAGTAGGAAACCGCCTTGGCCAGGCCGGCGTTGCCGGGATCCTGCTGGACCAGCATCTGCGCGAAATTGAACTGCGCAAGCTGGTTGCCGGCCTCGGCGGCGGCCTGCATCAGGGCATAGGCTTCCTTCGCGTCCTTCTTGACGTAGCGGCCGTCGAGCAGCATCAACGCATATTGGAACTGCGATTCCGGCACACCCTGCTCGGCGGCAAGCGCGTACCATTTCGCGGCCTCGGCCGCGTTCAACGGCACGCCCAACCCACGCGACAGGATCTCGGCCACCAGCGTCTGCGCCGCCGGATCGCCATTCTGCGCACGGACGAGCGCCAGATTATAGGCGGTCTTGTAGAGACCACGCTGGAAGGCACCATAGGCAGCGTCCGTCGGCTTGGCACCAAAGCGGTCGGGATTGACGCTGTCGGCCGACGGCAACGGCGCGGGTTCCGATGTAGTGGCGGGCTGCGGCAGCTGCTTTTCGATAGGCTTGTCGGTGTGCACGCCGGTTTCAGGCTTGGGCTGCGGCAAGGGTATGGTTTCGGCGGCGGCGGCCTGGATCATCACCGCCGCGAGCAGGGCCTGAAGAGAAAGCCTTGCCAGGAACACGTCAGTCCTCGAGGCGCGGCGCTGTTTCGTCGAGCAGCGCATTGGCCCAGGCGATCGCCACCTTCGGATCAACGCCGTCGGCGAACACGGCGCTCGACAGCGCGACGAATTCGGCGCCGGTGGCGGCCACGGTTTCGACAGAGGCAAGATCGGAACCGGCCTCGACGATGCAGGGGATCTGGATCATCTGCGCCCACCACTGCCCCAATGACAGGTTGCGCGGATGCGGCTCGGGCTTGTTGTCGTAGCCGAACCGGCCGAAGAAAATATAGTCGGGCCGGGCTTCGCCAAGTTCGAGCGCGTCGTCACGCGTCTTGGCGCCGCCGGCGCCGACCGTCATTTTCGCCTGGAAATGTTCGATCGTCTCGGCGAGTTCGGCCTTGGAGACCTCGACATGGATGCCGTCGGCCTGGACGCGGCCCGCGATGCGGGTGTCGCCAGCGATAATGACGGCCACTCCGGCGGCCTGCGCGACCGGCACGATACGCTCGGCGAAGGCCTGGAAGGAGGCCTCGTCCATGCCGTTCTCGGGCAGGATCAGCGAGGCGACATCGCCGCCGTCGAAAGCGGCCGTGATCCGATCCGCCGGTACGCCGGACGGCGCGATCAGCACGATGCGGCAGCGGTTGGGGGGCGTTGCGTCATTCATGGTTCTTCGATCCCGGGTTTCGCCTATGCCGGGCGAAGATGGTTGGATTGCGGCATAGAGCAAACTGCCCGCTTTGAACAGGCGGGCAGCCGGATCGCGATTTTTGATCCGCCGGGCAGCCGGCGCGTCGCCTTACCTGATCGGCTCGGGGCTCGCGGCGGCCGGTCTCGGTTTCCACAATGTCCAGCCGAGGTTCATGCCCGCGGCCGCGATCAGGATGGCGGCGGCGCCGGCGACCTGACTGAGGTGCAGCCGGTGGCCGAAGGCGGTGACATCGACCAGGATGGCAACGACCGGATAAATGAAGGACAGCGACCCCTGCAGATGCGTCGGCAGCTTCTGGATGGCGCCGTACATAAGGATGTACATCAGGCCGGTGTGGACGATGCCGAGCGTTGCCAGCATGGCCCAGCTCCATGGATCGCCGGGGAGATGCGCGAGATTGGCGAAGGGCGCGAGCATGACGACGCCGACGCAGACCTGAATCAGCGCGATCAGATGCGGTGGCGTGCCCTTGAGCTTCTTGGTGACGATTGCCGCGACGGCCCAGAAAAAGGCGGCGGCCAGGGCCATCAGGATGCCGGCGAAATAGTTCGTGCCGACATCAGCGGCATCGGGAGCAGCGGCGACGATCAGCAGCATGCCGGCGAAGGCGATTGCCAGCCATGTCAGCTTGGTCAATGTCAGCCGCTCGGCGAACAAGAGCGCGCCGAAGCCGACCAGCATGAAAGGCTGCGTGTTGTAGACGGCGGTGGCGATCGAGATCGACGCGCGCGAGAAGGCGCTGAACAAGAGCAGCCAGTTGATGACGATCGCCGCACCCCCAAGCGCGGCAAGGCCGATGACGCGCAACGACAGCCTGTTGCGC
Organism: Mesorhizobium sp. B2-7-3; assembly: GCF_006440715.1. NCBI lineage: Bacteria > Pseudomonadati > Pseudomonadota > Alphaproteobacteria > Hyphomicrobiales > Phyllobacteriaceae > Mesorhizobium > Mesorhizobium sp. B2-7-3. Next base: position 63,526 of record NZ_VFTY01000002.1, read on the forward strand.
AGTAATCCAAGCGAAGCGCAGATGAAGAGCAGCGTCAGCGCGCCGAACGCGCAGCGCCAGAACACGACATCCATGATCGGCTGACCGGACATGATGACGAACCAGCCGATCGTTCCCAGGATCGCCATTGCGGCCGACATTTCGACCGTGCCTCGTACCGTATCGTTCATAATAAGCCTCTGAACCCGTTGAGGCGGCATAATCTCATGAGAGGTCTGAGCTATCCAGGTCCTAGAAAAGGTGATATGACGGGATTGCCTAATTAAATTAGGTATCCGCCCGAAATCCGCGGGAAATAGAAGATGCTGGATGATTTGGACCGAAATCTGCTGGAAATCCTGGTCAGGGATGCGCGAACCTCGCTGAAGGATCTGGCGGCCCAGGTCGGGCTATCGTCGCCGAGCGTTTCGGAGCGGCTGCGGCGCCTCGAGGAGCGCGGCGTCATCCGGGCGTTCACCGTCGAGATCGATCCGCTGGCGCTCGGCTATACGCTGCAGGCGATCGTGCGGATCAAGCCTCTGCCGGGCAAGCTGCACATCGTTCAGAAATTGATCGAGGAGATTGAGGCGTTTGGCGAATGCGACAAGGTGACCGGCGACGACTGCTTCGTCGCCCGGCTGTTCGTGCGCTCGATCGGCGACCTCGACGGCATTCTCGATCGCATCGCCGACAAGGCCGAGACCAGCACCGCCATTATCAAGGCACAGCCGATCCGGCGGCGACCGCCGCCACTAGGATTGCCGACGGCCTCGTAGGCTTGACAGGGCATGGCAGTGGTGGAAAGGCGCAGCCAGTCCACCAAATATCAGTCTTCCGCCGGATGATTGTCCGAGGAGCCAGAAAAAGATGGCGCAGAACATTTACGATCAACCCGATTTTTTCGCGGGCTACAGCCAGCTTGGCCGCTCCGTCGAAGGCCTGGATGGTGCCGCCGAGTGGCCGGCGTTGCGCGCGATGCTGCCCGATGTCGGTGGCCTGAGGGTCGTCGACCTCGGCTGCGGCTTTGGCTGGTTCTGCCGCTGGGCACATGAAAATGGGGCGAGGGAAGTCCTTGGGCTGGACCTGTCGGAAAAGATGCTGGCCCGTGCGAGAGCGGCCGGCCCGGACACCGGCATCACCTACGAGAGAGCCGACCTCGACCAGCTCAGCCTGCCGCAAGGCGGCTTCGACCTCGCCTACAGTTCGCTCGCCTTGCATTACGTCGAAGACATTCAGCGCCTGTTCGGGACCGTGCACGAAGCCCTGTCGCCCGGCGGCCATTTCGTCTTCTCGACCGAGCATCCGATCTACATGGCGCCGACCAATCCGGGCTGGTCGATCGATGGGGAGGGGAAAAGGACCTGGCCTGTCGACCAGTATCTGGTGGAAGGGCCGCGCAAGACCAACTGGCTGGCCAAGGGGGTGGTGAAACATCACCGCACCATCGGGACCACGCTCAACACCCTGATCCGCACGGGTTTCACAATCGAGCATGTCGAGGAATTCCATCCGACCGACGCGCAGATCGCGGCCAGACCGGACCTGGCGGAAGAACTCGAGCGGCCGATGTTCCTGCTGGTTTCGGCGTGCCGATAGAATAGGGGCATGGCGAGGCGCGCGGGTTGCTTTTGCTGTCGCTCGACTCAAGATTGTGGGCTATTCAGGCGTCGACGCGCTTTCCCTCCAGATCAGTTCCTCCTCATGTCAGGCCTGCTTCTCGATCCGTGGTTCTACGCGGCCGCCATTCCGGCGGTCATCCTGGTCGGCCTGTCCAAGGGCGGCTTCGGCGGCGCGGTTGGTTTCGTCGGCGTGCCGCTGATGGCGCTGACCATGCCGCCGGTTCAAGCGGCCGCCATCCTGCTGCCCATCCTGTGCCTGATGGACATCGTCTCGGTGTGGACATGGTGGGGCGTGTACGACCGCAAGATGCTGGTCGACATGATGCCGGGCGCCATCGTGGGCATCGGGCTTGGCTGGCTGACGGCGGCACTGGTCACCGAGGAAGCGGTGCGGCTCATCGTCGGCGCCGTTGCCATCATCTTCGTGCTGCGCTGGCTTTACCTGCAATTTCGTCATGGTTCCGACCATGCGGCCGCACCTAATCGCGTGGCCGCGGCCATATGGGGCACGGTCGCAGGCTTCACCAGCTTCGTCGCCCATGTCGGCGGCCCGCCCTTCCAGGTCTATGCCTTGCCGATCCGGCTCGACCCCAAGGTGTTGTCGGGCACGGCAGCGATCTTCTTCGCCGCTACCAACGCGCTGAAACTCATCCCGTATTTCGCGCTCGGCCAGTTCGACACCGCCAATCTGACGGCGTCCGCCGTGCTGATGCCGCTGGCGCCACTGTCGACCATCGCCGGTGCCTGGCTGGTGCGGCGGATGCGGCCAGAAATTTTTTATCCCTTCACCTATGCGACCGTGGCGGTCGTGGCAGTGAAGCTTCTGTGGGACGGGATCGCCGGCATCATGTAGCGCTCCAGCCGCGTCAGGCGGCGCTGGGCACCATGCGTCTTGGCCGGCTGAGCGCCATTGTGGCACCGGCGGCAAGGACCACCACCATGCCGGCGAGAATCCCGACGTCGTGCAGGGTAGGCTTCAGAACCATGTCGGTGATGATGATGAGCATGACCGCATAGTCGAAGCGCGCCGCCCGCAGGATGCGATGTCCATAGCCAAGTGCCGCAGGCGTCACGCCATCCCTGGCGATCATCGCGCCCATGCGGTCGGCGGTCGGCTTAAAGACGAACATGCCGATGCAGAAGGTCGTGGCGTAGCCGGCAAGCCCGATCAGGACCCAGAGATCGGAGAAGCCGACCCAGAACGAGCACATGATCAATCCGAAGACCAATGTCAGCATCGACATCGGAGCGAAGAAGCGGTTGCCCAGTTCGCCAGTGGCGCGCATCGCCTGCAGCGTTCCCTGGATGTTGCCGGCGCGATCCGCCAGCGTCGCCAGCACCATCAGCGTGAAGCCGCCGCCGACCCAAAGCATCGCCGAAAGGATGTGCAGCAATTTGATGATGGAATACCAATCCATGGCTTTCTCCCCGATGTCCAATGGTTGCTGGCGAGGCCGCGCCATTGCCCGCCCGCCGCTTCGATGCCGCAGCGTTTAGCGGCGCGGCTGTTTCAGGACGATGTCGTGGAAAAACCGGCTGTGTTTCAGGCTGCCGGCTAACGAAAGGAGAAACTAATATGATGAACCCACCGCCCGGTTTTCTGCTATCGTCGGCAGCGTCGGGGGGCGACATCGTCCGGAAACACTGCCGATGCTAGTGCCGAAGCCGGAGTCCGGCGGCGACAGCGTTCGCCTGACGATCAATCCATTCCCAGCTTGGGAAAAGGCAATTCGGGGGACTAATATGCAAGGGGTAGCACGGAATTTCTTCACGCTGGCGATCATCTACGCGCTGTGCGGCATGGCGCTCGGCATCCACATGGCAATCAGTGAAGACCACGGCCAGATGCCGACCCACGCCCACACGATGGTGGCCGGTTGGCTGATGTCGGCGGTTTTCGCGTTCTTTTACCACCTGTTTCCGGCTGCCGGGCAAAAGACGCTGGCCCTTGTCCATTTCTGGCTGACGGCAATCAGCGGCATCGGGCTGATGATCGGCCTTTATATACTGCTTGCCGGAAATCCGGGGATCGAGCCGTTGCTGGGGATATCTTCGATCGGCTTCTACGCAGGCATGCTGCTGTTTGCCTTCATCGCCTTGCCGGTGGTGTGGAAAAAAGCCTGAGTGAAGGCTGAAACCCAGCCGGTGCGGCTGTGTTGTTACGGCACAGGAGCACGGTGTTGGGTAAAAAAACATCAGAGCCGTTAAGGGTTCATTAAGCTTTACAGGCGTTTACTATGTCCATCCAGTGATCTGGATTCTTACCGAGTGGTTGGAGCCACTTTGTTTGACGCCTCCCTGTTAAACTCCTGAGAGCCGCCTTATCCGCGGCTCTTTTTTTGTCCGCACCCAGGCGGCATTCCGCACGGCCGAACTCCGTTAACCTTCTGTTAAACATGTGCTTGCCTTCACCCCGGACGAAGCGCATTTTCAAGCTTCAGTTTTATAGGGTCACGGGTGTATCGGCAGAGAGCCGAATCGGCCGGTCGCAAGTGCAGGGGCGTATCAATGAACGAGCCTTCGAAGGGCATTGCGAAAACCGTCAAGCTGGCGGAACGCCGGGTGTTTTCGCACTCCTTCAAACCGCTTTACCAGGAAGGCATGGGCCTGGTCGAACAGGCGGCGGAGTATCTCGACGGCAAGGGCCGGGCAGAGGCCAAGAAACTGTCGCGGCTGGCGGCCACGCTCTACGCGGCCGAATCGATGCGGCTGACCACCAGGCTGATGCAGGTTGCCTCGTGGCTGCTTTTGCAGCGTGCGGCGAATTCCGGCGAGATGACGCGCGATCAGGTCGCTTCGGAAAAATCCAAGGTGCGTCTCGACACCGCTTCCGCCCATGACGAGGCGGCCGGCTGGGCCGAACTGCCGACCGACTTTCTCGATCTCGTCAACCGGTCGTTGCGCCTGCAGGCATTGGTGCGCCGAATGGACGAAGAGATCTATGGCGCAGGCGCCGTGGTCGACATGCAGCCCGTGGCCCGCCGGCCCAATCCGGTGTCGGACCAGATCAGCCTGCTCAACACGGCTTTCGCCCGCAACTGAGAAACGTCGAGGCCTCCCGGTTGGCTGAGCGTTTCCGGTTTGTCCACTTTTCGCTGGCATCGCTGTCCGCCGGAGGTACACTCACGGCATGGGGGACGCGATTCGCATCATCGGGATCGATCCGGGGCTCAGGCGCACCGGCTGGGGCATCGTCGAGAGCCTCGGCAATTCCTTGCGCTTTGTTGCTGCGGGCACCGTGCGCTCGGAGGACAAGGCGGCGCTGGCGACGCGGCTCTGCCAGCTGCATGACGGGCTTGCCGACATCCTGCACCAGGCGATGCCGCATGAAGCCGCGGTCGAACAGACCTTCGTCAACAAGGATGCCGTTGCGACGCTGAAGCTCGGCCAGGCGCGCGGCATCGCCATGCTGGTGCCGGCGCGCGCCGGCCTCGTCGTCGCCGAATATGCGCCGAACGCGGTGAAGAAAGCGGTGATCGGCGTCGGTCACGGCGACAAGAAGCAGATCCACATGATGGTGAAGGTGCTGTTGCCGAAAGCGATCTTCGACACCGAACATGCCGCCGACGCGCTGGCCATCGCGATTTGTCACGTGCATCACCGGCAAAGTGCCGCTTACCGAATGGCGCTTGCCGAATAGCAATGTTCTTGACTTGTTCACGCTGCGCGCGTAGTAATACCCTAGAGGTATTACCGTGCGCGTGACCACCAAGGGCCAAGTCACAATCCCCAAGCCGATAAGGGACCATCTGGGCATCGGACCGGGCTCCGAGGTTGAGTTCGTGGCCACCGAGGAAGGGGCTCGGCTCGTTGCCGTCAATGAAAACCTGTCCGATGAAGAAGTCGCGCGCAGGTTCAGGAATATTCTCCACGGCATGGCGGGCACACTGGATCTGGGAGGCATGACCGCCGACGCTTACATGGAGTGGTTGAGAGGCCCGCGTGAAGATCTCGACGTTGATTGACACCAATGTCCTCATCGACGTTTGGGGGCCAACCGGGCCGCTGACGGAATGGTCAGCGTCTGCAATCGTTTCATGCCGTAGCGACGGCGCATTGGTCGTCAATACAATCGTCTGGTCTGAGCTCGCGCCGCTGATCCCGACGGAGACGGCGCTTCGAAGAGCCGTCGACATGCTCGAAATGGATCGCGAACTTGTACCTTGGGACGCGGCATTCCTTGCGGGCGTCACGCATTCCCGCTATCGCCGGGCCGGTGGCGTTCGGGAACGCACCTTGCCTGATTTCTTTATTGGTGCTCATGCGGCTGTTGCCGGACATCGTCTTTTGACCCGCGACGCCGCGCGCTATCGCAGTTATTTCCCCGATCTCGATATCATCTCTCCGGAAACGCACCCATGAGGGGCTTATCTCCCATGAAAGATCTGGCATGATAGGCAAGCTCAAGGGTACGCTCGACGAGGTCGACGAAGACCATTGTCTCGTCGATATCCACGGCGTCGGCTACGTCGCGTACTGCTCGACCCGCACGCTTGCCGCGCTGCCTTCGCCTGGCGAAGCGGTGGTGCTGTTCATCGAGACCTATGTGCGAGAGGACATGATCCGGCTCTATGGTTTCCAGTCGCAGCTCGAGCGCGAATGGTTTCGGCTGCTGATGAACAATGTGCCGGGTGTCGGCGCCAAGGTGGCGCTGGCCATCCTGTCGACGCTGGCGCCGGCTGACCTTGCCAATGCCATTGCACTGCGCGACATCGCCATGGTTTCCCGCGCGCCCGGCGTCGGCAAGAAGGTGGCCGAGCGCATCGTCACCGAATTGAAGGCCAAGGCGCCGGCCTATGCGGGCACCGCCACCGGCACCATTGGGCTCAAGCAGGAACTCGGCGAAGGCGTAGCGCCGGCGCCGATCACCGACGCCGTCTCGGCGCTGGTCAATCTCGGCTATTCCCGCGACACCGCCGCCAATGCGGTGTCAGCAGCGCTGAAGACGGCGGGCGAGGGCGCCGATGCGTCCAAACTGATCCGTTTTGGGTTGAAGGAACTGGCACGGTGAGCCATCGCTTGTCCGGGGCGCTGCCCTGTGCAAGGAAGGTCCCATGAGCCTTTCCCCCCGCCTCATTGCACCGGAAAAGCGCGGCGAGGATGCCGAGCAGACCCTGCGGCCGCAAACGCTTGACGATTTCGTCGGCCAAGCGGCGGTGCGGGCCAATCTCAAGGTCTTCATAGAGGCCGCCAAGGGCCGCAAGGAAGCGCTCGACCATGTGCTGTTCGTCGGACCGCCGGGGCTGGGCAAGACGACGCTGGCGCAGATCATGGCGCGCGAACTCGGTGTCAATTTCCGCTCGACCTCCGGGCCGGTCATCGCCAAGGCCGGCGATCTCGCGGCATTGCTTACCAATCTCGAAGAAGGCGACGTGCTGTTCATCGACGAGATCCACAGGCTCAACCCGGCGGTGGAGGAAATCCTTTATCCGGCGATGGAGGATTTCCAGCTCGACCTGATCATCGGCGAGGGTCCGGCGGCGCGTTCGGTGAAGATCGACCTAGCGCACTTCACGCTGGTCGCCGCCACCACGCGGCTCGGCCTGCTCACCAATCCGCTGCGCGACCGCTTCGGCATCCCGGTGCGGCTCAACTTCTACACCGTCGAGGAGTTGGAGCAGATCGTGCGGCGCGGCGCGCGCATCCTGCAGATGCCACTCGGCGACGACGGTGCGCTGGAAATCGCGCGGCGCGCGCGCGGCACGCCACGCATTGCCGGACGGCTGCTGCGGCGCGTGCGCGATTTCGCCTCGGTGGCCGGCGACGGCCATGTCGACCGCCTGATCGCCGACGAGGCCTTGACCCGGCTCGAAGTCGACGCGCTTGGCCTCGACGCCCTCGACCGCCGCTATCTCAGCATGATCGCCCGTAATTTCGGCGGCGGTCCGGTCGGCATCGAGACCATCGCCGCCGGCCTGTCCGAGCCGCGCGATGCCATCGAGGACATCATCGAGCCCTATCTGATCCAGCAGGGGTTCATCCAGCGCACACCACGCGGACGCATGCTGACCGCCAATGCCTGGCGCCATCTCGGCCTCGATGCGCCGAAGGATTTGGCACAGCAGCAGATCAATCTGTTCCAGGAAGAATAGCCACGCAAGCGATCAGGCGCGGCTTTCGCGGACTAGCGATCAAGCATCAGTGAACGGGCCTGCGCAAATTCTCCTCATCTTCGCCGGCTTACCGGCGTATTGCTGGATTTTGTCGGGTTCGCTGCATCCATGCATGTCGTCCAACCAAAACCGAGATCGCTTTTGGGCGACATGTAGCAGCGCATGCCGAAATGAGGTGCCGGAGCCACTTGATGATAACCAGACGCGGGTTCCTGCGCTTTATCGGCGGGTCGTTCCTGTCGGTCGCCTCCTTCAGCGCCTACGCCGTCGGTATCGAGCCGATGCTGCTGACGCATGTGAAGCGCTATGCGCTGACGCCACCGCATTGGCCGGCCGGATTGAAGCTGCGCGTCGTCGCGCTCGCCGACATCCATGCCTGCCGGCCATGGATGACGCCGGAGCGGATCGCTTCGCTTGCCGAAGAGGCGAATGCCTTGCAGCCGGACCTGATCGTGCTGCTCGGCGACTACATAGCCGGCATGCGCCTGGTGTCGCAAAGGGTGACGCCGCCGGAATGGGCTGGCGCCCTGTCGGGCCTCAAGGCGCCGCTCGGCGTGGTGTCGATCCTCGGCAATCACGACTGGTGGGCCGACGGCTTTGCGCAGCGTGCCGAAGTCGGCCCGACGATCGCGCGCAAGGCTCTGGAGAAAGCCGGCATCCCGGTGCTGGAGAACGACGCCGTGCGTCTGGAAAAGGACGGACATGGCGTCTGGATCGCGGGCCTCGCCGATCAGTTGGCGCTGTTGCCGAAAAAGAAGCACGAGCCTCCCAGGGGATTGGACGATCTCGACGGCACGCTGGCCAAAATCAGCGACGCCGCGCCCGTCATCCTGCTGGCGCACGAACCGGACATTTTTCCAAAAGTGCCGTGGCGTGTGTCGCTGACGCTATCGGGACACACCCATGGCGGGCAGGTGCGGCTGTTCGGCTATTCGCCGATCGTGCCATCCCAGTTCGGCAATCGCTACGCCTATGGCCATGTCGTCGAGAACGACCGCAACCTCATCGTCTCGGGCGGGCTTGGCTTCAGCAATTTGCCGATCCGTTTCGGAATGCGCCCGGAAATCCTGCAGATAGACCTCGGCTGACCGGCGCGTCATGGCAGGCTTCGGGTCATGGCAGGCTTCGGATTGCGTCCAGCACGTCAGGCTCGGCCTTGTCGCCATTGAATGCGTCGACGATGCCGAAAGCCCCGCCATAGCTCCACACCGACCATGAGAAGCCATGCGCTTCGGCCCGAGCGATCATGTCCCTGACATAGGCGGCCCGATATTCGGCCGGCACCACATAGGCATTGCCATACTCCTGGCGGATCATGCCGAACTCGCCCAGCGTGATGTCTTCCGGCTTGATGCCGTTGGCCTTCGCCCAAGCCTCGACAGCCTTGAACGGCGCATCCATCAGGCCAAGCAGCTTGTCGGCGCTGTCCATGCTGGCGACCTGCTCGTCGAGATAGGCAAGCAGGCCATTCTGCCGTGTCCACGGCGCCTCGGCCTTGATCCGGGCGCGGATGGTGTCCAGCGTCACATCAAGCTGCGCCTTCGGCACCGCGGTCAAAGGATAGGGCAGGCCGGTCACATAGGGAATGAAGTCGCCGGCCCAGGTCGCGCCCTGATGGGTGAGCAGGAACGGGTCGTAGGAGTGGAAGGTCCAGATGACGTTGTCGTCGGGGATCGTCTTCGGGTCGATCTTTTCCAGAGACGAAGCAGCGGAATAGCAAGCTCCGGTCAGGATCAGCGTCAGTTTCGTCGCCGAGGCGCGCGCCGCCGCGAACAGCTTGCGCTGGCGGTCGGGCCACAGGCTGGTGCCGTCGCTGTCGCAATCGACGATCGGCTCGTTCATCGGTTCGAAAGCGACCTTTTCGGGATCTTCGGCGGCCAGCTTGCGCGCCATGCCGCGAGCCACCTCGACATAGCGGTCGAAGGTCGCGGGGTCGTCCATCACCTCGCCCATGCCGATCTTGCGGCCGCCGCCGGCCGGGATCAGGTGCATGTCGACGATGACCTTCAGTCCGGCGCGATTGATCATGCGCGCCGAGTCCAGCACGCTGGCATAGAGTTGGTCACGAAGGTCCGTTGTCTTGTCCGAGAGAAAAGGCGACGGATCGACCGGCATGCGCAGGAAATCGAAGCCGGCATCCTTCAGCGCCTTGAGGTCGTCCTCGTTGAGGAATTTGCGCCATTCCGGGTAGGGCAGGATGGCCTTGCCATCACCCCACTGGTCCTCGCCGGGCCAGGTGACCCACTGGTCGAGATTGAGACCGCGCTTCATGGAGAAGGTCGCCGCCCCACCCGACAGTGTAGAAGCGGCCAGCGCCAGCACGACCGCCATCAAGCTCTTGATCATCGTCGTCAACAGTGCCATCGGGTTCATGCGCCGAAAAATACCTGCCGCGTCGGCATCCAAAAAGGAAGCGCAATGGGCGATCATGGTGAATCCGCGGCATTGCAGGCAGGGCTTTCCGGTGCGCTGACCGAGTTCGGCCACCGGCTGATGGCGCGGGTCTATTATGCCGATACCGATTTCTCGGGCGTCGTCTATCACGCGCGCTATCTGGAATTCCTCGAGCGCGGCCGCTCCGACTATCTCAGGCTCACCGGCGTGCATCACACCGAACTCGCCGACGGCAAGCACGGCGAGAAGATCGTGTGGGTGGTGCGCCGCATGGAGATCGACTTCCGCATCCCCGCCCGTATCGATGACATCCTGACCATCGATACCCGCACCGAGACCATTTCCGGCGCGCGCATCTTCATGGCGCAGCAGCTCAAGCGCGGCGACGAGGTGCTGGTCGAGGCCAAGGTCGAGGCGGCGATCATCGGCGAGAATGGCCGGCCGAGGCGTTTTCCCAGGGAATGGATGGCGGCGTTCATGCCCAAGGTCTTTCCCCAAGACTGATTGGACGGATAGCGTGCTGACTTCGCCGGCGCGGTGCCGGGGGCGCGGCAATGCGCCGCGCCTTATGGACTAACCCATCCTTAACCATAACGGTTCATGAAGAGATTGGGGAAGATTGGCGTTATCGAGCGCCTTCCTTTCACCAATATTTGCCCCGAAAAGGCCGCTAACGGCACGGTTTGGGGTGTCCGGTAGCTTCGTGCGAACCGACCACAAGGGATGCCATGGGCCAGCCGCCAGCTTCGCCCGGAAAATCTTAAGGACGTAACGATGGAAAATATCGCACTCGCCGAACCGGGCGCGCAATTGTCGATTTGGGCCTTGTTCATGCAGGCCAGCTGGGTGGTCAAGCTGGTCATGATCGGGCTGCTCTGCGCTTCGGTGTGGACCTGGGCGATCATCGTCGACAAGCTGGTTGCCTACGGCCGCATGCGCTTGGCGCTGAACCGCTTCGAGCAGGTTTTCTGGTCGGGGCAGTCGCTGGAGGAACTCTACCGCACTCTTGCCGACCGCAAGACGACAGGCATGGGCGCCATCTTCGTCGCCGCCATGCGCGAATGGAAGAAGAGTTTCGAGAAAGGCGCCAAGTCGCCGCTCGGCCTGCAGACCCGCATCGACAAGGCCATGGACCTGGCGCTGACCCGTGAGATGGAAAAGCTGGAGGGCCGCCTCGGCTTTCTCGCCACCACCGGCTCGGCGGCACCTTTCATCGGCCTGTTCGGCACTGTCATCGGCATCATGACCTCGTTCCAGGCCATCGCCGGCTCAAAGAACACCAGTCTCGCGGTGGTCGCGCCCGGCATCGCCGAGGCGCTGCTGGCAACGGCCATCGGCCTGCTTGCCGCCATTCCGGCGGTCATCGCCTATAACAAGCTGTCATCGGATGCGAGCAAGATCGCCGTGCGCATGGAGGGGTTCTCCGACGAGTTCTCCGCCATACTCTCGCGCCAAATCGATGAAAAAGTCGCGCCGAAGGCCTGAGGGACGATCATGGGAATGTCTGTAGGCATGGGCGGAGGACGCGGCGGGCGCGGCCACAGGCGGCGCGGCCGCCATCACGCGTTGATGTCGGAAATCAACGTCACGCCGATGGTCGACGTGATGCTGGTGCTGCTGATCATCTTCATGGTCGCGGCGCCAATGCTGACGGTCGGCGTGCCGATCGACCTGCCCGACACGCAGGCCAAGGCGATGAATGCCGACACCCAGCCGATCACCGTCTCGATCGATGCGACCGGCAAGATCTTCCTGCAGGAAACCGAGATTCCGATCGAGGAACTGGTGGCCAAGCTGCAGGCGATCTCGAAGACCGGCTATGAAGAGCGCATCTTCATCCGCGGCGACAAGTCGACCGACTACGGCACGGCGATGAAGGTGATGGCTCGCATTTCGGCCGCTGGCTACAAGAACATCGGCCTGGTTTCACTGCAGGAACAGGATCAATAGACGCACGATGAGGACCGGCCTCACCACATCGGTGATCTTGCATACGGCGGTGCTGGCCTTCGGCCTGTTCACCCTGTCGGCGCCGGCCGCGCTTCCGTCCGCCGATGTCGAGTCCGTCGCGGTCGACATCGTGCCGATGGAAGCCATTGCGCAGACCCTGCAGGGCGACAAGAAGGCCGTCATGCATGAAAAGCCGGCGCCATTGCCGACGCAGCGTCCCGATATCGTGCCGAATGCGCAGAAGGTCGGCGAAAACAGCGTCGACACCGACAAGCCGATAACGCCTGAAGCCAAGCCGAAACCCGTCGACACGACCTCGGCTCCGGCGCCAGCGCCGACCCCGAAGGAAATCCCGAAGACCGACGACGTGCCGAAGCCGCAGGAAAAGCCCAAGCCCATTCCGGCGACGGAAGTGGCGCCAGCGCCGACGCCCAAGGAAGAGGTCAAGCCTGAGCCGGTCAAGCAGACCGAGCCGAAGCCCACTCCGGCAAAGCCCGCGCCGACACCGCCGCCGCAGGACAAGACCGCCGCCATTGATCCGACACCCGAGGTCAAGCCCGACGCCGTCGCCGAGGCCATAGCCAAGGACCCGCCCACCGAGGAGACGCAGTTGCCGAATTCGGCGCCCGCGCCGGAGGCCCGACCGAAGCCGCAGCCGGCACAGGCCGAAAGCGCCAAGGCGCCTGAACGCAAGGATGCCGACAAGCCAGTCAAGGAAGCCTCGTCCAAGCCAAAGTCGGACGACAAGCAGTTCAACGCCAACGAGATTTCGGCGCTGCTCGACAAGCAGAAGCCGTCCGGCGGCGGCGCCAAGCGCTCGACGCAGCAAGCGTCGCTCGGCGGCGACAAGGATCAGGGCCAGAAGCTGTCGAAGTCGGAGCAGGGCGCCCTGGAAAGCCAGCTCGGCGGTTGCTGGACCTTGCCAGCCGGGCTTGAAGGTTCGGAGAATTTCGTCGTCGTCGTCCGTTTCAACCTGAACACCTCCGGCAAGCTCGACGGCCGTCCTTCCGTTGAAACGTCGAGCGGCAACAGGCAGTTCGACGAGAGCGCGGTGCGCGCGGTTCAGAAATGCGACATGGCCGGCCTGCAGGTTCCCGCCGGCAAGCAGGACATCTGGAACGACATCCGGGTCACATTCGACCCAAGGGAGATGCTCGGCCTCTAGGCCCTGATATCCGAAGATCAGTATGAGAAGCGAGAAGACATGAAATCAATCCTCAAGCCGCTCCTGACGATTGCAGCCATGGCGCTGGGCATGACGGCCATCGTTTCGATGCCTGCCTGGGCGCTGGTCGAACTCAACGTCAACAAGGGCAATGTCGAGCCGTTGCCGATCGCCATCACCGATTTCCAGGGCGGCGACGCACTTGGCGCGCAGATTTCCCAGATCGTCACCGCCGACTTGAAGCGCTCCGGCCTGTTCGCGCCGATCGACAAGAGCGCCTTCATCGAGAAGATCGCCAATCCGGACGCAACCCCCCGCTTCGACGACTGGAAGGTGATCAATGCGCAGGCTCTGGTCACCGGCAGCGTCAGCAAGGAAGCAGACGGCCGCATCCGCGCCCAGTACCGGCTGTGGGACACATTCGCGGGGCAGCAGATGGCCGGTGAGCAGTTCTTCGCCAACGACGCCAATCAGCGCCGCGTCGCCCATATCATCGCCGACGCCATCTATGAGCGGCTGACCGGCGAGAAGGGCTATTTCGACACGCGTGTCGTCTTCATCGACGAGTCCGGCGCCAAGAACGCGCGCAAGAAGCGCCTCGCCATCATGGACCAGGACGGCGCCAACGTCCGCTACCTTTCGGACGGCAGGTCGATCGTGCTGACGCCGCGCTTCTCGCCGAACCGGCAGGAAATCACCTACATGTCCTATGAGAGCGGCCAGCCCAGGGTCTATCTCCTGCAGATCGAGACCGGGCAGCGTGAACTGGTAGGCAATTTTCCAGGCATGACCTTTGCACCGCGCTTCTCGCCCGACGGCCAGAAGGTGATCATGAGCCTGCTGCGCGACGACGGCAATTCCAACATCTTCGCCATGGACCTGCGCAGCCGTTCGACGACGCGGCTGACCAACTCGACCGCCATCGACACCTCGCCTTCCTACTCGCCCGACGGCAGCAAGGTGGTGTTCACCTCCGACCGTGGCGGTCGCGCGCAGATCTACGTCATGGGCGCCGACGGATCGGGCCAGACCCGCATCTCCTTCGGCGACGGCGTCTATTCGACGCCGGTGTGGTCGCCGCGCGGCGACCTCATCGCCTTCACCAAGCAGAGCGGCGGCGAATTCCAGATCGGCGTCATGAAGACCGACGGCTCGGGCGAGCGCATACTGTCGTCCGGCTTCCAGCAGGAAGGCCCGACCTGGGCGCCGAACGGCCGCGTGCTGATGTTCTTCCGCGACGCCAATGGCGGCCCGAAACTGGTTTCCGTCGATCTCACCGGCCGCAACGAGCAGCCGATCCCGACGACGAACTTTGCTTCGGATCCGGCTTGGTCACCGCTGCTGGAATAGAACGGGAATTGGCGAATTGAAGAATTGAAGAGATGGAGAAAGTAGAGGGCTACGTTAAGCGAGCAAAGGATCTAGAGGTCTACAAGCGCGCTTACGTGGTCTCTCTGGCGGTTCACAAGGCCACCCTCGCTTTTCCCAAGATAGAGCAATACGCGCTGGCCGATCAGCTGCGGCGTTCCAGCAAAGGGATTTGCGCCAATCTGGCCGAGGGATTTGCCAAACAGAGCCACTCCAAAGCCGAATTTGCCCGGTTCATTTCGATGGCCATAGGATCGTGCAGTGAAGTGGAGACGTGGATTTCATACGCGTTCGATCTCGAATACATCTCGCAGGCGCAACGGGACGAGTGGCTACAATCGTATGGCCAGGTGTACGGAATGCTGGTGAACCTCAGAGTGAAGCTAGGGTGACCATCCTTCTTCAATTCTTCAGTTCTCCAACTCTTCAATTCCCCTCTTACATTCCCCTTTTCCATGCCTTCGTCGCGTTTTGGCCGCATTTCCGCCTAGGGTCCGCGCCAACTGTGGCCTATGACAAAACAGCTGCGGACGGGCAGCCTAAACCAAATTTTAACCGTGTTTCTTGAATGCCGGTTAACCCAAACGTGGTTACTGGGTGATCAACGAAATCACTCGAACATGATCACTCGAATACGAAGGAGAGGCGGCATGGGCCGTATCGCAGCACTGACCAGAAACCCGGCCATGATCGCGCTGGTGGCGATGCTCGCCATCACCGGTTGCGCTTCGAAGAAGACCCCGAACAGCGCCGCTGACCTTGGCCTCAATGGCGCGGGTGCCGCAACACCCGGCTCGGCACAGGACTTCACCGTCAACATCGGCGACCGTATCTTCTTCGATACGGACTCGACCTCGATCCGCGCCGACGCACAGACGACGCTGTCGCGCCAGGCACAGTGGCTGAACCAGTACAAGCAGTATGCCATCGTCGTCGAAGGCCATGCCGACGAACGCGGCACGCGCGAATACAATCTGGCGCTCGGTGCCCGCCGTGCCGCCGCCACGCGCGACTTCCTGGTTTCCAAGGGCGTTTCGGCGAGCCGTCTCAAGACGATTTCCTACGGCAAGGAACGTCCGGTCGCCGTATGCGACGACATCTCCTGCTGGTCGCAGAATCGCCGCGCCGTCACCACGCTCAGCGGCGCTGGTTCCTGAGGCGTCGCGCGCCGAAAGGCGCGCACGGCACAGATGGCAAAAATACAACACCTCTTTGCGAAAGGCGGTCCTCGGGCCGCCTTTTTCATGTCCTGACACCCGAAACAAAATTTGGCCGAAGTCTCGCGCCCTGCTATGAGCCGAGGGCGCTTGGCTGGTCTCACATCGATTGGAAGGCGCGAACAAGCTAACGATTGGACGGCGAGAGACACATGCATTTGAGATCGGTTCTGAGCGGCACGCTGGCGCTGCTGCTCCTATCAGGCGTAACCGCTTCGGCGAGCGGTACAGGGCAATCAGCCGATACCGGCTTTTCCTTCCATCTGCCGACACTCGAGTTGCCCAGCCTTTTCGGCGAGAAGAAAAAGCAAGATCAGGTCCAGCTTGCCCAGTCGAGCGGCGCCGGCGTGACCGGGCTCGAGGACCAAATGCGGCAGCTGACCGGCAAGGTCGAGGAACTCAATTTCCAGATCCTGCAGATGCAGGAGCAGATCCGCAAACAGCAGGAAGACAACGAGTTCCGCTTCCAGCAGCTTGAAGGCGGCTCGCAAGGTGGACAACCGCCGGCGCAGAAGAAATCAGATGCCACCACCGGGACCAACACCGACGTGGCCTCGGCCCCGGCAACCCAGGCGCCGGCCGATGCCGGCGCCGCGCCCGGCGGCGATCAATCCACAGGCGGCAAGACAGTCGAGGACGTCATCGTCGAGTCACCCGACGGTGACCCCGGCAAGGTGATCCCCGGCAAGGGAGCGCCCGAAAAGACCTTTGGGTCCATCACTGTCGACAAGAACGGCAATGTGATCGATGCCGGCGGCAGCACGCAGGCAACCGCGCCGGCACAGGACACGGCACCAGCCGCCAGCGCGCCGGCCAAGGCCGGCAAGTCCGGCGGCACGGTGGTCGCCGCGCTGCCCGCGACCAACAATCCCGAAGAGCTCTATCGCAACTCCTACCAGTTCATCCTGTCGGGTGACTACGGCACCGCCGAACAGGGTTTCCGCGATCATATTTCGCGCTTCCCCAAGGACGCCAAGGCGGCGGACGCGCATTACTGGCTGGGGGAATCGCTGCTTGGCCAGCAGAAATATCGCGATGCGGCGGAAGTCTTCCTCGCCGCCAGCAAGGATTATCCCAAAGCCAAGAAGGCGCCCGACATGCT
This sequence comes from Mesorhizobium sp. B2-7-3, assembly GCF_006440715.1. Taxonomy (NCBI): domain Bacteria; kingdom Pseudomonadati; phylum Pseudomonadota; class Alphaproteobacteria; order Hyphomicrobiales; family Phyllobacteriaceae; genus Mesorhizobium; species Mesorhizobium sp. B2-7-3. The sequence continues at coordinate 80,433 of NZ_VFTY01000002.1, forward strand.
GTTGAAGCTGGGCGTGTCGCTGGTCGGTCTCAAGCAGCACGATGTTGCCTGCGCCACCTTCAGCGAGGTCGGCAAGCGCTATCCCGATATTTCCAGCACACTCAAGGAACGCGTCAAGCAGGAGAAGGCCCTGGCTGCGTGCTGATTTTTTCTGGGGGTCTCGTAGTCCCAAAACCGGGACCGCTTTTTGGCGACATGGATTGATGCTCGATACCGGGCCTGATCTTTCGACCGGACTCTTTTCGCATATCGATTTTTCCAACGGCGCCGTCGCGGCCGTATCCGGGGGCAGCGATTCGACTGCGCTCCTTCTCCTTCTCAAACAGCACCTCGACAAAACCGCACCGTCCGCGAAGCTGCTCGCGGTCACGATCGACCACGGGTTGCGACAGGGTTCGGCCGATGAGGCGCGGACCGTGGCGAAGCTTTGCGCGGAACGCGGCATCGCCCACCGCATCCTGGCCTGGTCCGGCGCCAAGCCGTCGACCGGCCTGCCGGCGGCGGCGCGCGAGGCGCGCTACCGGCTGCTGGCCAGCGCCGCCCGGGCGGAAGGCGTCGGCCTGATCGTGACCGGACATACAGCGGACGACCAGGCCGAGACGGTGCTGATGCGGCGCGATCGCAACGATGCGATCCGCGACGAGGGGCGGGGCCTCGCCGGCATGGCGCCCGCCACCCTGCATGGCTGGCGCGACTGGATCGTGCGACCGCTTCTCGGCGTGCGGCGCCATGCGCTGCGCGATTTCCTGCGGCGCCAACAGGTCGGTTGGGCCGAGGACCCGACCAATGCCGATGAAGCTTTCGAGCGGCCGCGCATGCGCGCAGCCCTTGCCGGGGAGGCCGGCGCGCAGCGCATGAACGACGCGCTGGCGTTGGCCGCGCGGCAGGCCGGCGACCGGACGCGGCTTGGCGGTGAGGCCGCCCGTCTGATCGAGCGCTTTGCCAGCCAGCCGGCGGCGGGCCTCATCCGGCTCGATCCGGCCCTGCTCGGCGCCGGCGGCGATCGGGCGGCCGTATACGCACTGCGCGTTCTCCTGGCGACGTCGGGCGGGATTGCCTTCCTGCCGGACCAGGCTCGCGGCGAGGCGTTGTTCGCCCGGCTGAAAGCCGGATTTCTTTGCGCCACATTGTCGCGGACAGTGGTCGACTTCCGGCGCGCCGGCATCTTCCTGCGTCGGGAGATGCGCGATTTGCCGGCGGCGGCGGCAACGATCGACGGCGCCATCTGGGATGGGCGCCGCCAAATCACATTGAACGACGCCGGCGGCGCATTGTTGATCGCGCCATTCGGGGCAATGGCGGCGAAGCGGCTGGCTGTAGGCCGGGACGAAACCCCGCCAAGCCTGCTGCGTGCGGCATTGGCGACGGAACCAGGCTGGCTGCAAGCCGCCGAGAAGGTGGGTCCGGAGCCTGATTGGCCGGCATCGCAAGGGTTCGCGGCCTCGCCGGTCGTTGCTCCCTTTGCCCGCTTCCTGCCGTCTTTCGACCTGGCCCCGGCGCGCGCCGTCGCCGGGTTGATCGGCGCGGCACCGCTTCCCGCCTTGCCATTGCGTGGCCACGGTGCCGGTTGATGCTGGGCGAAAGCTTAACCCAGACATGCTGTTCTGCTTGGCAAGGGGGTACGCTCTCCCTATGTTAGGCCCAAGTTTCCTCTCATGATGCTGTCCGCTCGCGGACGCCAACGGGACAATTGATGAATCCGAACTATCGCAACCTCGCGCTCTGGGCGATCATAGCGGTCCTGCTCATCGCCCTCTTCAATCTGTTCCAGACGCCGCAGACGCGCGGGGCTTCGAGCGATGTGCCTTATTCGCAGTTCCTGCAGGATGTCGCGGCCGGCCGGGTCAAGACGGTGACCATCGCGGGCGCCCGCATCACCGGCAACTACACCGACAATTCCAGCGGCTTCCAGACCTATTCGCCCGGCGATCCCCAGCTGGTCTCGCGGCTGCAGGACAAGAACGTCACCATCAATGCGCGGCCCGAGACCGACGGCTCCAATTCGCTGTTCGGCTATCTGATCTCGTGGCTGCCGATGATCCTGATCCTCGGCGTGTGGATATTCTTCATGCGCCAGATGCAGTCCGGCTCCGGGCGCGCCATGGGCTTCGGCAAGTCGAAGGCCAAGCTGCTTACCGAGGCGCATGGCCGCGTCACCTTCCAGGACGTCGCCGGCGTCGACGAGGCCAAGGAAGACCTCGAAGAGATCGTCGAATTCCTGCGCGATCCGCAGAAGTTCCAGCGCCTCGGCGGCAAGATTCCGCGCGGCGTGCTGCTGGTCGGCCCTCCCGGCACCGGCAAGACGCTGCTTGCCCGTTCGGTCGCCGGTGAAGCCAACGTGCCGTTCTTTACCATTTCGGGTTCGGATTTCGTCGAGATGTTCGTCGGCGTCGGCGCGTCCCGTGTCCGCGACATGTTCGACCAGGCCAAGAAGAATGCGCCCTGCATCATCTTCATCGACGAAATCGACGCCGTCGGCCGCCATCGCGGTGCCGGCCTCGGTGGTGGCAATGACGAGCGCGAGCAGACGCTGAACCAGCTGCTGGTCGAGATGGACGGCTTCGAGTCCAACGAAAGCATCATCCTGATCGCCGCCACCAACCGGCCCGACGTGCTCGATCCGGCGTTGCTGCGTCCAGGCCGTTTCGACCGCCAGGTGGTGGTGCCGAACCCAGACATCGTCGGCCGCGAGAAGATCCTCAAGGTGCATGTGCGCAACGTGCCGCTGGCGCCCAATGTCGACCTCAAGGTCGTCGCTCGTGGTACGCCCGGCTTCTCCGGCGCCGACCTGATGAACCTGGTCAACGAATCCGCGCTGATGGCGGCGCGGCGCAACAAGCGCCTCGTTACCATGGCCGAGTTCGAGGACGCCAAGGACAAGATCATGATGGGCGCCGAGCGCCGCTCGTCGGCCATGACCCAGGCCGAGAAGGAACTGACCGCCTATCACGAGGCCGGACACGCCATCCTGGCGCTCAACGTGCCGTCGGCCGATCCGCTGCACAAGGCGACCATCATCCCGCGCGGCCGCGCGCTCGGCATGGTCATGCAGTTGCCGGAAGGCGACCGCTATTCCATGAGCTACAAATACATGGTCTCGCGCCTCGCCATCATGATGGGCGGCCGCGTTGCCGAGGAGTTCAAGTTCGGGAAGGAGAACATCACGTCCGGTGCTTCCTCCGACATCGAGCAGGCGACCAAGCTGGCGCGCGCCATGGTCACGCGCTGGGGCTTCTCCGACAAGCTCGGCCATGTCGCTTATGGCGACAACCAGGAGGAAGTGTTCCTCGGCCATTCGGTGGCGCGCACGCAGAACATCTCGGAAGAGACCGCGCAGATCATCGACGGCGAAGTGCGCCGCCTGATCGACGAGGCCTATTCGACGGCGAAGTCGGTGCTGACCAAGAAGAAGAAGGAATGGATCGCGCTGGCGCAGGGCCTGCTCGAATACGAGACGCTGTCGGGCGAGGAGATCAAGCAGCTGATCGCGGGCAACAAGCCCTCGCGCGACCTCGGCGACGACACGCCGCCGAGCCGTGGCTCGGCCGTGCCGAAGTCCGGCGGCCGCCGCAAGAAGGGTCCCGAGCCCGAAGGCGGCATGGAGCCACAGCCGTCAAGCTAGACCAGAGCGGTTCACCGTTTCACGGAACGCAGAACCGCTCTGTTCTTTGACGCTATCCCCGACGCGCTTTAAGTCTTTGCTTCTAAGTATGTCGTCGCCCCCAAACCACCTTTGGGCGACATCGCATCAGGAGGCTGGCCGGACGTACATTTGGAACGTCAACCTCGGGCTAGCCCGAGGTCCAGATGTCGCCCGACAGCAGATCCTCGGGACAGCCTGAGGATAACGGCCACGTCTGCGGGAAAAACGGTGAACCGCTTTCCGCCGTTATCGCTTTTTATGATTCAGCTTTCAGCCGCGCATTGCACAGGCTGTAATAACCACCGCCCTTCTGGATCCAGCGAAGGCCGTTCAACGTACCTGCCTCCTTGTTGCCATGGTAACCCTGCAGGCAGGTCTTCATCCGTGCCTTCGCGGGCTTTTCGGTCTCGAACTCGGCGGCGAGGGTGGTCGGGAATGTTACGTCCGCTGGCGCTACGGTGGGGGCAAGTGCCGCGCTGGTTTCCTTTTTCGGCTGCGGTGCGGTTTCGACCTTATCCGCGCTGACACTCTCCGCAGCCGACGTCGCGCATTTCTCCTTGCGGAAAGCGGCCCAGTCCATGCCATTCAGAGTGCCGCTCTCCTTGGCTGTCCGATAGGTCTCCCCACATTCCTTCATCGTCAATGCGCTTGCAGGGGCGACGCCGCAAGCAACCAATGCCGTCACAGCCAATACCGCCAATTTTAAACTGGGCATAAGATCCTCCTGGTTGATGACAAGTTCAGACGTCTTTTGTATACTGTTTGTTCCTGATATGTTCAATCAGAATTTTCATGAGTTACCAATCAGCCTCGCGGCGAGAGTGTAAGCGAATTGATGATGCAGGCAGCTTCCGCGATATGCAGACGCGAGCAAGACCCTGGCGTCTTCGTGCGCAACAAAAGGCCCGCGAAGCAGATGCATCGCGGGCCTTTGCCTGGCCTTGCCAGATTTCATCTAATTCAATTCACCGTCATGCCCCATCGATCCCGGGGGGGATGCTATGCGCGGCTCAGCCCTTCAGCTTGGCATTGCAGAGGCTGTAGAAGCCGCCGCCCTTCTGGATCCACTTCAGACCGCCGAGTGCGTTGGCGTCCTTGAGGACATAGTACTGGTCAAGGCAGGTATGCATGCGGCCTTTTCCGGGGGTCTCGCTGGCATATTTCGCCGAGATCGCGGACGGGAAGGTGACGCCCTTGGGGGCAACCGTCGTCGGCTTTGCGGGTTCCTTGGTGTAGCTCGCCTCGCTTGGAGCGGGCACGCTGTCGTCATCCGAGGCACTGGCGCCGCATTCGGCCTTGCGGAAGTCGTTCCACTTCATGCCCTTCAGCGTGTTCGCCGTCTTGGCAGCCTGGTACTTGGTGCTGCATTCGGCCATGCTCAGGCCCTTGCCAGAAGCTGCGGCCGTCGTGGTCGCAGCCTTGGTGGTCGCCGGCTTGACGGTGTCGGCGGCGGCGGATGCGCCAGCGGCGCATTCGGCCTTGCGGAAGTCGTTCCACTTCATGCCGTTCAATGTGCCGGCGGCCTTGGCCGCCTGGTACTTGGTGCTGCATTCCTTGGCGGTCAGGCCCTTGGCCGTGCTGTCGCTGGCCGCTGCGGCGGCCTTGGTGGTCTTGGCCGGCTTGGCTTCGGCCGGCTTGGTTTCAGCAGCCTTGGTCGTGGCCGCCTTGGTGTCGGTGGTGGCGGCGGCGTCAGTGCCGCACTGTGCCTTGCGGAACTGGTTCCAGGTCGCCCCGGCAAGTGTCCCAGCGTCCTTGGCGGCGTTGTACTTCGTGCTGCACTCGGCCATCGTCAGCGCGTTGGCTGGCGCGGCCAGGAACAACGTCGCGACCGCAAGGCCGGTCAGAGTAGCAATTCGGTGGATGAGCATAGCGTTTCTCCGTGGCTGCAGCCCATTATACGTCCCAGCGAATCAATAACGCTCAACGGTCGGTTGCGCCAGATGCCAGGCGGCTTATATATCGCCGAAATCGCTTTCTAACGACAAGGTGATGAAATCATTCGGCCTGACTGCCGCCGAGGCAAGAATTCTCGGGATGTATCCGCGCCGAATGGCTGGCAAAGCTGGTATATGTGACGCCACAGCGTCTCCGTGCTAGGCTGCGGCCATGTTGTGTGCAACGCACAACAATGATTTTCTAAGGATTGGTAACATATAATCACACAATGTGATCGAGGCGCGACGGCCAATTGTGGCATGACGTGCCGGCTAAGGACAACCAAGGAAACTGACTGGCATGGCAGGGAATTACTTCGGCACGGACGGCATTCGCGGGCGCGCCAACAAGTTTCCGATGACCGCGGAAATCGCCATGCGGGTCGGCATGGCCGCCGGCCTTTCGTTCCAGCGCGGCAGCCATCGCCATCGTGTCGTGCTCGGCAAGGACACCAGGCTGTCCGGCTATATGATCGAAAACGCGATGGTGGCCGGCCTTTGCGCCGCCGGCATGGACGTGTTTCTGCTCGGCCCGATCCCGACCCCGGCGGTTGCCATGCTGGTGCGCTCGCTGCGCGCCGACATTGGCGTCATGATCTCGGCCTCTCACAATCCCTACTACGACAACGGCATCAAGCTGTTCGGCCCAGACGGCTACAAGCTGTCCGACGAGATCGAAGAGCGCATCGAGAGCATGCTCGACAAGGATATCGAACTGGCGCTCGCCGATTCCGACGGGCTTGGCCGCGCCAAGCGCGTCGACGGCGTGCATGACCGTTACATCGAATTCGCCAAGCGCACCTTGCCGCGCTCGATGTCGCTTTCGGGTCTGCGGATCGTCGTCGACTGTGCCAATGGCGCGGCCTACAAGGTGGCGCCCGAGGCGCTGTGGGAACTGGGCGCCGAAGTCGTGGCCATCAATGTCGAACCCAATGGCTTCAACATCAACAAGGAATGCGGCTCGACCCATCCCGCCGATCTGCAGAAAAAGGTGCACGAAGTGCGCGCCGACATCGGCATCGCGCTTGATGGCGATGCAGACCGGGTCGTCATCGTCGACGAGAACGGCGCCATCGTCGACGGCGACCAGATCATGGCGCTGATTGCCGAGTCCTGGCACCAGAGCGGGCGGCTGGCTGGCGGTGGCGTCGTTTCGACGGTCATGTCCAATCTCGGCCTCGAGCGCTTTCTCGGCGACATGAAGCTGCAATTGCACCGCACCAAGGTCGGTGACCGCTATGTCGTGGAGCATATGCGCGCGCATGGGCTCAATGTCGGCGGTGAGCAGTCGGGCCACATCGTGCTGTCCGACTTCTCGACCACAGGTGACGGGCTGGTCTCGGCACTGCAGGTGCTGGCCTGCATCAAGCGGCAAGGCCGCCCGGTCAGCGAACTGTCGAAGAAGTTCGAGCCGGTGCCACAATTGCTGAAGAACGTTCGCATCGCCGGCGGGAAACCGTTGGAGGAAGCCCCGGTCAAGGCCGCGATCGAGGACGCCCGCCATCGTCTCGGCAAGGCCGGGCGGCTGGTCATCCGTCCATCCGGCACCGAGCCGCTGATCCGTGTGATGGCCGAGGGCGACGATCCGCAACTGGTCGAGGCCGTCGTCAACGACATCGTCGGGGTCATCTCGGAAACCCGCAGCAGCGCCGCCTGATCCCCGCCAGCCTCGAAGGCGTCACGCCGCCGCCTTCATTGCATCGAAGCCCGCCCCTCCGGCGGGCTTTTTTGTTCGCAAAGGATCGGTCTCTTTCTGTCGAAATCCTTGCCAGATCTCCGGGATTCTGGAGATTCGTGGTTAATCGACAGGGTTAAACGCCTTTTAACTTTTGCAATTCATTATCCACGCCTGAAAGCCAATCTTATTCGGACGCGATCGCCGTTCCGAGGTTTCTAGGGGTGACAAGCATGTTCAATACAGCAAGAAAGGCCCTGTTCGCGCTGCTGTTCGCGGGCTTGGCCTGGCCGGTGTTCGCAGCTGACCTGCCCGAGCCGCAAGTCGAAGAAGCGCCGCCGCCGGTCTATGAGCAACCGGTCGATGTCGGCGGCTGGTATATCCGTGGCGACCTCGACTATCACAAGTCGAAGGTCGGTGACATCGACTACATCACCTACGGCGCCGCGCCTTGCCCGTGCGGGCCTCCTGTCGGGGTCGCCGGGAGCAAGTCCTTCGACTATGGCAAGCTCAAGGGCGGCTTCTCGCTTGGCGGCGGCGTCGGCTACAAGATCAATGAACACTTCCGCACCGACCTGACCGCCGACTACTGGTTCAAGTCGAACTTCAACGGCGGCACCTCGGATCTCACCACGGTCTCGGTCGAGTCGTCGAAGATGAGCGCCTTGCTGCTTCTGGCAAATGCCTATGTCGATATCGGCACCTGGCACGGCATCACGCCCTATGTCGGCGCCGGTATCGGCGGAGCGCGCGTCAAATGGGATACTGTCTACGACCCGACCCCGGGCGCAACCGAGTCCAACCCCGGAACATCCAGCTGGCGCTTCGCGTACGCGGTAATGGCCGGCGCCTCCTACTGCTTGACCGACAAAGTCATCCTCGATGCTGGTTACCGTTTCTCCCATATTCAAGGCGGTCGCATGTTCGAGTATGGTCCAGCCGGCGCCACGCCGGGCGCCGGGCCGGGCTTCGATCACGGCTTCAACACCCACGAGGTGCGCGGCGGTCTGCGTTACCAGTTCGGCGGCAACAACGGTTGCGCCGCGCCGGTGGTGGCCTATCAGCCGGAGCCCGAGCCGATCTACACCAAGTAATCGCTTCGAAGTTTCCAGGAATTCGTCGACCGCCCGGCATCAGCCGGGCGGTTTTCGTTTGAGATGAGCCGAGGTCAGCCCGTTCGAAATCAATTCGCTAACCCTCTGTTAGCCTTAACCGGCACTTAACCACTATGGTTAACAATGGCTCATGAAACGTTGGCCGCCGTTGCTTGTTTGACGGCGCCGAATTCGGGAGCCGGGGACCATGATATCAATATCGCGTATGGCGCTGGCGCTTGCCGCACTGCTGTTGCCGCTGGCGCCTGCAATCGCCGCCGACTACGATCCGCCGATCTATGTCGACCAGGCGCCGGATTATGTGCCGGTCGAGGTCGGCTCCGGCTGGTACCTGCGCGGCGATGTTTCCTACCTGGCGCAGAAGAGTTTCAAGAATGGGGACTTCACCTTCCCGTCGGCGATCAACAACGAAAACTTTAGCGAGAGCGAAGATGCAATTTTTGCGAGCGTCGGCTTCGGATATCATTTCAACGATTACCTCCGCGCCGATCTCAACTTCGGCTATTTGCCGGGTAACAAGGCAAGCTTCGGCTATGACGATACTGCTGCCGCACCGGCTGGAACGTCGATCGTGGGATCGGGAAACCTGAAGAACTATGCGTTCTCAGGCATACTCAATGGCTATGTTGACCTTGGCACCTATGTTGGAATCACACCGTATGTCGGTGCGGGTGTCGGCGTCGTCGTGAGCAAACGCAGCCTCTCCGCCAGCTATGCCGACGAGGCCACCCCCGCCAACGATTTCACGCTTGATGACAGCAAGACGCAGTATTCCCTCGCCTATACGTTGAATGCCGGTCTTGCGTATCAAGTGTCCAAGAATGTTTCCGTAGATCTCGGCTATCAGTATTTTTCCGCGCCTAGCGTCGAATACGCGACCGCCGCGAGCCTGACTTCCTTTCCGGTCGAGAAAGGGATCAGCAATCACCAGATCAAGCTCGGGCTGCGCTACGATCTCTGGTAGACTGGGCACACCAGCTCTTGACGGCGGATCTCTCGGGTCCGCCGTTTGCATTTGAAGTCACGCGATCCTGATCGCGGCGCTTTCCTGTTTGATGCATGTCGTAGCCCCAAAACCGCCGCGCACTTTTGGGCGATATGCATCCGGTATCCCGGCAGCGACAAAAACTTTCCTCTTGACGCCCGAAGCCTGAACGCATATCGCCGTCCGTGGGCCACCCCTCCCCAACGAGGGGCCACTATCTGGAAGGATAGACCACGATGACGACGCTTACGAAGCCCGGACTCCGTCCGGCAAATCCCAATTTTTCCTCTGGTCCCTGCGCAAAACGTCCCGGCTGGTCGGTCGAGGCGCTGAAAGCTGCCGCGCTCGGCCGTTCCCACCGCGCCAAGATCGGCAAGACCAAGCTCGAACAGGCGATCGCGCTGACCCGCGAAATCCTCCAGGTTCCTGCCGATTACCGCATCGGCATCGTGCCGGCTTCCGACACAGGTGCCGTCGAGATGGCGCTGTGGTCTCTTCTCGGCGAGCGCGGCGTCGACATGGTCGCCTGGGAAAGCTTCGGCTCCGGCTGGGTCACCGACGTGGTCAAGCAGCTGAAACTCGCCGATATCAGAAAGATCGAGGCCGGTTATGGCGCGCTGCCTGATCTGACCAAGATCGATTTCGATCGCGACGTGGTCTTCACTTGGAACGGCACGACCTCGGGCGTGCGCGTGCCGGACGGTGACTTCATTCCCGCCGATCGCAAGGGCCTGACCATTTGCGACGCTACTTCAGCGGCCTTCGCGCAAAGGCTCGACTTCGAGAAGCTCGATGTCGTGACCTTCTCCTGGCAGAAGGTGCTGGGCGGCGAGGGTGCGCATGGCATGCTGATCCTGTCGCCGCGTGCCGTAGCGCGGCTGGAGAGCTACAAGCCTTCATGGCCGCTGCCGAAAATCTTCCGCCTGACCTCGGGCGGCAAGCTGATCGAGGGCATTTTCAAGGGCGAAACCATCAACACGCCGTCGATGCTTTGCGTCGAGGATTATCTCGACGCGTTGAACTGGGCTAAGTCGGTCGGCGGCCTCGATGCGCTGATTGCCAGGGCGGATGCCAATGCCGCCGTGCTCGACCGGTTCGTGGAAAGATCATCCTGGCTCGGCCATCTTGCGGTGGCCCCGGCGACACGCTCGAACACGTCGGTCTGTCTGTCCTTCACCGACGCCGATATCGCGGCGCTCGACGCTGATGGACAGGCGGCGTTTGCCAAGGGCCTCGTCTCGACGCTCGACAACGAAGGCGTCGCCTACGACATCGGTTCTTATCGCGATGCCCCGCCGGGATTGCGCATCTGGTGCGGCGCAACCGTCGAGACCTCCGATCTCGAAGCGCTGCTGCCTTGGCTCGGCTGGGCCTTTGCCAGCCAGAAGGCGTCGCTCAAAGCGGCCGCCTGAGAGTTTCCGTGGCGGCCCCGAGGGCCGTCCGTTCCCGGATCAATTTCATTTTCAAGGAGGCCGCCATGGCGCCCCGCGTTCTCGTCTCTGACAAACTCTCTCCCACCGCCGTGCAGATCTTCAAGGATCGCGGCGTCGAGGTCGACTATCTGCCCGACCTCGGCAAGGACAAGGAAAAGCTGCTCGAAGTGATCGGCAAGTATGACGGTCTCGCCATCCGTTCGGCGACCAAGGTCACCGAGAAGCTGATCAACGCGGCTACCAATCTCAAGGTTGTCGGTCGCGCCGGCATCGGTGTCGACAATGTCGATATCCCGGCGGCAAGCCGCAAGGGTATCATCGTGATGAACACGCCCTTCGGCAATTCGATCACGACGGCCGAACACGCCGTGGCGATGATCTTCGCGCTCGCCCGCCAGATCCCGGAAGCCAACGCTTCGACCCATGCCGGCAAATGGGAGAAGAACCGCTTCATGGGCGTCGAGATCACCGGCAAGACGCTGGGCGTCATCGGCTGCGGCAATATCGGTTCGATCGTCGCCACACGCGGCGTCGGGCTGAAGATGCACGTCGTCGCCTTTGATCCGTTCCTGTCGGACAAGCGCGCCGAGGAGCTCGGCGTCGACAAGGTGGAACTGGACGAACTCTTCGCCCGCGCCGACTTCATCACGCTGCACACGCCGTTGACCGACAAGACCCGCAACATCATCGATGCGGCGGCGATCGCCAAGATGAAGAATGGCGTGCGCATCATCAACTGCGCGCGCGGCGGGCTGGTGGTCGAGGCCGACCTGGTCGCGGCGCTGAAGAGCGGCAAGGTGGCAGGCGCCGGCATCGATGTGTTCGAGGTCGAACCGGCGGAGCAGAATGCGCTGTTCGGCATGGAGAACGTGGTGGCGACACCACACCTTGGCGCCTCGACGGCGGAAGCGCAGGAGAATGTCGCGCTGCAGGTCGCCGAGCAGATGGCCGACTACCTGATCAAGGGCGCGGTCTCCAACGCCATCAACATGCCCTCGATCACGGCGGAAGAGGCGCCGCGGCTGAAGCCGTTCGTCAAGCTCGCCGAAGTGTTGGGCGCCTTTGTCGGCCAGGTCACCGAGGATCCGATCAGCGAGGTCGAGATCCTGTTCGACGGCTCGACCGCGACGATGAACACGCGGGCGCTGATCAGTGCCGCCCTGGCCGGACTGATCCGGCCGCAGGTCGCCGACGTCAACATGGTGTCGGCGCCGATCATGGTGAAGGAGCGCGGCATCATCGTCGCCGAAGTCAAGCGCGACAAATCGGGCGTCTTCGACGGTTACATCAAGCTGACCGTCAAGACCGAGCACATGACGCGCTCGATCGCCGGTACCTGCTTTTCGGACGGCAAGCCGCGCTTCATTCAGATCAAGGGCATCAATCTCGACGCCGAGGTCGGCCAGCACATGCTGTATACGACCAATGCCGATGCGCCCGGCATTATTGGCCTGCTCGGCACTGTCTGCGGCGAGAACGACGTCAACATCGCCAACTTCCAGCTTGGCCGCAACCGGCCGGGCGGTGACGCTATCGCACTGCTCTATCTCGACGCCCCGTTCCCCGAGAAGGTGCTGGAGCAGGTGCGCGGCCACAAGTCGATCGATTCGGCAAAGCGGCTGCGGTTCGACGTGGGCGGGATCTAGCCCCCACACCCTCTGAGGTGACAAGCCATACATCAGACGCCCGTTTGCCGGCATGCATGCGGGGCGTTTCCACGACCGCTGGCGCCGCCCGACGGTTTGCGTCGTTGCGGGCGCCGCCGCAGGCGTCGCGCCAACGGCGTCCTTGCGTCAAGCTGCTGCAAGATATCCTTTTTAGCCGTCAGTACATTAGCGGATGTAGATAAGCATAAGGTCTGGCCCAATCTAACGATTTTGTGATCTGCTTGACGATCCCGGTTTCTTTCCGCACGCTGCGGTCAATTGATGGATGCGATCTAAACTTAACTGAGTTGGTCATAATTTTGCGCGCAACATCCGGCGCGCTTCTGTTGCTGTCGGGGTGCCTTCGATGGATCATCGCAATACTGTCCGACTGAGCCGGCGTCTTTTTCTGTCTTCGGCTGCGATGTTTACAGTGACGGCAACATCGGCAGGTTTTGCCCGATCCTTGTCCGGCTCGCTGCCCTGGGCGCCGCTGTCTTCCGATCCTCCAATGCAGGTGGTGTCCGGCGGCTGGCAGTTCTTCACGCCGCAGGAGGCCGCGCTGGTCGAGGCTATCGTCGACCGCATCATCCCCGCCGACGATCTGTCGATGGGCGGCAAGGAGGCCGGCTGCGCCGTCTATATAGACCGTCAGTTGACGGGCGCGTTCGGAACGTCGAGCCGGCTCTACACAAAAGGACCGTTTCTGCCGGGATTGCCCACGCAGGGCTACCAGGGCGAGGCAAACCCTGCCCAGCGCTACCGCTCCGGCCTCGCCGCCATCGACGCTTTCCTGAAGCAGCGCGATGGCAAGACATTCGCCGAACTCCAGCCGGCCGATCAGGATACGTTCCTGGCCGCGATGGAAGCTGGAAAGGTCGACTTGCCCAATGGAGTCAAGGCTGCCGGCTTCTTCGGACTTCTGCTGCAGAACACGATGGAAGGGTTCTTTGCCGATCCGGTCTATGGCGGCAACAAGGACATGGTGTCGTGGCGCATGCTTGGTTTCCCCGGCGCGCGCTATGACTACCGGGATCACGTCAGCAAGCATAATCAGCCCTATCCGCGGCCGCCCGTCTCGATCGAGGGCAGCCCGGAATGGCTCGTGAAAAGGAGCTGACCATGACGACGATACTGCCCCGCAAGGACGTTGTGATCGTCGGCCTCGGCTGGACGGGGTCCATCCTTGCGCATGAACTGACCGATCAAGGCCTGGACGTGCTGGCCATCGAGCGTGGTCCCTGGCGCGACACGGCGACCGATTTCAACATCGGCTATGCGCAGGACGAGTTGCGCTACAGCGTGCGGCGCGACCTGTTCCTGCAGCCAGCCGTCGAAACCATGACGATGCGCAACGACCCTTCGCAGACGGCGCTGCCGATGCGCGATTTCGGCTCGTTCCTGCCCGGCAACGGCGTCGGCGGCGCAGGCGTCCATTGGAACGGCCACACCTGGCGGTTCTGGGACTCCGACTTCCAGATCAAGACCAACCTGACCAAGAAGTATGGCGCGGCGCGGATCGCCGATCTCCAGGTCGAGGACTGGGGCGTGACCGGCGCCGAGATGGAGCCGTATTACGACCAGTTCGAATATCTGGCGGGAATCTCGGGCAAGGCCGGCAATATCAAGGGGCAGATACAGGAAGGTGGCAACCCGTTCGAGGATCCGAGGTCCCGGGATTACCCAAATCCGCCAATGGAGATGACCTACGCGCCGACCCTGTTCGCCAATGCCGGCAGGTCCATGGGACTGCACCCGTTCCCGACACCGTCCGCCAACATGTCGCGGACCTATGTCAATCCGCTCGGCATCACCATGGGGCAGTGCACCTACTGCGGATTCTGCGAGCGGTTCGGCTGCGCCAACTACTCCAAATCCAGCGCCCAGACCACCATCCTTCCCGTGCTGATGAAGAAGGCCAATTTCGAGGTGCGGACCGACAGCGAGGTGCTGCATGTCGATCTCGCCGCCGGCGGCAAGTCCGCGCGAGGTGTCACTTACGTCGATACGTCGGGGCAGGAATTCTTCCAGCCGGCCGATCTCGTGCTTCTGTGCGCCTACGGCCTGCACAATGCCCGGCTGATGATGCTGTCGGGCATCGGCAAGATCTACGATCCCGCTACCGGCGAGGGCACCGTCGGGCGCAATTATTGCTACCAGACCAATGCCGGCGTGCAGGTGTTCTTCGACGACAAGAACTTCAACCCGTTCATCGCCGCGGGCGCGCTCGGACAGACGATCGACGACTATAATGGCGACGCCTTCGACCATGGCGGCCTCGATTTCGTCGGCGGCGCGGGCATCAACTGCATTCCCACCAATGGACGTCCGATCGGGACGAGGCCGACGCTGCCTGGCACGCCGAAATGGGGTAGCGCCTGGAAGAAGGCGACCGTCGCGGGCTACAAAAGCACGCTTGGCTTCTCCTCGCAGGGCAGCAGCTATGCGACGCGCACCAACTACCTCGACCTCGATCCGACCTACAAGGATCGCTTCGGCCGGCCGCTCATGCGCATGACCTTCGATTTTCCCGACAATGATATCCGAATGTCGAATTATCTCTGCGACCGGATGGAGGAGATCGCCAAGACGCTTGGGGGCAAGCAGTACAATGTCGGCCGCCGCAAGAAGGGCTGGGACAGCGTCCCTTATCAAAGCACCCATAATACGGGCGGCGCCATCATGGGAACGGACCCTAGGAAGAGTGCGGTCAACAGCTTCCTGCAAAGCTGGGATGTGCCCAACGTCTTCGTCATCGGCGCCTCGGCCTTTCCGCAGAATGCCGGCAAGAATCCGACGGGAACGGTCGGCGCGCTCGCCTACCGCGCCGCCGACGGCATCCGCAATCACTATTTGCGCAATCCCGGCGCCCCCTTGGTGCAGGCATGAGGACGCTCGCCGCCGCCGCCGGCGCCGCCGTGCTGGCGATCACGCCGGCGCTCGCCGCCGACCAGGCCGACCAGATCATCCATGGCCAGTATCAGGCCGTGCTCGGCGATTGCGCGGGCTGTCATACCAGGCCGGGCGGCAAGCCGCTGGCCGGCGGCCTGCCGCTCGAAACGCCTTTCGGCGCACTGGTGCCGCCCAACATCACGCCCGACCACGAGACGGGCATCGGCAATTGGTCCGAGGGCGATTTCCGCAACATGATGAAGACCGGCGTCGGCCACAATGGCGTGCGGCTCTATCCCGCCATGCCTTACCCCGCCTATACCAGGATGAACGAGCAGGACATTTCCGACCTGTGGGCCTACATGACCACGGTCGACCCGGTCTCGAACAAGGTCGAAGCCAACCAGCTGCCGTTCCCGCTGAACATCCGGCTGGCGATGTGGGGCTGGAACCTCCTCAACTTCAGCGAGGCAAGCTTCCAGGCCGACCCCTCCAAATCGGCGGAATGGAACCGCGGCGCCTATATCGTCCAGGGCGCCGGGCACTGCGGCACCTGCCACACGCCCAAATCGTTCCTTGGAGCGGACCAAGACAGCGGCTTCCTGCAAGGCGCCTCGCTGCAAGGCTGGTTTGCCCCCGACATCACCAACAATGCTCAATCCGGCCTGGGCAAATGGTCGCAAGAAGATGTGGTCGCCTACCTCAGGACCGGCGTCAACGCGCATTCGATCGCATCCGGTCCGATGGCCGAGGCGATCGAGAACTCGACCTCCAAAATGACGGAACCCGACCTCAAGGCCGTGGCCGTCTATCTCAAGAGCCTGGGGCCGGACACCGGCAATGCGCAGGCGCCCAAGCCCGACGAGGCGCGGATGGTGGCGGGCGCGGCGATCTATCATGACAATTGCTCGGCCTGCCATGGCGGCGATGGCGCCGGGGCCGGAGCGCTTTTCCCGGCGCTTGTCGGCAACTCGATCGTCGCGCAGGGCAATCCCGAGACCCTGGCCCGCATCGTTCTCGCCGGAAGCCAGGCCGTGCACACGGCCGGCGCGCCGACGACGCCTTCGATGCCCTCATTGGCATGGCGGCTGAAGGACCAGGAAATCGCCGACGTGCTGACCTATGTGCGCGGCAGCTGGGGCAATTCCGCTCCGGCGGTCTCGTCGGACGATATCGCGGCGGTGCGCAAAGAATTGGTGCAGTAATTTTAGGCGCGACCTCAGAAGCCAGACGCCATCTTGCGGCCGCTGTATTCGGCGAGCCCGATGCCGCCCAGAACGAGGACCAGCGCCAGCGCCTGATAGAGCTGGAAGGTCTCGCCGACGATCAGCACCGAAAGCAGCGTGCCGAAGATCGGCACCAGATTGATGAACAGGCCGGCGCGATTGGCGCCGATCAGTTCGTTGCCCCTGATATAGGTTATCTGCGAGATGACCGAAGCGCCGATCGCCGTGTAGACGATGACCGCCCAGCCGCGGGCGTCGGGCACGATCACCTTGCCGACGGCGGCTTCCCACAGGAAGAAGGGCAGTGAGGTGATGAGCGCGGCGAACGACATGGCCAGCATCAGGCTTTGCCAGCGCATCGCCGGCTTCAGCCGTAACCCGACCGAATAGCTGCTGTAGAGAACGACCGCGACGAGCATGATGGCGTCGCCGAAATTGAGCTCCAGCGTCAGCAGCCGGCGCGGATCACCATGGCAGGCGGTCAGGATGACGCCCAAGATGGTCAGCACCACGCCGGCGATCTGCGCCCAGTTCACGCGAAGGCGGAAGAAAACGAAATTGGCTGTCATGATCAGGATCGGCATCGCCGCCTGTTCGATCGAGACATTGATCGCCGTGGTGTAGTTGAGGGCGGTGTAGAAGATGGTGTTGAACAGGGTGAAGCCGCTGGCGCCAAGCGCCGCCAGCACGAGCCAGTGCCGGCGCACGACGGGCCAATCCTCCTGGATCGTGCGCCAGCCGATCGGCAGCAGGATCGCCACGGCCAGCATCCAGCGCAGGAAGACCAGCGTCATCGGCGAGACGTGGCCGACCGCCAGCTTGCCGGCCACCGAATTGCCGCCCCACAGCAAGGTGGTGAGCAGCAGGAACATGTAGGCGTTTCGATGCATCGCTGGCTTCCGGCCGCGGGATGGGCCGCGGTGTTTGCCGGCCTATTGCCCCGATCAGCCCAAGTAAATGATGTCAAAGCCGAAAATTGTTGTGCCTCAGGGCATTTTCGGCGGCAAAGAAAGGTCGCACTCGCGAGGTCTTGACGCTATAGAGGCCTGTCGTTTCGAACCATATCCAAGCCGCGCGGCGGCGTCTCAAGGGAAAAGAAACATGGCCAATGTGGTGGTCGTCGGCTCGCAGTGGGGCGACGAAGGCAAGGGCAAGATCGTCGACTGGCTGTCGGAGCGCGCCGATGTCGTGGTGCGTTTCCAGGGCGGCCACAATGCCGGCCACACGCTGGTCGTCGACGGCAAGGTCTACAAGCTGTCGCTGCTGCCTTCGGGCGTCGTGCGGGAAGGCAAGCTGTCCATCATCGGCAATGGCGTGGTCTTCGATCCGCATGCTTTCGTCGCCGAGGTGCAGAAACTGAAAGGCCAGGGCGTGGACGTGACGCCGGATCGCCTGAAAATAGCCGAAAACACGGCGCTTATCCTGTCCGTACACCGGGAGCTGGACGGGTTTCGCGAGGATGCCGCTTCGAATTCCGGAACAAAGATTGGCACGACCCGACGCGGGATCGGCCCCGCCTACGAGGACAAGGTGGGCCGGCGCGCGGTGCGGGTGATGGATCTGGCGGATTTGGAAACTTTGCCCCTGAAGGTCGACAGGCTGCTGACGCACCACAATGCGCTGCGTCGCGGGCTCGGCCATGACGAAGTCACGCATGATGCGATCATGCAGGAATTGACCTCGGTCGCGAACGACATCCTGCCCTACATGGACCGCGTCTGGAAGGTGCTCGACGACAAGCGCCGCGCCGGCGAGCGCATCCTGTTCGAGGGCGCGCAAGGCACGCTGCTCGACATCGACCACGGCACCTATCCGTTCGTCACCTCGTCCAACACGGTCGCCGGCCAGGCCGCCGCCGGCTCCGGCGTCGGCCCGGGCGCCATCGGCTATGTTCTCGGCATCACAAAGGCCTACACGACGCGTGTCGGCGAAGGTCCGTTCCCGACCGAGCAGAAGAACGAGATCGGCGAATTCCTCGGCACGCGCGGCCATGAATTCGGTGTCGTCACCGGGCGCAAGCGCCGCTGCGGCTGGTTCGATGCGGTGCTGGTGCGCCAGGCGGTTGCCGTCAACGGCATCAAAGGCATCGCGCTGACCAAGCTCGACGTGCTCGACGGGTTGGATGAGATCAAGGTCTGCACCGGCTACAGGCTGGACGGCGAGACGATCGACTATCTGCCGGCAAGCCAGGGCGCCCAGGCTCGCGTGGAACCCATCTACGAGACCTTGGAAGGCTGGAAGGGCACCACCGCCGGCGCACGCAGCTGGAACGACCTTCCGGCCCAGGCCGTCAAATATGTCCGATACATAGAGGAGTTGATCGGCGCGCCGGTCGCGCTCCTCTCCACCAGCCCGGAACGGGACGACACGATACTTGTGACTGATCCGTTTCAAGACTAGTTTCTGAAGCCTTTCCGGGCATCGCGGCTGATTTGCGGGGGCCGGCGCGGAGGCAAAAAATACAGGTCGACTGAAGCATGGCAGATTTCGTTGCTGTTCTGAAAAACGCGTTCGAGAAGCACGGCGACGAGACGCCTGAGAAGCGTACGCGCATCTATAACAGCGTGCGCGCCATGCTGGCGAAGAAGCTGGCGGAATATTCGCCGCCGCTGGCTTCCGAGGCCATAGACAAACAGAAACGCGCGCTGGACGACGCCATCGCCGGCGTCGAGCGGGACTATGTCAAGAGCGTACCGGAGACCGATCCGCTTGCGGAACTGGAGCACATCTTTTCCTCCATCGACCGTAACAAGAACCAGTCGAACCACGTCAAGCAGCCGGTCAAGGCCGAACCGGCTCCCGCTCCGTCTCCGTATCGGCCCGCTCCTGCCGCGGCCAGTCCGGAGCCGTACAAGCCGGCGCAGCCCGTTGCCAATGCCGAGCCCTACCGGCCTGCTCCGGCCGCCAAGGTCGAGCCAGGCTGGCAAAGGCCGACGCCGGTGCAGCCCGCTCCGGACTTTTCCGAGAAGACCTTGCCGGGGATGGACGCGGATCGGGACGACGACCAGGACGACGTCTTTGCCGATGACGAAGCGCCGGCGTCCACCGACACTTTCGAGCGTTTGCGCCCGGCCGAACGCAAGCGCAGCTATGGCGGCCTGATCGCCGCCGTCATCGCACTGCTGGTCGTTGCCGGCGGCGGCTACGGCATCTGGCTGAACAAGGCTGCCTTCGGCAACATGCTGGGCCTGGACGGCAGCAAGGTTGTTGCCAAGACCGAACCGGTGAAAACGACGCCGGCCAAGCCGGCGAGCGATGCCGCGGCCACGCCGCCGGCGCCCGCGACCGGCGCGGAAGGCACGAAATTCACGCAGCGGCTGACGCCTGAAGGCGGCGAAACCGACCCCGGCCCAGCCGGTGGGCAAAGCGGCGTAGGCGAGGGCGAATCCGTCGCCGCGCTGACCACACCGCCAACGGCAACGAATGCGCCGGCCACGGCAGCGCCGGCGGTTCCCGCGCCGGCTGCCAATACGCCGGCTGCCAATACGCCTGCTGCCGGTACGCCCGCGGCAGGCGCGCCAGCCGCGCCCACGCCCGCAGCGGGCACCCCGCCCGCGACACCGCCCACCAACGGAACCGTGCCCGCGGCCCCGGCCGATGCCGCCGCCACGCCGCCGCCCGCACCGGCAGCCGCAACGCCGCCGGCGGCACCGGCTCCGGCCGTGGCGCCAACCTCGGTTCCGGTCGGCCAGAAGGCGATCTTCTATGAGGAGCGCACCAGCACCGCGCAGGGTTCAGCCGAGCCCGGCAGCATCGTTTGGTCGCTGGTGCAGGAATCGCCCGGCGGCGACCTGCCGCCCGAGCCGGCGATCCGTGCCGAGGCGACCATTCCCGGCAAGGACATCCAGTTGCGCATGACCATCCGTCGCAATACCGACCAGACCCTGCCGGCCAGCCATATCATCGAGATGATCTTCCTGACCCCAGACGGGTTCGAGGGCGGCGGCGTCGACAATATATTGCGCGTTGCCATGAAGAGTTCGGAACAGGACGCCGGCAGCCCGCTGATCGGCATCCCGGCCAAGATCGCCGACGGCTTCTTCCTCGTCGCGCTCAACGACACCAAGGCCGACGAAGACGCCAACATGACCCTGTTGCGCGGCCAGGACTGGATCGACGTGCCGGTCGTCTACAAGACCGGACGGCGGGCACTGCTGACCATGGAAAAGGGCATTCCCGGCGAGAAGGTGTTCGACGAGGCGATCAAGGCCTGGCAGGCCAAGACGGCGGGTTGAGACGGGCGGCGTGACGGTCGCCTCCGTTCAGAATCCTTGGAACAGCATGTCGAGCGCGGCAACGATGTCATCGTGATGCTTCGCCAGGTTCAGCCGACTTTCAACCAATTCGCTTGCGGGAACGGTGGCGATCAGGTGTGTCGCCATGACCAGCTTCCGTCCATTGATCTCGAAGATCGGATGAAGCTTTCGCATTGGCGGCGGCACCGTTGCGACCGGCAGAAGCGGAACGACAATCCGCGTCTTGAAATTGTCGAGCAGGTCGGATTGGACGTCGAGCAAATAGTTGTCTTCAACGCGACCGGCGAAGACATCATAGCGGGGCATCAGAACTGCCGATACTGTTCCAACGGGATGCCGTTCTTGTCGATGTAGTCGTTCCACGTATCCATCGTGGTACGGTTCTCAAGCTTCCACAGCCGCGCCTTTTCAGCTGCCACCGCCTCCGCGATGCCGGCTTCCGCAGCGCGCGAGACATTCACGTTAAGCCCCTTGGCTTCCCGCATGAGGTTCGAGTCGATCGACAGAGTTGCTGGCTGACGGATCGCATTCAAGGCAATCTTACGCATAATGGCCTCCGCAACATGCGCATAATGTATGAGCATTGCGATGTGGAGGCAATGCTCAGGCGCAGCAAGGAGCGCCCCACTATGGCTCCGGGCGCTCGTCGCTTCAGTCGACAAATCGTTGTCAATCGATCGGCCTACGGCCGACCGCTCTTCACCCTTCCATCTCCTCGCGCAGCATCTCCAGTTCCAGCCATTCTTCCTCGAGCGCGGCCAGCGTCGCACGCTCCTTGTCGAGGGCGGCGATCGTCTTCTGGAACGAGGCCGGGTCGCGTTCGTAATAGGCCGGGTCGGCGATGTTGTTCTCCAGCCGCGAGATCGACGCGGTCACTGCCTCGATCTTCTTGGGTAGGGACTCCAGCGCGAACTTCTGCTTGAACGACAATTTCTTCGCCGGCCCTTTTGGCGCCGCCGGATCGCTCTTGCCCGGTGCCGGCGCATCGCCGGCTTCCGCCTTGGCGCGCGCCTTGCGGTCGTCAAGCCTGGTGCCGCCGCGCTGCGCCAGCATGTCGGAATAGCCGCCGGCATATTCGACCCAGCGGCCGCCGCCGTCCGGCGCGATGATGCTGGTGACTGTGCGGTCGAGGAAATCGCGGTCGTGGCTGACCAGGATGACGGTGCCGGCAAAACCGGCGACCAGTTCCTGCAGCAGTTCCAGCGTCTCCATGTCGAGATCATTGGTCGGCTCATCGAGAACCAGGAGGTTTGCTGGCCGTGCCAGCACGCGCGCCAGGATCAGCCGCGCCCGTTCGCCGCCGGACAGCTCGCGCACCGGCGTGCGGGCCTGTTCCGGCTTGAACAGGAAATCCTTCATATAGGACACGACATGGCGCTGCTCGCCATTGATGACGAGGTTCTCGCCGCGCCCGTCGGTCAGATATTGCGCCAGCGTCTCTTGCGGGTCGACCGCCTCGCGCTTCTGGTCGAGCGTGGCGATCTCCAGATTGGTGCCAAGCCGTATCGAACCCGCGTCCGGCGCCAATTCGCCGGTCAGCATCTTCAGAAGTGTCGTCTTGCCGGCGCCGTTCGGCCCGACAAGGCCGACGCGGTCGCCGCGCTGGATGCGGGTCGAGAACCCCTTGACGACGGTGAGGTCGCCAAAGCTCTTCTCGATGTTCTTGGCCTCGATCACCAGCTTGCCGGATTCGGCGGCGTCGCTTGCCACCATTATCGCGGTGCCTTCGGCGCCGCGATGGCCGCGAAAACGCTGGCGCATGGTCTGCAACTCGCCCAGGCGCCGCATGTTGCGCTTGCGCCGCGCCGTCACCCCGTAGCGCAGCCAGTGCTCCTCGCGCACGATCTGGCGGCCGAGCTTGTGCTGCTCGCGCTCTTCCTCTTCCAGCACCAGGTCGCGCCATTCCTCGAAATGGCCAAAGCCCTTGTCCAGCCTGCGCGTCCGGCCGCGATCGAGCCAGACTGTGGCGCGCGATACGCGCTCGAGGAAGCGGCGGTCATGCGAGATGACGATGAGCGCCGAGGAGGTCCGGACGAGCTCTTCTTCCAGCCATTCGATGACAGATAAATCAAGATGGTTAGTCGGCTCATCAAGAAGCAGGATGTCGGGCTCCGGCGCCATGACGCGGGCAAGCGCGGCGCGCCTGGCCTCTCCGCCGGACAGGTCGCCAGGCCGTTCTTCGCCCGACAGGCCGAGATGCTCCATCAGATAGCTGGCGCGGTAGGGATCGTCGGCGGGCCCGAGCCCGGCCTCGACATAGGCGCGCACGGTGGCAAAGCCGTCCATGTCGGGCATTTGCGGCAGATACCGCACCGTCGCCGAGGGCTGGCGGAACACCTCGCCGTCCTGTGGTTCGATCAGGCCGGCGGCGATCTTGAGCAGCGTCGACTTGCCGGACCCGTTGCGGCCGACCAGCGCGATCTTGTCGCCGGCCGAAGCGGTCAAGGCGGCGCCGTCGAGCAGCGGCGCGCCGCCGAAGGTCAGTCTTATCCCGTCGAGATTGAGAAGAGGCGGGGCCATGTCAGCTTTCGGGCAATGGATAAGGATGGGCGAGCAGCAGCGCGCGGCCATGGCCGAGCGCGATGTCGAGGCGGCCCCCGGTCTTGCCGAACTTGACCTCGTTGGAAATGGTCAGCGACGAACCGAACGCCACCTCGACCTTGTCGAGCGGCCATTTGGCGCCGGTGACGGTCAGGCCGGAGAGTTCGGAGAAGCCGAGAATCGAGAACAGCGTGCCGTCGGCATAATCGAAGCCGGCCCCGCCGGGCAGCAAGGGAACACCTTCCTGGGCGCCGCTGGTCAGAAGCACATCCATTCCGGCCTCGGCCAGCCGCAGGCCAAGCGCCAGATGCAGGAAGGCGTGGTCGGCGCGCTTGCCGCCGAAGGCGCCCGCCAGCACAAGGCGGGTCGCCCCGCGCTCCAGTGCGGCCGCGATCGCCAGTTCTCCGTCGGTCTTGTCCTTTTCCGCCGGGAAGGTTTGCCGCGGCACGGCAGCGAGGTCGGCGGGCAGATCAGCCGGGACCGAGTCGAAATCACCCACCCACAGTTCCGGCACGAGGCCCAGCATCCGCGCATGGCCGATGCCGGCGTCGGCGGCGATGACGCGCGAGCCGTCGACCTGGCGGTCGAGCCGAGGCGTGCGGATGAGGTCGCCGCCAAGCAGGATGGTGAAGGTGCTCATATCCCGTCGCCTTACCAGCCCGGCACGGGAAACGGAAGGCGGCAAAGTCCCACTTGCGCGGGTCATCGGCCCGGCCTATGTGTCGAAACGCTCTAACGGGGTGCCGGACGCGAATTTCGCGGGCCGGCTGAGAGGCAGTCTCGCCAACCCGCTGAACCTGATCCGGTTTGTACCGGCGGAGGGATTAGACGTTTCGGACACTCCGACGCCTCAATTCCTTTCAACGCAAACGAAGGAGGCGCCGATGCGCGCGTTTTTATATTCTCTGGTCGCCGCCACGGCAGTGACCCTGTCCGGGCCGGCCTTGGCCAAGGACAAGCTGACCGTCTACACCTATGAGAGCTTCACCGCCGACTGGGGTCCAGGTCCCGTGGTGAAGAAGGAATTCGAGGCAGAATGCGGCTGCGATCTCGAGTTCGTCTCGGTCGCCGATGGCGTGGCGCTGCTCAACCGCGTCAAGCTGGAAGGCGCTTCGACCAAGGCCGACATCGTGCTCGGTCTGGACACAAATCTCACCGCCGATGCCAAGGCCTCGGGCCTGTTCGCGCCACGTGGCGCAATAACGAACGTCAACGTGCCGGGCGGCTGGACCGACGACACTTTTGTCCCGTTCGATTACGGCTACTTCGCCGTCGTCTACGATACCCAGAAGCTGAAATCGCCGCCGAAAAGCCTGAAGGATTTGGTCGAGGGTAGCGCCGACGACAAGATCGTCATCCAGGACCCGCGCACATCGACGCCCGGTCTTGGCCTGCTGTTGTGGATGAAGTCGGTCTATGGCGACAAGGCGCCGGAGGCCTGGGCCAAGCTCAAGACCAAGGTGCTGACCGTGACGCCGGGCTGGAGCGAAGCCTATGGCCTGTTCACCAAGGGCGAGGCACCGATGGTGCTGTCCTACACCACCTCGCCGGCCTACCACATGGTCGCCGAGAACACCGAGCGCTATCAGGCGGCCTCGTTCGAGGAAGGCGAATATCTGCAGATCGAGGTCGCGGGCATCACCACAACCGGCGCCAAGAATCCGCTGGCGGAAAAGTTCATGGCCTTCATGACCGGGCCGAAATTCCAGGACGCCATCCCCGAGACCAACTGGATGTTCCCGGCCGGCAAGACCAACAAGCCGCTCAACCCCGCCTTCGACAAACTGGTCAAGCCGACCAAAACCTTGCTGTTCAGCCCGGAGGAGGTGGCGGCCAACCGCAAGGCCTGGGTCGATGAATGGCTGGCGGTTATGAGCAAGTAGGTTTTGTGGGCTAATCTCGTGAGATGAACGCTCTACGGCGACGCTCCCTAAGCTTCACCCAATCGTTGATGTGCGGTGTGCAAACCCGCTCTGATCCCCGCATCACAGCTGGCGTGATAGGGCTCGCCGCCATCGCCATTTTGATCGGCGGCGCGTTTGCGGGGCTGCTTGTCGAAGGCGCTCGCGATTTTTCCGGCGCTTGGGCTGCGTTCGGTCCCTACCTGTTCCGGGTCGTGCGCTTCACGCTCTGGCAGGCGGCCCTGTCGACGCTGCTCTCGGTCGGGCCGGCCCTGCTCGTGGCGCGGGCGCTGTCGCGGCATCCACGGTTTTTCGGCCGTGCCTTCATCCTGCAGCTCTTCGCCGTGCCGCTGGCGCTGCCGGCGATCGTCGCGGCGCTCGGCATCCTGGCGCTCTATGGCCGCGCCGGCTATTTCTCCGGCTTTCTCAGCGTCGTCGGCGGCCAGGGTTGGCCGGGCATCTATGGCCTGTCCGGCATTCTCGTCGCCCATGTCTTCTTCAACCTGCCGCTGGCCACACGTCTGCTCCTCGAGGCGCTGCAGACCATTCCCTCCGACCAGTGGCGGCTGGCGAGCCAGCTCGGCATGGGGGCGCCGCCGGCATTCCGGCTGATCGAGTGGCCGACGCTGCGTGCCGCGCTGCCCGGTGTCGCCGGACTTGTCTTCATGCTGTGCATCACATCCTTCACCATCGTGCTGACGCTCGGCGGCGGGCCGGCCGCGACGACGCTCGAAGTCGGCATCTATCAGGCATTGCGCTTCGATTTCGATCCCGCGAGGGCTGTCGCGCTGACAATGCTGCAGATCGCCTTGACCTTCATCGTGGTGCTGGCGTTGACCCGACTCGGAGCCGACGTCGTCGGCGACGTCAACCTGCCGGTCGCGCCGCGCCGCTACCTCTCCGTCAACAGGACCGAAGCCTGGCTGAACGCGACGCTCATCGTGTTGGCCTTGCTCTTCGTTGCCGGTCCGATGGTGGCGACCGTGGCGGCCGGACTTGGCGCCGACCTCGGCCGGCTTGCCGGCGAGGCCACTGTCCGTCAGGCGACGCTGACCAGTGCCGTGCTCGCTTTCCTTTCGGCCTTGCTTTCGGTGATGCTTTCGCTGGCATTGACCATGGCGCGCAGGGCGCTGGCGTCGAACCGCCGCTTCGGGTCAAGGACACTGCTCGAACATGCCACCGATACGGGCGCCGGGTTTGTCCTGGTCGTGCCGCCGATCGTCGTCGGCGCCGGCTGGTTCCTGTTGCTGCGCCATGTCGGCGATGTCTTTGCCATCGCCCCGCTCATGGTCGTCACCGTCAACGCTGTCATGGCGATGCCTTTTGCGCTGCGCGCCATCCGTCCCGCCTATGACGCGGCAAGCGAGCGGCACGAGCGGCTCTGCGCGCAGCTCGGAATTTCCGGCTGGTCAAGACTGTGGCTGGTTGACTGGCCGACGTTGCGGCGCCCGCTCGCCACCGCTTTTGCCTTCGCCATGGCACTGTCGCTCGGCGATCTCGGCGTCATCGCCCTGTTCGGCAGTGATTCCGTGCAGACCTTGCCCTACCTTCTCCTGGCGCGCATGGGCAGCTACCGAACCGAGGACGCTGCTGGCTTGGCGCTGCTGCTCGGCCTTGTCTGCATGGCATTGGTGCTGGCAGCGGACCGGCTGGGAAAGGAGACGGCCCGCAATGTCTGACGGGGCGGCTGGCGGCAAAGGGGTTTCGGTGCGGCTGGACAAGGTTTCGTTCAGCTATGGCGAGGCGTTGTTCGCCTTCGATGCCGAGTTCACGGCGGGGCAAATCACCGCCATCATGGGGCCGAGCGGCTCCGGAAAGTCGACGCTGCTCAATCTGGTGGCCGGGTTCGAGCCGCCGCGATCCGGTCGTGTGCTGATCGGCGGGGCCGATGTCAGCACCGCGCCACCGGCGACGCGGCCAGTGTCGATGGTTTTTCAGGAAAACAACCTTTTCGCGCATCTTTCCGTCGAGCAGAATGTCGGGCTCGGCCGTTCGCCATCGTTGCGGCTGGCCGAAGCCGATCGCGCTGCGATCGCCGATGCGCTTGCGCGCACCGGCCTTGCCGGCAAGGAGAAGCGGCTGCCGCGCGAACTTTCCGGCGGTGAGCGCCAGCGCGTCGCCCTGGCTCGCGTGCTGGTGCGTGATCGCCCGGTGCTGCTGCTCGACGAGCCCTTCGCTTCGCTTGGGCCCGCCTTGCGAGACGATATGCTCGACCTGGTTGCCGGCCTGCATGCCGAGCGTGGAATGACG
The DNA here is from genome assembly GCF_006440715.1 of Mesorhizobium sp. B2-7-3. Taxonomy (NCBI): domain Bacteria; kingdom Pseudomonadati; phylum Pseudomonadota; class Alphaproteobacteria; order Hyphomicrobiales; family Phyllobacteriaceae; genus Mesorhizobium; species Mesorhizobium sp. B2-7-3. Next base: position 107,930 of record NZ_VFTY01000002.1, read on the forward strand.
GTGCTCTTCGTCACGCATCAGCCACAAGATGCGCGCCGCATCGGTCAGAGGCTGGTGTTTATCGAGAACGGCGCGGTCGCCGCTATCGGCACGGCGGATGATTTCTTTGCCGGGGCTGGTCCGGAGGCATTCCGGCGCTATATCGGAGCCGGTGCCGGGGATTCCTTATCACGAGATATTGCCCGGAAGCGGACATAATTTACGCTCAAACCGGCCCGATGCGATGTGGCGCTTGCTTGCCATGACTGGAGTAGTGTGGCTAGGTCCGCTCGATACCGGTCCGGCACAGGCCGTGATTTGCCTACAGCTTCCGCCGCATGCTCCGAGGGGCGCGTGACGGATACTGTAGCAGTTTGTTTTGCGCATGTGGTCATGCGCAGGGACCTGAAAGGAAGCCGTTCTGGCGATCGGCGTTGACAGGCTACGAATGAACCCGCTGGCGCGCTTTCTGGCGCTAGCCGGCTTTGCCGTGGCGCTGGCAAGCTGCCAGATGTTCACGCCTCCGGAAGTCCAGGAATCAGGCTTCCAGCCATCCGACAAGCCGATCACGGTCGACAATGTCGCCGCCAACAACAAGCTCGCGGAGCTCGCCAAGGCGCAGCATCCGCGCATCCTGGCGACCTATGGCGGCGAATATTCCGATCCCAAGCTCGAACGCATGGTCGCCAAGGTGGTCGGCAATCTGACCGTGGTGTCGGCGAACCCAACCCAGACCTATCGCATCACCATCCTCAATTCGCCCAACGTCAACGCCTTCGCGCTGCCGGGCGGCTATCTCTACATAACGCGCGGCCTCTTGGCGCTGGCCAATGATTCGTCCGAGCTCGCCGCCGTCATCGCGCATGAGATGGGCCACGTCACCGCCAATCATGGGCTGCAGCGCCAGCAGTTGGAGGCCGAGGAAGGTCTGGCGACCAAGGTCGTCTCCGATGTGCTTGGCGACAGCCCGACCGCCAAGGCTGCACTTATCCGCGGCAAGCTCAGGCTGGCGCAGTTCTCGCGCAACCAGGAGCTTGAGGCTGACGCCATCGGTATCAAGTCGATCGGCGAAGCCGGCTACGATCCCTATGCCGCCGGCCGCTTCCTGCAATCGATGTCGGCCTATACCGATTTCCGCTCGATCAGCGGCGCCACCGACGCCAGCCTCGACTTCCTGGCGACGCACCCGAACACGCCGCAACGCATCGATTTGGCACAGCGGCACGCCCGCCAGTTCGGTGCGCCCGGTTTCGGTACACGCGACCGCGATTCCTTCCTCGCCGGCATAGACGGCCTGCTTTACGGCGACACGCCGGAAGAAGGCTATGTGCGCGGCGAAACCTTCCTGCATCCAGGCTTGGGCGTGTCGTTCACGGTGCCGGACGGTTTCATCATCGACAATTCGGCGGCGGCCGTGACGGCGACCGGTCCCGGCGACATAGCGATCCGCTTCGACGGCGTTTCGATCGACAAGAACCGCGCCCTGACCGACTATATCAGAAGCGGCTGGGTGGCCGGGCTCGACGACAGCACCGTCAAGCAGGAAACCATCAACGGCAATGAGGCGGCGACCGCCCATGCAGGCGCCGAAGGCTGGCAGTTCGATATCGCTGTGATCCGCGCCGGCGGCCAGGTCTACCGATTGCTGACCGCGGCCCCCTCGGCCAGCACCTCGCTTGAAACGGTGGCGCGCTCGGTCAGCGGCTCCTTCCGCATCCTCAGCCCCGCCGAGAAGGCGGCACTGAAGCCACTGCATATTCGTGTGCTCACCGTGCAGCCGGGACAGACCATGGGGTCGCTTGCCGCGCAGATGGTTGGCGTCGACCGCAAGCTCGACCTGTTCCGCGTGCTCAATGCGCTGTCGCCGGGGGCCGCGGTTTCGGCCGGCGACAAGGTCAAGATCGTCACCGACAAATAAAAGCCCGAGCGGGAGATCAGGCGGCGGTCGCCATGAATTCCGGATTCTGCTTCACCAGCGCGACCTTGAGCTTTTCCATGGCGCGCGCCTCGATCTGGCGGACACGTTCCTTGGAGATGCCGAGAGTCTCGCCGAGCGCCTCGAGCGTGGCCCCCTCGTCATTCAGCCGGCGTTCCTCGATGATCCTGAGTTCGCGCGCGTTGAGCGCGTGAAGCGCTTCCTTCAGCCAAAGCGAGCGGCGCGCGACATCGATCTTGTCGCCGACAATTTCGTCCGGCAAGGGATCGTCGGAGACCAGGAAATCCATCCGCTCGGTGCCGCCCGCGTCGTCGGCCAGCGGCACGTTCAGCGAAGAATCCGGAGCCGACAGCCGTGAATCCATCATCGCCACATCAGCCTCGGATACACCAAGCGCAACCGAAACCTCGCGGTAGAGATTTGTGTTGGAGAGCGGCTCGGCGCCGTTCGCGAGACGCGCACGCAAGCGTCTGAGATTGAAGAACAGGGCCTTTTGCGCCGAACTGGTGCCACCACGCACGATCGACCAGTTGCGCAGGATGTAGTCCTGCATCGAGGCGCGGATCCACCACGTCGCGTAGGTCGAGAAACGCACCTCGCGCTCCGGTTCGAAACGGGCGGCGGCCTCGAGCAGTCCGACATGGCCTTCCTGAACCAGATCGCCGAGCGGCAGCCCGTAATGGCGGAATTTCGAGGCCATGGAAATAACCAGCCGCATGTGGGCGACGGTGATGCTGTGCAGCGCGTTCTGGTCGTTGTCTTCCTTCCAGAGCAATGCCAGCCGATGCTCCTCCTCGCGCTCGAGATAGGGTGCCTTCATTGCCGCGCGGACCATGATCCGTCCTGCCGTGTCTTCCATCATAAGGCGCTCCGTGGCTCGGCGAGGCAAATGGCAGACACCGGCTTGAAATGACGGCGGCGTGCCCTACAACAGCCAAAACTGTCATGCGCGAGAAAGGTTCCGCCGGTGCGGGCAGGGCGAGCGCTAGCGTCCGCGCAGCTGCCTGCAACTTCCGAGCCTGCGAATGAATTCCTTCCGGAGAATTTGATTTCTGGAAGACGCTCTCTTTGAAATTTCATTCCTTATTTTTTCGACCTGCATCTGTCATTTTCCAGCCCTCACAACATGCCGGGTTACCGGCCAAGGACGGGATCACAGAAAAATGAAATGGCTCAAGTCACTCATCATCGCCGGAACGTTGCAGGCCCTGGCCGTCGCATCGGGCCACGCCGGCGCCAATCTCGACCAGATCAAGCAGGCCGGAATCATCAAGGTCGGTACGGAGGGCACCTACGCTCCCTTCACCTACCATGACGCTTCCGGCGCGCTGGTTGGCTTCGATGTCGAGATCGCCAAGGCGATCGCCGATAAGCTCGGCGTCAAGGCTGAGTTCCTCGAAGGCAAGTGGGACGGGCTGATCGCCGGCCTCGATGTCAACCGTTATGATGCCGTCATCAACGAAGTCGGCATCACCGACGCCCGCAAGGCCAAGTACGACTTTTCCGATCCCTATATCGCGTCCAAGGCAGTGCTGATCGTGCGCGGCGACAACACCGACATCAAAACCTTCGCCGACCTCAAGGGCAAGAAGTCGGCGCAGTCGCTGACATCCAATTTCGGCAAGCTGGCCGAGTCCAATGGCGCCGAACTGGTCGGCACCGACGGCTTCGACCAGTCGATCCAGCTGCTTTTGACCGGCCGTGCGGACGCTACCATCAATGACAGCCTGTCGTTCCTAGACTTCAAGAAGCACAAGCCCGACGCCAATGTGAAGATCGCCGCCCAGGAAGAGAATGCCGATTACTCCGGCGTCATCGTGCGCAAGGGCGATCCGGAGCTGGTCGCGGCCATCAACAAGGCGCTGGCCGACATCAAGGCGGACGGCACCTACCAGAAGATCGCCAACACCTATTTCGGCCAGGACGTCTCGAAGTAATTCACCAAGCGGGGCCGGCTGTCGCCCTGTGACGTATCCAGCGGCGAGTCGTCTTTGACGGCTCGCCGCTTTTGTCGTGATATGGCTGGGGCATTCGCTTCGATGACGCTCCCCGTCCATTCCGGAGGATCTTTCGTGCCGCACTGGCTGCAACTGATGCTGGACTCGCTGCCCTCGCTGCTGTGGGCAGCGTTGATCTTTACCGTGCCGCTGACGTTGCTGTCCTTCGTGCTCGGCCTGACGGTAGGGCTGGGCGCGGCGCTCGGCAGGCTGTTCGGCCCGAAGCCGCTGGTGGCGCTCGTGCGCTTCTATGTCTGGATCTTCCGCGGCACGCCGCTCCTGGTGCAGCTCTTCCTGATCTTCTACGGCCTGCCGTCGGTCGGCATCCTGCTTGACGCCTTCACGGCGGCGCTGATCGGCTTCACGCTCAACATCGGGGCCTACACGTCGGAAATCATCCGGGCGGCCATCGGCTCGGTGCCCAAGGGCCAGTGGGAGGCCGCCTATTCGATCGGGATGACCTGGAGCCAGGCGATGCGGCGCACCATTCTGCCGCAAGCCGGACGGGTGGCGGTGCCGCCGCTCTCCAACACCTTCATCTCGCTGGTCAAGGACACGTCGCTGGCCGCCGCCATCACCGTGCCGGAAATGTTCCAGGCGGCGCAACGCATCGTCGCCACCACCTATGAGCCGCTCATCCTCTATGTCGAGGCGGCGATCCTCTATCTGGCGATGAGTTCGGTACTGTCGGCCTTGCAGACGCGACTGGAGGAGCGGCTCAACCGCTATGGCGGCTTCCTGGAGGCACGCTCATGATCAGCCTCACCAACATCGAAAAGCGTTTCGGCGACAATCTCGTGCTGAAGGGGGTGACTGTCGCCATCGCCGAAGGCAGCGTCACCGCGCTTGTCGGCCCTTCCGGCGGGGGGAAAAGCACGCTGCTGCGCTGCATCAACCTGCTGGAGATCCCAACTTCGGGCACGGTGCGGATCGGCGACGAGACGCTTGAGTTCCGCCCGGGCGGGAAGGTGCCGGCGGCGGACATAAGGCGTCTGCGCCTGCAGACCGGCATGGTGTTCCAGAATTTCCAGTTGTTTCCGCATCGCACCGCCATCGAAAATGTCATGGAAGGCTTGGTTACGGTGCTCAAATGGTCGCCGCAGAAGGCACATGAGCGGGCACTCGCGCTGCTGGAGAAGGTCGGCATGGTGCATAAGGCCGATGCCTGGCCGGCGACGCTGTCGGGCGGCCAGCAGCAGCGCGTGGCGATCGCCCGTGCGCTGGCGCCGTCGCCGAAGGTGCTGCTGTGCGACGAACCGACTTCGGCGCTCGACCCGGAGCTGGCGCAGGAGGTGGTCGATGTGCTGGGTCAGCTCGCCAGCGAGGGAACGACCATGGTGATGGCGACGCATGATTTGCGCCTGGCCTCCAAGATCGCCCAGGAGGCGGTGTTCCTCGACGCCGGCGTCATCGTCGAGCAGGGGGCATCCGCCAAGCTGTTCGGCAATCCGGAGCGCGAACGCACCAAGCGGTTTATCGCCACGCTGAAGCAGGAGGCGGCGGAGGAAGAGGGAGGCGCATAGGCGCGACAATCGCGGCCTTCCCCAAAACAAAAACCCGGCGCGAGGCCGGGTTTTCGTCAACTTGAATGCGAAAAAGCTCAGGCAGCTTCTTCCTGCTCGGCTTCCTCATTGTCGGCCTTGGCGCCACGCTTGGGGCCTTTGTTGAGGTTGACCTCGATCAGGCGCACGGCTTCGGTTTCCGACATGCGGTTGACGGCCGCGATCTCGCGGGCCATGCGGTCGAGTGCCGCCTCGTAGAGCTGGCGTTCGGAATAGGACTGCTCCGGCTGGTTGTCGGCGCGATAGAGGTCGCGCACGACTTCCGAGATCGAGATCAGGTCGCCCGAATTGATCTTGGCATCATATTCCTGGGCGCGGCGCGACCACATGGTGCGCTTGACGCGGGCGCGGCCCTGCACGACCTTCAGCGCGCGCTCGACATAATCCTCTTCCGACAGCTTGCGCATGCCGATCGAGGTCGCCTTGGCGACCGGCACTTTCAGGCGCATTTTGTCCTTCTGGAAGTCGATGACGAACAGTTCCAGCTTGTGGCCAGCCACTTCCTGCTCGTCGATCGAGACGATCTGGCCGACGCCATGCGCCGGATAGACGATGAACTCGCCGGTCTTGAAACCGTGACGTGCAGCTGTGGACTTCTTCTGCGGGGTGATCGTTGCCATTACGCCCTGAACTCCTTGTTGTGGGCCGGCGGCGGTGCCGGCTGAACTCACGTGATCGGGGTCACCGATCATTAGCCGCACAACAGATGACCCACCGGAAAAGCCGGGACCGGCAAACCGCAAGAATTGCGACCGCCTGGCCCAGATCGCTCTGGTCCGGAATGGGATTTTCACCTTTCAGTGATTTGGGGCGTCTGCGCCATAAATCGACGTTGTGTCACCGGCATGTTTCGCTGATGTAACACAAAAAGTCGGAAGAATCAAGGTTTTGCTGCGTAAGCGAAGGCCACAACCAATCGCCGCCTGTCAAGGCGGTTAATCCGGCGTGCCTGTTACGCTGCGTCATACAAGCCTTTACAGCGGTGTTGTCAATCGCCTTCGCCGGGCTCGGCGGAGAAGTATTTCTCGAATTTGCCGGCCTCGCCGTCGAAGCTCTTGGCGTCGGCCGGCGGCTCCTTCTTGGCGGTGATGTTGGGCCATTTATCGGCATATTCGGTGTTGATCTGCAGCCATTTGTCGAGGCCGGACTCGGTGTCGGGCTTGATCGCGTCGGCCGGGCATTCCGGCTCGCAGACGCCGCAGTCGATGCACTCGTCGGGATGGATGACGAGCATGTTCTCGCCTTCGTAGAAACAGTCGACCGGACAGACCTCGATGCAGTCCATATATTTGCATTTGATGCAGTTGTCGGTCACCACATAGGTCATCGGTCGGCTCCGGGACGTCCCGTTTTTGTTGGCTTTTTCCGTGAGGTAACGCCTTTATGGGCTGCTTGCAAGGGTAGCCATCCCCAGCGGCGCCAGAGTTTGGGAATTGAATTTCAGATCGGCGGTGCCGCGACGGTCCCGCATCCCTCACCGACGTTGGTTTGCCGGTGCAAAATCTGTTTTGGTTGCCGTTGCCGCGGGAGAGCACATCCGCATTGATCGGCAGGCTCAATCTTCGTCGCGCAATCGGTCGGTCTGGCGACGCTCTTTTTTGGTCGGTCGGCCGCTGCCTGCCTGGCGCAGCGCCGCGATAGCGTCGGGCGGGGCGTCGCCCTTCGGTGCGGTCGGGGGCGACATGTCTTGATAAAGAGTGCGGGCTTCCTCGGACGGGCCGCGCCGCGCGCCAGCGCCGAGCACCTTCCAGACGAAAATACGCCGATCGAGCGTGATGGTCAGCACGTCGCCTGGCTTGACCAGATCGGAGGCCTGCGCTGCTTTGTCGCGATTGATGCGCACGCGGCCGGCGACCACCAATTTGGCCGCCAAAGAGCGCGATTTCACCGCGCGCGAGAAGAACAGCCATTTGTCGATGCGCTGACGGCCTTCAGCAACCATCGAAGCGAGTTTACTTCTTCAATTGGTCGCGCAAGGCGGCGAGCTTGGCGAAGGGCGAGTCCGGATCGAAACGCGCCGGGCGCTCCTCGCGCGGCTTGGGCTGGAAAGCGGGCTTTCCGCCGCGATCGGTACCCTTGCCTTCCGGCCTGCCGCCCTTCCAGTCTGGCCGGCCTTCGCGGCGCTCGGGACGCTCGCCCTGCGGGCGGCCGTCGCGGCGCTCAGCGCCCTCAGCTTGCGGCTTGGGCTTGAACTTCGAGCGGTCGAAGCGCGGCTTTCCGGCGCCGTCGCGGCGTCCTTCGTGCGCGGGACGGTCCGCGGGCGCGGCTGTTGCCTGTTCGCCGCCGGCCGGCGCGTTGCTTCGGCCGTGCGCCTGTCCGTTTTGCGGCCGGTTGTTGCGGCCGTCGCGATGACGCGGACGCTGATCGAAGCGACCTTGGCGCCACAGCAGGATCGGCTTTGGCGCTTCGGCTTCCGGCACGGGTTCGCCGGCGGCTTCCGCCACGGCAGCCGGTTCGGCGGCTACCGTCGACGCGGAGGCTTCGACGGCGGGGTCCGCCGCTGCGGTTTCCTCCGTGGGTGCCGCCTCTACCTCGGCAGTTTCAGGTTCGGCCCGCGGCTCAACCGGCGCCGGCTCGGCGGCTTCAACAGCGGCTTCGGCTACAGGTTCCTCCGCAACTTCAGCGGTGGCTTCCGCCTGCTCTTGCGCGACAGCTTCCACCGGCGCGTCGGCGGCGACTTCGGCTGGAACCTCCGTCTCCACGTCGGTTGCCGCATCCGGCACCAGTTCAACTCCCTCGGCGGCCGGCGAAACCGCCTCTTCCGCCGCCTTGGCTTGTTCCGCGCGGGCTGCTTCTTCGGCTGCCTGCCTGGCCGCGGCGGCTTCCCGCGCGGCATTGTCCTGCGCTTCCAGCCGTGCCTTGACTTCCGCGGCCGGCTTCGGCTCGGCGCGATAGCCAAGACCCTTGAGGATCTCTTCCATGTCGTCGGCGGTGGCGCCAAGGATCGACATCATCGGCGGCGTCACCATGAAGGACTGGCCGTCATAGGCGCCGTCCGGACGCTGGCCAAGGCCGGGCTTCCAGTTGGTCGCCGGGCGGATCAGGTCGGCCAGCCGCTCCAGAATGTCGATGCGCACGGCGCGGCGGCCGAGATTGCGGTAGCCAGCGAGCTTGTAGAAGGCCTTGTCGAAGGCCGGGTCGATGACAACAGAGGTGCGGCCCGACGCCAGCGCGTGGACGACGTCGCCGAAGCCTGGCTTGTCCTTGCCGTCGTTCTTCAACGCCCACAGCAGCGTCACCAGCCCGGCGGGTGCCGGCTTGATCAGCGCCGGCACGAACACGTGGTAGGCGCCGAAGCGGACGCCAAGCCGGCGCAGCGCCGCGCGGCCTTCCTGGTCCAAGGATTTCATCTCTTCGGCGATGTCACGACGGTTGATGAGGCCGAAATTCTCGACCAGCTGGAAAGCGATGCCACGGCCGATGCCGGAAATCTGCTCGGCGTTCTTCAGATCGACCAGCGGCTTCAACAACGACTCGATCTGGAAATTGACGAAGCGTTCGGCGCGCGCCGCGACCTTGTCGCGCGCCGGGCCCGTCAGCTGTTCGTCAGCCAGCAACACCAGGCGCGGCTTCAGCGCGTCTTCGCCCGAGACCAGCGTGCCTATCGGCGCGCCGATCCAGCGCAGCGTGCCGTCCGAACCGAGCGCGAGATCGCCATTGGCGCAGGCGCCGAAGCGCTCCGCGCGTGCCTCGAACTCGGCGGCAAGCGCCTTTTGCGCGGCAGTGCGCACGGCCTTGGCGTCTTCGCCGCCGGCGGTCTGGTCGGCGGTGAAGCGGAACCCTTGCAACTCGCCGACATGATGGCCTTCGACAAGGACGGTTCCGGTAGGACTGATTTCGGCTTCAGGCATGGTATTTTCTCTAAGGCGCCGCATGAGGACGGAAGTCCTGCGGTCTACGAAGCGTTTCGTCAACCGCTCATGCAGCGCATCCGACAATCTGTCTTCGATTTCGCGCGTCTTTTCCTGCCAGTGTGCCTGATCGGCCAGCCAGCCGGGCCGGTTCGACACGAATGTCCAGGTGCGGATCTGGGCGATGCGGTGCGACAGCGTGTCGATGTCGCCCTCGGTGGTGTCGGCGCGGCGCACCTGTTCGGCCATGTAGTTCTCGTCGACATGGCCCTGCCGGGCGAGGTCCATGTAGATCGAGGCGATGAGGTCGGCATGCTGGGCAGGCGCGATCTTGCGATAGTCGGGCAGGGCGCAGGCTTCCCACAGCAGCGCCACGCGCTTGGCGTTGGTGGCGAGCGCGCGGATGTCTTCGTCGCGGGAGAGATGTTCGAGCGCTTGCGCATCGACGGCCGGCAGCGCGCGTGTCAGACCCTCGACCGGGGCGTTGGTCTCGATCGAGCGCTTCAGCGCATCGAGGCTGGCGAAATCGAATTGGGCGGTGCGCCACTGCAGCACCTTCACCGGGTCGAAGTCATGGCCCTCGATCTTCTGGACCAGGTCCTCGTCCAGCGGATCGACCTGGCCGGTGACGCCGAACGTGCCATCGCGCAGATGCCGGCCGGCGCGGCCGGCGATCTGGCCGAGCTCCGCCGCCGTCAGATTGCGGTACTGGTAGCCGTCGAACTTGCGGTTCTGGGCGAAGGCGACATGGTCGAGGTCGAGGTTGAGGCCCATGCCGATCGCGTCGGTGGCAATGAGATAGTCGACATCGCCCGACTGGAACAGCGCCACCTGAGCATTGCGGGTGCGGGGCGACAGCGCCCCGAGCACGACGGCCGCACCACCCTGCTGGCGGCGGATGAGTTCGGCGATGGCATAGACCTCGTCGGCGGAGAAGGCGACGATCGCGGTGCGCCGTGGCAGGCGGGTCAGTTTCTTGGAGCCGGCATAGGCGAGATGCGACAGCCGCGGCCGCGTCACCACGGAGATGCCTTTCAGCAGCCGCTGGAGAATGCCGTGCATGGTGGCCGCGCCAAGCAGCAGCGTCTCCTGGCGGCCGCGCAGATGCAGGATGCGGTCGGTGAAGATATGGCCGCGCTCGAGGTCGCCGGCCAGTTGCACCTCGTCGATGGCAACAAAGGCGGCGTCGGTTTCACGCGGCATGGCTTCGACGGTGCAGACCGAATATCTGGCGCCCGGCGGCTGGATCTTCTCCTCGCCGGTGATCAGCGCCACTTTGTTGGCACCGACCTTTTCGCAGACGCGAGTGTAGACCTCGCGGGCCAGCAGCCTCAGCGGCAGGCCGATGACACCGGTTTCGTGCGCCACCATGCGCTCGATTGCGAGATGGGTCTTGCCGGTGTTGGTCGGCCCAAGCACGGCGGTCACGTCGCGGCCCGACAGGATCAGCGGCTCGGTGTGTTTCGGCTGGATGTTCATCGCTCGGAAATAAGGCTTTCTGGCCTCTCGTGGTCGGGAGCGTGCCAGGACGGCGCGTATGACAGCCGACACATAGGGATTTCGGGCGCGAAGCGAAAGCAGAATGTTCCGGCAGGGTTCCGGAGACGCCCGCCTCACTCCGCAAATCAGCCCCTGCTTAACAGTTGGAACGAGTCTGGAACGAATCAGCGACGAATCGGCGACTCCGTCAGATTCAGCTTTTGTTCACGGCTAGATATGGATTTCGTGACCACGAGTCTCACCACATGCTGAATCACCGAACTGGCCCGTTTTATGCTGGGCGGGTCCTGCCGTTAACTTTCGCCGGGAACAATGAGGGCGATTCGGTGCGCGTCCTGTTAAGCTTATGAAACTGTTAATCTTTCTAAACTCGGCGTTAAAGAATAGCAGCTTATCGCGGCCATTAATCTTAACATTGGGGCTCAAAGCCGGAACGAATCGGCGACAAAGCAGCGCCGGCCGTATTTTCTCTTTTTGTTCCCTCAATATCTTGTGTTGTGAACAGCTTATCCACCGAGAATCCACAGGCTTAACCACAGGGTTCGCACAGACGCGCCTACCGGCATTAACCTTTGCGTGCCGGATTGGGGCATTGCGTCACAGCGGCGTCTTCCAAGAGTCAGGCGCCATTTGGAAGCGGACCGATTTTCCGGTCCGCTTATCGCAGGGCACGCATGGATCCGCAGCGTTGGACTGCGCGAGCAGACGTCTCAGACGAAGTACTGGCCGCCATTGGCGGTGAGGGTCGAGCCGGTGATGAAGCCGGCATCTTGCGAAGCGAGGAAGACCACGCAGCGCGCGATCTCTTCCGGTTCGCCAAGGCGGCCCACGGGGATTTGCGGGATGATGCGCTCGTTGAGCACCTTTTCGTCGATTGCCTTGACCATCTCGGTAGCGATGTAGCCAGGGCAGATGACGTTGACGGTGATGCCCGCGCGGGCGCCTTCCTGGGCGAGCGCCTTCGAGAAGCCGATGTCGCCGGCCTTGGCGGCGGAGTAATTGACCTGACCGGCCTGGCCCTTCTGGCCGTTGATCGAGGAGATGGTGATGACGCGGCCGAACTTGCGGTCGCGCATGCCGCCCCACAACGGATGGGTCATGTTGAAGACACCGGACAGATTGGTATCGATCACCTCTTTCCACTGCTCGCGGGTGATCTTGTGGAACATGGCGTCGCGGGTGATGCCGGCATTGTTGACCAGCACCGAGACAGGGCCGAGGTCGGCCTCGACTTGTTTGATACCGGCCGCGCAAGCGTCATAGTCGGCGACCGACCATTTGTAGACCGGAATGCCGGTCTGCGCCTTGAACTTCGCCGCCGCCTCGTCATTGCCGGCGTAGTTCGCGGCAACCGAATAGCCGGCGTTCTTCAAAGCGATCGAGATCGCCGCGCCGATGCCACGCGATCCACCCGTGACGATTGCAACCTTGGTCATGCATTTCCCCTTTTGAAATCGCCCTGTTGTCGGGCTTGGCAGGCACTGGATTTACGACAGGCACCACATGTGAAACGGGCGGCTTGCGCCGCCCGTCCAAAGTCTATCAGAAAGCCTCCACGCACATGGCGACGCCCATGCCGCCGCCGATGCATAGGGTGGCCAGCCCCTTCTTGGCGCCGCGTCGGCGCATTTCGAAGACCAGCGTGTTGAAGATGCGGGCGCCCGAGGCGCCGATCGGGTGGCCGATGGCGATGGCGCCGCCATTGACGTTGACGATCGAGGGATCCCAGCCCATGTCCTTGTTGACGGCGCAGGCCTGTGCGGCGAACGCCTCATTGGCCTCGACAAGGTCGAGATCCCCTGCCGACCAACCGGCCCGTTCCAAGGCCTTGCGTGAAGCGGGAATGGGTCCGGTGCCCATGATCGCCGGATCGACGCCGGCGGTCGCCCAGGAGGCGATGCGCGCCAGCGGGGTGATGCCACGCCTTGCGGCTTCCGCTTCGCTCATCAGCAGCGCGCCGGCGGCACCGTCATTGATGCCGGAGGCATTGGCGGCGGTCACCGTGCCATCCTTGTCGAAGGCCGGCTTCAGCTTGGTCATGGCATCGATCGTGGCGCCGTGGCGGATGTATTCGTCCTGATCGACAACCGTATCGCCCTTCTTGCCCTTGATGGTGAAGGCGACGATCTCGTCCTTGAACTTGCCCGCCTTCTGCGCGGCCTCGGCCTTGTTCTGGGAGGCCAGTGCGAACTGGTCCTGGTCGTCGCGGGTGATCTGGAACTGGCGGGCGACGTTCTCGGCGGTGTTGCCCATGTGGTAGCCATTGAAGGCGTCCCACAGCCCGTCCTTGATCATGGTGTCGATCATCTTGTAGTCGCCCATCTTGACGCCGGCGCGCAGGTGCTCGGCGTGCGGCGACAGCGACATCGATTCCTGGCCGCCGGCAATGATTACCTTGGCGTCGCCGGTGGCGATCTGCTGCATGCCGAGCGCGATGGCGCGCAGGCCCGAACCGCAAACCTGGTTGAGGCCCCAGGCGGTGGTCTCCTTGGGCAGTCCGGCAAGGATCGAGGCCTGGCGGGCCGGGTTCTGGCCTTGCGCCGCGGTCAGCACCTGGCCGAGGATGACCTCGTCGATCTCGGCCGGTTCGACCCCGGCACGCGCCAAAAGTTCCTGCACGACGACGGCGCCGAGCTCATGCGCGGGCGTGGCGGCGAAGGCGCCGTTGAAGGAGCCTACAGCCGTGCGCGCGGCGCTGGCAATGACAATGGAAGCGGACATTTTCTTCTCCAGACTTCAAGGGTGTTGTTGTGCCGTTGAGGACTTTTTTGCCCTTTCCCACCCCCAAGTCAAACCGGAAATCGGCATGGCGCCGATGCGCCGCAAGCGGGCCGCGCATCGTGGTGTCGGCGGTCCGGTCGCTGCCGCGCAGCATATTTTGCCTGCTATGCAGCATTATATGATCCCGCAGTGCACAAACTGCTTGGAATTGTAGGGCTTTTGCGCATATCCTCAAAAAGGGCGCAATCGTTACCGGCTGCTTACTCAGGCGTGCCGGGATCCGGGGAGGATGCAGATGGCCGCAAAAGACGACCCTATCATTATCAAGAAATACGCCAATCGCCGCCTCTATAATACGGGGACGAGTACGTATGTGACGCTCGAGGATCTGGCCGAGATGGTCAAGAAGGGCGAGGAGTTCACCGTCCAGGACGCCAAGACCGGCGACGACATCACGCATCCGGTGCTGACCCAGATCATCTTCGAGCTGGAGAACAAGGACGGGCAGAACATGCTGCCGATCCCGTTCCTGCGCCAGCTGATCGCCTTCTACGGCGACCAGATGCAGATGATCGTGCCGAGTTTCCTCGAGCAATCGATGATCGCCTTCTCCAAGGAACAAGAGCGGTTCCGCGAGCAGATGAAGGGCGCCATCGGCAAGTCGCCACTGGACGTGATGAAGATGGCGACGCCGATCAAGGCGCTGGAAGAACAGACGCGCCGAAACATGGAAATGTTCCAGAACGCGATGCGGCTGTTCACGCCTTTTCCGCCCGCCGGCTCGGCACCGGCAGCGGCCCCCGCCGAGCCGGCCAGGAAGGAAGCGCCGGAGAAGTCCGACGATCTGCAGCAGTTGAAGGACCAGATCGCGGCCATGCAGCGCAAGCTCGATACGATGTCGTGAGCGCATAGCGCTCACGCGATTTACGGCAGCAATCCCTCATAGCGGCCGCGCGGCCGGATGATGCTGCCGGTCACGATCTGTTCGACCAGATGTGCCGCCCAGCCGACGCTGCGTCCAAGCGCGAAGAGGTGGAACGGTGCATCGCGCGGCAAGCCAAGGCTGCGCGCCAGCACGGCCAGGGCAAAATCGATATTCGGTTGGGCGCCGGTCGCCGCCATGGCGGCGGTTTCCAGCGACCGCAATGTTTCATCGGTGTTGTCGAAGGCCGCCAGAAGCGCCGTGGCCCGGGGATCGCCCTCGGGATAGAGCTGGTGGCCGAATCCCGGCAGTGGCCGGTCGTGGCCAAGCCAGTGCCGGATCGCGGCATCGGCACCATGCCGTCCCGCGTCTTCGGCGAGTTGCATCACGGCTTCGCCGGCGCCGCCGTGGCGGGGACCTGACAGTGTCGTCAGGCCGGCCAGCAGACAAGCGGCGGGCGAGGCTCCGGTCGAGGCGGCGACGCGGGCCGCGAAGGTCGACGCGTTGAGTTCGTGATCGGCAAGCAGCACAAGCGCACGCCGGATCGCATCCGCGCCTTCATCGTCCACCGACCAGCCCCGCGCCAATCGCTGGTGCACCGGTTCCGGCCCCGCCTCGGCACCGAGGGCGCTGGCCAGCACACCGATCGCGCGTGCGGCATCAGTGCACAGCGAGGCAGCATTTCGTCCAAGCGAAGACCGCGCCTGGCCGGCAAGCAAAGCGAGTTGCACGAACGCCTGGGCGCGGCCGGTCGGGCGCGGCGCATCTGGTGGTGATGCTTCGAAATGGACCGGGCCGGACAGAGCCCAGAGCAGTCCAGCGGTTTCTTCCAGCGTGGCATGGTCGGACAGCGCAACGGCATCCCGGCCCCGATAGATGAGGTTGCCGTGCCAGACGGTCGAGATCGCGGTGACGAGCGACGGCTCGCCCCAGGCGATCGCGCTTTCGGCAATGGCCGAGGGGCTGCGCCCGCGCGCCCTTCGCGTTGCCAGCGCCGCGATGTCGTCGGCGCGGTACTGGCTGCGGCGCGGATCGGCCCGATCCGGGCGCATGCCGATGCGGCCGCGGCTGACATAGGCATAGAGCGTCTGCGGCCTCACCCGGAGCCTTTCCAGCGCCTCTTCCCGCGACAACCATTCGGACATATCGAGCTCGGATATTGATTCTATTGATCAAGATTGATGCTTATGGCGCCCATCCTTATCTCCCACCAGGAAAAGCTTCAAGGAGACAAGGCCATGGCGAACGGGCTCGATGAGGTGGTGGCGGCCGAAACCGTGCTGTCCGACGTGGATGGCCTGGGCGGCCGCCTGACGATCCGAGGCCATTCGCTTGGGGACTTGGCTGGACGATGGAGTTACGCCCGGGTCGTCCGCCTGCTGCTGGACGGCTTCTTCGACGATCTGCCCGGTGACGCCGAACTGGCGGCAAGGTTGGGCGGGGCACGCACCGAGGTCTTCGACCGGCTCGCGCCTTCGCTGCGCCTGCTGGCGCCGCTCGAAATCTACAGCGCCATGCGCGCCGGCATCGCCTTGCTGCCGGATGGCGAAACGCTGGCGGACGCCTTGCGGCTGATCGCTGCGCCGGCGGTGCTGACGCCGGCCTTGCTGCGCCTGCGGCGCGGCGAGCAGCCGATCGCACCCGACGGCAAGGCGGATCATGCCACCGACATGTTGCGGATGCTCAGGGGATCGGCCCCGTCGCCGGCATTGGCAAACGCGCTCGACACGTATCTGGTGACCGTTTGCGATCACGGCCTCAATGCCTCGACCTTCGCCACCCGCGTCGTCGCCTCGACCCAGGCCGGCCTGACACCGTCGGTGCTGGCCGGGCTTGGCGCGCTCAAGGGGCCGCTGCATGGCGGCGCGCCCGGCCCGGTCATCGAGATGCTCGACGCCATCGCCGCGCATGGCGATGCGGCCACCTGGCTGCGCGACGAGATCGCGCATGGCGAACGCATCATGGGCTTCGGTCACCGCATCTACCGCGTGCGCGATCCGCGTGCCGATGTCCTGAAAGCGGTGGTGCGCAAGCTTGGCGGTGAGGGCGACACCGGCAGGCGGCTGGCTTTCGCCGAGACGGTCGAGCAAACCGCGCTCGACGTGCTCCGGGTCGCCAAGCCGCAGCGTTCGCTGCAGACCAATGTCGAATTCTACACCGCACTGGTGCTGGAAGCGGCAGGGTTTCCGCCCGAGGCGTTCAGCAATGTCTTCGCAGCCGGGCGCGTTGCCGGCTGGGTCGCGCACGCGCGCGAGCAGCAGACCACCGGACGGCTGATCCGTCCGCAGTCACGCTATATCGGGCCTGTGCCGGACCTCGTCGCCTAGCGCCCATTTGCCTGGCTTCATGCCTGTTTCGAAAGCCGCGGTCTCTCCGCATGCAGCGATTGGCTTTCGCATGACCGAAATTTCATGTGATCACGCGAGCGTGTTCGTGTTCTTGCCTTGGTCCATTCTTATATGCTGCACTGCAACATAAGCTGGCGATAGCTGCTTCCTTCGAACGATGTCGGGGCAGGCCGGCGAATCAGGATGACAGGAACGCCATGACGAAGAACGGCAAGGCGGAGGAAAAGAAGAAGATCAATATCGCTCTCCAGGGCGGCGGCTCGCATGGCGCCTTTTCCTGGGGCGTGCTCGATCGGCTGCTGGAGGATGGCAGGCTGGAGATATCGGCGGTGTCCGGTACCAGTGCCGGCGCGATGAACGCGGTGGCGCTGGCTGACGGTTTTGTCAGAGGCGGGGTCGAGGGCGCGCGCAAGAAGCTGGACGATTTCTGGCGCGCGGTGGCGGCGAAGGGACGGTTCAGCCCGGTGCAACGCATGCCGTGGGATGTCGCCTGGGGCAATTGGTCGATCGAGAACACGCCGGGCTATGTCTTCTTCGACACCATGTCGCGGGTATTCTCGCCCTATGTCGCCAACCCGCTCGGCCTCAATCCGCTGCGCGACGTCGTCGCGCGGGAGATCGATTTCGGGAATGTCCATGCCTGCAAGCCGATGGAACTGTTCATCTCCGCCACCAATGTCGAGACAGGGCAGTTGCGAGTGTTTTCCGACGGCGAGATCGATCTCGACACAGTGATGGCCTCGGCCTGCCTGCCGCAACTGTTCCGTGCTGTCGAGATCAAGGGCGTGCCCTATTGGGATGGTGGCTATGGCGGCAATCCGGCGCTCTATCCATTCTTCAAGACGGCGGCGACCGAGGACGTGCTTCTGGTGCAGATCAACCCGGTGGTGCGCGAGGGAACACCGAGAAGCGCCAACGAGATCCAGAACCGCATCGACGAGATCACCTTCAATGCCGGGCTGCTGCGCGAATTCCGCTCGATCGCCTTCGTCAAGGAACTGATCGCCGCCGGGCGTCTGCCGCATGGCGAATACCGGGACATCCGCATGCACCGCATCGATGCCGACGAGGCGTTCAAGGGCCTGTCGGCATCCTCGAAGGTCAATGCCGAATGGGCCTTCCTGACCTATCTGCGCGACCTCGGCCGCACCGCCGCCAGCGACTGGCTTGAAGAGAATTACGCTGCCGTCGGCAAGCATGCCACGCTCGATCTCTCGGGCGAACTCGACGACGGTTTCAAGCCGGTCCGCGGTCCAGCACCGGGCCGTCGCGTGAAGGAGTTTCTCGCCGTTCGCAAGAATCCGGAGGCAGAGCGCCGTCGGGCCTGAGCCCGCCGGCGGCATGGCGGGGTCTCCGCAGCAGCGCGTAGTCCAGCGCTGCTGGCGTGACAGCAACCTTGGCGTGCGGAAGAGCCGTCATCATGCTGACGCCTGTTGCCACCAACGGTCAGATGACGCCGGGCGGAAGACGTCCGAAGGGATCGGGCGCAATGCTCGACCCGAATTGCGAATGGGACGAAACACACCCGGTGTTCCCGCACCTGTCTCGTGCCGAGCCCTATGTCGCGCGTATCGCGACGCGATGGTCCAAGGCGTAAGAATGCGGGCGCGTTGAGTTTTTCAGCATCAGGTTCGACCTCGGGGCCTTGGCGGCGGCAAGCCTGACCTGAAAGGTTGCCGTGCCTTTTTTCGAACAATTCCAGCCCTTTAGTCGAGTGTTATGGTGTCTCGACCATTGCCTCTCGCCGATCACACTGACGCGGATCGTCGGTTTGTGCCTGCACTTCGATCGGCGACGCAATGCGGATCGCGGCTATATTTCGGAGACGGCCGGACGGGCCTGTGGCGAGCCGCGCTGGTCTCCGGTGGACGATGTTTCAGAGCCGGATTGTGAGCCGGCGGCCGGCTTCACCAAGTAGCCTGGCAAGTGACGAAGTACCGTTTCATGGCGGCCACACCTTGTTCGGCTACGCAATGCTGCTGCAACTTTGGGGCTATATTGCGATGCAACTTTGATGTAGAAGCGCGCTCGCCGATCACGGCAATTTGAACACGGTCGAGCGCGCACCCATATCGGCGACGCGCACGCGTCATCAGACGCGGTGCTGGCCGAACCCGCAGTGGAAAAATGACGATGCCTAAAATCAGGTTTCACAAGCTTGCAGCCATTGTTGTGCTCATCGGTTTCGCGGCGTGGATGGCGACAGGCGAGTTCTCGTCGGTCGGCAGCGTGGCGGCGAACAAGGCCAAGGCAGCCGAAGCCGAGCAGGGCAAGACGCCGGACGCGAGCAAGCCGAAGACGGCGGAAGCCGAACCGAAGGCCCCGCTGCGTACCGTCGCTGTGGTGACGCCGCCGCGAAAGACCTATGCGCGCGCCATCCGCATTTCCGGGCTGACCGAAGCCGACAAGCGCGCGGTGCTGGCAACCCGCGTCGCCGGCGTCATCGACAAGCTGCCGGTCAAGCAGGGCGACCACGTCAAGACCGGCGACCTGGTGCTGATGCTCGCCGCCGAGGAAAAGATCTCGATGGTCGACAACGCCAAGCAGCTTGTGGCGCAGCGCAAGGCCGAACTCGACGCCGCCGAGCGTCTGGCCAAGACAGGCAATTTGCCGAAGCTGCAGCTCGACACCGCCCGCTCCAACCTGACCCAGGCGCAATCGCAGCTGGACACCGCACAGGCCGAGCTCGACCGCAACGAAGTGAAGGCGCCGTTCGACGGCGTCATCGACCGGGTGCCGGTGGAACTCGGCAGCTCCGTCATGCAGGGCGGCGAGGTGGCGACGATCCTCAAGCTCGATCCGGTGATCGCGCGCGGCGAAATCAGCGAGCGCGACCTCGGCTATCTCAAGATCGGCGACAAGGCCAGCGTTCGGCTGGTCAGCGGCCAGACCGTCGAAGGCACCGTGCGCTATATCAGCCGCGACGCCTCGTCGGCGACCCGCACCTTCCGTGTCGAGATTGCCATCCCCAATGCCAATGGCTCGGTGCCGGCCGGCATGACGGCCGAAATCCAGCTCAGCGCGCTGCCGACCGACGCGGTGCTTTTGCCGCGCTCGGTGGTGACGCTCGGCGACAAGGGCGACCTCGGCATCCGCGCCGTCGGAAAGGACAACAAGGTGGCGTTCTTCCCGATCGATCTGGTCGACGATACGCCGACCGGTCTCGTGCTTGGGGGCATCCCGGCCGATGCGCGCATCATCGTTGCCGGCCAGGAACTGGTGAAGGAAGGCGACGAGGTCAAGCCGGTCGAGGCGGACCAGGCGACCATCAACAAGCTGATCGGCGAAGCCACCGCCGGGACGCAGTAGCGCAGCGACGCCGGCGCCGGGCCCTGCCCGGCGACGTCAGTCCGTTCGCCACTCCCGAAAGCAACAGGCATAAGTCATGGATATCGTCAGACTCGCAATCAACAATGCCCGCCTGACCATCTCGGTCCTGGTCTTCCTGCTGATTGCAGGCTGGGTCGCCTATCAGTCGACACCGAAGGAAGCGGAACCCGATGTTCCGATTCCGATGATGTATGTCAGCCTGGTCTATCAAGGCATTTCGCCGGAGGATTCCGAGCGTCTTCTGCTGCGGCCGATGGAAAGCAAGTTGAAAAGCCTGAAGGGCCTCAAGGAGATGCGCTCGGCCGCCTTCCAGGGCGGCGGCTACGTTCTGGTCGAGTTCCAGCCGCAGACGAACCTGGCGACGGCACTGCAGGACACACGCTCCAAGGTGCAGGACGGCAAGGCGGACCTGCCGCAGGCGGCCGAGGAGCCTGTCGTCACGGAGGTCAACATTTCCGAATTTCCGGTGCTCGTCGTCACGCTGTCCGGCGAATTGCCCGAACGCGTGCTGGCTGCCGCGGCGCGCGAACTGCGTGATCGCATCGAGGAAGTGCCCGGCGTGCTCGAAGGCTCGTTGCAGGGCTCGCGCGACGATCTGGTCGAGGTCGTCATCGATCCGATGAAGCTGTCGTCCTATGGCCTGCAGCTCGACCAGCTGATCGGCGCGGTCGGTGCTTCCAACAGCCTGGTCGCCGCCGGCAACATCGAGGGCTCGGAAGGCAAATATGCCGTCAAGGTGCCGTCGCTGATCGAGACACCCGAGGATGTGGCGGCACTTCCCGTGGTCGCCGGGCCCAATGCCGTGGTGCAGGCCAAGGACATCGCGACGATACGCTCGACCTTCGCCGACGCGACGACAATCACGCGCCTCAACGGCAAGCCGGCCATCGCCATCGAAGTCAAAAAGCGCATCGGCGCCAATCTGATCGATACGCTGACCAAGGTCAGGGAGGTGTCGGATGCCTTCGTCAAGACCATGCCCGAGGGCATGCACGTCACCTACACGCAGGACAAGTCGGTCTTCGTCAACCAGCTGCTGGGGGACTTGCAGAACCATGTGATGATCGCTGTCATCCTGGTGTTCATCGTCATCCTCTACGCGCTGTCCGGCCGTGCCTCGCTGCTGATTGGCCTGGCCATTCCGTCGTCCTTCCTAATCGGTATCCTGCTGCTTGCCATGATGGGCTACACGATCAACATGATCGTGCTGTTCAGCCTCATCCTGGCGGTCGGCATGCTGGTCGACGACGCCATCATCGTCACCGAGTTCGCCGAACGAAGGATGAGCGAAGGCATGCCGAAGCAGGAAGCCTTCGCGCTTGCCGCCAAGCGCATGGCCGGCCCGGTCATCGCCGCGACGATGACGCGTATCGCCGCCTTCTCGCCGCTGTTGTTCTGGCCCGGCATCATCGGCGATTTCATGAAGTACATGCCGATCACGCTGATCGTCACGCTGTCGGCCTCGATGCTCTATGCGCTGGTCTTCGCGCCGACGCTGGGCGCTATATTCGCCAAGGCGCCGCAGCATCACGAGGATGGCAATCGCGACGGCTGGTACATGGCTGTCGTCAAGCAGGCGGTGCGCTTTCCCATCACCGTGATGGTGCTCACCGTCGTCTTGCTGACCGGTATTTTCGTTGGCTATTCAAAGTACGGTGCCGGCGTCGAGTTTTTCCCGAGCGTCGAACCTGACTACGGCCTGCTTTACGTGCATGCCCGCGGCAACCTTTCGCTGGCCGAAATGGATACGGCGACCAAGATCGCCGAGAGCCGGTTGCTCGGGTGGCCTGGCGTGAAGTCGGTCTACACCCGCGTCGGCAAGACGCAGGGCGGCGGCCAGGACGTGCCCGAGGACGTCGTCGGCGTCATCCAGTACGAATTCATCGACTGGCGCGAACGCAAGTCCGCCAACCAGATCCTAAGCGATCTGCGCGGCGTGATGGCCGGCATTCCCGGGGTCGACGTGGAGGTGCGCGTGCCGGAAGCCGGTCCGCCGACCGGCAAACCGATCCAGATCAGGCTATCGGCCGTCGATCCAGCCGGCCTCGACGACAAGGCGCGCGCCGTCGCGGCGCGTATCGCCAAGGTGCCGGGCGTCATCGATATTTCCGATGGCCTGCCGCCGCCCGGCGTCGACTGGGCTCTCGAGGTCGACCGCGCCAAGGCCGCGCAATACGGCATCAGCCCGACTTCGGTCGGCACCGTGGTGCAGCTGGTGACGAACGGACTGAAGCTCTCCGAATACCGGCCTGCTGGTGCCGATGACGCCGTCGACATCCGCCTGCGTCTTCCGGAAGACCGGCGCACGCTGTCGACGCTGGACGAGCTCAGGGTGCAGACCTCGCAAGGGTCGGTGCCGATCTCAAACTTCGTCGTGCGCAAACCCGAGCCGACGGTCGGCATCCTCAACCGCATCGACGGTGCCCGAACCGTGGTGGTGCAGGCCAATGTTGCCGCCGGCCAACAGGTCGCGGCAGTCCAGCAGCAGGTCACTCAGGCCGTCACCGATATGAATCTGGGCAGCGGAATACGCTGGAAGCTCGCCGGATCGAATGAGGACAGCGCGGAAGCCAGCGCCTTCCTCGGCAAGGCCTTCGGCGCGGCGATCTTCCTGATCTTCTTGGTGCTGCTGGCGCAGTTCAACAAGTTTACCAGCGTATGGCTGGTGCTGTCCTGCGTGGTCATGGCGACAATCGGCGTGTTCCTTGGACTGCTGATCACGGGCGAGACGTTCGGCATCGTCATGTCGGGCATTGGCGTCATCGCGCTGGCCGGCGTGGTGGTGAACAACAACATCGTGTTGATCGACACCTACGACCGGTTGCGTGAGGAGGGCTGGGACAAGATGGACGCGGTGCTGCAGACCTGCCGCGAGCGTGCGCGACCGGTTGTGCTGACGGCGGTGTCGGCGATTCTCGGCGTGCTGCCGATCGCCTTCGGCCTTGGGCTCGAAATCTTCCATCACGAGACGACGATCAATGCGCCGTCGACGCAATGGTGGATTTCGCTGTCCTCGGCGATCGTCTTCGGCCTGTCCTTCGCCACCATTCTGACGCTGGTCGTGACGCCGTCGATGCTGATGGTGTTCACCCGCGCCAAGATCAAACCCGGCGCGCGACGCGGCTTAATCAGCCGTCTCTTCCGGCGCGGCAAGGGCGAGATCTCCTCCCAAGGGCCTCTGGCAGATGTCGGCGCCGAGCCGGCAGTCAGCTTCCCGAAGGCGGCGGAATAGAGCGTTTCGCAGGCCAAGCAACAAAGGCCGTCCGGGAACAACCGGGCGGCCTTTTGCATTGTTCCCTCGAATGCAACCAGACGGCGAGGGCTCAAAATGACGATCAGCACACTTCTCGTTATCATCCTGATCCTGATCCTGATCGGCGCTGTGCCGGCATGGCCGCATTCGCGCTCCTGGGGCTACGGACCATCGGGCATTGTCGGCGTCATCCTGGTCGTGGTGCTGATCCTGCTTGTGCTGGGCAGGATCTGACCGGCAACGATTTCGCCGCCGGACCTTACCGAGCGCAGCCGTTCTCACCTGCCAGCAAGCTCGATCAGGCGGCCTGGCGACGGGTGGGCGCGACGGCGATGCCGATATCCTGCAAGGCTTTGTTCACCGCCTGATCGAGCGGCGTATGCGGGATTTCGCCGATGATGCCTGCCAGCCGCGTCGAGGCCAGCCGGTGCGGCTCGAAGCGCAGGTATGACATCGAGACGATCTCTCGCCACATCGCCACGAACGGGCTGCCGGCGCGCAGCACCCACCAAGGCATGGAAGTCATCTTGAGTTGATGGCCGATGGCGTTCTCGGCGGCCACCTTGATCTCGAGATCGGTGACGGCATGGCCTGGAAAGTTCAGCGCCTCATAGAAGCCGAGCTTGTCGAGATTGCGGGCCAGCGCGACGAAACCGACGGCGAAATCCGGCAAATAGGCCCATTCATGCACGAGGTCGGCCGGACCGGGCGCGGTGTAGATGCCCTTGTTGATCTTGGCGGCGACGATCAGGTCAAACCAGGAGCCGCTGCCGGTGCCGCCGAAGAAATCGCCGGCCCGCAGAACAATGGTGCGCACCCGTCTGGCCTCGGCCTCACGGCGGAACAGATCCTCCATGGCACAGCGGATGCGGCCCTTCTCGGTCGTCGGATGGAACGGCGTGTCTTCCGTGATCACCGCCGGCATGGGCGAGCCGTAATTGTAGACGGTGCCGGGGAAGAGATGCTGCGCATCGTTGGCATGGCAGGCGGCCATGACATTTTCGGCCATTGGCAGGCATTTGCCCCAGTCGGTGTAGATCGGGTTGAGGCCGTTGAAGATGATGTCGACACCCTCGGTGGCCTGGATCAGCGATTGACGGTCCAGCGCATCGCCGGCAACCGCCGTGGCGCCCTCAAGCTCGGCCGGCACCATGCCGGTACGGGTGACGGCGCGGACGTCGAAGCCGGCGTCCATGAAGGCCTTGGCAACCACGCGACCGAGCCGGCCATTGGCGCCGAGAATTGCGATCTTGGTCATTCTTCGTCTCCTTATTCGTTTTCAAGTGCCGGGTTTGCCTAGAAGCGACGGGACAAGCCCGCCGCTTCTGGATTTTCGAGGGCCGCCGTTCAGCGGCTGCCGAAGAGGTCGCGGTTGCTGCCCTGGACGGCTGGCTTCTGATTGGTCGCCTCGGACTTGCTGATCGACGTGGTGGTCACATTGTCGGTGGTGACGACGGTTGGCTGGCTGGCATTGTCCGAGCCGAACTTGTCGCTGCCGGCGAAAGCCGTGTTGGCGGCGATGAAGAGGGCGGCGGTTGCGATTGCGATCTTGGTCATTGGATTACTCCTGATTGGTTGTTGCAGTCGGTATCGGTGTTTGCAGGGTGAATATGATTGCTTCATCGATGAATTAAAATTGACTACGAATGCAGGTTTGATATTCATTATTGAATGGACGACATTGACTGGAACCTGATCAAGAGCTTTGTCACCGTGGCGGAAACCGGCAGCCTGTCGGCCGCGGCGCGAAAGCTGTCGGCAAGCCAGCCGACGCTTGGCCGTCACATCGGGGAGTTGGAACAGGCGCTCGGCGTCACGCTTTTCCGGCGCGGGCGAAGCGGCTATGCGCTGACCGAAGCGGGAGCCACGCTGTTCGAGCGCGGCAAGACGGTGAGCGAGCAGGCAAGCGCCTTTTCACGGCTCGCGCTGGGTTCGGTCGAGGCGATCGAAGGCACTGTGCGCATCGCGGCCAGTGAGGTGGTAGCGGCCTATGTGCTGCCCGACATGATGGCGCGGCTCGGCATCGATGAGCCCGGCATCGAGGTCGAGATCGTTGCCTCGAACCAGGTCGAGAACCTGCTGCGCCGGGATGCCGACATTGCCATCCGCATGGTCAAGCCGGCGCAGAACGAACTGGTGGCGCGCAAGGTCTGCGATATCGCACTCTGCGCCTGCGCGGCCATATCCTATCTCGATAGGCGCGGGCGCCCGCTGGGGCCGGCCGACCTCGTCAATCACGCCCTGATCGGCTTCGATCGCAGCGACGAAATGATCCGAGCTTTTTCCCAGTATGGCATCCCGGTCACCCGAAACAGCTTTCGTTTCAGGGCCGACAGTCAGATCGTGCTCTGGGAAGCGGTGCGGGCGGGAAACGGCATTGGTCTTGGCCAGGAGCCGCTGGCAGACCGCGATCCGCTGGTCGAAAAAGTGTTGCCCGGCCTGCCCTTGCCTGCCCTGCCGGTATGGCTGGCCATGCATCGCGACGTGCGCACCAGCGTGCGCATCCGGCGCGTGGCGGATTTTCTCCACGAGGAATTGAAACGTTATTCGGCGGGGGCGGCATCCGGAGCGAATTCGGCGCGGTGAGCCAATCCGGCCATCAGCAAGACGACGATCAGCAGAGCCGACATGGCGATGAAGATCGGGCCGAAGCTGGAATGCTCGGCGACGAAGCCGATCGCCGACGGCGCCACCAGAATGCCGGAATAGCCCATGGTGGTGACGACGCTCATGCCGGTGCCCGAGGACATGCCCTCCTGGTTGCCGCCGGCGGAAAAGATGATCGGCACCATGTTGGCGATGCCGAAGCCGCAAAGCGCAAAGGCTGATATGGCGAGCCAAGGCGAAGGCGACAGGCCGGCGATCAGCATGCCGGCGGCCGCGACGATGGCCGAACCGCGCAGTGTCATCACTGCGCCGAAGCGGTTGCGGACGCCATCGCCGAAAAAGCGCATGATCGCCATGACGCCGGAGAAGGCGGCATAGGCAAGACCGGCGACGGCGAGGTCGGCGCCGAGTTCCTGCCGCAGATACAGCGCCGCCCAATCGAGCACCGCGCCCTCTGAAATCATCGTCAACAGGGCCATCAGGCCGATGAGGTAGACCAATGGGTTTGCCGGCAGAGCGAATTTATGATGCTCGACCGCCTGCGGTTTGTTTTCGGCCACGATGTGGGGCACCGCCGCCGCGATTGCCGCGAAGGCAAGCACGGTCACCACCGCGGCATGGGCGAGGTGGCCATAGGTCTGGATGGCGAAGCCGCCGAGGGCGCCGCCGGCGAAACCGCCGAGGCTCCAGAAGCCGTGCGACGAGGACATGATGGCACGCCCCAGCCGCCGTTCCACCACCACCGCATTGGCATTCATGGCGACATCCATGCCGCCGATCGAGCCGCCGAATATGAACATGGCGATGGCCGCCAGCGGCACGTCGGGTGCCAGCGCCACGACCAGCAGGCCGAGGCTGCCGCACAGGCCGAACCAGCGCAGCACGGTGCGCGAGCCGTGTTTGGAGATCAGGTGGCCGCACCATGTCATGGCGGTGACCGCGCCGGCGCCGAACAAAAGGATCAGCAGGCCGAGCGTGAATTTCGAGATGTCCAGCCGGGTCAGGAAGACAGGAATCTGCGGCGCCCAGCTGCCGGTCAGGAAACCATTGGCGAGGAAAATGGCCGCCACGGCCCATCGCCCACGAATGGCAGTCTGCATGGCGTTCGAAGCGTTCATGGCACGAATCCGGTCAGAAAATGGCTTTGCGCGGCAAATTAGATCGATTCAATTTTCAGTCAAGCGCTGTTGTGGGAAAGCATTTGGGCTAAACGGGCTCAGTGATCCTTGGGGCGCCGTGCTTCGAATTCCGCCTTCTTGGCGTCCGAAGCCTCTATCTGGTTGAGCGCCTGCCATTGCGCATAGGGCATGCCGTAGACGATCTCGCGCGATTGCTCTTTGCCGAGCTCGACGCCTTCGGCATTGGCTGCTTCGCGGTACCAGTTCGACAGGCAGTTGCGGCAGAAGCCGGCGAGGTTCATCAGATCGATGTTCTGCACGTCGCCCCGTTCACGCAAATGCTCGACCAGTCGCCGAAAGGCGGCGGCCTCGAAGTCGCGCTTCTGTTCGTTGCTGAGTTCGGTCATCGAAACCTCCGTCATAGCGGCCCGGTGCGCGAGCCGAACATCTTTACCGCATGTATATCGGGACGGCGGTCGATCGCGTCAACGATCGGTGCGAGCCGCCCGGCCCAGGCGACAATGCCCTTCTGGTCCGCTATCAGATCCTGGCGGATTTCGATCAGCGCGTGGGCATAGCCATTGACGATGGCGTGCCTGAACATGGTGTCGCCGCGCAACGCGCCATCATACGGTTCGTTATCGCCAACCACGAGTTGTTTGTGCTCAGCCAGCATATCGATCAGCGGTCGCGCCACCCGGTCGTCCTTGTCCCACAGGATACCGACATGCCACGGACGTTGCTTGCCCTGCATGGCAGGGGTGAAGGAATGCACCGAGAAGATGAAAGGCGCTTGCCCTGAAGCCTGCGCGACTGACGCAATCATGGCGCCGACCGCGTCGTGATAAGGGCGGTAGAAGCGATCGAGCCGCCTTTCGCGTTCCTCCTGCGCCAGGGGATAATTTCCGGGAATGATGGTGCCGTCGTAAAGCTGGCGAATGAGTGTTGGATCGTCCTCGCCTCGGTTGGGGTCGATCAGCAGCCGCGAGAAATTGGCGAGCACCGCCGGCGCATCGAGCAGGGCCGCCAGTTCGCGCGTCACCGCTTCGACGCCAGTGTCATAGGCGATATGGCGGTCGAATTCGGCCGCCGGCAGCCCCAGGCTGCCATATTCTTCCGGCAGGTCGCGGCGGGCGTGATCGGCCAGAAGCACGATGCCTCGCTTGCGGTCGCCCTCGACGATGTCGAAGGGCGCGAAAACTGTGGATCGGGTCATTGGCGGAAAATGGTCGTTCGCTGGCCTTCGGGGAGGATGCTATCGTCATTCCACGAAGACGACGTGTACGCAATGCCGTTGTTTAGCCAAGGTTTCCCGGGAAATCTGGCACGGGGCGACGGTCGTGCGCCGGGAGCCTTCCTAAATCGATTGGAATTGGTCAAAACGGCGCGTTGACATGCGCCCGGACTTTTCCGAAAAGGGGCGCAGAGAGATGCTGATGTGGTTCTTGAGGGGTTTTAGGATGGGTTCCGACGGCGGGCAGCGCGCGCGCTTTGCCTTAGCCATGCCGCTCCTGACGCTCGCCGTGGGACTGTCAGCGATGGTCACAGCTTCACCGGCGCGCGCCGACTTTCGCGTCTGCAACGCCACGCAGAACCTGGTCGGCGTCGGTATCGGCTATCGGGCCAAGGCCGGCTGGATCACCGAGGGCTGGTGGCACATCGAGGGATCGAGTTGCAAGACGTTGATCGAAGGACCGCTGTCATCAAGGTTTTACTATCTTTATGCAGAAGACGCCGAGCGCGGTGGACGCTGGGACGGCCCGATCAACATGTGCGTGGCTGAAAAAGAGTTCAAGATTGCCGGCGTAAGCGACTGCGTCGCCAGGGGCTTCCAGCGCGCTGGATTCCAGGAATATGACACGGGCGAGCAGGCAAGCTGGATGGTCCAGCTCACCGACGAGCCCGCAACGGGAGGCGCTCCAGCCGCCCCGGGAACGAATAGTCAATGAGACGTAGCCGCAAGGTCAAGATCCTAGCCACAATCGGTCCGGCATCTTCCTCCGAGGAGATGCTGAAAAAGCTGTTCGAAGCCGGCGCCGATGTGTTCCGCATCAATATGAGCCATACCGATCATGAGCTGATGCGCACGCTGGTCGCCCGCATCCGCGCCGTCGAGGAAAAAGTTGGCAGGCCGATCGGCATCCTGGCCGACCTGCAGGGCCCGAAGCTGCGCGTCGGCAAGTTCGCCAATGGCAAGGAAGTCTTGACGCTGGGCCAGACCTTCACGCTCGACGACAATCCCGAGCCCGGCACCTCGACAAGGGTCTACCTGCCGCATCCTGAAATCCTGAGCTCGGTCGAGGCTGGCCATCGCCTCCTGATCGACGACGGCAAGCTCGAACTGAAGGCGGTAAAGAGCGACGGCAAGTCGATCGTCTGCACCGTTATTGCCGGCACCACCATTTCCGACAAGAAGGGCGTCAGCCTGCCCGATACCGACCTGCCGGTCGGCGCGCTGACCGAGAAGGACCGCAAGGATCTCGACGCGGTGCTCGCCACGGGCGTCGACTGGGTCGCGCTGTCCTTCGTGCAGCGGCCGGAAGATCTGGCCGAGGCGCGCAAGATCGCCCGTGGCCGGGCGCTGATCATGGCCAAGATCGAAAAACCGCAGGCCGTGGCCCGGCTGGCCGAGATCATCGAACTGTCCGACGCGCTGATGGTCGCCCGCGGCGATCTCGGCGTCGAAATGCCGTTGGAGGCGGTGCCCGGCATCCAGAAGCAGATCACGCGCGCCGCGCGCCGTGCCGGCAAGCCGGTGGTGGTCGCCACGCAGATGCTGGAATCGATGATCACCGCCCCTGTGCCGACCCGCGCCGAAGTGTCCGACGTTTCGATCGCCGTCTTCGAAGGCGCCGACGCGATCATGCTGTCGGCGGAATCGGCGGCGGGCGCCTATCCGGTCGAGGCGGTGGCGATGATGAACCGCATCGCCGCCAAGGTCGAAACCGATCCGACGTATGCCGGCATTATCAACGCGCAACGCTCCGAGCCGGAAGCGACCGGCGCCGATGCCATTTCGCTGGCCGCCCGCGAAATCGCCGAAACGCTGAAACTGTCGGCGATCATCACCTACACGGCATCGGGCACCACCGGCCTGCGCGCCGCGCGCGAGCGTCCCCAGGTGCCGATCATCGCGTTGTCGCCGATCCTCAACACGGCGCGACGGTTGTCGCTTTTATGGGGCACGCATTGCGTCGTCTCGCCCGACGCCACCGATCTCGACGACATGGTCAACCGCGCCTGCCGCATCGCGCTGGAAGAAGACTTCGGCAAGCCGGGCGACCGGGTCATCATCACCGCAGGCGTGCCGCTGCGGACTCCGGGATCGACCAACATGCTGCGCATCGCCTATGTCGGATCGGAAACAGCCGGCCGGTAGTCGGCCCCCAGCGTCGTTGCAGTCCTGAGCGCTCTTACCGCGGCTTCCGCGTGGTTTTTTCGCTGGAGGAACCGTCGCGCGCGAGGAATGGGGTCATGCAGATACTGATCCGGGCCGAGCATCTTTCGCCGGTTGAGTTCGGTCTTATCGAGCAGATCGAAATCCACTTTCGCAATCGTGCAACGCCATCCGGCGTTGCGCGAAGCCCAGCTTCTTTCATGGTGTTCGAGCAACCGCTCTCGGGCGCAATAGCCATGATAGTCGAAAGCGATCAGGCCGTTCGTCACATAGATATGGTTTCCTGAAAAGCCTTCGTCAGGAATGATCCGTTCGCCGTAAAATCCCTCCAAAGGCGGATGCTTGAGGAAGGTGCCGGCGAGAATGGCGCATGCGCCGTGACCGAAGAAGATGCGATCCGGCAGCGCCCATCGCTTTTCCGGATTTCTCTTTATGCCGTGTTTCAGGACGTACATGCCGCTCTGATCCCAATGGCGGGCTGCGGTGGCCGTTTTCGGATGGCACGCATCAGGTCGGCGCGAGCTCCGCTTCAGGTTCTTTGATGTCGGCGCATTTGCCCGTGCCATACGTGTCGCCGGCAATCCGTGCCTCCACCGTCCTGGCGATTGCTTCCAGATCGATATCCTTGCCGCCGACTTTCTCGATGGCGCCGACGACGAGGTCGGAAGCGATCCAGTCCGGCTTATGACCGAGATTATGCACCCAGACGAGCTCGGCACCCGGGATGTCGCGCACCAGGCCGACGGAGTGGATCCGGGCATAGACGACCTTGTCGCGGTCGCCGGAGATGACCACGGTCGGGGCCGTAATCTCTTTGTAGTGCGGTGCGGCGGCGAGCGCATAGCGATAGAGGCCGGCAACGTCGGTGGCGTTGGCGCGAAAGGCCGACGGCCTCAGCACCAGCGGGATCGAGGTTGCGGCGAGATAATTGTCGGGCACCTTGTTGGGTGAGAAGACGCAGGTCGTGGCGTCCGCCATCCACAGCGTCCCGGCAGGATAGGTCAGCGTCTCGGAAAACAGCCGGCCGATCACCGGAATGGTGGTCAGGTCGTAGTACCAGGACGTCGCGCCGCCCGGCCAGGGATGGGTCGCCGGCGCCAGGAAGACCAGCCCGAGCGTCTTGTCCCCATGCTCGCGGCCGAAAGCCGCCGTCACCACGCCGCCGAAGGAATGGCCGACGATGATTGCCTTCTTGATGCCGAGACGGTCCATCAGGGCGGCGATGGTTGCGGCTTGCGCCGATGGGTCCTCATTGTTGCCTGGACCGCGGCCGGACCAGCCAAAACCAGGCCGGTCGAAGAACAGCATTTCGGCGCGGCCTTCAAGCAGCGGCCTGAGGGGCAGCATCTGGTCTTTCAAATTGGCGCTGGCGCCATGGATGAAGACGATCGGCGGCAGATCCGCACTGGCTGGGGCGGGGAGGTGGACGTAGTGGATGCGAGCACCGTCGATGTCGGCGAACGCGCCGACCGATGGACCGCGGCGCTCGATCAGCCACGAGCCGGCGCGGGTGACGCCGACAAGGGCAAGGACAAGCGCCATCACGAAGGCGAGCGCGGCATAGATCAGGTTCATGCGGGGATATACGGGAATGGAGGGGGATAAGTTGTGGGGCAGTAGGGCTGGCTCCAGCGCCAGCGCCAGCGCCTAATGGCTATTCCTGATCTATCAAATGCCTTCGCCGGCAAGCTCTTCCGACAGGGTCGCGACCTGGTTCTGGGCGCTGCGCATCATCGGGTAGATGGCCAGCACCTTCTGCCAGGCCTCGAGCGCCGATTGCTTGTGGCCGGTCTCGGCCATGATCTGGGCCAGGCCCGACAGCGCGCCAAAATGGCGTGGCTCGAGCTGCAGCGTGCGGTCGATGTCGGCCATCGACTTGCCGTAGTTCTTCATCATGAAATGCACGGTGGCGCGACGGTTCCAGCCTTCGGCGTAGCTAGGCTGCAAGGTCACCACCTGGTCCAGGAAATCGAGCGCGACGTCGAACTTCTGATCATTCATCGCCTTTTGCGACCACTGCATCATCAGGTCGATCGAGGCGCTGCCGGACTGGAACCATTCGTTCCAGATGCTGCCGGCAATGCGCTCGGCGGCCTTTTCGTTGCGCTCGCGCTTCAGGTCGGAGAACAATTTGTCGAGCCGGGCCTGTTTCGTCATCGGCGTGGCCGGAGTGTCCGGAGCCGCTGGCTGGGCATCGGCGGGCGCCGGCTGACCATCCGCGGCCGCCACCGCGATCGGCCGATCACCGGTTTGGGCCGGCAGGGAGATGACGCCGGAAACCAGCAAAGTCGTCAAGAATACAAAAAGAATCCGCATCGCCCGAGTTTAATCCCGGGCGGCGGAACATCAAAGTGATTTTAGCGTGGGAAGGTCGGCTGGCCGACAAGCATCAGTGGGCGGAGACGAAAAAGCCTCCGGCCGAAAACTCAACCCTGGCGCGCCTTGTAGCGCGGGGCGGCCTTGTTGATGATGTAAACGCGGCCCTTGCGGCGAACCAGCTGGTTGTCGCGGTGACGCGCCTTCAACGCCTTGAGCGAATTCTTGATCTTCATGGTCTTGCCTGTCGGTCTGGACCCGGTTCGGGGTCGAATTTTTAAGGCGCGCCAGAAGACGCGCCTTTTGAACGGTGGGTGGCTCATAAACGAGGAGACTTGCCCATGTCAACCGTAAGTCAACCGCAAGCGTGCTCCGCGTCCCGATATCATCAAATATCCGCCATGTCGGCCCCGTGGCATTGCGCGGCCATGGGCCGGCTGGGATGATGTCGTCCATCGCAAGCGATTTGGGGACGACCATGCGCCGAATATTCCTCTCCTCCTGCCTCGTCATCCTGGCGGCGAGCTCGGCTGCCCGAGGGCAGGAATGCAACCGCTCCGACGACAGCCAGCAGATGATGAATATCTGTGCCGGCGAGGACTATCAGGCGGCCGACGCCAGGCTCAATGCGGCCTATCAGGCGCTGATCGGCTCCGATGATGCCGATGGCAAGAGATTGCTTCATGTGGCACAACGCGCCTGGATCAGCTTCCGGGATGCCGAATGCGCGCATAACACCGCCGCCAGCCAGGGCGGGTCCATCCATGCGATGGAGGTCTCGCAATGCCTGACCAGGCTGACCAATGATCGCATCAAGCAGCTCGCCGTCTCCGCCAATTGCGAGGAAGGCGATGCAAGTTGCGCCAGCCCCGACGCGGACAGCGACGAGGTGCAATAGGCGTGTCTGGTATCAGCCGCGGCGGCTGATGCGGGTGAAATGACCCATCTTGCGACCGGGCCGGGCCTCGGCCTTGCCGTAGAGGTGCAGCATCAGGTCGGGCTCGGCGAGCAAGGCGGGAACGCGCAGCACGTCGTCGCCGATCAGGTTCTCCATGACGCAATCGGAATGACGGTTCGAGCTTCCCAATGGCAGGCCGGCAATGGCGCGGATATGCTGCTCGAACTGCGAAACGATGCAGGCGGCTTCGGTCCAATGACCGGAATTGTGGACGCGGGGCGCGATCTCGTTGGCCAGCAGGGAGCCGTCGGCCAGTACGAAGAACTCGACACCGATGACGCCGACATAGTCGAGCGCCGACAGGATTTTCGTCGCCGCGTCTTTCGCGTCCCGCGCGGTCGCCGGCGCAACGCCGGCCGGCAAGGTCGATGTGTGCAGAATACCGTCGCGGTGCACATTCCAGGCTGGATCGTAGGCGGCGACAGTGCCGTCCAGCCCTCGCGCGGCGATGACGGAAATCTCGCGCTCGAACTGCACGAAGCTTTCCAGGATCAGCGGCACATTGCCCATCCCCTCGCAGGTGCCGGCGAAACCGCCGGCTTCCATGTTGCGGAAGACGCGCTGGCCCTTGCCGTCGTAACCCATTCGCCGCGTCTTCAGGATGCCGCTGCCGCCGAAGGCCTTCAGCGCCGCCGCCAGCTCGTCGTCGGTGTCGACTTGATGGAACACGGCGGTGGCGATGCCGATGCCGTTGAGGAATGTCTTTTCGCTCACCCGGTCCTGCGCCACGTCAAGCGCCCGCGGCGGCGGATAGACCGGCACTTTGGCGGCAAGCGCGGTTGCGGCGGCGACCGGCACGTTCTCGAACTCGTAGGTGACGACGGCGCTTGCAGCCGCCAGTTCGGCAAGTGCTGCCGGATCGTCATAGGCGGCCGTAATCTGCCGGTTGGCGACCTGTGCCGCCGGGCAATCCGGTTGAGGCTCCAGCACGATGGTGCGATAGCCGAGCCGGGCGGCGGCCATTGCCAGCATGCGGCCAAGCTGGCCGCCGCCAATGATGCCGATGGTCGATCCGGCGGGCAGGCTCACGGCGTATCCGTCGGTTCGGCCGCGACCTTGGCGGTCTGCGAGGCGCGCCAGGCATCGAGGCGCTGGGCAAGCTTGTCGTCGTTGAGCGCCAGCACGGCGGCGGCCAGCAGGGCGGCGTTGGCCGCACCAGCCTTGCCGATGGCCAGCGTTCCTACAGGAATGCCGGCCGGCATCTGGACTATGGAAAGCAGCGAATCCTGGCCCGACAGCGCCTTCGATTCCACCGGCACGCCGAACACCGGCAGTGGCGTCATCGCCGCCGTCATGCCGGGCAGATGCGCGGCACCGCCGGCGCCGGCGATGATGACCTTGTAGCCGGCGGCCTTGGCGCCTTTGGCGAATTCGTAGAGCCGGTCGGGCGTGCGGTGCGCCGAAATGATCAGCCGTTTATGGGGCACACCAAGCGCCTCCAGCGTCTCCGCTGCCTGACGCATCGTCGCCCAGTCGGATTGGCTGCCCATGATGATGGCGACGTCGGCGCGTTGATCGTCCAAGCTTCTGCTCCCCGGCGACAAAGGCGCGCCTTAGCGGAATTCGCGCGGGGCCGCAAGGATTTCAGGCCATCGGCGAGATGCCGACGGCCACATTCCGGCTCATACCGCCGCCTTGCGGAAGCGAGCGACGAAGTCGTCGAGCTCGGGGCGCTCCATGTCGGAGATCGCCCAATAGGAGAAGGCGCCGTCGCTCCAGTGCACCATCGAAAAGCCGCCGGAGGAAAGATCGTCCGGCTGGGTGGTCTTGCCGCCCTGCTGCGGTTCGGCGACCAGGGTGATCAGGTGCTCGCGGTGGCGGTAGACCAGTGCCGGTACCGGCCGGCCCGATATCACCTCGACCCGGCCGCCGATAAGAGCGAAACCCTCCTGGGCAAGATCCGGCGCCGGCGGCGAGACGCCGATGCGGGCGTCCAGCCAGGGTTTGACCGTATGGCGGTCGGAGGAGACGATGTCGATCGGGCTCGCGGCGAGCAGGCTGCGGCGATGGCCGCTGGCGACGGCCGCGGCCAAGCCGTCTTCGGCGCCGTTGAACATTACCCATTGCGTCGCGCCGCTGGCCAGCACCGCGCTGATCATGATCGATGCCGCCATGGCGCGCCAGTCGAACGAGCCGAAGCGGCTTGCCCTCGGCGATCTCCGCGCCAGCGAAGGACGCGTCCCGGCTTCACGCCGCTGGCCGACGCCAGCGCCGGCAATCAAGCCCGGCAGCGCCGACGGCGTGCCGCGCTGCGGCTCTGCTGCCTCGGCTGTCGCCGGCTGCTCGGTGCTGGCCATGCCGATCGCCGCGATGCGGGCCCGAAAGGCGTCGCTCACGTCGGGGCGCGGCAGGCGGCTGACCGCGCCTCGCAAGGCAAGGATGCGGGCATGTTCGGCGG
The DNA here is from genome assembly GCF_006440715.1 of Mesorhizobium sp. B2-7-3. Taxonomy (NCBI): domain Bacteria; kingdom Pseudomonadati; phylum Pseudomonadota; class Alphaproteobacteria; order Hyphomicrobiales; family Phyllobacteriaceae; genus Mesorhizobium; species Mesorhizobium sp. B2-7-3. The sequence goes on from NZ_VFTY01000002.1 coordinate 144,123, forward strand.
CAAGCCGGGGATCGGCGGCGATGCGACGCTCCACCGCAAGGGCCGCCGCCGCATCAAGCTCGCCATCAACAAGGGCGTGGATCATCAGTCTGACACCTTCGGGATCATTGGGCAGTCCATCGTCATGGCCGGTCATGGCGCTCTCCCCAGTTCGGACGCCAGCAGGCCGCGGGCGCGGGCCAGCCTGGACATCACCGTACCCATCGGCACGTCGAGCATGGCCGCTATCTCGCGATAGCTGAGGCCGTTGATGTCGCGCAGCACCAGCGTTTCGCGAAACGGCTGCGGCAGGGCAGCGATCGCAGCCTCCAGTGCCGCCGTGTCGGCCCTGGCGATCAGGCTCGCTTCCGGACCGTCCTCGTGCGGCAGGCTGGTGCCATGGGCCGCCGCCATGTCGTCGAGATCGCCGAGGTCGCCGACGGCCATCATGCCGCGCGGCCGGTTGCGCGCCATCCAGGTGTAGGAGGTGTTGCGCACGATGGTCAGCAGCCAGGCACGGGCATTGCCGCCGGCGTAGCCTGATATGCCCGCATGCGCCTTGATGCAGGCGTCCTGAACGACATCCTCGGCGTCGGCGGCATTGCCGGTCAGCCAGCGGGCAAGCGCCAGCGCGTCGCCAAGATGCGGCAGCACCACCTGGTTGAAGCGCTCTGCCAGGGCCTTGTCGCTCAAAGCAGCACCATGATCCCCTCCGGAGCGGACAGGCCGTGCCGCCTCAAGATGCGACAGCGATTTTGCCTGGCTTGCAGGAGCAAAGCCCCCGGAAACGGGCAAAGTCGTCTGCCTTGCTGAAAGTGAATTCATCTGCGTCACCAGTGTCAAGCGCTATGAGGGGCGCTATGAAAAGGAGGGGCGCCATGGAGAAGGGACTGATGACGATCATGCTCGGCAGCGCATGACGGCGGCTGACGCCGCAGCCGTGTTCGCTGTGTTCGCAATGATGGGGCATGCCAGTCTCCTCACGCCAGCCGTGGCGTATGTCGAGGAGACTTGTTGAAGAGAGGATTTATTCCCGCGTGGGCAAATTCCGGCTGTTCACAGTCGCGTGATCAGCCGATGCCTTCGGCATGGTCGGTTTAGCAATCAATCCGGCCAGCGCAAGACGCCTGACGAATCCTTGCGGGCGACCTTCATCGCGTCGGCCGGGCGCTCCTTCGCCGTCAGCACGGCGCGCAGACGTTCGGCGACAATCTCCGCCTCGCCGGGGTGAAGGTTGCAGGGGTCGAGGAAGAAATGGCCGCGCTCGACCTCGTGGTTGCGCACGATGATCGGCGGCGAGCCGGCGGCAAGGGCCGAGGCAAGACCGGCGGCGGTGAAGCGGCTCTCCGGCGTGACGAATATCTGCAGCCGGTCGAGCGGATTGGCGGTGGGGTCGGGAATGATGATGGCGGCGATGCCGGGCAGTCCCTGCAGCGCGTCCTTCCACAGGTTCAGTGCTGCTTCCTCGCGCCGGCGGATGCCGGCATGGTCGCGCTTCTCCCAGGCTTCGAGTGCCGCCATGGTGCCGGCGATGCTTTCCTTGCCGACCTTCATGGCGCGCGCAACGCCGCGGTTCTGCAGATAGGCGGCCCGCACCAGATCCTTGCGGCCGGTGACGATGCCGCTGGTCGGCCCGCTCAGGAATTTATGGCCGCTGTAGATGACGACATCGGCGCCGCGCGCCAGAAAACCGCGCAGATCATACTCGGACGCGGCGTCGACGATCACCGGCACGCCCTTGGCGTGGCAGATATCGCAGAATTCCTCCAGCGACAGCATGCCGTATTGCACCGTGTGGTGGGCCACGACGTAGAGGGCCGCCGCCGTGCGCTCGTTGATCGCCTCGCTTACATGATAGTCCTGGGTCACGCTGACCGTGCCGGCGGGCACCACCCTGGCGCCGGCGACGCGGACCGACTGGTCGATCGGGGCGCCGTAATTGACGATGTGGCCGAGCTGGATGACGACCTCCGACTTGAGGTCGCCAGTGTCGTCGGGCAGGCGCTCGATGGCGAGCAGGCTGGTTCCGGTCATCGCACCGGCGATCGCCATGGTGATGCCGCTGGCGCAGCAGGCGGTGATGAAGCCGGCCTCGCCGCCGGTGAGGCGTGCGACGACCGTGCTCGCGGCGCGCTGCAGATCGTCCATTTCCACCCATTGCGAGGCCATTTCAGCCATGGCGGAGATCGCTTCCGGGACGATGATCGAGGCGCCGAGCGCGGTCATGGTGCCCGAGACGTTGATGATCGGCCGCAATCCCAGCCGTTCGCGGATGGTGGTGTTGGAGCCGGTGTCGGAAGAGGTTTTCATGTGAGCTAATCCCGTGGGTGGCAGGTCAGGCGGCGATCTCGACGACCGCTTCGATTTCGACGGTGATGTTTCCAGGCAGCGAGCCGACGCCGATCGCCGAGCGGGCATGGCCGCCGATCTTGTCGAAGACATCGGCGAACAGGTCCGAGCAGCCATTGACCACTTTCGGGTGGTCGCTGAAGGTCGGCGTCGCGTTGACGAAGCCGAGCAGCTTGACGACGCGTACGATACGGCCGAGATCGCCGGCGGCGGCATGCATGACGGCAAGCAGGTTGAGCCCGGTCAGCCGGGCATGCTGATAGGCCTGCTCGACCGTCACGTCCTCGCCCACCTTGCCGGTGCAGAGCGTGCCGTCGGCGCGCAGGGGCCCCTGGCCGGAGAGGAAGATCAGCCGCCCGCTCTCGGCATGGGTGACGAAGTTGGCGATCGGCGTCGGCGGCTCGGGCAACGTCAGGCCGAGTTCGGCGAGCCTGATATAAGGCGTCATGGATGAAGGCTCCTTGGGCGGCTTTGGCCGCCTGAGTTTAGAAATGCGAGGCTCGGAAGCGCGCCAGGAAAGTACGGAGGCGTTCGTTGCTGGTCTCCGCCGCGAGGATCTCCTTCGGCGGCCCGACGGCGCTGACGCCGCCATCGGCCATGAAGACGATGCGGCTAGAAGCGTCGCGGGCAAAGGCCATTTCGTGGGTTACCATCAGCATGGTCATGCCATCCTCGGCGAGGCTGCGCACCACGGCCAGCACCTCGCCGACAAGTTCGGGATCGAGCGCGGAGGTGATCTCGTCGAGCAGCAGGATCTTCGGTTCCATGGCCACGGCGCGGGCTATGCCGACGCGCTGCTGCTGGCCGCCGGAGAGTTCGGCCGGCAGGCTGTCGGCCTTGTGGCCAAGGCCGACGCGCCCGAGCCAGTGTTCGGCGATCGATCGTGCCTCGGCGTCCTTTTTTCCGCGCACCTTGGTCAGACCCAGCATGATGTTGCCGGCCGCCGTCAGGTGAGGGAAGAGGTTGAAGCTCTGGAACACCATGCCGGTCTCGGCGCGCATGGCGGCAAGATCGCGTTCGCTACGGCGCTGACGCGTTCCGGCTTCGCGAAAACCGACCTCCTTGCCGTCGATGCGGATCGAGCCGCTGTCGTAGCTCTCCAGGAAGTTGACGCAGCGCAGCAGCGTGGTCTTGCCGCTGCCGGAAGGGCCGATGACGGTCACCACTTCGCCGCGCTTCACCTGAAGGCTGACGGAGCGCAACACGTCGACGGCGCCGAAGGCCTTGGAGACATCGCGCACGTCGAGCAGCGCGGGACTGGCGTTTGGGGCTTCGGACATCGTTGCTATTCCCGGATGAAGGAGAAACGCCGCTCGAGCCGCCGGCTGGCGAGCGAGAGTGCGTAGTTGACCGCGAAATAGAGGAGCGCGCCCAGTATATAGAGCGGCATCGCTTCATAGGTGCGGCCGATGACCTGGTTGATAGCCTGCATCAAATCGGTGATGCCGAGCAGCGACACCAGCGCGCTGCCCTTGACCGCGTCGGTGACGCCATTGATCCAGGGCGGCAGGAAGCGCCTGAAGGCCTGCGGAAAGATGACGTAGGTGAGCCTCTGGCGAAAGGTCAGCCCGATCGCCATCGCGGCTTCGGACTGTCCCTTCGGGATCGAGCCGACCGCGCCCCTGAGATACTCGATGACCTGCGCCGTCTTGAACAGGGTGAGCGCGGACACCGCGGCCCAGAACGATGGCAGATGCAGCCCGATTGCAGGCAGGCCGTAATAGACGAAGAACATCAGCACCAGGATCGGAATACCGCGAATGGTATCCGAGAAGATGCGCACCGCCCAGCGCAAAGGGGCGGGACCATAGACCAGGCCGACGCCCAGCAGGACGCCGGCGATGAGCGACAGCACCACCACCAGCAGCGACACCCACAAGGTCACGGCGAAGCCCTGGGCAAGGAAGGGCAGTGCGTAGAGGATCTGGCTCAGCATGTCAGCGCGCCGCCCTGAACCGGCGCTCGACGACCCGCAGCCCGAAAAGCAGCGCATAGCCGGTTACCAGATACATCGCCGTCGTGACTAGGTAGACCTCGACGATGCGGAAGGTGTTGAAGTTGATCCACTGGGCGCCGAAGGTGAGTTCGGGCACCGAGATGACCGAGGCGATCGAGGTGTCCTTGAACAGCGAGATGAAGGTGTTGGAGAGCGCCGGCAGCGTGATGCGCAGCATGGTCGGCAGGCGCACGTGCAACAGCCTCTGCCACGGGGTCAGGCCGATCGCCTTGCCGGCGTCGAGCTGGCCGCGCGGGACAGCCTCGAGCCCGGAGCGAAACACCTCGACCAGATAGGCGCCGCTATAGACCGACAGGGTCAATACAAACGAGGTTGGTGCGCTGTAGGCCAGGTCGACCACGGTCGGCAGGCCGTAGAAGACGAGATAAACCAGCAGGATCAGCGGCACATTGCGGATGAATTCGACATAGGCGGCGATCACCGCCCGCACCACGCGTCCGGCCGAGACGTACCAGACAGCGAGCACCAGCCCGATGACAACGCCGATGGCGATCGAGATCACGGCAAGCTCGAGGCTGAGCAGCAGGCCGCCCCAGAGCTTGTCGAAATGCCGCCAGATCAGGTTGAAATTGAGGGCATAGCCCATGCATCCGCCTCGGTGTGAAGGACGTCGAGTCGATAACGGAAGGGCGACAACGCCACCCTTCCGCAATCCGGGATCAGATGACCGGGAAGCCGGGGTGACGCGCCGGCGGCTCCTGGCCGAAATAGTCCTTGAAGGTGGCGTCGTAGAGCGCCGATTCATGGCCGAACATGGCGATGGTGAAAGTCTGGTTGACGAAGGTCAGCCAGTCCAAATCGCCTTGCCGCAGTGCGGCGCCGTAAAGCATCGAATACCAGCTCTTGCCGGCATCGAAATACTTGTCGGGATTGCGCGAGGCGAGCCAGCGCACGGTGGACAGGTCGACCGCGGCGGCGTCGGCGCGCTTGGACTCCAACGCCTGCAGCACGTTCGCCTGGGTGTCGATCTGCAACACCTGGGCCTGCGGCAGAGCGTAGTGGACGGAACTTTCGGCGTCGACATTCTGCAGGATGGAAATGCGTGTCGCCGAACCACCGGCCAGCAGCTTGTCGAAGGTCTTGTTCTCGGCGGTCGGCAGGGTCAGCAAGGCAACGCCTTCGACATAGTAGGGCCGGGAGAAATTGATCAGTTGCGAGCGCTGCGCCGTCATGGTCATGAACTGAATGGTGATGTCGACCTTGTTGGTGGTCACGTTGGGAATGCGCTGGGCCGGATCCTGCATGACGAACTCGACCTTGGTCGGGTCGTCGAAAAGGCCCTTGGCGAGAATGCGGCCCATGGTGATATCCATGCCGACCAGTTCGCCGGCATCGTTCTCGAAATGCCAGGGCGCGTTGGTGCTGCCGGTCCCGACAATCAGCTTGCCTCTGTCGAGCACGGTGCGCAGCAGGCTGTCGGATGCGGCCTGTGCGGCGGCCTTCTGCGCATCGACGGCTGCCAGCACGCCGGCCGTGGCAAGTCCCGCCATTCCCAATTTCAGAAAATCACGTCTTCCGGATGTGTCGTTCACGGCGACCTCCTTTCGTGTTGTGTTCCCCTATGCACAGCCCATACACGCGGCAGTGATTATCAAAGATTGTCTCTTACAAGAGACGCATGTATCCTGTACAAGACAGATACTAGCACCGGGAATCGACAATGCAAGATGGTAGTGTTTTGGCTGCTTCGGCCGACGAGAAGGCGCCGGGGTCCCGTGAAAAGGGCCTCAACCGGGTCCTGGAGATCCTGGAGTTCCTTCACATGACGCAGCGTGCGATCGGGATTGGCGATCTCGCCAAGGGCGTCAATGCGCCGCGTTCGACCACCTACACGCTGGTGCGGTCGCTGGTCGACGCCGGCCTTCTGGAAATGGCCGGCGACGGCAATCGCGTCTATTTCGGCAAGAAGCTCTACCTCTACGGAATGGACTATGTGCGCGGCAACGACCTGTTGCGGCGCGGGCGCCAGGAGGTCGACCATCTGTCGCGCGAGACGGGCGAGACCTCGGAATTGTGCATGCTGCAGAGCGGCCGCTATACGATCGTCCATTCCAGCCCTGGTACCAGGCCGTTCCGCATCAGTTCGGCCACCGGCCTGCAGATACCGCTGCCCTGGACCGCGTCTGGCCGGCTATTGCTTGCGGGGCTGGATAGAGTTGCGATCGAAGCCATGGTGTCTGATGACGATCTCGTGCTGCCTGACGGGCGCAAGCTGCGGCTCGACGATTTCATCGCCGACATCGCAAAGGCAGGGGTGACCGGCTACTGCGTCACCTCGGGCCTGGTCGACGCCTATACGAAATGCCTCGCCGTGCCGGTCTTTTCAGCGCCAGGCAAGGTCGAGGCGACGATGTGCCTGGTGGTTCCGATCGATACGTCGGAGGAGCGGACCGCCGATCTCATCGGCCTGCTGCGCGGCCGCGCCGCCGGGCTCTCGATCGGCGCATAGGCGGAAAGTGCCGGCGGCGCGATTCCGTCTCAGGCGATGATGTCTGGAATGATCCTGTCTTCCAGCTTCATCAGTCGGTCCTTGAGGAACAGCTTCTTCTTTTTCATGCGCTGGATCTGCAGCGGGTCGCAATTCATGGCGATCATCGCGTTGATCGCGGCATCGAAATCGGCGTGTTCCTGCTTCAGCCGGGAAAATTCGAGGCGAGTATCGGCCTGTTCCTGATCGGACATTCTCTACCGTCTGCACGTCTGCGGCGCCCAAAACTGGGCCTGGTTGGGCGGGGGCGGCAATTTCTGCCACCGGCGCGCAGCCCATATCACATTTCACGTTGTCGTGGAATGCTACCACGCAGCATTCGACATCGCTGCTCGATGGTGGCACACTGTCATTGTGCCGTCACAGATACGACCTGCGGTGGACGTGCCTTGGCGGCTGCAATCGAGGAAACCATGAAAGGGAGAACCAATCATGTCTCTTGCATCCCATCTTGATGAGTTGCAGCGGAAACACGGCGACATCGAACGCGAAATCGATGACGCGATGAATCACCCGTCGGTTGATGACCTCGAAATCGGGAATCTCAAGCGACGCAAGCTGGCACTCAAGGATGCGATTGAGAAACTGAGGGCGCAACCAACCACGCATTGATCCTCACCTGACATAGCCGCTCACCACTGGCGGTCTTCCTTGCCGGCGGCGCCAGCCGCCGGTGCAGTGATTGCGATTTTCAGCGCTGCACCATAAGCGGAAACTAATATCCTTCGGACCCATTTTGCCCGCCTGGCCGCTGCCAGCTCGTGTGCTGTTTCAGGTCCCGGCCGGGACCAATTGCTGCCAGTGGCGACCTGTCGCCATTGACAAGCCATCTTTGCTCCTCCACCTCATGCCGGACTTCAACGCATCGGCCCCGGCTTGTGCGTCCAGGTGGACGCACGCGCTTCAGAGAGACGCATAGCGCTCCAGAGACAAAAGGCTGCCGGCATGACCGGATATTTTTCTTCTCCCTTCCCCCGCCGCACCTCGGTCGGCGTCGATGTTGGCGGCGTGGTCGTCGGCGGCGGCGCGCCGGTGGTCGTTCAGTCGATGACCAACACCGACACGGCCGATATCGACCAGACAGTCGCGCAGGTCGCGGCGCTGCACCGCGCCGGCTCCGAGATCGTGCGCATCACCGTCGACCGCGATGAAAGTGCCGCCGCCGTGCCGCGCATTCATGAGCGGCTGCAGCGGCTTGGCATCAACGTGCCGCTGGTCGGCGATTTCCACTATATCGGACATAAGCTCCTGGCCGATCATCCGGCTTGCGCCGAGGCGCTGGCCAAGTACCGCATCAATCCCGGCAATGTCGGCTTCAAGGATAAGAAGGACCGGCAGTTCGCGGCGATCGTCGAGATGGCGATCAAACATGACAAGCCGGTGCGCATCGGCGTCAACTGGGGCTCGCTTGACCAGGAGCTCCTGACGCGGCTGATGGACGACAACCAGGACAAGGGTTTCCCGCTGACGGCGCAGGAAGTGACGCGCGAGGCAATCGTGCAGTCGGCGATCCTGTCGGCCGAGATGGCCGAGGAAATCGGTCTTGGCCGCGAAAAAATCATCCTGTCGGCCAAGGTCAGCGGCGTGCAGGACCTGATCGCCGTCTACACCGAGCTTGCGACCCGTTCCAACCATGCGCTGCATCTCGGCCTCACCGAGGCCGGCATGGGCTCCAAAGGCATCGTCGCGTCTTCCGCGGCCATGGGCATCCTCTTGCAGCAAGGCATTGGCGATACCATCCGCATCTCGCTGACGCCGGAGCCCAATGGCGATCGCACCCGCGAGGTGCAGGTGTCGCAGGAACTGCTGCAGACCATGGGTTTCCGGCAGTTCGTGCCGATCGTCGCGGCCTGCCCGGGCTGCGGCCGCACCACCTCCACCGTGTTCCAGGAACTGGCGCAGAACATCCAGGCGGACCTGCGCAAGAACATGCCGGTGTGGCGGGAGAAATACCCGGGCGTCGAGAACCTCAAGGTCGCGGTGATGGGGTGCATCGTCAACGGTCCCGGTGAATCCAAGCATGCCGATATCGGCATTTCGCTGCCCGGCACCGGAGAAACGCCGACCGCGCCGGTCTTCGTCGACGGCAAGAAGGCGGCGACGCTGCGCGGGCCGTCGATCGCGGCGGATTTCGAGAAAATGGTCGCCGACTATATTGACCAGCGCTTCGGTCGGGGCGGCAAGGCCGCGGCAGAGTAAGCCAGATGCGGCGTTTCCCGTGGGTGGCGCTGATTTTCCTGTGTGGCATGGGCTGGTCGACGCTTGCCCAGGCGGATCCACCGCAATCGGCCAAGCAGCGGCTGATCGACAAGGTCTGTAACCTGATCCAGGCGCATGCCGATCAGAACGGCCTGCCTCGGGATTTCTTCGCCCGCCTGATCTGGAAGGAAAGCCGGTTCGATCCCAACGCCGTGAGCCCTGTCGGCGCCGAAGGCATTGCCCAGTTCATGCCGGGCACCGCCAAGATGCGGGGGCTTGAAAATTCCTTCGACATCAACCAGGCGATTCCGACGTCGGCTAGATATCTCGCCGAAATGAAGGCCGGCTATGGCAATCTCGGTTTGGCGGCCGCTGCCTACAATGCCGGCGAGAGCCGGGTGTCGCGCTGGCTGAATTCCGGTGGCTTCCTGCCGATGGAGACGGAAAGCTATGTCTTCGACGTGATGGGCGAGCCGGTCGACAAGTTCACCGACCGGGCCTATGCCGGCAAAGTCGAGCCACTCGACGCCAAGCTGGATTTCGCGGTCGCCTGCCGCAAGCTGCCGGTGATCATGTCCAGAACCGTGGCGATGGCCTCAATCAACATCAAGCCATGGGGCATTCAGGTGGCGGGCAATTTCCGCCGCAGCGCCGCGATCAGCCAATGGCTCAGGGTACGGGGCCGTTTTCCGGCCCTGCTTGCCGGGCATGATCCGGTGGTCAGCCGAGTGCGTACGCCGATCGGCCGGCGCGGCATCTACGCGGTCCGGATCGGCGTCGACGACCGCGCCGCCGCCAATGTCATCTGCCAGAAACTGCAAAGCATCGGTGGCGCCTGCGTGGTGGTGCGCAACCGGTAGCCGAGGAGGGTTGGGCTGCACGGGGCACACGCCGTTGGAATGTGCCCATCGTATCCAGCAACGATTTCAGCTATAGCGGCGCCGGACCGGTGGGCTGGTCCGCCTTCGGCAGCTACAGGGACAGCGATGTTCGACGCGTACATTATCTGCGGCACGCCCAGAACCGGCAGCACCTTGCTGTGCAAACTGCTGGCGGCCACCAGAACGACCGGCGATCCACACTCATTCTATCGGCGGCAGGATGTGTCGGAGTGGGCCGAAGAATGGAACCTGCCGCCTCGCGACACGATGGGCGAGCTTGAATTCCAGCTTGCCTATCTCAATGCGGCGATCGATGCCGGCAAGGGTGGTACGGAAATCTTCGGTCTGCGCCTGATGCGAGAAAACCTGGACGAGCTTTCAGCGATCCTCGACCGGATTTTTCCGGGGCTTGTGTCGGACAAAGCGCGTTTCGAAAGGGCTTTCGGTCGCGTTCTCTACGTGCATCTGTCGCGTGAGAACAAGCTTGCGCAGGCTGTCTCCCTGGTCAAGGCGGAGCAGACCGGCCTTTGGCACGTCGCTCCCGATGGAACGGAGATCGAAAGGGTCGGATCGCCAGGAGAACCGCGGTACGATTTCCAGCGTATCAGGGACGAAGTCGCCGAGCTTGAGGCCTATGACGCAGCGTGGAACACATGGTTCGCCGAGCAAGACATAACGCCACTGCGGATTGGCTACGAGCGGCTTTCAAGCAGCCCGGCGGCGACACTGATTTCCATCTGTCAGGCCTTGGGCGTACAGTCGCCGAACGCCGGGGATGTGAAACCGGGTGTCGCGAAGCTCGCCGACGCGACAAGCCTCGACTGGATGCGCCGCTACCATCTGGACGCAACCGTCTGACGCCGGACGGAGTTCAGGCCGTCTTGGCCACCACCGTTTCGCTGAGCCAGGTGCCTATCTTGGCGCCGAGGCGATCGGGCGAAACGGGCTTGGGCAGATAGTCGTCCATGCCGGCCTCGATGCACTTGTCGCGGTCGCCCTTCAGCGCATGCGCGGTGACGCCGATGATCGGAATGTGGCCGCCCGACGACGCCTCGATCGCCCGAATGGCGCGTGTCGCCTCGTAGCCGTTCATTTCCGGCATCGAGACGTCCATCAGAACCAGCCTCGGATGCAGCGACCGGTACATCTCGACCGCGGTGCGGCCATTGCCTGCGATGCGGTAGCTCAAGCCCAGCCCATTGAGGATTTGGCCGAACACCATCTGGTTCACGTCATTGTCCTCGGCGATGAGGATGTCGATCGGGCTGTTCGGCGCGGCATTCGATTCCGGCACTGCCGCGATCGGCATGGCGGGGCCGCGGATAACCGTGAAGGCCGGCGGAGCCGGCTGAGGCATCGGTTGGATCGGTTCGCGAATGAAGTGCGCCTTGCCGACCTGCGAGCGCGCCTTCTGGATGACCGAGATGACGGTGCCGAGCAGGACCGCCGAGCGCGCCGGCTTGGTCAGATGCGCCGATATACCGAAGTCGATGATCATCTTGCCGAAATCGACCTGGTCGACCGAGGTCAGGATAACGACTGGGATGGTGGACAGCCGGCTGTCGGCGGCGATGGCCCGGGCGACATCGGCGCCGTTCATGCCGGGCATCTGATAATCGAGGATGATGCAGTCGACGCTGGCGCCGAGCTGGCAGGCGCGATCGAGGAAGGCGAGGCCAACCGCGCCGCTTTCGGCGGCGGCGCAGTCGAAGCTCCAGCTTCTGAGCTGTTCTAGCAGGATCTCGCGGTTGACCGGATTGTCGTCGATGACCAGCACACGCGCGCCGGTGACGTCGACCGGCACGATGGCGTCGCGCGCCTCGGCACGGTGGACCGGCAGCGGCACGGCGAACCAGAAGACGGAGCCGCGGCCGATCTCGCTCTCGACGCCGATCTTGCCGGCCATCAGGTCGACGAGGCGGGCGGCGATGGCGAGCCCAAGGCCGGTACCTTCGTGACGGCGGGTCGAGGAGCCATCGACCTGAGCGAACTTCTCGAACACGTTCTGCAATTTCTCGGCCGGGATGCCGATGCCGGTGTCCTCGACGCGCAGCTTGAGCTGGACGACGTCGTTGACGGTTTCGCCGCCGACATCGATCAGCACATGGCCCTTCTCGGTGAATTTCACCGCATTGCCGACCAGGTTGGTGACGATCTGCCGGAAGCGGCCGGCGTCGCCGACGACATAGGCCGGCAGCCTGGGATCGACGCGCACGATGAGTTCCAGGTTCTTCTCGGCGACGCGCGCCGAGACAAGCGTCGCCACGTCCTCCACCGCTTCCGAGAGGCGGAAGGGGGCGGGGTCGAGCGTCAACTGCCCGGCATTGATCTTCGAGAAGTCGAGGATGTCGTTGATAATGGTGAGCAGCGCGTTGCCCGATTTGACGATAACGTCGGTGAACGTCTTCTGGCGCGGGTTGAGCTCGGTCTTGGCCAGCAATTCGGCCATACCGAGCACGCCGTTCATCGGTGTGCGGATCTCGTGGCTCATATTGGCCAGGAATTCCGACTTGGCGCGGTCGGCGGCCTCTGCCTTGAACAAGGATTCGGCCGACTGGGCAAAGGCGCGACGGATCGCCTGTTCCATCGGGCGGAAGATCCAGAAAGCGACGATGCCCAGGACGGCAAACAACAAGCCGCTTGCCCACAAAAGCAGCCGGTCGCTGGACGCGTCCGCCTGATGGCGTTCGTCGTCCATCGCGGTGCGGACACGCACCAGCATGGGCTGAACGAACAGGTCGTTCTGGTTGCGGATCTCGCGAGTGCTCCATTCATCGGTCTTTTGCGCCACCGACATCAGGTTGAAGTTGCGAACCATGTCACGCGGCGACCAGAACAGGTCGCCATTGACCGAAGCGGCCGCGAGCTCGCTGACGGTCTTGGCCGACAGGCGCGGGCGGATCGCGGCGAGCTGGGCGGTCAGGGTCTCGATCTCGCCGGTCAGCCGCTCGGAATGGTCGCGCGCCGAAGCCGTCAGCGCATCGCGCGTCTCGATCCGCCAGGCGGAACTGGTTGTCTCGGCGAAGCTGGTGGCGTTGCGCAGATCGCGGGTGAAAATGACGAGATTGCTGCTCAGCGCATCGATTTCATGGCGCAAGGAATTGACGCGATTGAGCGCAACCATGATGGCGGCTGAAGCCAGCGCGAAAACCAACAATCCTGAAAGATAACGTATCCGGACGGACCGGATAAAGGAAGAATATTCCGGCATGCGCAACCCCAACACATACGCATCATTCTAAGGATTGGGATTACGCTTCATTTACATTAAGATTTCGTTGGTGGACCGCAGGTGCACCGCGCAACCGACATGAGCCTGCCGTCAGCTGTTACGGGTTGCGACGAAGATCGCCGCGGCCTTCAGCAGGGCAGCCTTTTCGCCATAGGGTTCGAGCAGCGCGTGCGCCTGGCCGACGAGGCCGTCGAGCTGCTTGCGTGCCCAATCCGCACCGTGCAAGGCCACCAGCGTACCCTTGCCCGCGGCGGCATCCTTGCCGGTCGCCTTGCCCATCTGCTCGGCGTCGGCCGTCAGATCCAGCAGGTCGTCGGCGAGCTGGAAGGCCAGGCCGATCGCCGAACCGAACTCGGCAAGCCTTTCCAGGTCATCCGACTGTGCGCCGGCCAGGATCGCACCCGCCTCGCAGGCGAAGCGGATCAGCGCGCCAGTCTTCATCGCCTGCAGTGTTATGATGCCGGCCTCGTCCGGTCGCACCTGCTCGGCTTCGAGGTCTAGTTTCTGGCCGCCGACCATGCCACCGGCTCCTGCGGCGCGGGCGAGCGCCAGCACCAGGGCTGCGCGCCGTTTGGCCGGCAGCGCCGTCGCTTCGCCGGCGATGATGTCGAAGGCAAGCGTCAGCAAGGCGTCGCCCGCGAGGATGGCGGTGGCTTCGTCAAAGGCCTTGTGCACGGTCGGCTGGCCGCGGCGCAGGTCATCGTCGTCCATCGCCGGCAGGTCATCGTGGATCAGCGAATAGCAATGCACGCATTCGAGCGCCGCCGCGACGCGCAACGCCGCTTCGCCATCGGCGGAAAACAGGGCGGCACTTTCCATGACCAGGAAGGGGCGCAGGCGCTTGCCGCCGTTCAACACGCCATGGCGCATCGCCGCCATCAGACGATCGGGCCGAGCGATCTCACCCGAAAGCGGTCGGTCGTCGAGCAAGCGACGCAGCATCACCTCGACGGCGGCCGCGCGCCTGATGAGCGCCATTTCGAACGCCATTTCGTCGTCATTCGTCATGGCCGGGACCGGTAGCCGACACTCAGACGTTGCGCAAGAAGGCAAGCGCCATTATGCCGGGGCGGTAAGAGCCCGTTTGGAAACTCATCTCCTGCGGTCATCTGAAGGCGTTTTCCGCGCTTCCGGTGTTCACGTACTCGAATGTACGCTCCGCTCCGGTTCTCGAAAACACCCTCACATGACTCACGGGAGCCAGTTTCAAAGCGAGTTCTCTGGCATGGGTTGGGCGGCTTGGCGGAACCGATCGTCGATCATGAGACCGAAAAGCTGGACATGGCGACGAGATCGCGAGGCGTGAGCCGCCGCAGTCTCAGGCGCTGGGTCCGGCGCGGCATCGTCGTGGCCGCCGTGCTGGCGCTCATCCCGGTGGTGCTGACCTTTCTCTACCTGCCGTCCTTCGTGCATCCAGTGTCGACGCTGATGCTGAAGGATCTCGCGACATTCTCCGGCTACGACCGGCGCTGGGTGTCGATCGATGATGTCGCGCCTGTGCTCGCCCATTCCGTCATCATGTCGGAGGACGGGCAGTTCTGCTTTCATCGCGGCGTCGATCTTGGCGAGCTCAGGGGGGTCGTCGATGATGCGCTGGCCGGCGAGGCGACGCGTGGTGCCTCGACCATCACCATGCAGACGGTGAAGAACCTCTTCCTGTGGTCGCGGCCGCTGGGCTCGGTGCGCAAGGTCGTCGAACTGCCGCTGGCCGTCTATTTCGACGCGGTGATGTCGAAGCGGCGCATTATGGAGATCTATCTCAACATCGCCGAGTGGGGGCCCGGCATCTACGGCATCGAGGCGGCGGCGCGGCACCATTTCGGCATTTCGGCAAAGCAGCTGTCCAGACGGCAGGCGGCCCTTCTCGCCGTCACGCTGCCCAATCCGATCGCCCGCAATCCGGCAAAACCAGGGCCGGGCTTGAGAAGGCTCGCCAATCTGATCGAGCGGCGCGCCGGCCGCTCCGGCGCCTATGTCGGTTGCCTGGACTAGCCGGTATAAAAAAGATTCACCACAGTGCTGGCCAAAACGGTGTCAGGCGTGTATAGGCACCCGACTTTCTCAGATTTAGGCCCCGACATGGCCCTTTCACGAGGGCGGGCGGGGCTTTTGACCATGTAGTGGAGCATATCCATGGCCGTTCCGAAACGCAAAACCTCTCCGTCCAAGCGCGGCATGCGCCGCTCGGCCGACGCCCTCAAGGCCCCGACCTATGTCGAGGACAAGAACTCCGGCGAAATGCGCCGCCCGCACCACATCGACCTGAAGACCGGCATGTATCGCGGTCGCCAGGTGCTGACGCCCAAGGAAAGCTGAGACCAGCTTTTCCCAAGCAACCGAGTTACAAAAGACCGGCTTCTGGCCGGTCTTTTTGCGTTTTGGCCTTGCCCTGCGCGCCGGCTACTTCAAGCGCTGAGCTTTTTTGTCTCGTCTTTCATGTCGGCCGGGCAACCGGCTGACATGGTTGTTGCATCCGGTATTCGACCGTGTTTGCGGCCGCGCACGAAAAATCTTGACGCCGTGCCTGTGGGGCATTCTACAGAAGGTGCCCCCATATGGAGACGCCAGATGTTCGGTGCCGTCCCGCTTTTGATCGTGCCTTTCGTGCTCTACAATCTCGGCCTGCTCGGTATATTCGGCGGCGGCGACGATCCGTGGGCGAGCGAGATGTTCTCGTTCCGCATGATGTCGGGCGGGGTGTTCTCGATGACGCTCGGCGACCTGATCGTGCTGATCGGGCTGATTTTTCTGTTCCTTGAAATGGTGAAGTCGGCGCGCACGACCACCGCCTCGATCATGGACCATCTGTTGTCGACGCTTGTCTTCGTTGCTTTCCTGGTC
Organism: Mesorhizobium sp. B2-7-3; assembly: GCF_006440715.1. NCBI lineage: Bacteria > Pseudomonadati > Pseudomonadota > Alphaproteobacteria > Hyphomicrobiales > Phyllobacteriaceae > Mesorhizobium > Mesorhizobium sp. B2-7-3. The sequence continues at coordinate 160,109 of NZ_VFTY01000002.1, forward strand.
GAGTTTCTGCTGGTGAAGGGTGCCGCGCACTCCATCTTCTTCACGCTGCTGATCATCGCGCTGTTCGACGTGCTGGCCGGGTTCGCGGTGTCGATGCGGTCGGCCAGCCGCGACATCAATTTGAGTTAGACCGGAACCTCAGCCCGGATCGGCGGCGAAGCCGGCGGCTTCGATGCCGGCAATCGCGGCCGCCTCGTCATTGTCAGACGTGTCGCCGGAAATGCCGACAGCGCCGATGACACTGCCTGCCTTGTCGCGGATCAGCACGCCGCCGACGACCGGCAGCACGCGTCCACCCGACACGTCGGAAATGCCGGCAACCAGATGCGGGCGCTCCTTGGCGAAGGCCTCGACCCTGCGCGAGCCCATGCCGATCGCCAGCGCGCCATAAGCCTTGCCGGCCGACATTTGCGGGCGCAGGAACGAGGCGCCGTCCTGGCGCTGGAAGGCGACCAGGTGCCCGCCGGCGTCGAGCACCGAGACGCCGAGCGGCTTGAGCTTGAGGTCGGCGCCCCTGGCGAAGGCGGCATTGATGATCTCGACGGCTTTTTCGAGCGACAGAGCGGTCATGGCAATCTCCTGTTGAACAGCCCAATCATCGCCGGCCAGCCGGACCAGGCAATCCCGCTTTCGGTTGAAATTGCTTCCCGCGCAGCAGCGGGACGAAGGCGTGCCTGTCGGATGCGTTACGACCGCTCGATCCAGGACGAGGCATTGGCGGAGAGACGGGGCTATTTTTTCTTGGCGCGGGCTGGCTTCTTGGCAGGTGCGGCAGGCGCGTTGGCTAGATCTTCGGCTTCCTTGGCCAGCCGCAGCGCCCGCAGCTTGTCGGTCTTGGCCTTGCGGGCATCGCTCTCGGCGACGTATTCGGCCATGGCTTTCTGCCGGACCGTCGCCGCCTCTTCCTGCTTCTTGAAGCGCAGATCGGCACGCGCGCGGGCAGTGTCCCTAGAGTTCTCAACCAAGAGCGTATCCAATCCCGTGAAGTGTGATTTCCGTCCTTTGTAGCAGAGCCGGCCTTTCAACGGGGAAAATAGTTGGTCAGACGGCCGGGCTGGCGTTGCGGGCCTTTTCGGCAACCACCGCTTCATAGGCGGCCTGCAGCGTCGCGCGGACAGAGGAGCCGGGCGCTGTGTCGAGGGGGGTGCCGAGATGCTCATGGCGCAATTCGTCCATGAATTTCTCCCACATTGGAGGTCCGCCCTTTTCCAGGAGTTCGGCGCGGATCGAGAGTTCCTCGCTTGTCGGCAGCCAGACGCGGCCCCAGGCGCCGAGATGGGCCAGGATGGGCACCAGCGTGATGGCCATCTCGGTCAGGCTGTAGATCGCCTTCTGCTTATGACTCGGGTCGTCCGCCTTGGTCAGCATGCCGAGCTCCATCAGCCGCTTCAAACGGTCTGCGAGGATGTTGGAGGCGATACCCTCCATCGAGCCGTTGAGCAGCTCGCGAAAATGGCGCCTGCCGCCGAAAATCATATCGCGCAGGATGATCAGGCTCCAGCGATCGCCGAACACCTCGAGCGAAAGGTTGATCGGGCAGCCGGACCGGCGATCGAGGGTCATTCCATTTTCTCCACAAAAACCGGTTGCATTATTGTATCGGTTTTATTATCGTGCAACCGATTGCAAAATGCAAGCAGATGAGGAGGCCATGAAATGACGAGCAAAGACCGTCCCGAGATCGTATCGGAAGCCTTTGGCGATCCGGCGGATCCGGCGCTGCTGCTGATCATGGGCGCGATGGCCTCGATGCTGTGGTGGCCGGAGGCGTTTTGCCGGAAGCTCGCGAATGCCGGCCTTTACGTGATCCGCTACGACAATCGCGACACCGGTCGGTCGACCAAATATCAGGTGGGGCAGCCGCCCTACACTTTCGACGACATGGCTGACGACGCGATAGCCGTTCTCGACAGTTACGGCATCGGCAAGGCGCATGTCGCGGGCATGTCGATGGGCGGCATGATCGCGCAGTTCGTCGCGCTCCGGCACCCTTCGCGCGTCGCTTCGCTGACCGTGATCAGCAGTTCGCCCGTGGGGACCGACACGTCGCATCTGCCGCAAACGACCGATGCCTATATGGAGCATTCGGCCGATGGGGCCAAAGTCGACTGGGCGGACCGCCGCCAGGTCATCGACTTCATGGTCAGCGATGCACGCGCGATCGCCAGCACCGCGCATCGGTTCGACGAGGCCGGGATGAGGGCGTTCATCGAGCGGGATTATACCAGGTCCGGCGGCTTGCTCAGCGCCACCAATCATTTCATGCTCAAGGGCAATGACCAATGGAAGGGTCGCCTGCACGAAATGGCGGTGCCGCTTCTGGTCATCCACGGCACGTCGGATCCGATTTTTCCGGTCGAGCATGGCGAGGCCTTGGCCCAAGCAGTTACCGGCGCGAAACTCCTTCGTGTCGAAGGCGGCGGTCACGAACTGCATCCGGATGACTGGCCTGATATAGAAGCCGCCATTGTCGAGCATGTCCGATCCAGCTGAGACTTCGTGGGCGAGCCTTGACGAGCGAGGCCTGGCGCAATAGTTAAGTAAATGCTTCAGTGTTTCCACAGAGCAGATGAGCACAAGAATGTCCCTGACGCTGCATTTCCATCCGCTGGCCTCCTTTTGCTGGAAGCCGCTGATCGCGCTCTACGAGAACGCCACGCCTTTTGCGCCCGTCATCGTCGACCTAGGCGATGAGCAATCGCGCGCGGCCTTTCTGAAGGTTTCGACGACCGGCAAGATGCCGGCGCTGCGCGACGACGCGCGTGACCGGACGGTGCTGGAATCGACCATCGTCGTGGAATATCTGGCTGCGCACTATCCGGGACCGGCCGAACTCGTTCCAGCCGACATCGATTTGGCGCTGGCTGTCCGCCAGGCTGACCGCTTCTATGATTTCTATGTGCAGGAGCCGATGCAGAAGATCGTCGGCGACAGGTTGCGGCCGCAGGACAAGACCGATCCATTCGGTGTCGAGCAGGCGCGGAGCCAGCTGCGCAATTCCTACGCCATCATCGAACGGGAGATGCTGTCGAGGGAATGGGCTGTGGGCGATATCTTCACCATGGCCGATTGCGCGGCGTCTCCGGCGCTCTTCTATGCCAACAAGGTCGAGCCGTTCGGCGACAGCTATCCCGCCGTGAAGCGCTATCACGACCGCCTGCTGCAGCGCGCCGCCTTCACCAGGGTGATCGAGGAGGCGCAGCCTTACTTCAAGTTCTTTCCCTACAACAACGGCTGATCGCGATGCTGCACGATCCCGCCCAACTCGACCTGATGTTCCAGGCGCTCGCCGATCCGGCGCGGCGGCAGATGGTCGACCGGCTATCACGCGGCCCGGCGTCGGTGAGCCAGTTGGCCGAGCCGCTGGCGATGTCGCTGTCGGCGGTCGTCCAGCACCTCAATCTCCTGGAGGCGAGCGGCCTCGTGCGCACGCAAAAGGTCGGACGGGTGCGCACCTGTCAGATCGAGCCGAAGGCGCTGCGCGCGGCCGAACACTGGATCAATGAGCGGCGCCTCTCATGGGAACGCCGGCTGGATTGGCTCGGCGATTTTCTTGCGGAGAACTGAAGAGGAGCATGCCATGTCAAAGAGAAAATCCGATCTGGTCCGCGGCTATTTCGCGGCCTTTCAGGCCGGCGACCGCGCCGTCATGGAGGCGACCCTTGCCGACGATTTCACCTTCACCAGCCCCTATGACGACGCCATCGATCGCACGACCTATTTCGAGCGCTGCTGGCCGAATGGCAAGCTGTTCCGGTCGATGACGATCGAGCGGATTTGCGAAGACGGCAATGACGTGTTCGTCCGATACAGCTGCGAGACGCTTGAAGGAAAGACCTTTCGCAACACCGAGCTGCATTCGTTTCGCGGCGACCAGTTGCGCAGCGTCGAGGTCTATTTCGGCGCCAGCTATCGCGGTGGCGCCTTCATTCCGCAGAATCCATCAAGCTGACCAACGAGGACCCAACCGTGGCCGAACGTTCCGTCGTTCATTCCACTTTTGTCATCGAGCGCTTCTATCCGGCCGCGCCGGCGAAAGTCTTCTTCGCGCTTAGCAACCCTGACGCCAAGCGACAATGGTTCACCGATCCAGACAATCCCATGCCTGGCCGCTTCGAGATGGACTTTCGCGTCGGCGGCAAGGAGATCAACGCTGGTGGGCCAAAGGATGGGCCGATCCATGTCTACACTGCCACTTACTGGGATATCGTGCCCGACCAGCGCATCGTCTACAGCTACGACATGCTGTTCGGCGATATCAGAATCTCGGTGTCGCTGGCCACGATCGAATTTTTTGCCGAAGACAAGGGCACGCGCCTGGTGCTGACCGAGCAGGGCGCTTTCCTCGATGGCCATGACACGTCCGGCACACGCGAGCATGGGACCGGGGTGTTGCTCGATCTGCTCGGCAAGTTTTTGCGGATGGAAACCTGATCGTTGTGGCTGCTGATCGAAGAAGATCAGGCTTCCCAGAATTGGTCGAGCCAGATGTTGAGTCTGAGGAAGCCGGCATTGCTCACCGTATAGACACGCCGCGTGCCTTCAGCCTTGGCATTGACCAGCCCGGCGTCGAGCAACACTTTCAGATGCTGTGATACCGCCGGGCGGGAGACTGGCAGCCCGGCCGCCAATTCGTTGACGGTCTTCGGACCGCGTCGAAGTTCTTCCAGAAGATGGCGCCGATTGGGATCGGCGATCGCCATGAAGGCGTCGGAAAACATCATGCCTCATTTGTGAGGCAAAGTTTTTCAAATCTCAACTGTTTGCTTCTGCTTTTCTTCTCGGATCGAGCCGCAATGCTTCGGGGGTCACCGAACGGTCGGCCGGCTGCGTCTTGAAGGCATCGCGATCTCCGATCGGCACCGGCGCGCGGCGGCTGATGCGCAGCAGCGTGTAGCCGGCCAGCGACAGATGCGCGAAGGCTGTCGCCAGGAACAGGCCCTCCGGGCGCATCCAGCCCATCAGGGCGGCGGCCAGCAACGGCCCGATCATGGTGCCGAAGCCGTAAAGCAGCAGCAGCCCGCCCGACACCTTGACGAAATCTTCCGACCGGGCGTGGTCGTTGGCATGCGCTACGGCGATCGAATAGAGCGTGTAGGCGAAAGCGCCGTAGGCGGCGGTGAAGACGAGGACGAAGACCGCCGAGCGCGGCTCGAACAGGAAGATGAGCAGCGCAAACAGCGCCGCGCCGAAGGCGGCACCGGCCAGCACGAAACGCCGGTCGGTCTTGTCGGAGAGGCGCCCGGCCGGAAGTTGCATGGCGGCGCCGGCGACGACCACCAGGCTCATCATCAAGGCGATCTCGGCGGTGGAGATTCCGATGCGGGCGCCGTAGACGGCGCCGAGCGTGCCCCAGGCGCCGTTGGCGATGCCGATCAAAAGGCAAGCGATCGCCGAGACCGGCGAGTTGGCGTAGAGTCCCTTGACGTCGAGCTTGACGTCCTGCAGCGGCTTGGGATGCGAGGCGGTCGACACGGCCGTCGGGATCAGTGACAGGCAAAACAGGATGCCGGTGATCATGAACAACGACGCCGATTTCACGTCGCCGCCGGCGACGATCATCTGGCCGCCCATGATCGAGGCATAGGTGACCATCATGTAAAGGCCGAAGACGGTGCCGCGGTTCTCGTTGGTGGCTTTCTCGTTCAGCCAGCTTTCGATGACCATGAAGGCGCCGGCCATGGTGAAGCCGGTAAAGGCACGCAGCAGGATCCAGACATACTCGTCGATGATCAGACCGGTGAGCAGTGCCACGATCGCGCCGGACGCGGCAAAGGCGCCGAAGGCGCGCACATGTCCGGCGCGGCGCACGATGCGCGGCGCAAAGAAACAGCCGGTGACGAAGCCGCCGGCCCAAGCCGTGCCCATCAGACCGAGCGAAGCGGTCGAGAACCCTTCCACCTGGCCGCGCAAGGGCAGCAGCAGCCCGTGCAATCCCGATGCCGCCAGAAGAAAGGCGGTGCCGCGAAGCAGGGAAAGGATCGGTCTGTAGGCTGCGAGCATTTTTTGATCCGACTGGGGGACTGGGCGGGGACGCGGGTTTGAAGACAGTCGCATTCGGGCTTTTCGGCGGCGGGCGATTGCCCCAGCGATTTATCCGCGGCGGAACAGCGCCTCGGCAGCCGATTTGGTGGTGTCCTTGGTCTTGAGTTCGGCCTCCAGCCGGGCGATCTCGTCGCGCAGGATACCGATGCGCTCTGACAGTTCACCGACGGAAAGCAGCGACAGGTCTTGCCCGATCTCGTGCGGACGTGCCTTCTTCTTGGGTTCGTCGTCGAAGATCGCCATGGCTGCTCCTCCTCCGCCAGACCAGATTGGCCATTTGCCTGATTTGGCAATGAGCATACATAGGGCAAGGGCGTCGATGCAAACAGCCGGTAAGAGTGCGGCGAGGAAAGACGGAAAACTTCATGGCGAGCGGACAGAAAATTCCGGCACGGATGACGGCGATCGTTATCTCGGAGCCGGGTGGCCCACGGGTGCTGAAACCGGAAACGCGCGACGTACCGCAGCCCGGCCCCGGCGAAATCCTGATCAAGGTGCATGCCGCCGGCGTCAACCGGCCGGACGTGCAGCAGCGCAAGGGGGCCTACCCGCCTCCGCCCGGTGCATCGGACCTGCCGGGCCTCGAGGTGTCGGGAGAAGTGGCCGCTCTTGGCGACCAGATATCGCGCTGGCGCATCGGGGACAGGGTCTGCGCGCTCACGCCCGGCGGCGGCTATGCCGAATATGTCAGGGTTCATGCAGGCAGCGTTCTGCCACTGCCGGCGGGCTTCACCCACACGGAAGCGGCGGCGGTGCCGGAAAACTATTTCACCGTCTGGCACAATGTGTTCGAACGCGGCGGCCTGAAGAAGGGTGAGACACTGCTCGTCCATGGCGGCTCGTCCGGCATCGGCACCACGGCGATCCAGCTCGCCTCGGCCTTCGGCGCTTATGTGATCACCACCGCCGGATCCCAGGAGAAATGCGACGCCTGCCTGAAGATCGGAGCCGACCGTGCGATCAATTACCGCGAGCAGGATTTCGTCACCGCGGTCAAGGAGGTGACCGAAGGCCGAGGCGCCAACGTCATCCTCGACATGGTCGGCGGCGACTATGTCCAGCGAAACTACGAGGCCGCCGCTGTCGAGGGCCGGATCGTGCAGATCGCGGTTCAGGCAGGCGCTGTCGCCAGTGCCGATTTTTCCAAGGTCATGGTCAAGCGGCTGACCCATACGGGCTCGACGCTCAGGCCGCGCACAGTCGAATTCAAGGCGGCGATCGCGGCGGCGCTGGAGGCACAGGTGTGGCCTCTGCTGGGCACGCGCAAGGTGGCACCGGTGATGGACATGATCTACCCGCTTACCGACGCATGGCGCGCGCATGAGCGGATGGAGGAGGGGGAGCATATCGGCAAGATCGTGCTCGACGTCGGCTAGGACGCCAGCATTTTCGGCTCGGCCCGACCGGATCTCGACACGGTCTGGCCAGCGTCCTTCGCCCCTGCCTACAAGATGAACAGAAGCTTAATGGTGCAATGCAGCATTTGCATCATTGCTATGCAAAATCGGCTGTTCAAGTCCCGCCCGATGATCACTATTTGAGCATCATCGAAACGAACCCAATTCAGGAGGACTACCATGAACCCGATCCGTGCTTTCCGTAACTGGCGCATGTATAACGAGACCGTTCGCGAACTGAACCGCCTCAACGCCCGTCAGCTCAGCGACCTCGGCATCAACCGCGGCGACATCGAGCGGATCGCCCGTCAGGCGATCTGATTGCAAGCGCGACCCGCCGCAAGGCAGGGTTGCAATGCAGAGCCGCCGCAGACGCTTGTCGTCGCCGGTTCCAAACCCGCTGGACCCTGTCCGGCGGGTTTTGTCTTTTGGGGGGATTGGATTCATCTCGGCTTCGGCGTGATATGCCATGGCGATCCGCGGCAAATGCGGCGGCAGGGTTTGGACCGCCGTGGCAAACGTTAGCCGTCACCGCGTGCCTTGGTTGGCCACGTCGTTCCCAGCTCTTCCAAAAACGTTGCGAAACGACCTGAGAGCAGTTATACAGGCCGCGAATTTCCCATTTTGGTGGCTCTAAACCACCGCCCGCGCGGGAACGCGGGCGAACGAGAAGGATTTGCACATGGCCAATACGCTGCTTATGCCCAAGGCGACCGCCGTCTGGCTGGTCGACAACACCGCGCTTTCCTTTGAGCAGATCGCGCAGTTCTGCGGGCTGCATCCGCTCGAGGTCAAGGCGATCGCCGACGGAGAATCAGCGCAAGGCATCAAGGGCATGGATCCGATCATGACCGGCCAGCTGACCCGCGACGAGATCGCGCGCGCCGAGAAGGATCCGAACCAGCGCCTGAAGCTTTCCGACCCCAAGGTGCGGGTACCCGAATCCAAGCGCAAGGGTCCGCGCTATACGCCGCTGTCGAAACGTCAGGACCGGCCGAACGCCATCCTGTGGCTGGTGCGCAATCATCCCGAACTGAAGGACGCGCAGATTTCGCGCCTCGTCGGCACCACCAAGTCGACGATCGAGCAGATCCGCGAACGCAAGCACTGGAATTCCGCCAATCTGCAGCCGATGGACCCGGTGACGCTGGGTCTCGCCTCGCAGATCGACCTCGACATGGAAGTCAACCGCGCCTCGCGGGGCCGCGAGCAGGCGCAGCCGGTCGGCGACACGCTGCTGCCGGCGGCATTGACCGAGCGGTTGGTGCCTGCACCGGAGAAGCCGAAGGATGAGGACGCGGAGCTCGATGCAAACGCCGTCTTCGCCAAGCTGTCGGCGCTGAAGTCGAAGGACACCGATACGGACGACGAGGAATAGACTTTTCGCCAACGCAACAAAATAGCCCGCTTCGAGCGGGCTATTTTGTGCGGCTCGGCCAGTCTCAGCTTCGCGCCGCGCGGTCGGGCGCCATGCCGTAGTCCTCGCTGCGCTCCACCGCCCGGTAGAAATCGGCAAGCTGCTTGCCGCGCTCCGGCTTGAAGATTCGGCCGGCGATGACCACGGAGGCAATGCGGTCGATGCGGAAGGCGCGGAAATCATCGCGCATCTCGCACCAGGCGACCAGTGTCCATACCTTGCCCCAGAACCACAGGCCTAGCGGCCTGATATCGCGCGCGGTGCCGCGGCCGGCTTCGTCCGAGTAGTCGATGGTCAGCACCTGGCGCTTTTCGACCGCGCGCTCGATCAGGTCGATCGCCTCGCGGGCGGCATCGCTGACCACCCACATCGGCGTGTGGATCTCGGTGCGGGCGATGCGGTCCTTCTCGGCATCGGGCAGCACGGCACCGATCTTGACCAGTGCCTCGTCGGCGGCCCGCGCCATGGCGGCGCCGCCAAAGGCGCGCACCATGCGGGCGCCGGCCACCAGCGCCACGATCTCGTCACGCGTGAACATCAGCGGCGGAAGGTCGAAACCCTCCCTCATCATGTAGCCAACGCCAGCCTCGCCGTCGATCGGCACCCCAGTCGACTGCAGGTCGGCTATGTCGCGGTAAATGGTTCGCTCGGAAACCTCGAGCCATGTGCCGAGCTTCTGGGCGGTGACAAGGCGGCCACCACGCAGATGCTGCACGATCTGAAAGAGCCTGTCGGCGCGGCGCATCGTTTGCTTCCCCAGTGTTTTTCCCATGCATGCCGTGGCTCCCTGACCGGATCCACTTCCACATGACATGCATTACGGCTTCAGCCCTTCGCGCTTGCGCTGCGCGGCGACGAATTCCGCGCCGAAGGACAGTTTCCTCGTTGTCGGCGTCTTCGCATCGAGAACGCGCCAGAAGGGAGCGACGTCGCTGAGCGTCATGCCGCGCTCGAGATACTCCTTGGCAGCCTCGGCGACCGTACGCAGATGATAGCCCATGGTGACCGGGCATGTCACTTCGGCGCCATGCTCGATGGCAAGGGCCGTGCGCAGCGCGCGAACGTCCATATCGACGCCTTCGGGGATGGAGCGGATGAAATCGTCGACCTGGCGCGCGGTCGGCACCAGCATGGGCTGGCCTTCGATAACGTCCCCTACCGTGCGCGGCGTTGGATTCACACCGTTGATGCCAGGCGCGTTCAGCCTGTCGTTCCAGTTTTGCATCGATCGTCCTCGGCCGGCCATACGCATTATTCCACCATCGCACGCACCTCCTGACAGCATGCTGTCAGGAGGCTTCAGCATACTCCTTGGCGAACAGCGTCCGCATCTGCGCGAGTTCGCTGCCTTTTTCCGGGTAGAGCGTCTGCAGGAAGGCAAGGGCGAAAGTGCCGGGCGCCGAACCTGGCGCGGACACGATTTTGCCGTCGGCCACGGCATGTGGCACATCCTGATAATTGCCGTCGCCTGCATAGCCGGACTCGTGACGGCTGATCCAGTCACGGCCATTGCTGGTATGTCTGGCGTTCTCGAACATGCCGGCTCGGGCCAGCGCCAGCGTTCCCGCACAGATGCCACCAACGACACCGCCGCGCGATGCGACAGCCATCAGCAGTTCGGCAGCATCCGGCGGCGTCTTGCCCGCCCAGTGGTCGGAACCGATGACGGCCACGGCATCGAGATCGGTATTCTCATTGATGCTGGCCGAGCGGTCTGGCGTCAGCTTAAAACCGCTGATTCCGGTCACCGGCTTGCCGTCGGGCGTCAGCGACACGGCGCGAGCGCCGAACCATTCGACCGCCGAGGCCGCCAGCAGCCCATATTCCCAGTCGGCAAAACCTTCGATGAACAGAAAGCCGATTGTCTTCTGATCGGACATGAGCTCGCTCCATCCCTCGCGCGCCGGACTTGATATCTGGGTGCTGACGCGTGAGCATCCAACCGCTGCGTTGAAAATTTTCGTCTCAATTGCCGTGATGTCGACGCTCGGCATACATGTCCGGCCAGCCGATATCCTTGCGAATGTCTGCGGGCAGCGCGTTCATGAACCGCTGGGTCCGGATCTCGTTGCGCATCGTGCGGATCTTGCCGACATAATGCTGCATGCCGCGCAGAATGGTAAAGCCGTTCATGACCAATCTCCTCTCTCTAACCGGAGACACTATCGCACACCCCTCCTGACAGCAGTCTGTCAGGAGGATGGCAGGTCGTGTGGCGACTGTTCCGTTCTTGTCGTGACGGGTCGCGCGAGCGCGGATTGTTCACTAAGGAAGGGTTAATCGAGGCAGTATTGTTCATAGCTTGGCGACGAACTGTCGGGATAGGCGGCCTTCAGCGAAGTGACCGGAGTTCTGATATGAAAGGAGAAAATTCTTCCCCAAAAACAGGGAGACCACCATGAGCTTGCAACTGACAGGAATTCACCACCTGACCGCCATCACCGCCAATGCGCCCGGCAATCTTCACTTCTACACGAAGGTGCTGGGGCTGCGGCTGGTCAAGAAGACAGTGAACCAGGACGATACCTCGGCCTACCACCTCTTTTATGCCGACGGCGAGGCAACGCCGGGTACCGACCTCACCTTCTTCGACTGGCCGATCGGCCGCGAACGGCGCGGCACACACAGCATCGCGCGGACTAGCCTCAGGGTCGGCAGCCAGGAGAGCCTTGGCTGGTGGAAGCAGCACCTCGCCAGCGAGGGCATCGTGACAGGAGAGATTGCCGATGTCGGCGGCTACAAGTCACTGGATTTCGAGGACCCCGAAGGCCAGCGCCTGCGGCTCGTCAGCGATGGCGGCAAGGGCGGCAGCCATCCCTGGGCGCAAAGCCCGGTGCCGGCCGAGCATCAGATCCGCGGACTGGGGCCGATCGTTATCAGTGTTCCCGACATCACCAACACCGAGGCGGTGCTGGCCGGGGTGATGAACATGCGCAAGGTCCGCGACTATGCCTCGCCTGACGGCGAGGGCCAGGTCCACGTCTTCGAAATGGGCGCGGGCGGGCCGGCGGCGGAGCTTCATGTGGCCGTGCAGCCCGGGCTGGCACCCGCGAGGCAAGGCGCCGGTGCGGTTCACCATGTCGCCTTCAGGGCGCCGGACGAGGAGACGCTGCATCAGTGGACGGCGCGCCTGGCCGAATTCCGGCTGCCGTCAAGCGGCGAGGTCGAGCGCTACTACTTCCGCTCGCTCTATTTCCGTGAGCCGAACGGCATCCTGTTCGAGATTGCCACCGACGGGCCAGGGTTCACAGCCGACGAGCCGCTGGAGACGCTGGGCGAAAGCCTTGCCCTGCCCCCGTTCCTGGAGGCAAAACGCGCATCGATCGAGGCTGGCCTCAAGCCGCTGAAGTAGATTGCTGCGCGGTCAAGGCGTGCGTCGCGTTCCGCTTCGGGTTCGCGGCGCCTTTTCTTCCCCGGAGACCGAACGAACCGCTTTGACAGGCGCAAGCGTTGCTGGTCAAAGGCAGCATGACGAAACTCCTCGCCCTTGTCATCGTCGGGTTCATGGTCATCCAGCTCATCAAGCCGCTCGGCTGGCCGGGGCTCAGGCGCCGCGGCGATTTCTGGAAATTGGCATTGCTCGCCATGGCGGCGATCTCACTGGCGGCCGTGCTCGGGCACCTGACATAAGGCCTGGCGACAGCTGCGGTCGCTCTTCAGCCGGCAAGCACTGGGCCGACGAGATGTTCCGCCCAGGCCCGGTAGCCGGCCTCCGAGGCATGAAACCCGTCGGAAGCAAAACCGGCCTCGGGGTTGGTGATCGGCAGGCGCGGCGCCGGCACCGCGCCGCGCTCCAGGCAGAGGCGCTCGCCCATCCGGTTCATCGCGGTGGCGCGGATCTCGAGGATCTTGCCGAGCAGCGATGGCATGGCCGGTGCACGCGTGAACTCCAGCACCGGCGACCATACCACGCGCGCCTCCGGCCATTTGGCGCGCAGCGCGTAGAGGAGGCCGCCGAACTCCTTCTTGAAGCGCGGCACGGAATGAAAATTCTTGGTGTCGTTGGTGCCGATGGCGAGCACGATATGCGTCCACGGATCAGCCGACAGATTGGGCAGGACATGGTCGCGGATCTGACCAGATGTCGCCGAATTGAAGCCGGCGGCACGCCAGCGCACAGCGCCGCCGGTGCGCTGTGCAATCATGACGGCAAGCTGCGCGGCAAGCCCGTTTTCGGAATTGCCGATGCCGACCGAGGCGGCGGAGGAATCGCCCAGCACCAACAGCGAGATCGCCGGAGCCTGGCCCGAGATCTCGTGCATGACCGGTCCCCGCGCCGGCAGCATGCGCGAGGTGCGGCGGCGGACACCCAAGCCCTGCCAGACATAGATCGGGAAGGCGAGCCAGGTGAGGAAGGTCGGAAAGCATCGCATCGCTGGTCCATTGAACTGGTTTGCGACCAGCATCTAACGCATGTCGCGAGAGAGGTGAACGAGCATTTCCGGCGAAAACAGGATCGCCTCGAACGCTCTACCCCTTTGTTTTACGCAATTCCGAAGGCGCTCCGCACTTTTGCTGGTCAGCCATCGTGGCAATCGTGCTCCGCTTGCGGCTCGCCTGCATATTCGTCATGCAGCCGCACCCAATCCATCAGATTGCGGTAGAGGCCGGTCTCACCCCGGCCCTTCGGCGTCAGGTCCAGATAGTGGTAGGCGCCGATCAGTTGTTCGCCGCCACGGGCACGCGAAACGAAGGTCAGGAAGATATCGCCGTTCTCGTCCCTGTAGAAAACGCTGGCGCCCGGAAGCTCCTTCGATGTCCGGGGTCGGGTCTCGAAATTGTAGGTGGTGTCGCCAGCCGCGATCTGCCTGTCGGTGAAGGAGACCTGCATGTCGAAGTTGAAATCCGACGCATAGGACGACACCCAGTCGAACTTCCAGCCCATGCGCTGCCTGTAGGCTACAAGCTCGTCCAGCGGCGCGCGCGAGATCACTACCAGCGATACGTCGTGGTGCATGAGGTGCTGGTTGGCACCGTCGATATGATCGGCAAGAAAGGAGCAGCCTTCGCAATGATTGACGCAGCCCGGCCCGAACATGAAATGGTAGACGATCAGCTGGCTGTTGGCGCCAAACAGATCGGCAAGTTTCTTCGGCCCCCGTTCGGTCTCGAAGACGTAGTCCTTGCGAATTTTCAACCAGGGGAGTTCGCGCCGCTCGGCCGCGACGCGCTCGCGAAGCCGCGTCAGTTCCTTCTCGCGGGCCAGATGTGCCTTATGAGCCTCGAACCATTCTTCGCGCGAAACGACCTTGTTGCGATGCATGAACTTCTCCCTGTCTGCACCCCAAGGACGTACGGGATGGGCTCGCCCCGACATCGCCGCTGTCAGGGATGCCCAGAGAAAATAAGAATTCGAATGCCTTGACCCAAGGCCGGTGCGCCAAAACAAAACCCGGGCATGTCGGCCCGGGTTCGAAGGGAAGGATAGCAGGGGCTTCAGGCAGCCTGTTCCAGGCTCGCCTTCCATTTCCCAAGTGCCGCCAGGTGGTTCATGTGGGCGCGGTGGGTGAAGGCGGCCTGGCCGGCGGCGACGTTCGAGGCCTTGCCGCTCCATGCCTTCTGCGGGGCGGCCTGCAGCGCGCGGCCATAGGAGAAGGTCAGCTTCCACGGATGCGGGCCGATGGCGTTGATGGCATTGAGGTTGGCGGTCGCCTCCTCGTCCTCCTGACCGCCGGAGAGGAAGGCAATGCCCGGCACCGCGGCCGGCACCGTCTCGCGGAACAGCTTTATCGTTTTCTCCGCGACTTGCTCAGGACTGTCCACCGTGCCCGACTTCTTGCCAGAAAGCACCATGTTGGGCTTCAGGATCGTGCCTTCGAGGACAACACCGGCAGCGTGGAGCTCGTCATAGAGTTTTATCAGCGTCGCCTTGGAGACCTCAAAACAAGTGTCGATGTCGTGAGCGCCGTCCATCAGCACTTCGGGCTCGACGATCGGCACGATGCCGGCCTCCTGGCAAAGTGCGGCATAGCGGGCAAGCGCATGGGTGTTCGAGTTGATCGAAGTGACCGAAGGCACGCCCTTGCCGGTGTCGATGTCGATCACCGCGCGCCATTTGGCAAAACGGGCGCCGAGCTTGTAATAGTCGGCAAGCCGCTCGCGCAGGCCGTCGAGGCCTTCGGTAATGGTGTCGCCGGGAAAGCCGGCCAGCGGCTTGGCGCCGGCATCGACCTTGATGCCTGGAATGGCGCCCGCCGCCTTGATGATATCGACCAGCGGCGTGCCGTCGGCGGCCTTCTGGCGAATGGTCTCGTCATAGAGGATGACGCCGGAAATGTATTTGGCCATCGCGTCCTTGGCGCGGAACATCATCTCGCGGTAGTCGCGGCGGCTGTCGGGGGTAGATTCGACGCCGATGACGTCGAAGCGCTTCTTGATCGTGCCGGAGCTTTCATCGGCGGCCAGCAGGCCCTTGCCGTTGGCCACAATCGCGGCGGCAATGTCTTCGAGACGTTCGCTCATCATGCTTCTCCTAACCGGTTGGTATCGGCCAGCAGGACACTACCGCCAAAGGAATGACGCCGGAAAGCTCGAATCGAGCGAAAGTGGCCGGCGCTGCCGCCGGCTCCCTTCGAGTTGATCGAATTGCCGGTGAGCCGTCGTGCCCTCAGCGCTTCAGCACGTCCACGCCGGGCAATGGCTTGCCTTCCATCCATTCCAGGAAGGCGCCGCCGGCGGTCGAGACATAGGTGAAGTCGTCGGCGACACCGGCGTGGTTCAATGCAGCCACGGTATCGCCGCCGCCGGCGACCGAAACCAGCTTACCCGCCTTTGTGCGCGCCGCCGCATGCTTGGCCGCCGCCACCGTGGCGTGATCGAACGGCTCGATCTCGAAGGCGCCGAGCGGCCCGTTCCAGACCAGCGTCGCGGCGCGGTCGATCCACTCGCCGATCGTCGTCACGGTCTTGGCGCCGACATCGAGGATCATGCCATCGGCCGGCACGTCGGCGATGGCGATGGTCTCGCAGGCCGCACCCGCCTTGAATTCCTTGGCCACGACGCCGTCGACCGGCAGGATGATGGCGCAGCCGGCCTCCGCCGCTTCGATCATGATCTGCTTGGCGGTCGGAGCCAGGTCGTGCTCGCACAGCGACTTGCCGACGTCGGTGCCGCGCGCGGCGAGGAAGGTGTTGGCCATGCCGCCGCCGATGACGAGAGCATCGACCTTCTTCACCAGGTTCATCAACAGGTCGATCTTCGTCGAGACCTTGGCGCCGCCGACGATGGCAACGACCGGACGGACCGGGTTGCCCAGGCCCTTCTCCAGCGCCTCGAGTTCGGCCTGCATGGTGCGGCCGGCGAAGGAGGGCAAGAGGTGCGCCAGCCCTTCAGTCGACGAATGGGCGCGGTGGGCGGCGGAAAAGGCATCGTTGACGAAGATGTCGCCATTGGCGGCGAGCCGTTCGGTAAAAGCGGGATCGTTCTTCTCTTCGGCCTTGTAGAAGCGGGTGTTTTCCAGGAGCAGCACGTCGCCCTTGTCCATTGCGGCGACAGCGCTGCCTGCCGTGTCGCCGATGCAGTCGGAGGCGAATCCAACGGGACGGCCGAGCACCTCAGCCGTCGCCCTGGCGATCGGCTCCAGCGAGAATTCAGGCGAGGGACCATCCTTGGGCCGACCGAAATGGGCGAGCAGGATGACCTTGGCGCCCTTGCCGGACAATTCGGCGATGGTCGGCGCGATGCGTTCAATGCGGGTGGCGTCGGTGACCTTGCCCTCAGCGACGGGAACGTTGAGGTCGACGCGCACCAGCACGCGCTTGCCGCTGATGTTGCCGATATCGTCCAGTGTCTTGAAGACAGCCATGCCGGTTCCCTTTCGTCTGAAATCGCCGGGACCATACCTCGCATCAATGACGATGCAAGGCTTGGCTGGGGCCGGGTGCGAAATTTTGAGGCGGACGGGGACATAGTCCGTGAAGACCGCCCGGCCTATGTCAGGGGGCGAACGGTCGCCCGCGTCAGCTTTCGGCCGACGCTTTCTCGACCGGGGGCTCAGGGGTGTCATCCGCCTGTGTGGCCCCCCGCGCCTCAGCCGGCTTGCGCCAGCTGCGGATAAAGGCGGCGAGACGGTCGCCGATCTCGCCGGCGCTCAGGAAGACAGGTACGCGCGCCACCGGCGCGGTCGGCTCGAAGGACAGGCCGAGCCCGGTGATTTTGCCCTTGTCGTCGACGTCGCGCACAATCAGCTCGATCGGACCAAGCAGCACGCGGTCCGCATATTCGGCATGGCCGCCGAGCCGCGCCGTGACCAGCGCACCGACGGTCTGTTTCTGCTCGGCCTCGCTGAGACCGGGCGCATAGGCTGCTTCCAGTTCGGCGGCGGACCGTGCCGGATCGACGGCGAAGGCGCCGAAGAAATCGGCATCCTCCGGGTCGACGACGGCGCGGCTGGCGAACAGCTTGTCGAGCAGGCGGGGATAGCGATCGGGCACGAAGATGTAGACTTGATCGCCGGCGGCGAGCCGGCCCATGTCCTGGAAACGCATCGAGCGGCCGTCACGCAGCACCAGCGAGGGCCGCGCCCATCGCGGGATGCGTTCGCCGCGCGCCACCGGACTGCCCGGCGCCACACGATAGGCAAGGAGTTCGTGATGCGCGGAGCCGGGCAGTTCCAGTTCGACCTTGTCCAGCGGTCCGAGCCGGGCCGGCACGATCAGGCCGAGGCGCCGCGCCAGCGGGCCGACGGTCCAGCCCTGGATGACCAGGGACACCAGAACGATGATGAAGGCGGCGTTGAAGATGGTGCGGCCGTTTTCCAGCCCGCCGAGCAGCGGTGTGATGGCGAGCAGGATGGACACGGCGCCGCGCAGGCCGACCCAGGAGACGAAGGCGACTTCGGGGCGCGGCAGGCGGAACGGGACCAGGCAGAGCCAGACCGCGACAGGACGGGCGACGAACATCAGGAACAGGCCAAGCGCCATCGCAGGCACCATGATCGCCGGGAACTGCGAGGGCGTCGCGAACAGGCCGAGGATGAGGAACATGATGATCTGAGCCAGCCACGACATGCCGTCCTGGAAGCGCTTCAGGATGGTGACAGCGCGGATGTCGGAATTGCCGGCGATGAGCCCGGCGATATAGACCGCCAGGAAGCCGGAGCCGCCGATGGCACCGGCGGCGGCAAAGACCATCAAGGACAGCGTCAGCACGAAGATCGGCAGCAGGCCATGGTCGAGGTTGAGCCGGTCGACAAGGCGCACGATGGCGAGGCCGCCGAGCACGCCGACGATAGCGCCAAGCCCCATGTTGATGAGGAAGCCGAGGATCAGATTGGTGACCAGGACATTGGCTTCGGGGTTGGCGTGGGCGGCGATGATCTCGACCAGCGTGATGGTCAGGAAGATGGCGATCGGATCATTGGTGCCCGATTCCACCTCGAGCGTGGAGCGCACGCGCTCGCGCAGATTGATCTCGCCGGCGCGCAGCAGGAAGAACACCGCCGCCGCGTCGGTCGAGGCGACGGCTGCGCCGAGCAGGAAGGATTCCAGCCAGCTGAGGTCGAGCAGGTAGTAGGCGGCGGCGCCGAACAGGCCGGTGGTGAGAAGGACGCCGAAGGTCGCCAGCGACAGGGCTGGTCCTGCCGCCTGCCGCAGGGCGTTGAGCGGCGTGCCGAAACCGGAATCGAACAGGATGACGGCGAG
Source organism: Mesorhizobium sp. B2-7-3 (assembly GCF_006440715.1). Lineage (NCBI taxonomy): Bacteria > Pseudomonadati > Pseudomonadota > Alphaproteobacteria > Hyphomicrobiales > Phyllobacteriaceae > Mesorhizobium > Mesorhizobium sp. B2-7-3. Next base: position 178,609 of record NZ_VFTY01000002.1, read on the forward strand.
CGCCAGTGAGCCGGCAAGATAAGCGATGCGGGCATTGTCAAACTGAATGCCGAGCCCGTCGGTTCCGGTGGCGAGCCCGATGCACAGAAACAGGAGCAGGAGCGGAGCGCCGAAGCGAAAGGCGATCAGGCTCGAAAACGCCGCGGCGACAACAAGCGCCGTGCCGACCAGCGTAACGAGATAGATCGCATGCTCCATCCGTGATTTGCCCCTCGAATTCCTCTGCCTCCTGGCTTCACGGCAGAGTGGGGCGAAGGCGTGACCAGTGCAAGGCGGGAGGGTGGTTTTTTGCCCGGCGCCGCCGATTTTCGCGTTGCTGCTCCGGCAAATGAAAACGCCCGGACGAGGCCGGGCGTTTCGAGTGTCGGGAAGATCGATCTTCGATCAGGCGATGGTCTTGCCGAAAGCGACCGCGGTGTCGCCCATGCGGTTGGAAAAGCCCCATTCATTGTCGTACCAGGACAGCACCGAAACGAAGTTGCCGTCCATCACCTTGGTCTGGTCGAGCGCCATGATCGAGGAGCGCGGATCGTGGTTGAAGTCGATCGACACGTTCGGGTGATGGGTGACGCCGAGGATGCCCTTCAGCTTGCCGTTGGAGGCGGCGATGACCGCCTCGTTGATTTCCTGCACCGTCGTCGAGCGCTTGGCGATGAACTTGAAGTCGACGACCGAGACGTTCGGCGTCGGCACGCGGATCGAGATGCCGTCGAGCTTGCCCTTGAGGTCGGGCAGGACGAGGCCGATCGCCTTGGCGGCACCGGTCGAGGTCGGGATCTGCGACAGGGCGGCGGCGCGGGCGCGGTAGAGATCCTTGTGCATGGTGTCCAGCGTCGGCTGGTCGCCCGTGTAGGAATGGATCGTCGTCATCATTCCCTTTTCGATGCCGACCGTCTCATGCAGGACGGCCGCCAGCGGCGCCAGGCAGTTGGTGGTGCAGGACGCATTCGAGATGACGATGTGGTCCTTGGTCAGCTTGTCGTGGTTGATGCCGTAGACGACGGTCAAGTCAGCGCCGTCGGCGGGCGCCGAGACCAGCACGCGCTTGGCGCCGGCGGTCAGGTGCGCGGCGGCCTTGTCGCGGGCGGTGAAGATGCCGGTGCATTCGAGCGCAATGTCGATGCCGAGTTCCTTCCACGGCAGCTGCGTCGGATCCTTGATCGCGGTGACCTTGAACTTCTCCTTGCCGACGCTGATCTGGTCGCCGTCGACCGACACTTCATGCGGAAAGCGGCCGTGCACGCTGTCAAAGCGCAGCAGGTGGGCGTTGGTCTCGACCGGACCGAGATCGTTGACGGCGACGACATCGATATCCTTGCGGCCGGACTCATGGATGGCGCGCAGGATGTTGCGGCCGATGCGGCCAAATCCGTTGATGGCAACTCTGACAGTCATTTTTCTCTCCCGGGGAGCTGGAGGGCAGACGATTGATCCGCAGCTTCATAGCGGCGGACGGGCAAAGAATCCAGCCGCAGCGGGCTGGATTTAAATCGATTAGGTTGGGCCAGCCTGGCAAAACCGCATTTCACGCGATCTCGCCGGGTATTTTGTTTCGTGCATGTCGTTATCTCAAGACCGCGACACACTTTTGGGCGACATGCCCGGGCCTCATCCGCCGTGCAGGCGGGCTTCCGCCGCCTTGGCGGCCGCCTCGGCGGTGATGCCGAAATGCGGATAAAGCTGTTCGATCGTACCGCTCGCACCGAAGCCGGTCATGCCGATGAAGATGCCGTCCGAGCCGATGAGATGATCCCAGCCCTGGCGGATGCCGGCCTCGATCGCCATCTTGATCGGTGCGTCGCCGATCGTCTTCTTGCGATAGGCGTCGGTCTGCTTGTCGAACAGTTCGAAGCAAGGCACCGAGACGACACGGGTCGGATGGCCATGTTTTTCCAGAAGGTCGCGTGCGCCAAGCGCGATCTCGACCTCGGAACCGGTGGCGAAGATCGTCACCGCGGCTTGGCCGCTGGCGGCGGCGAGTTCATAGGCCCCCTGGCTGCTCAGGTTCTTTTCGGTGAACTCGGTGCGCACCGTCGGCAGGTTCTGGCGGGTCAGCGCCAGGGTCGACGGCGTCTTTTCGGATTCGAGCGCGATCTGCCAGCATTCGGCGGTTTCCACCGCGTCGGCCGGACGGAACACATTTTGGTTGGGAATGGCGCGCAGGGCCGCCATGTGCTCGACCGGCTGGTGGGTCGGCCCGTCTTCGCCCAGACCGATGGAATCATGGGTCATGACGAAGATCGAGCGGATGCCCATCAGCGAGGCAAGCCGCATCGAGGGGCGGGCGTAGTCGGAGAAGCACAGGAAGGTGCCGCCATAGGCGATAAGGCCGCCATGCAGCGTCAGGCCGTTGATCGCGGCAGCCATGCCGTGTTCGCGGATGCCGTAATGGACATAGCGCTGGCCGTAATCGTCCGGCGTGATGTTCTTGGTCTGGCTGGTCTTGGTGTTATTGGAGCCGGTCAGGTCGGCCGAGCCGCCGATGGTTTCCGGCACCGCGCCATTGATGACTTCCAGCGCCATTTCCGACGATTTGCGGGTCGCGACCTTCGGCTTGTCGGCTGAAAGCTTCTTCTTGTAGTCGGCGATGACGGCGTCGAAATTCGCCGGCAGCTTGCCACTGGTGCGGCGCTCGAACTCGGCCTTCAGCTTTGGATCGGCCTTGGCCAGGCGGCCTTCCCAGTCCGTGCGCGCCTTGACGCCGGCCTTGCCGGCGGAGCGCCAGGCATCGAGAATGTCGGCCGGGATCTCGAAGGGCGGCGAGTCCCAGTTGAAGAACTTGCGCGCGCCAGCGATCTCATCTGGGCCGAGCGGCGAGCCGTGCGCCTTGTTGGTGCCGGCCTTGGTCGGGGCACCGAAGCCGATGGTCGTCTTGCAGGCGATCATCGTCGGCTTGTCGGAATGGCGGGCGGCCTCGATGGCATAGGCGATCGCTTCCGGATCGGTGCCGTCGATGTGGCTGGCGTTCCAGCCGGAGGCCTGGAAGCGCGCGACCTGGTCGGTGTTGTCGGCGAGCGACACCGGACCGTCGATCGAGATGTTGTTGTTGTCCCAGAAGACAATCAGCTTGTTGAGCTTGAGGTGACCGGCAAGGGCGATGGCTTCCTGGGAAACACCTTCCATCAGGCAGCCGTCGCCGGCCAGCACATAGGTGTAGTGGTCGACAAGGTCGTTGCCGAAGGCGGCGTTCATGATGCGCTCGCCGAGCGCGAAGCCGACCGAATTGGCGAGGCCCTGGCCGAGCGGGCCGGTCGTGGTCTCGATGCCGGTGGCGTGGCCATATTCGGGATGGCCGGCGGTTTTCGAGCCCAACTGGCGGAAGTGCTTGATCTGGTCGATGGTCATGTCTTCGTAGCCGGTCAGGTGCAGCAACGAATAGAGCAGCATCGAACCATGGCCCGCCGACAGGATGAAGCGGTCACGGTCGGCCCAATGCGGGGCCTTGGGATCGTATTTCAGGAAGCGGGTGAACAGCACCGTGGCAATGTCGGCGCAGCCCATGGGCAGGCCGGGATGGCCGGAATTCGCCTTCTCGACGGCATCCATGGAGAGAAAACGGATCGCATTGGCCATCCGGTCATGTTGTTCACGCGACGTCATGGTACCTCCAGGGTGGGGGTTTGGGGGCTTGGGAGAGCCCTTGAAAAGGGTGCGCGACACATAGCAGGCGCGGGCTTTTAGTCAACAAATCGGGTGCAGATTTGCCGGTCTTGTGATGTCGGCGGTGGACCTACTTTAGCGTTAGCGGGGGACAGTCGCGAGAGCTTTATTGACGTTGCCTTCACCCGGTGCCTAATGTTTCCGGGATAACGCGTTCTGAACGCGAACGATTCGGTGATGGGCAGGGCACAGGACGAAGCCATGACCGGGGAAACCACGCTCAAGGAAGTGATCGCCAGGCTGAGCAAGGCCATCGAAGGGCTGGAAAACGCCGTCGCGGCCAAGCTCGAGCATGAACGCGACTATTCGGAAGCCGAGGCCGAAGTACAGCGGATGAATGCCGACCGCTCGCGGTTGGCGCAGGAACTCGACAATTCCGAAGCGCGCGCCGAACGGCTGGAAGACGCCAACAAGGAAGTGTCGCGACGGCTGGTGACCGCGATGGAAACCATCCGCGCCGTGTTGGACAGATAGGAGCTGGCCCGATGGCACAGGTCACGGTTTCAATCGACGGCAAGCAGTACCGCATGGCCTGCGACGAGGGTCAGGAAGAGCATCTGATCGATCTCGCCGAGCGTTTCGACCGCTATGTCTCGCACCTGAAGGATTCCTTCGGCGAGATCGGCGACCAGCGGCTGACCGTCATGGCCGGCATCATGGTGATGGACGAGCTTTCCGAGCTGCAGAAGCGCGTCAAGGGCATGGAAAGCGAAGTGCTGACCTTGCGCAAGACGCGCGACGAGGCGTTGACCAAGGCCGACAAGAGCGACAGCGTGCTGACCAGCGCGCTCGGCGCCCTGGCGCAGCGCATGGAAGATTTGTCGGCGACGCTGGCAATCAACAAGGCCTGAGGCGTCTTTGCCGATTCCTGCCGCTTGTCTCATGCCCGATACCACGACGTATTTTTGGCCTGATCCCGCGCGTGGGGAAAAATTTTTGCCCATCGAGTGAATGGCCGTCATCTCCAGCGTTTAATCAATCGCGCTGCGGTGCTACGATCAGGTGCCGGGCGCCGGGCGGCGAAGATACCGGCCACATTCACAAGGGGTAGGGATAGGTCATGAGTCTTCGTATCAACGATATCGCGCCGGACTTCACCGCCGAGACCACGCAGGGAGCCATCAAATTCCATGACTGGATCGGCGACGGCTGGGCGATCCTGTTCAGCCATCCGAAGAATTTCACGCCGGTCTGCACGACCGAGCTTGGCACGATGGCGGGGCTCGAGGGCGAGTTCAAGAAGCGCAACGTCAAGATCATCGGCATTTCGGTCGACCCGGTCGAAAGCCACGGCAAATGGCAGGACGACATCAAGACGGCGACCGGCCATTCGGTGCATTACCCGCTGATCGGCGACAAGGACCTCAAGGTCGCCAAGCTTTATGACATGCTGCCAGGCGGCGCCGGCGAAACTTCGGAAGGCCGCACACCCGCCGACAACGCCACCGTGCGCTCGGTCTACGTCATCGGGCCGGACAAGAAGATCAAGCTTGTGCTGACCTACCCGATGACCACGGGGCGCAACTTCGACGAGATCCTGCGGGCGGTCGATTCCATGCAGCTCACCGCCAAGCATCAGGTGGCGACGCCGGCGAACTGGAAGCAAGGTGAGGACGTCATCATCACCGCCGCCGTTTCCAACGAGGATGCGATCAAGCGCTTCGGCGCCTACGAGACCATCCTGCCCTATCTCCGGAAGACCAAGCAGCCCTCCGCCTGAGCCAGAACGCCGGAATGGTTTCCGGCGTTTTCCGCTCCTGCGACCCAAGTCATGCTTGACTGGTTCGTCGGGGCGGACAACCATGCTCACGGTGGGTTCCGGCGGAGAAAATCGTTCCTGCCGGCTAGGTCTGGGGAAGCCGGACGTGCAGATAACTTTGGCGAAGCCGCTGGTCAGCGGTTTTTATGACAAGCCGACCGGGGCCATCCAGTATGTCGTCGCAGACCCGGCGACGAAGCGATGCGCCATTATCGATCCGATCCTCGACTTCGATGAGAAATCCGGCGCGACGAGTACGAAGAGCGCGGATGGCTTGCTCGATTTCATTGGGGAAAACGGGCTGGAGCTCGAGTGGATCCTCGATACCCATCCCCACGCCGACCATTTCTCGGCGGCGCATTACCTGAAACAGAGGACCGGAGCGCCGATGGCCATCGGCGACAGGGTCGTCGACGTCCAGGCACTGTGGAAGGTGATCTATAACTGGCCGGACTTTCGGGCTGACGGCTCACAGTGGGACAGGCTGTTCGCCGAGGGCGAGACCTTCCGGATCGGAACCCTTCCGGTCGGGGTGCTGTTCTCGCCTGGACATACATTGGCATCGATCACCTATGTGATCGGCGACGGCGCCTTCATCCACGACACCCTGTTCATGCCCGACAGCGGCACGGCAAGGACGGATTTTCCCGGTGGAAGCGCCGCGCGGTTGTGGCGCTCGATCCAGGGCATCCTGGCCTTGCCGGAGGAAACCCGGCTGTTCGTCGGCCATGATTACCAGGCCGGCGGGCGCGAACCGATGTGGGAAAGCACGGTCGCGGCGCAGAAGGCGACCAACATCCATCTTGTCGCCGCGCGTACAGAGGCCGAGTTCGTCGCGCTACGCGAGGCGCGCGATCGCACATTGCCGATGCCGCGGCTGATCCTGCATGCGCTGCAGGTCAACATCAATGGGGGGCGGCTGCCGGAGCCGGAAGCCAATGGCCGGCGCTACCTCAAATTTCCGCTGGATTCGCTTTGAGGCAACCGTGGCTCCTGCTGCGGCGTACAAAAAAGCGGCGCCAGTTTCCTGACGCCGCCCTGCTATTTCTAGGCCGAAGCCGGCTTTAAGCCGCCGGCTGTGCCTCGATGGTGCGTAGCGCCTGCATCTGGCGCTTGGCGGCGGCCTTGACCGCATCCTGCACCTTCTCGAAGGCGCGCACCTCGATCTGCCGCACGCGCTCACGGCTGATGTCGAACTCAGCCGACAGTTCCTCGAGCGTCAGCGGCTCCTCGGCGAGGCGGCGTGCCTCGAAGATGCGCCGCTCGCGATCGTTGAGCACGGCGAGAGCGCCCGACAGCATGCCGCGCCGGTTTTCCAGCTCGTCCTGCTCGATCAGCATCTCTTCCTGGCTTTCGTGGTCGTCGACCAGCCAGTCCTGCCATTCGCCGGACTCGCCTTCCGTCGCCCGGATCGGCGCGTTGAGTGACGCGTCGCCGGACAGACGGCGGTTCATCGACACCACTTCGGCCTCGGAGACGTTCAGCCGCGTGGCGATCTCGGCGATCTGGTCGGGCTTGAGGTCGCCATCGTCCAGCGCCTGGATCTTGCCCTTCACCTTGCGGAGATTGAAGAACAGACGCTTCTGGTTGGCGGTCGTGCCCATCTTGACCAAGCTCCACGAGCGCAGGATGTATTCCTGGATCGAGGCCTTGATCCACCACATGGCGTAGGTGGCGAGGCGGAAACCGCGCTCGGGTTCGAATTTCTTGACGGCCTGCATGAGGCCGACATTGCCTTCCGAGATCACTTCGCCGATCGGCAGGCCATAGCCGCGATAGCCCATGGCGATCTTGGCGACGAGCCTCAAATGGCTGGTGACGAGCTTGTGCGCGGCCGTGGTGTCTTCATGCTCGGCGTAACGCTTGGCGAGCATGTATTCTTCCTGCGGCTGAAGCATGGGAAAGCGGCGGATTTCTTCCAGATAGCGGCTGAGGCCGCCTTCACCGGAAACGATACTGGGTAATGACTGGGCCATGATAGCGCCCCCTCTCTATTGGAGTGATGCCCCCGAAACGCGGCAGGCATGTGACGCGAACACCAAAAGGCTCGCTCGCGACAACAGATCTTATACAGGAACAAAACCAGAAAAGACAGGCATTTGTTCAACACGAAACAGTGTGTCACGCTGAAGTGAACAATGCCACTCAGGTTTTTTGATGGCAGGTTCAGAGCTTGCGAAAGCCGCCGACGAGTTCCTCCATGTCCCCCGGTAACGGCGCCTCGAACCTCATCGTTAGATGGGTAGTCGGGTGCCGAAATGCAAGGAGCCATGCATGCAAAGCTTGCCGGGAAAATGCCTCGACCTGGCGTTTCAGCGGTTCGGGCAGCCGATTGGCCTTGGTGCGGAAGGCTAGCCCGTAGTCCGGGTCGCCAATCACGGGATGGCCGATATGGGCCATGTGGACGCGGATCTGGTGGGTGCGACCGGTTTCCAGCCGGCATTCGACGAGGCTAGCGGCAGCGAATTCCCGCTGGCCCTCGCCGAAACGCTCCTGCACGGCAAAACGGGTGACGGCGTGGCGTGCGTCGTCGCGGCCTTCCGGCACCACGGCGCGGCGAACCCGGTCGGAGGCGCGGCCAAGCGGTGCATCGATCGTGCCGGTCGGCCTCTGCGGTATGCCCCAGACCAGCGCCAGGTAGGCGCGCTCGAGATCGCCGGTCAGGCCGTGGTCGGCGAACGCCTCCGACAGAGCCTTGTGGGCACGGTCGGTCTTGGCGACCACCATGACGCCGCTGGTCTCCTTGTCGAGGCGATGGACGATGCCCGGGCGGCGCACCCCGCCAATGCCTGACAGGCTGTCGCCGCAATGATGAATCAGCGCATTGACCAGCGTGCCGGTCCAGTTGCCGGCGCCGGGGTGCACGACGAGCCCCGCCGGCTTGTTGATGACGATCAACTCGTCGTCTTCGTAGAGCACGTCGAGCGCAATGTTCTCGCCCTGCGGCTGCGCCGGCTCCGGTTCCGGCATGGCTACGGACACATTTTCGCCCGCGCGCATCTTGCGCTTGGTTTCGTCGACCGGCTTGCCGTCGATGACGACGGCGCCTTGCCTGATCAGCATCTGCACGCGACTGCGTGACATGTCCGGGCCAAGGGCTGCCGCCAGCCACTGATCGAGCCGTTGGCCGGCCGCATCCGCGCCGGCGACCAGCAAGGTGGGCGCGGCCTCTATCAACAGGTCCTCTATCAATTCGGGGGCCTCTTCGCTATGAGCGCTCATCGAAAAACCATTCCGGAATGTTTGCCATGGCCCGGCCCGATGCCGATGAAGAGCAGGAAAAACCGCTCGCCCCCGAAGTCGACAAGCTGCGCGGCAAGCTCATCCGCTTCATGGCCATCAATCTCGGCCTGCTCTTTCTGGCTCTTATGGTGGTGATCGCGGCGATTGTCTACAAATCACGCAAGGCAACGCCGGTGAGCCCGCCGCTGGCCGGCGACGTCCAGGTGCCCGCTGGCGAACCGCTCAGCGGGGACATCGTTCTGCCGGTTGGCGCCAGGGTGGTCGGTCAGTCACTGTCGGGCAGCCGCCTTTCGATCGACGCCGAGCTTGCCGACGGCAGCCGTGCGATCTTCGTCTACGATATCGCCGAGCGCCGCCTGATCGGCCGTTTTGCGATCCGCAACAAATAGGCCGGCGCCAATGCGGCAAACACATTTGCCACCGACATGACCGGGTTTGCCGAACACCGTCGTGTCGCGACCGTGGCGCTGGTCGTCGCCAGCTATGACGAGGCGATCGCCTGGTATGTCGAGCGGCTGGGTTTTACGCTGACGGAGGATGTCGATCTCGGCGGCGGCAAACGCTGGGTCACGGTCGCGCCGGCCGACGGGCAGGGCGCCAGGCTGTTGCTGGCCGAGGCGTCCGACGAGACGCAGAGGAAAAGCATCGGCAACCAGACCGGCGGCCGGGTTTTTCTCTTCCTCGAAACCGACGATTTTGCCGGCGACCATGCAGCGATGCTGGACAAGGGCGTCGAATTCCGCGAGGCGCCGCGTCACGAAGCCTATGGCACGGTGGCGGTTTTCGCCGATCTGCATGGCAATCTGTGGGACCTGATCCAGCCGAAACGGTAACGCGGGGCGGCTTTTCATTCGATGCGGCAAAGCCGCCGAACCCCAGTTGCTTTTTCCCGGCCGTCAGCCTATATCGCCCCTTCTTGAGCGCGCCCATCGTCTAGCGGTCAGGACACCGCCCTCTCACGGCGGGAACAGGGGTTCGATTCCCCTTGGGCGTACCAGGCAACGGTCCTGTCGTTGACCTCCAGACAATCCTGCAGTTTCGGACCCGTCCCGCATGGGCTCCGCATACATCGAAAGAGCACGCAAAGCCTGCGAGAGCCCGGGCTTCCCATACCCCGAATCCACCCAATTTAAGTCAAGCCGCGACGCTTGAAAGCACTGCGATCCCTGATACTTGCGGTGCGGGAATAGCTTTCGCGGCAACGCGGGTTTCGGGTCGGGTAGAGTTTGGAATGGCCTCTGTTGGGACGACATGCACGCACTGCCATGGCGGTGGAAAGGTTTTCGACTGCTCGAGATGGCGTACCTCAAAAGGGTATTGCTGCCCGCACGGGACACATCAAAGCGGTTGCCCGGGAAAGACCATGATATGCGCAGTGTGCCGGGCTTGGAACGATACCAGAAACCGAGTTCAGGGCCGTCGCGTAGGCCGTCATATCGCGACAATCATGGAGTTCGCGGCCATCTATTCCTAGCCTTGCGGGTGGGGACGGCAGGCAGGTTAAGGTTTGGTTTACCAATAGCCTGTCTACTGGGGACAATTCGCTTTCAGCCTGCGACCACGGATGTACTGGCGCAGTTGTCGAGGCGGAAAGGAAAGGTCGGCTCCGTGCCGGCCTTTTTGCTTTTTCGGGCTACATGGCTCGCATCGGCCAGGCGCCAGGGCGGCTTCGCAGTCGGCTTTCTTCGAACAACTTTTTGGCAAGGGATATTGTCATTGCCCATGTCGGCTCTACCATCGATCACAGCAGTCCGGCGGGTTGCCGGATCGTCGTGACGATGAGGGCTTGCGATGAAACGTGCTGCAAAACTGGCGATTGCGGGTGTGATGTCGGCAGGTGTCGTATATGCATCGGCCGCAACGCTCAACAGTATGGACGATGTCGGGACCGCGATCCAGTCCTGCTGGACACCGCCTGCCGGTGCCGGAGATTCGACTGTAACCCTGAGTTTCAGTTTCAAGCGCGACGGCACTCTGATAGGGCCGCCGCGACCAACCGCCGCCAAGGTGGCTGGCGACGACAAGGCACGTAAGGCGTTCATCGATGCGGCAATAGCGGCGGTGAAGAATTGCACGCCGCTGAGTTTATCGCCGGCGCTGTCGCAAGGGATTGCCGGCAACGTGTTCACGCAGCAATTCGTTTCGCCCAAGCAATAGCGGTAGCGCCCAAAGAACGCCTGCCATGGAGCGGGCATCGGCACGGGTGTTCGTCGAACCGGAGAACCGGGTCGGGTGTCGTTTCCCCCGATCGCCGCAGATCAATGGCTCAGGCGCCGTGCTTCGGCATGCCGTGCCAGATCCGGGGTCTCGAAGACGTAGTCGCTCCAGGCCGATTCCGGAATCTGCCCGGCCAGATAGCACTCCAGCAACAGGTTTTGCTCGGGGTTGAGCGGCCGTGGGGCACGCCCGTGATCCAGCCCGAGGGAGTAAAAAAGGCTTCTTGTCAGCTCCGATACGGTGAAATGCATCGACATCGCGCGTTCTCCTTTGCGCCTCAACGCAGCAGTACGGGCAAAGGTTTCAGTGCCGGACACCGGTAACGCCTGATTGATCGCAGGCTCGACGCATCGGCCTGCCGACGGCCGCCCAGCTCCAGTCGATCGAGGCCGGCCAGTGGACGGTGCGTGTGGTCGGCCCCGCCTTTTTCCCGGCTGAATGACCCACGAGTGTTCTCGCGGGAACGGCCGTCTTCGGAACAGGGGCCCGCTTCCCGGCGTTGTGGTCGATATCAGGCAGGGAGGAGCGCCATGGCCACGTTCAGGGAAATGCGGGTACTGGAGATCGTCGAAGACGGCTCCCTGACTACCGACCAGAAGATCGGCGAATTGCGCAAGATCGAATCCGAGGCGCGCGGGCTGCAACGGGCGGCGTCGGAGAGCCCGATGGGCGACGATGACGGCTGGCAGGACGATCTGCGCCAGGTTCGGCTTGCTCTCGACAAGCTCGGCGCCAAGGAACCGAGGAAGGGCGCGGCAACGCTATAGAGCCGAACCGTTCCAAAGCACGTCGCGTCGAAGCGGATTCAGGCGCCGCGCTTTAGGTCTTTGTTTTTATGCTTAGTCGCAAACCATGCGAACTCTTTGGCCGGGAGCGCTTACGTTCCTGCATGCCAATTGTTTTTCGGGGCCCGATGACGGAGGAGAGGGCGGTGACGCCCTGGTCTGAGACCGTCTGTGAGGCGCAGGCTTAACGACCCTGCCCTCGTAAAACCGCCCGGGAGGCTGGGGTGGACCCGGAAAGGCGCTGTTGTCGACCTGCGGCTGGTAGTCGACATTGGGCGGCGGCCGGTCCCAGATCCGCCTGGCGTCGAGCGGCCGCGGAATAACCACCGTGCCGTCATAGCTGCGAGAGCAGCCGCCGCCGAAAAGCAGCGCCACGCCCAGCAAGAAAGGCCCTATCCGTCCGTACATTAGCAACACCCCTGTGCATGCTTATAGCGCGGCCTTGCTCCGCGCCACAACCGGACGGAATAACGCAGCAGGAACAGGCCGGTTGCGCCGTTAAGGTTAGCGGATCGTTAATGCTTCTGCGGCACATTCCGCCGACGGACCGCGGAGGGAGGGTTCGGCCTTGATTTTCGGGGTGGGGACAGCATGGCGGAATCGGACGAAGCAATCGGCGTGCGCGGCAAGCGCAAGCCCGGCAAGGCAGCCGCGCATGGCGGCGATGGGCCATCCGGCGTCGACATGGATTGCGCCGACGCGCTGCGCCAACTCGTCGAAGCGGGCTCGGACTGGATTTGGGAAACCGACGCGGAATTGCGCTTTTCCTGGCTTTCCCAAGATTACCAGGCGGCAACCGGTATCGATCCGGCAATGGTGCTTGGCCGGTTCCGCTTCGATTTTCTCAACCAGGTCCTGAAGGGCAACCGCGGTGCGGCGGCGCATCTGGAGGATTTGCAGGCGCACCGGCCGTTCCGCGACTTCGTCTACGAACTGAAGGGGGGCCGCCCCGACTGCCGCTGGGTGCTGACGTCAGGCTTCCCGCGTTTCGACAGCGAAGGAAAATTCGTCGGCTATCGCGGCCTGGGCCGCAACGTCACCGCGCTGGCCAGCGCCTTCGAGGCCATGCAGCCGGCGGCTGGCGGCGATGCCGTCCAGCATCTCGCCGATCTCGAGCGGACGATGGATGCCATGCATATGGGCGTCGTGCTTCTGGACGCCAGGCTCGATACGCTCATCGTCAACAAGGCCTACCGCGATCTCTCCAGGATTCCGGACGGGGCCGTGACGGTAGGCGCGCCGTTCAGCCTGCTGATGGAACTCAATCGCCGCAACGGCATCTATGGCGACATCGACGAAGAGCAATGGCAGCGCTACCTCGCCACGCGCATCGAAGAGATCAAGGCCGGCACCGTCGCACCTCGGGAGTTTGCCCACACCGACGGGCGCACCATGATGTTCTCCGTCACGGCTCTGTCGGGAGGCAAACGCCTGCTGACCTACTATGAGGTCACCGAGGTCAAGCGGCGGGACGCCGAAATCGAGAATGCCAACGCCAAGATAGCCGAGACTTTCGCCAATCTCCGCACCATGGTCGATCAGATGCCGATCGGTGTTCTTGTCCTCGATGCCGACATGCGTGCCGAGGTCATCAACCGCGCCTTTTACGATTTCTGGCAGATCGACGCCCGGCGCGCCGAGACCGGCTGCAGCTTCCTCGATCTGATGGAAGCCAGCCGCGACATCGACCCGTATGGTTCGGACGACGCGACATGGCACCGGCATGTCGCCGAACGCGAGGCTGAAATCAGAGCCGGCACAGCTGGAGCGAGGCAGTTCCCGCGCAATGACGGCAGGACGCTGATCTCGTCGATGGCGCCGCTGGCCGGCGGCAAGCGGTTCATTTCCTATGTCGATGTCACCGACATGAAGGATCGCGAGGCCGAACTTGCCGAAGCGCTGGAAAAGGCGCGGCTGGCGGAAGCAGTAATCAACGGGGTCAAGGATCCGATCTTCGTCAAGGACGACAATCTGCGCTTCGTCTTCGTCAACGAGGCCTTCGCGGCGCTGTTCAAGCAGGCGCCGCAGGCCATGCTTGGCAGGCCGGGAAGCGATTTCCTCGGGCCGGACGAGGTCGCGCTGTTCGAAAGCAGCGAACGCGAGGTGCTGGCCGGCGGACAGCAATACGAAGTGGAAGAAAGCTTCGAAGCCGGCGGTGCCAGCCGTTCGCGTATCGTCAGGAAGAACCGCGTCCGCATGGCAAGCGGCCGCGACTATGTCGCCGGCTTTCTGTTCGACATCTCCGACATGAAGCGGCGCGAGACCGAAGCCGAAGATGCGCGCAAGCATCTCGCCAGCGTGCTGGAATCGCTGCCGGCGGGGGTCATCATCTACGACCGCGACGACAAGTTCGTCTTCGCCAACCATAGGCTGCAGGATACGTTGCCGGCGCTGAAGCCCTTCTGGCAGCCCGGCCGCACCTTCCGCGAAGCGCTGGAGTTCGGGCATTCGGTGGGTTATTTCCGTTCGAGTGGCGATCCTGGGATCGACAGCCTGTACGAAGGCGATTCCGAACGCTGGCTTGACGGCATCCTGGCGCGTTACCGTCTGCCGAATTCCTCCTATGAGCGCCTCAATGCCGATGGCCGCTGGTACCAGGTCTACGACATGCGCACAGGCGACGGCACGTTCATCGGGGTGCGCGTCGACATCACCGACCTCAAGAGCCGCGAGGCGGCGCTTCATGATTCGATGCGCCAGATCGATCTCTTCCGCCATGTCATGGACGAGTTGCCGGTAGCCGCCTTCATCAAGGCGCAGGACCTGAGCATCGAATTCGTCAACAAGGCCTGGTGCGCGCTGACGGGTCTCGCCAAGGACGACGTCATCGGCCGGACCGACCGTCAGCTGTTCAACGGCGAGGAAGCGGAGGGCTTCAGCCAGGACGATACCGATGTCGTGACGAACGGCAATGTGCGCGAGGTCGAGGAGCCCGTCACCCATCGTGACGGAACGGTGCGGCAGTTGATGACGCGCAAGAGCCGCCTGGTGGCCACGGACGGATCGGTGCATCTGGTCGGCTCCAGCACCGACATCACCGACGTCAAGGCGCGCGAGCAAGCTCTGGAAGAGAGCATGCGCGAGAACGAGGTGTTCCGCAGCCTGATCGACAACGTGCCGGTGTCGATCTACGCCAAGCGCTCCGATCTCAGGCAATTCTATGTCAACAAGGGCTGGTGCGATCTCACCGGCTTCAGCAAGCAGGAGGCGATCGGCAAGACCGACGTCGAGATCTTCGGACCGGACGGCGAGGCCTTCGTGGCCAGCGATCTCGCCGTGCTGCGTACAGGCGAAACCCAGGAGATCGAGGAGACAGTGCGCCTTCCAGACGGCAGCGTCAGGCATCAGTTCGCCCGCAAGGGCGCAATGATCGCCTCCGACGGTTCGCTCTACCTGATCGGTTCGACCACCGATATCACGGAACTCAAGCAGCGCGAGGCGGAGCTCAGCGAGGCGCGCAGGCGCGCCGTGCTCGCCGACCGCGCCAAGTCGGAGTTCCTCGCCAATATGAGCCACGAGATCCGCACGCCGATGAACGGCGTACTGGGCATGGCTGAACTCCTGGCCAAATCCAATCTCGATCCGAAGCAGAAGACATTCACCGACATCATCGTCAAATCGGGCAACGCGCTCTTGACCATCATCAACGACATCCTGGATTTCTCCAAGATCGATGCCGGCCAGCTGGTGCTCGACCCGGCGCCCTTCAATCTCGCCGAGGCGATCGAGGACGTGGCGACGCTGGTGTCGACACGGGCCAAGGAAAAGGATCTCGAGCTCATCGTGCGCATCGAGCCGCGGCTCGAAAGCCTGTTCATCGGCGATGTCGGCCGCATCCGGCAAATCGTCACCAACCTGCTCGGCAATGCGGTGAAGTTCACCGATGAAGGCCACGTGCTGGTCGACGTGACCGGCGAACGGGTTCCGACGGGAACCAGGCTGACGATCTCGGTCACCGATACCGGCATAGGCATCCCCGAGGAAAAACTGAAACTGGTGTTCGAGAAATTCAGCCAGGTCGATACGTCCTCGACAAGGCGCCACGAGGGCACCGGGCTTGGCCTAGCCATTACCTCGCGGCTGGTCGACCTGATGGGCGGCGACATTGGCGTCGAGAGCGCCGAAGGCAAGGGGTCGACCTTCTGGTTCACGGTGACGCTGCCAGGGGCCGGGCAGCAGAGCGGGCAGCGCATCACGCCGGTGGACGTGACGGGCGCACGCGTGCTGATCGTCGACGACAACGCCGTCAACCGCGCCATCCTGACCGAGCAGATGACCTCGTGGACGTTCGATTCCTGCGCGGCCGAAAGCGGCGCCGAAGGTCTCAAGGTGCTGATCGCCGCGGCAGCTTATGGCGTGGCGGTCGACTGCGTCGTGCTCGACTACCAGATGCCTGAAATGAGCGGCGCCGAAATGGCGCGTATCGTGCGCAACACCGAGGGCCTCGCGGACACGCCGATCATCATGCTGACATCGGTCGACCAGTCGCTTGCCAACACCAGCTACCGCGATCTTGGCATCGACGCCCAGCTGATCAAGCCGGCGCGCTCCTCGGTGCTCCTGGAAACGCTAGTCGCGACCATCCAGCGCCATCGCCACGCCACCAGCGGCCACGCCGTTCAACCGCTCGCGGGCGAGGCGCCCGAGGCGTCCCGGCCGCCGCCCCTGGCACCATCCGAGCAGCGCGCACAATTGCAGCCGCCACAGGTTCGCCCCAGGCTGCCCGCGACGGCCGGCGGGCACAGGCTGGATATACTGGTGGCCGAGGACAATGAGGTGAACCAGATGGTGTTCACGCAAATCCTCGGCGAGACCGGCTATGGTTTCGAGATCGTCGGCAATGGCCGCAAGGCGCTCGACGCCTTCGGCACGCTCAATCCGTGCATGATCCTGATGGACGTCTCGATGCCGGAGATGAGCGGTCTCGAAGCGACGGCCGCGATCCGCCTGCTGGAGCAGGAGACCGGCACGCATGTGCCGATCGTCGGCGTCACCGCGCACGCGCTCAAGGGCGACCGCGAGCGCTGCCTGGAGGCGGGCATGGACGACTATCTGCCCAAGCCGATCAGTCCCAGGGCCCTGCTCGAGAAGGTAGAGCGCTGGGTCGGCGCCGGCCGTCAGGTCCACCGCAACGCGGGATAGAGCCCGCGTCGCCTGAATTGCGGGATCCGGCGAGGCAATCAAGGAATCAGCGGGAGATTCGCTGCTGCCGCTGCGTGCAATGACTATGGTGCGATCGCGCCATATCAAAGGCGGCGTCCAGCCGGAACAATAGCGAAATCGAATTCCGCTCTTCTCAGTTACGGGCGGGAGCAGCGACCGCCTGCAAGAAACAGTGTCACTCTACCCCAACGGACCTGTTTTTGGCGATGGCCCGGCCATGACACGCTCTGGCTGCGAGCAACGCGCTCCCGTCCGGATTTTCTTCATTTGGGAAAAGCCTGGTCGAGTCCGTGGTGATTCCAGCCGTCGGACGGCTCAAGCCCCTGATTCCGGCGGCAAACTCGGACCGCGCCGCGAGCGCCCGAGATCAGCGTCTTTCGCGTTGCCGGCAACGCGTTACCGGGCTGACATGAAACTGTCATGCGACTGTTATAATCGAAGGCTATTGGCCTCAGCGGCGCCGGCAAGAAGTGGCGCCGAGAGACCATCTTCCGAACAGGAGCAGGCCACATGAGACATTTCATCCGCTCGGCGGCCGTTGCGATTGCAATGGCTGCGGCGTCCACCCTCACCCTTTCCGCAGCAATGGCAGCTGACCTTTCCGGCGCCGGCTCGACCTTCATCTATCCGGTGTTCGCCAAATGGGCCGACACCTACAAGAAGGATACTGGCATCGGCCTCAACTATCAGTCGATCGGCTCGGGCGGCGGCATCAAGCAGGTCATCGCCAAGACCGTGACCTTCGGCGCCACCGACAAGCCGATGTCCGACGCCGATCTGGAAAAGAACGGCCTCGTGCAGTTCCCGATGGTGATGGGCGGCATCGTGCCGATCGTCAACCTCACGGGCATCAAGCCGGGCGAACTCGTCCTCGACGGCAAGACGCTGGCCCAGATCTATCTCGGCGCGATCACCACCTGGGACGATGCCGCGATCAAGGCCCTGAACCCGGACCTTAAGCTGCCGTCGACCGCTATCGCCGTCGTTCATCGTTCGGACGGCTCGGGCACGACCTTCAACTTCACTGACTACCTCGTGAAGCTCTCGCCCGACTGGAAGGACAAGGTCGGCTCGGATACGGCCGTCGAATGGCCGACCGGCGTCGGCGCCAAGGGCAGCGAAGGCGTTGCCAACACCGTCAAGCAGACCGACGGCGGCATCGGCTATGTCGAATATGCCTATGCCAAGCAGAACAATCTCTCCTACTCCAAGATGCTGAACGCCGCCGGCAAGGTCGTCGAGCCGTCGCTCGAATCCTTCGGCGCGGCTGCTTCGAACGCCGACTTCAAGGGCGCCAAGAACTTCAACGTCATCATCACCAACGAGCGGGGCGACGCCACCTGGCCGATCGCTGCCTCGACCTGGGTGCTGATCCACAAGACCCCGGACGATGCCGCGGCCACCGGCGAAGCGCTCAAGTTCTTTGCCTGGGCCTACAAGGACGGCAAGGAAACCGCCAAGGCGCTCGACTATGTGTCGATCCCCGATAGCGTCGTCGACCTGATCAAGGCTTCGTGGAAGGCCGACATCAAGGCCGACGGCAAGCCCGTCTACGCCGGCGAGTAATATCTTTCTGGAGGAGCGCCGCCCCGCGGCGCTCCTTTTCAATCAACACAAAGAGCCGAGCTTGACATGAGCGCTGCCCACGAAGCCTTGCCAGCCATTCGAGGTTCACGCGACGCCACCGTCAGACGGTTCGCGTTGACCGATTCGATCTTCCATGGGCTGACCCGCGCCGCCGCCATTCTCGTGCTGGTGCTGCTCGGCGGCGTCGCCATCTCGCTGTTCGCCGGTTCCTGGCAGGCACTGTCGACCTTCGGCTTCTCCTTTCTGACCACCGAGAGCTGGAATCCCGTCACCGAGAAATTCGGCGCCCTGGCGCCGATCTATGGCACCATCATCACTTCGGCCATCGCCATTCTGATCGCTGTGCCGCTCGGTATCGGCATCGCCATTTTTCTCACCGAGCTTTGCCCGCGTCCGCTCCGGCGCCCGATCGGCATGGCCGTGGAACTGCTGGCCGGCATCCCCTCGATCATCTACGGCATCTGGGGCCTGTTCGTGCTGGCACCGTTCCTGCAGACGACAGTGCAACCTTTCATCATCAACGTGTTCCACGGCATTCCCGGCCTTAACAGCCTGTTTGCCGGGCCTCCTTATGGCATCGGCCTGCTGACCTCGGCGATGATCCTGGCCATCATGATCCTGCCTTTCATCACCTCGATCACCAAGGATGTGTTCGATACGGTGCCGCCGGTGCTGAAGGAGTCCGCCTACGGCATTGGCTGCACGACCTGGGAGGTAACACGCCGGGTCGTCGTCCCCTACACCCGCATCGGCATCATGGGCGGCGTCATGCTTGCGCTCGGCCGTGCACTCGGTGAAACCATGGCGGTCACCTTCGTCATCGGCAACGCCCACCGGATCAGCGCCTCGCTGTTCGCGCCGGCAACGACGATCTCGGCAACCATCGCCAACGAATTCACCGAAGCCGTCGGCGATCTCTACACCTCCTCGTTGGTGGCGCTCGGTCTGATCCTGTTCGTCATCACCTTCCTCATCCTTGCCATCGCCCGCTACATGCTGATGCGCATCGATGCCCGTACCGGAGTCTGACCGATGTCGACAGCCGCATCGCTTCACCAGAGCCGCAAGCGCAAGAACGGCGTGATGATGACGCTCTGCGTCATCGCCGCCGGCATCGGCCTTGCCTGGCTGGCGCTGATCCTCGGCGCGCTGCTCTATAAGGGCCTGTCGGGCGTTTCGCTCTCAGTGTTCACGGAAATGACCCCGCCGCCCGGTGATGCCGGTGGCCTGCTCAACGCCATCTACGGCAGCATCGTGATGACCATTATCGGCATCGTCGTCGGCACGCCGATCGGCGTGCTGGCCGGCACCTACATGGCCGAATATGGCCGCTTTTCGAAGCTCACCACCGTGGTGCGCTTTATCAACGACATCCTGCTGTCGGCGCCCTCAATCATCATCGGCCTGTTCGTCTACGAATTGATGGTACGGCCGATGGGGCATTTCTCGGCCATCGCCGGTGCCGTGGCACTGGCCATCCTGGTCATTCCCGTCGTGGTGCGTACCACCGAGGACATGCTCAACCTTGTGCCGAACGCTTTGCGCGAGGCCGGCACGGCGATTGGCGCGCCGCGCTGGGTGGTGATCCGTTCGGTGGCCTACCGCGCGGCGATGTCCGGCATCGTCACCGGCATATTGTTGGCCATTGCCCGCATTTCCGGCGAGACGGCGCCGCTACTCTTCACAGCGCTCAACAACCAGTTCTGGTCGAGCAATCTCAATGCGCCGATGGCCAGCCTGCCGGTGACCATCTTCCAGTTCGCTCTCAGCCCTTACGAGGAGTGGCAGCAACTGGCGTGGACCGGCGCACTCATAATCACATTGACGGTTCTCGCGCTCAGCATCTTTGCGCGCAGCCTGACCGGACGCAGAGAGGACAAATGAGCCAGATGTTGTCTCCAGACATGACGATTGCGACAGAGGCAGCCGCCAAGGCGAAGATCGAGGTCAAGAACCTCAATTTCTACTACGGCCAGTCGAAGGCGCTGAAAGACATCACCTTGTCGCTGCCCGAGCGCAGCGTGACGGCCTTCATCGGACCGTCGGGTTGCGGAAAGTCGACGCTGCTGCGCGTCTTCAACCGCATCTACGAGCTCTACCCCAAGCAGACCGCCGAGGGTCAGGTGCTGCTCGACGGCCAGAACGTTCTCGACCGCTCGCAGGACCTCAACCTGTTGCGCACCAAGATCGGCATGGTGTTCCAGAAGCCGACGCCGTTCCCGATGTCGATCTATGAGAATATCGCCTTCGGCGTCAGGCTCTATGAGAAGATCGGCAAGGCCGAGATGGACGGCCGTGTCGAGCAGGCGTTGAAACGCGCCGCGCTGTGGAACGAGGTCAAGGACAAGCTCAACGCCAGCGGCCTCAGCCTGTCGGGCGGCCAGCAGCAGCGGCTTTGCATCGCCCGCACCGTGGCGGTCAAGCCGGAGGTCATCCTGCTCGACGAGCCGGCCTCGGCGCTCGACCCATTGTCGACCGCCAAGATCGAGGAATTGATCGACGAGTTGCAGGCCGACTACACGATCGTCATCGTCACCCACAACATGCAGCAGGCCGCGCGCGTCTCGAAGCAGACGGCTTTCATGTATCTGGGCGAGCTGGTCGAATTCGACAAGACCGAGAAGATCTTCACGTCGCCTCGCGAGAAGCGCACGCAGGACTATATCACCGGCCGCTTCGGCTGATCTCACGCATACGAGGACCAGGATCATGGCCGAACACACAGTCGCAGCCTTCGACGAGGATCTCGGGCAGATCAGCAGGCTGATCAGCGACATGGGCGATCTCGCCGGCACGATGGTCGGCGGCGCCACCAAGGCGCTGCTGAATTCCGACAATGCGCTGGCACAGCGCGTCGTCTCCGACGACGCCATCATGGACGCGCGCCAGCGCGAACTCGATGATCGCGCCATCACCCTAATCGCCAAGCGCCAGCCGATGGCCGACGATCTGCGTCATGTCGTCGGCTCGATCCGCATGGCGGGCGATCTCGAACGCATCGGCGACCTTGCCAAGAACATCGCCAAGCGCGTCGGCTCGGTCGGCCTCACCGCCACGCCGCGCGACTTGTCGCATTCCATCGACTCCATGGCGCAGCTGGTGCTGATCCAGGTGCAGGGCGTCGTCGAGGAATATGCGGCCGGCGATGCCGCCGCCCTCGCCAAGCTCAGGAATGACGACGAACGCATCGACGTCAAATACACTTCGGTCTTCCGCGAACTCCTGACTTACATGATGGAGGATCCCCGCAACATCACGGCTTGCACGCATCTTTTGTTCTGCGCCAAGAATCTCGAACGCATCGGCGACCATGTGACCAACATCGCCGAGAATGCGTATTATGTGCTGACCGGCACGCAACTGCCCGCCAACCGTCCGAAGCAGGACGAGACGGCGATGTCGGTGCCGGCGGCTTGACGGCAGGGATGATCGATCGATGATCGCGCCACGCATCATGGTGGTGGAGGACGAGGAGCCGCTGGGCGTGCTCCTCCGCTACAACCTGGAGTCCGAGGGTTACCAGGTCGAGGTGGTGACACGCGGCGACGAAGCCGAGATACGCCTCCAGGAAAACGTGCCCGACCTGCTGGTGCTCGACTGGATGGTGCCGGCGGTTTCCGGCATCGAACTCTGTCGGCGCCTGCGCATGCGGCCCGAGACGGAGCGATTGCCGATCATCATGCTGACGGCGCGCGGCGAGGAGAGCGATCGCGTGCGCGGCCTCTCGACCGGCGCCGACGACTATCTGGTCAAGCCGTTCTCGACGCCGGAATTCATGGCCCGGGTCAAGGCGCTGCTGCGCCGCGCCAAACCGGAAGTGCTGTCCAGCGTGCTCAAGGTCGGCGACATCGTGCTCGACCGCGAATCGCACCGGGTCTATCGCAAGAAGAGCGAGATCCGGCTCGGACCGACCGAGTTCAGGCTGCTCGAATTCATGATGCGCCATCCCGGCCGCGTGTTCTCGCGCAGCCAGTTGCTCGACAATGTCTGGGGCGAGACGATCTACATCGACGAGCGCACCGTGGATGTGCATGTCGGCCGCCTGCGCAAGGCGGTCAACAATGGCCGCATGCCCGATGTGATACGCACCATCCGTGGCGCGGGCTACGCAATCCGCGAGGATTGAGATCAGGCCACGTTCTTGCCGGATCTCACCTGCACGCCCGGCGCGAAGATCTCCTGGTCGACGAAGGTGAGCGCGCGCATGGCGCAGCCCTCGCGGATCAGCGGCAATTCGTTCGGCTCTGTATCGAAGGAAATCGACGTCGAATGCTGGCCGCCGGCGGTCTGGGCGATGGCCTCACGCAAGGCCGGCTCGATCAGATCGAAGGCGGCGGCGCTGACGCCGACCATCGCAACCGGCGCCGGATCGATCAGCGCGAACAAGCTGCCAAGGCCATAGCCCAGCGCCTCGCCGGCCTTGCGATAGGCCTCGCGCTCCGGTCCGTCTCTTTCGCGCGCCGTGGCCGCCAATGCGCGCATGTCGGCGTCGCTGACGTCGACCGGTTTGGCGTCCTCACCCATCTGTCCTGCATTACGCCAGATGGCATAGTTGCCGGCATAGGCCTCGACGCAGCCGCGCCGCCCGCAGCGGCAGAGCGCGCCGCCGGGGCGATGGATCATGTGGCCGAACTCGCCGCCCGAGGAATGGGTGCCGGTGAACAGCTCGCCCTTCAGCACCAGGCCCATGCCGATGCCGTGCGAGAGCAGGATGGCGATGAAGTCGTCGCGGTAGCGCTCGGGGTCGCGCCAGCGCAGCGCCACAGCCATCATGTTGCAGTCGTTCTCCATGGTGGCGGGGATGCCGAATTCGGCTTCGAGTATATCGGCGAAGGCAATGTCCGTCTGCGGCGTGATCGGCGACCACAGCATGGCGCGCGCCTCGGTGTCGGTGATGCCCTGGATCGCCAGCGCGATGCGGGCAATGCTGGCGACATCGAGGTCGGGATCCTCGAGGCGGCGCCGGACGATGGCCACGCATTCGCCGATCAGCGCCTCGCGCGACATGGTCAGCGTGTCCAGCCGGCGCTGCTCCTCCGATATCACCTGGCCGGCGTAGTCGATGACGGCGACGGAGAGGAAATTCAGCGACAGCACCACGGTCATGACCGCCGCGGCCTCGGGGTTGAGACAAAGGCCCACCTGCGGCCGGCCGCGTTTCAGTGAGCCGGCCTCGTTCGGCTTGCCTTCGCTCAGGATACCTTCGCCGATCAGGTCGGCTGATATCGCCGATATGGTCGAGTGGCTCAGGGCGGTGGTGGCGGCGATCTCAGTGCGCGAGGGCTGGCCACCCCGGCGCACGGCTCCAATCACCATTGCGCGGTTGCGCCGGCGCAGATCGTCGTGGCGGATTCCGACCGACATGATTTCCCTCCCCGTCGCCGCGGTTCTTGACGCCCCCTCGAACACCTCCGGCAACGGGTCGAATACTGGCAGAAGCGGCTGGGGCTGTCATTTATTTATTGCGGGGCTCGAAAAAAGGCTTCCGGCACCTCAAAATCCGTCAGAATCGATGTTGACAGTGTTCCGGCGATGGACCAGTGTTTTTTCGAGGCTCGAAAAAATTAGGGCCTTTGTGCCGGCCTTAGGGCCAGTTTGGTCGCGCCACACGCGGCGCAGGGAGGATATCATGAAGAGATTCACAGTCGCCATTCTGGCGGGTGTCGCCATGTCGCTGACGCTGGCGTCGGTCGCGCAGGCGAAGGGCAAGGTTATCGGCGTGTCGTGGTCCAACTTCCAGGAGGAGCGCTGGAAGACCGACGAGGCCGCCATGAAGAAGGCGATCGAGGCCGCGGGCGACAAGTACATTTCCGCCGATGCGCAGTCCAATCCTGGCAAGCAGCTGACCGATGTCGAGAGCCTGATTTCGCAGGGTGCCAATTCGCTGATCATCCTGGCGCAGGACGCGTCGGCCATCGGCCCGGCGGTACAGAAGGCGCTCGACGAGGGCATTCCGGTCGTCGGCTATGACCGCCTGATCGAGAACAAGGACGTCTTCTACCTGACCTTCGACAACAAGGAAGTTGGCCGCATGCAGGCCCGCGAAGTGTTCAAGGTGAAGCCTGAGGGCAATTACGTCTTCATCAAGGGCTCCGGCGCCGATCCGAATGCCGACTTCCTGTTCTCGGGCTCGATGGAAGTGCTGAAGGCGGCCATAGACAGCGGCAAGATCAAGAATGTCGGCGAAGCCTATACGGACGGCTGGCTGCCCGCCAACGCCCAGAAGAACATGGAACAGTTCCTCACCGCCAACGACAACAAGGTCGACGCCGTGGTCGCCGCCAATGACGGCACCGCCGGCGGCGTCGTCGCGGCGCTGACGGCGCAGGGGCTCGCCGGCACCGTGCCGGTCTCCGGCCAGGACGGCGACCACGCCGCGCTCAACCGCATCGCGCTCGGCACCCAGACCGTGTCGGTGTGGAAGGACGCGCGCGAACTCGGCAAGAACGCCGCCGAGATCGCCTCGCAACTCGCCGACGGCAAGAAGATGACCGACATCGCCGGCGTGAAGGACTTCACGACGCCTGGCGGCAACACCGTCAAGTCGCTGTTCCTGACCCCGGTGGCCATCACCAAGGACAATCTCAACCTCGTCATCGACGCCGGCTGGATCAAGAAGGACGAAGTCTGCACGGGCGTTGCCGCGGGCAGCGTCGCGGCCTGCAACTGAGCTTGATCGCCTGAAAAGTCGGAAACGCCGCGGCGTGGAACGGTCAGTGTTCTGAACACTGGCCGTTCCAATTTCCTTGTCTTCGCAATTCCGGACAAAAACCCTTACGCACTTTTCCTGGAATTGCTTCCAAGCCGCGGCGTTTTCCCGACAAGATTTGTGTTTCCGCCGCTGGCGGCTAACTTCTGGGCTCTGGTCCGGCTCCGCGTCAGACGGCAAGCCGCTGGGAGGACATCATGACCGACACGACCTCAACCTCGCAGGCCGATACGGCGCGTGCGTCGGAACTCGGCGCGGTCGCGCGTTTCCTGAAGGCGACCGAGATCGATACCCGCATGCTCGGCATGATCGGCGCGCTGCTGCTGATCTGGGTCGCGCTGCATGTGATTTCGAGCCTGCGTCTTGGTGTCAATCCGCTCGATTTCGACAGCCGCACGTTCCTCACGCCACGCAATCTGTGGAACCTGTCGGTGCAGACGTCCGCGGTCGCCATCATGGCCTGCGGCATGGTGCTGGTCATCGTCATGCGCAACATCGACCTGTCCGTCGGTTCCGCCGAGGGCTTGATCGGCATGGTCATGGGCTTTGCGCAGGTACATTTCCTGGTTCGGTTCGTAGGACTTGAACTCGGCAACCCATGGATCTGGGTCCTGGCACTGGTCATCGGTCTGGCGCTCGGGCTTTTGATCGGCGCCTTCCAGGGCTTCGTCATCGCCTATCTCGAAGTGCCGGCCTTCATCGTCACGCTGGGTGGCCTGCTGGTCTGGCGCGGCGCCGCCTGGTGGGTCACGTCAGGCCAGACGGTGGCACCGCTCGACGCCACGTTCCAGCTTATGGGCGGCGGACCGGCCGGATCGATCGGCGCCACCTGGAGCTGGGTCGTCGGCATCGTCGCCTGCCTGGCCGTCGTGTTCGCGCTGTTCAACGGGCGGGTCCAGCGCAAGCGCTTCCGCTTCCCCCTGCGGCCGATCTGGGCCGAGACGCTGCTCGGCGTCGTCACCTGCGCCGTCATCATGGGCGCGGTCTGGCTAGCCAACTCCTATCCATGGCCGATCGGGATCGTGAACCGGTACGCGGCCGCCAACAACATCACCGTGCCGGAGGGCGGGCTGTTCATCGCCCACGGCATCGCCATACCGGTGCTGATGGCGGTCGCCGTCGGTCTGGTCATGACCTTCATCACCAACCGCACCCGTTTCGGCCGTTATGTCTTTGCTATCGGCGGCAATCCGGAAGCGGCCAATCTCGCCGGCATCAACACGCGCTGGATCACCATGAAGGTGTTCATGATCATGGGCGTGCTGGCCACGATCGCCGCCGCCATTTCGTCGGCCCGGCAGAACTCGTCCACCAATGTGCTGGGAACATTGGATGAGCTGCTGGTCATTGCCGCGGCCGTCATCGGCGGCACCTCGCTTGCCGGCGGCTCGGGAACCATCATCGGCGCCATGCTCGGTGCATTGCTGATGCAGTCGCTGCAGTCGGGCATGGTGCTGCTCGGTGTCGATTCGCCGTTGCAGAGCATCGTCGTCGGCGCCGTGCTGGTCATCGCCGTCTGGCTCGACACCGTCTATCGCAAGCGGGTTTAGGGATACGACCATGGCTGACAAAACCGCTCCCGTAAGGGCCCTCACAACTGCGCCCACTGGCACGCCGCTGGTCGACATGCGCAACATCTCGATCGCCTTCGGCGGCATCCGCGCCGTCGACGACGCCTCGATCGATCTTTTCCCCGGCGAGGTCGTGGCACTGCTCGGCCACAACGGCGCCGGCAAGTCGACGCTGATCAAGATCCTGTCCGGCGCCTACAAACGCGATGCGGGCCAGATCTTCGTCAATGGCGAGGAGGCAGCGATTTCCAACCCGCGCGACGCCAAGAAATACGGTATCGAGACGATCTACCAGACGCTGGCGCTGGCCGACAATGTCGATGCCGCCGCCAACCTGTTCCTCGGCCGCGAACTGATGACCGCCTGGGGCACGCTCGACGACGTCGCCATGGAGGCCGAGGCGCGCAAGGTGATGGGGCGGCTCAATCCCCGCTTCCAGCGCTTCAAGGAGCCGGTGATCAAGCTATCGGGCGGTCAGCGGCAATCGGTGGCGATCGCCCGCGCGATCCTGTTCAATGCCCGCATCCTGATCATGGACGAGCCGACGGCGGCACTTGGGCCCCAGGAAACCGCCCAGGTCGGCGAGTTGGTCAGGCAGCTCAAATCCGATGGCATCGGCATCTTCCTGATCAGCCACGACATCCACGACGTGTTCGAGCTGGCCGACCGTGTCTGCGTGATGAAGAATGGCCAGGTGGTCGGTACCGCCCGCACGACTGACGTCACGCAGGACGAGGTGCTTGGGATGATCATCCTGGGCAAATGTCCTCCAGGTGCCATACCGGGGCCGGGCGCGCTGAAGATCGCCGCCTGAGGCCGGTCAGGCCGCTTCGGGCACGCCCCGTTGCCGGTCACGTGATATGCCAGTGATCACGATGGTGTGGCCTGACCATTGTGTTGGCCCGGCGACTTGCCCATAAAAGGTCCTGTTTTGCTCATGGACCGCATCATCCGTTGAAGAAGCTTTTTCCAATCGTCGCGTTCATTGCCGTTGCACTGATCAGCATGACCATGGCGGGGTTCGCTTATTTCGCGACGCAGGAAGCCGCCCGCATCAAGTTCGAAGGGGCGGCCGATGACGCCCTCAACCGGATCGAGAGCCGCATCGACCTGCACCTGTCGCTGCTGCGCTCGACACAGGCCCTGTTCGACGCACGCAACGGCGATATTTCCCAGAACGAGTTCAAGGCATTCTTCAAGGCGCTGGATGTCGACAACAATTTCGCCGGCCTGCGAGGCATCGGCTTCCTGCGGCTGGTCAGGACGGGCGACGAGGCAGCGGTGGAACGCGACACCCTCCACGATTTCGGCGCCAGTCATCCGGTCTATCCGGATACGACGCAGGCCTGGCGCACGCCGATCGCGCTTTTCGAGCCGCTCGATCCGTCCAACCAGACCATCATCGGCTACGACATGTTCAGCGAGCCGGTGCGGCGTGCGGCGATCGAAAAAGCCATGGCCGACGACCAGCAGCATGCGAGCGGGCTGGTGCAACTCGGCCAGGGCACGGGCGTGGCGCAGACTTTCACGGGCTTCCTGGTCTATGTGCGGCTCAATGTGGAAACCGCACCGGAGGTCATCAACGCATCGCGGTCCTCGACCGCCGGCTTTCTCTATGCGGCCTTTCGGGCCCGGGACCTGTTCCAGATCGCGCTCAGCCGTGCGCCGCTGCTGCCGGTCAACACCGAGATCTATGATGGAGCGGTGAACGGCGACAACCTGTTGTTCCGCTCGGAGACGCCACCGGCCTCATCCCTGGGAGACCGGCTGCTGGTCACCCGCAAGATGACCGTGGCGGGACGCCCTTGGACGGTATTGTTCAGGCCAACCAGCGCCTTCTCGCAACCCTCTTCGCGCGCCATCCCCGTGATGCTGGGGCTGTTCGGCCTGCTCCTGGCAGGCGCCATCGCGCTGGTGGCGCGCTATCAGGAGCGAGCCTATGACGCAGTGTCGGCCTTGCACGAGACGACGGAAAAAAGCCTGCTCGAAAAGGACCTGATGCTGCAGGAGATGAAGCATCGCATCAAGAACTCCATCACCAGGGTGCTGGCGATCGCGCGGCAGACGGCTTCGCGGGCAACCGACGTCAATGAGTTTTCCGCTTCCTTCTCGGCCAGGCTGCAGGCGATGGCCGCCTCGCAGGACATGTTGACGCGCTCGCGCTGGCAGAAAGCCGACCTTGCCGATCTGCTGCGCATCGAGCTTGGCCAGGTGTTCGGCAAGGAACTGCCGGACGGGCTCCTGTCAGGCCCGGAGGTGCTGCTCGATGAAACAACGACGCAGGCGCTTGGGCTGACCTTTCATGAACTCGCCACCAACGCGCTGAAATACGGCGAAGCCGGCAATTTCGTTGGCGCTCTCAAGGTGAACTGGTCGCTGGAAGGGCGGGGGCGCGAGCGGACGCTGGCGCTGAACTGGCGGGAGGCGGGGAAGAAGAGGGTAGAGGCGCCATCGCGGACGGGATTCGGCACCAAGCTGATCGATCTCAATGTCACGCGCGAGCTGCGCGGCACGATCAGACGCGATTTTCAGGCCGATGGCCTCAAGGTGGAAATCAAAATTCCACTGGCC
The DNA here is from genome assembly GCF_006440715.1 of Mesorhizobium sp. B2-7-3. Lineage (NCBI taxonomy): Bacteria > Pseudomonadati > Pseudomonadota > Alphaproteobacteria > Hyphomicrobiales > Phyllobacteriaceae > Mesorhizobium > Mesorhizobium sp. B2-7-3. The sequence goes on from NZ_VFTY01000002.1 coordinate 207,874, forward strand.
GGCTGAAACCCACCCGTCAGCGGCCCTAGCGGCCGACTCCCAGCCACGAAAATCCGGAGGCCCCTGGGCCTCCGGATTTTGACTTGTTATCGCTGAATCAGTTGCAGCGGGCCGTGTAGATCCGGCCGCGATGGTCGCGATACTGGCAGTAGCCGTTGCGCAGGTTGCGAACCAGCAGGCCGGAGCCGGCACCGACGGCCGCGCCGATCAGGGCACCCTTGCCGCCGCCGACCAACCCACCCACGCCCGCGCCGATCAAGCCGCCGCCGACGACGTCCTGCTCGGTCGAGGTACAGCCGCTGACGGCAACCACCGCAACCATGGCAATAAGTATTTTCCGCATAGAGTCACTCCTCACTTGTGTCCACACTTTGGTAAGCTCCAACCGCCATTTAGCACGAAACGACGGCCTTTGCTGCTGCAATTTATTGTTGGCTAAGGTCGTCTTTTTCTGGGCGGTTCGTGTTCGATGCCATGACGACGTTGGATACGGCCAACGAAGCGTCAAGACTACCATCTGGCCGCACCTTCCAGACAATCTGATCGTAGTCGTCCTCCAGGGCGGGATCGACCGCGAGGCATTTGGCGACGACATGCTGCGCCTGCCCCTGCACGTCGCCCATCGCGAAGGGGCGCTCAGCGGTGCATTCGTCAGCAGTCGCAAAAACACTGACAGGGACCTGCAATTCCCGACATTCGGCCATCGTGTTCGAGCAACCGATCACCAGCAGCAACGCGGCTATGTGTTCCATGACAGATGTTCCTCTGGCCGCATTAACGGCCGGCATCGTCAAAAAGTTCCTGTCATTCCAACAGCGTTACGCGAATAGTTCGGAGAAAACCGCGGCTCCTCACGCCGCGGCGTTGGCCTGCCCGGCGACTTCAATTGGCGCGACGGAGAGGAGAGCAGATTTAGTCAGGTCAACTGCCAGAAAATGGCCAGCACCATGATCGCGGCCGCGGCAAGAACGATCCCCTTCATCAACCCCCTACCTGCTTCAGGGAGTGCCTCCATGGAGGGTTCGGATTCCAGAAATTCGCCCATCGAAATACGGGCGGCTTGTTCCAATCTGTTCATGTCGGCAATCGTCAAGACATTCCTCCCGTACCGTGCTTCGAGCCTGCCAACAATCTCCGAAGGCGGGGCAGGTTCCGACGGTATCTGGGAAAAACAGCATCCGCGCTTATGGTGAACAGCCGGTTAAGGATTGTTGTTTGCCAGGCTCTCACTGCGTCTCGAAATTGCTGTGCGGCACGACAAGGCGATATTCGAGGTGGCCCTCGCCGATATCCAGGTTCGCGGTTCCGTTCAGGGATGCCGGCACCACCCGCTCCAACGCGACGCTGCCGAATCGCCGTTGACCGCCACCACCGCGATTGACTTCTATCGTTTCGGCCCATGTCAGCGACAGCGCAACCTCCCCCGTGGCAGCAGCGTCGAGTTGGGCGGTGACCTCGACGAAGCCATCCGGCCGGGACAGGGCGCCGTAGCTCAACGAGTTGACGGCAAGTTCATGCATCGCCAGCCCGATATGCAGTGCGGCGTTGGGATTGAGGTAAGGATTGGCGCCACGAAAACGGAGGCTGTGCGACGGGTTCGCGCCATAGCGGCCGACCTGGCCCGCCACCAGTTCATGAAGGGCTGCCCCTCGCCAATTGGAGGATGTCACCAGATCCTGGGAGGAGGCCAGCGACTGCAGCCGGCCGCGGAAGCGCGTCAGGAAATCGCCGATGCCGTCGGAATAGCGACCGGTCTGGGTCGCGATGCTCTGGATGATCGCCAGGAGGTTCTTCGAGCGATGGCTGACTTCCCGCAGCAGCGTCGTCAACGTCTGTTCACGCCGCTTTTGCTCGGTCGTCTCGACCATGGTGGTGACGACGCCCTGTACATCGCCATCGTCGCCTCGGTCCGCGTCGACCCAAATCTGAAACCAGCGAACGCCATTCTCGACCGGGACACTGATTTCAAGGCGCTGGGGATTGCCGGTCGCGATCACATCGCGCTTGGCGGCGCCGATGCGGTCGGTCTGCGCCGTCGGCAAAATGCCGTTGCCATCGACATCGTCGGAGGCCCACGGGGCGCGCATGTTGCGGGCCCACACGGTCTTCATCTCGCGATCCTGATAGAGGACGGAAATGCCGGCATTGTGGAGCGCGTGGAGAAGAGCCCGGCCAAGCTGCATGCCGCTCTCCGCGGGATGCAAGGCGATCACTTCATCGCCCCGTGCGCCTTCCTCTCTATCTGAAGTCCTCGAGCGCATCGGTCAACCTGTCCACCCCAACTCAGACTGAACCGCTCACCTGCCACATCGGTTCCAAATGAATCGGGATAACCACCCTTCCTAAAGCGGTCCGCCGGACGGCGTCCAGTAAAGGACGCCGCCCGGCGGTGGCTGGAAACCGTTTGAGGGGTGCGGCTTCCAGTGTTCCTCTATTCAGTCGCCAGGCTCACGCCCGTCTGAAAAGGCCGGCCAAAAGCGAAATGACCAGGAATGCGAGGAAGATGAAGAACAATATCTGCGCGATACCGGCGGATGTGCCGGCGATGCCGCCGAAACCAAGCGCGCCGGCAATAATCGCCACGACGAGAAATACGAGCGCCCAGTAAAGCATGGTTCATCTCCTTCCAATGATACGGTGAAAACGTGGGTAAATGCGGTTTGTTCCACCATTCGCCGAAAAAGCCGATGCTTGCAAACCGTTCCAGGCAGCGCGGGCTGGAAATTCGCTGGCGGCCGATCCGGCTTGTCAAGAAGGCCACCGAATGCGTCGCAGCCAGTGGCCTTTTATGTCCTTGTCCGGCTCGCGGAGGCCGCGATTTATGCAGCGGCCTTGGCCTGCCGGTCGAAGAAGAGCGCCTGGCTGATCAGCGCCTTCACCATGTCGGGATTGAACGGCTTGGTCACGAGGAAAGCAGGCTCCGGACGCTCTCCGGTCAGCAGACGCTCGGGAAAAGCGGTGATGAAGATTACCGGCACCGATGTCGACGAGAGGATTTCGTTCACCGCCTCGATGCCCGAGCTGCCGTCGGCGAGCTGGATGTCGGCCAGCACCATCTTCGGTCGGGTCTTGCCGAACATCGTCACCGCTTCGGCATGGGTGCGCGCCGTGCCCACCACCCGATGGCCGAGGCTCTCGACCATCTCCTCTATATCCATGGCAATGAGCGGCTCATCCTCGATGATCAGCACGTCGGTCGCCACCTGACGGGAAATCTCGTTGCTTGCCTGGGCAAGCAGCTCGGAGAACTGCTGGTCGCCGACATCGAGGATCTCGGCCGCCTCGTCCTCGCTGAAACCTTCGACGGCAACCAGCAGGAAGGCCTGGCGGGGAAGCGGCGCGATCGCATTGAGATTGGCGGCCGCGCGCTGTTCCCAGCCCGCCTGTGTCTGCTCTTGCGGAACGCGGATGGCAACCGATGTGAAGAGCTTGGCGAAAACCTTGTATAGTGCGATCCGGTCACTCGACGCCTCGGGGAAGATGTCGACATCGGCAATGATCGCCTCAAGCATCGCGGCGACCAGCGCGTCGCCGCTCTCCTGCGATCCCGAGACGGCACGCGAAAAGCGCCGCAGGAACGGCAGATGCGGAGCGATGGTGGCGGACAAGCTCATAATAGACGTCTCCCTCAGATGACGCGTTGAACGGATTCCAGGCTATGCCGATTGCAAGCCCCGTGGGAAACAACGCCGCTTTTCTGAAAAAGTTCCGCCGATATGGAACGAATCACCGGCAATGGCGTTTTAGTGCCGGGATGGGCAACCAGACGAGGGTGCCGCTTGCCTTGTGTTGTGTTGTGAGCGGCTTGAGTTCTGGGAAATAAAGGGCGAAATGAAGGACATGACCAAAGATATTCTGGCTGGCGTCACGGGCAGGCGCCGGAACGGCGACGGCGATCCGTTAGGGCCGAATTCCGAAATCGGACGCAAACTCAAACAATATTACGACGAGCTGGTCTCCGACAATGTGCCGGATCGCTTCGCCCAGTTGCTCAGCCAACTGGAACAGGCCGAACCCGCACAGAAGAAGGACTAGGACATGGCAGCGGTCTCCCAAGGCTTCAAGACCGATCTGCTTGGGGCAATCCCGAGCTTGCGGGCCTTTGCCGTGTCGCTGACGCAGAATGCCGACAAGGCCGATGACCTCGTTCAGGAGACGTTGGTCAAGGCCTGGGATAAACATGAAAGCTTCCAGCCCGGCACCAACCTCAAGGCATGGCTTTTCACGATCCTGCGCAATGAATTCTATTCGCAAATGCGCAAGCGCGGCCGCGAGGTGCAGGACAGCGACGGCATCATGACGGCCCGGCTTGCAGTGCACCCGGCCCAGCACGGCCAGCTCGACCTCAAGGATTTTCGGGGTGCACTCGAGCAATTGCCGGAGGACCAGCGCGAAGCCATCATCCTGATCGGTGCATCGGGCTTCTCCTACGAGGAGGCCGCCGAAATCTGCGGTTGCGCGGTCGGTACGATCAAAAGCCGCGTCAGCAGGGCCCGCACGCGCCTGCAGGAAATCCTGAAAATCTCAGGTGAGGACGAGTATGGCCCCGACGCGATCTCGGCTCAGGTCACGGGGACGGCCGCGCATTGAAATGCGGGGCCGCATAACGGCGATTCGGACGTTGTCGCGTCAGTCTCAGCCAGGGGAGCCGCGACCATAGGCCAGCGCCACGGCCTCGACGAGGTCTTCGCCCGAATAGGGCTTGGTGACCAGCCTCACCCCCGGGAAGGACGCCTTGATCTCATCCGCATCCGAATAACCGGACGCAAACACGAACGGGACGCCGGTCTCACGAAGGCCCGCGGCAAATTCGAGCGTCGAGGCGCCACCCAGCATCAGGTCGACAATGGCCGCGTCGAAATCCTTCGCGACCTTCCGGCCATCGACTTCGGCCAAATCGCGGGCAACCACCACCTCGCCTGCACCGTGGTCACGGCAGAGTTGCTCGACATCCATGGCGATGAGGAATTCATCCTCCAGGACAAGAATGCGCAATCCATCAAGTAATTGGGGCACAGGCAATTGCTCCTTGAAACGCCGGGAGTCATGATCGTAATTTGGTGTGTTGTCATTTAAAAAAGACATCCGCCGACAGGCCGATCTCGGCAACGCGCAAAAACAGACCTGCTCACGGCAGGCATTCGCAAGGGGTCGAAATGCCGAGCCAGACCGGGCGCTCTTCCTCAAGCCGTCAATACCCCTGCGAGCAACGCCCGTTGCGGGCCCTGCCGGTGTTCCGGGAGTTCGAGAAGCCGGAGCTTGCCTTCATCAGCAAGTTCAAGAAGGGAGAACTCGCGGTCGACAAGGGTGCCACGGTCCTCGTGGAAGGAAGCCACAGCGCGCATCTCTACACGGTGCTGTCCGGCTGGGCGTTCCGCTACAAGCTGCTGCAGGACGGCCGCCGGCAGATCCTCAATTACCTCATGCCCGGCGATCTCATCGGTCTGCAAGGCAGCGTCATGGGGGAAATGCAGCATTCCGTCGAGGCGCTGTCGCCAATGCTGCTTTGCGTGTTCGAACGCGACAATCTGCTCGAGATCTACCGCAACCATCCGGGCCTCGCCTACGACATCACCTGGATCGCTTCGCGTGAAGAGCGGATGCTGGACGAGAACCTGCTCAGTGTCGGCCGCCGCAGCGCAATCGAACGCGCCGCCTATCTTGTCGCCTTCATCGCCAGCCGCGCCAAGGTCGTGGGCCTGAACGGCACGCAGTCCATCCAGATACCGATCACGCAGCAGCACATCGCCGATACGCTTGGCCTGTCGTTGGTTCACACCAACAAGACGATCCGCAAGCTGATGGACCGTCAGCTGATCGTCTGGCGCGACGGCGGTTGCGGCGTCGTCAATATTGAAGGTCTGAAACAGCTCGCCGGCTGGGAGGGGCTGGCCGAGGGCCGCCGGCCGCTGATCTGACCGACACCTTGCCGGGGCGGATCGGGTGCGCGTGACGGGGGTTTTCGGGTAGTTTGTCCCGACATCGGAACCTTGAGACGCAAGGCGCGTTTGAAATCGAGCAATCACAAGGAGTTAAGCAATGGCCACCGTCGCAGGGAAGACAGCCAACGAAGCGCGGACGAATCCGGATCTGGAAGCCGACATCAGGCAGTTGAAGGCCGATATCGACAAGCTCACCAAGCAATTGGCCAAGACCGGTGAACACGGCTACGGCACTGCGCGGCGCGCGGCGGCCGAAGGCGTCGAACAGTTGCGCGCCCAAGGGGAGGCCGCCTTCGACAGCTTGCGCGGTAATGCCAGGGATATCGAGGCGCAGATGGTGGCAAGCGTACGCGAAAAGCCGGTGACGTCGCTGGCTATCGCCGCCGGCGTCGGCTTCCTGTTCGCGCTGCTCACGCGTCGTTAGTTCCGCCGAGATGGGACTGCTGGCATCGTTGCTCTCGGGTTTCGCCTCGGGCGAAACCGTGGCCGCCATACGTCGAGCACGGACGGCGGCCATCGTCTATATGCTTGCCGCGCTGGCGGTGTTTTGCGGTATCGGCTTCCTGGTCGGCGCGGCCTATATCTGGGCATCGGCCCGCTATGGATCGCTGGCCGCGGCGCTTAGTTTCGGTGTCGGCTTTCTGGTCATCGCAGGCCTTGTTCTTTTGACCCATCGGCTGATGTCGGGCACGCGGATGCGCCGCGAGGCTAGGCGGCGCAAGACCGACATGAAAGCGATCGGCATTACGGCCGCGCTCGCTGTGCTGCCGGCATTGCTCAAAGGTGGGCTCAAAGGTGGGCTCAAGGGAAAAGGTGGGCTCGGGATTATTCTTGGTCCGGCCGTGGCACTCGCGGCCTATGCCATCTACCGCGAGAATGTGAAGTCCGACACCGACCACCACCCGGATGCCGGCGAGGGATAGTCGCGCCGGCGGCCATGCTCACGTCATCTCGACAGATCTTCCAGCGGCATCGATATTTCGGCGAAGACCCCATCGCGCCGGAATTCATGGGTTACTTCGCTCGAAATGACCTTGGCCAGGCTGCGCCGGATGAGGATCGAGCCGAAGCCTTGCCGCTCGGGCGGCGCTACTTCAGGACCGCCGCTTTCGCGCCAGGTGAACACCAGGCGCCTGTCACCATTCTTGCCTTGCGCTTTCCAGTCGAGATCAACCTTGCCTGACGCAACCGACAGTGACCCATACTGCTACTGCAGCGCGTTGCTGGCCAGTTCGTGCAAAATCAGCCCGAGGCCGACGGCCTGATCGGGCGACAGCAGCAGATCGGCGCCCGAGATTGCCAGCCGCGGCTGGGCGGCGTTGTCGAAAGGCCTGATCTCGATCTGGACGAGTTCGCGGATGCCGATACCGCGCCACTCGCGGTCGGACAGCAGGCCATGGGCGATACCCAGGGCTTGAAGCCGCGCGCTGAAGGCTTTGAGGAATTCGCTTGGCTGGCGGGCATGGCGCACGGTCTGCGTCGCCAGCGCCTGGACCGTCGCCAGCGTGTTCTTGACCCGGTGGTTGAGTTCACGCAGCAGGAGCCGTTGCCGTTCGTCACCGAGCTTGCGTTCCGAAATGTCGTAGTTGACGCCGAAAATCAGCGTCGGCTTGCCTTCGCCATCGCGCTCGATGACACGGCCGCGCGTGGCCACCCATCGCGGTGGATGGAAGCCATTCACCCGGTATTCGCCAAAATAGTCGTCACTGCCGGTCAAGGCATCACGAAAGCTGGTTTCGGTCTGGTGGACGTCGCGTGGATCGATGGCTGTCAGAACATCGCGGGCCCGCAACCTTGTCGAGCGCGGCAGGTTGAACAATTCCGGCAATCGGACGTCGCAGTCGATGACGTCGGTGCGGACGTCCCAGGCCCAACTTGCCAGCGAAGCAGCATCGAGGGCGACGGCGCGCCGCTTTTCCTCGCGCGCGAGCGCGGCTTCGGCGACAGCGCCGGTGCGGGTCGCGTGCTTCAGGGTGAACAGGCTGCCGGCGAGGCCGGCGAGCGTTTTCAACTGGTCGAGCCTGGAGCGGGACGGGTGGGCACCCGGCTTGCGGTGCATGACGCAAAGGGTTCCGATCCGCGCTCCCGCGACAATGATCGGGACGCCGGCATAGAAGCGCACATGATGCTTGCCGGTCACCAGCGGATTGGCATGGAAACGCTGGTCGGCTGCTGCATCCGTCACCACCATCGGCTCATCGCCAGCGGCGATGGCGTGCGCACAGAAGGAGATGGCTGTCGTAATCTGTGTTTCTTCCATGCCAGAACAGGATTTGAACCATTGCCGATCGAGGTCGACAAGTGTGACCAGCGCGATCGGCGCGCGCATCACGGCGGCGGCAAAGCCGCCGATGCGGTCGAAATCCGGGTCGGGCGCCGTATCAAGCATCTCAAGCCAGTGCAACACGGCCAGCCGGTGCTCGTCCTGCACGGCGCGCGCAACCTCGGCCGGCAGACCGGCTGCTGTTTCCACCCTGCTATTCAAACCAAGTTCCCGTGACTTGTCTTGATGTCCTTGCCGTCGCCGGCCCGGGACAGCCCTGCAGCCGGAACCATCCTTGCGAGGGACCGTTACCCGAGCGTGATTTGCCGATCGCGTCAGCCGACGCGAAACCAGACGAGGACCCGCCATGGCCAGGAACATTCCCGAAAACAAAGCGCGTCAGGGGCGGTGGGGCTGGCATGGGTTCCGAATCCTGATCGCCGGACTGCTCCTGGTGCTCGTCGCCTGGGGCGTCGCCGAGATCTACGGCGTGTTGATCAAGGCGCCGAACAGCGACGAGCAACATGTCCCCACGCCGCCGAGCACCGGTCCGGCGCCCTCCGGCTGAAGTCAGCACCCTGATGGCTTCATACAGCATCAGGCGGCCTTCACCTGGGCGACGCTGGCCGGCACCAGCACATTGAGCGCTGCAGGTTTGATTTCGATCGTCGTCTCACGATCGAGCCTGACCAGTTCGCCGTCCATGACGGCGCGGAATTTCCTGCCGCCGGAATGGATTTTGAGGGTCACCCTGTCGGCCTGGTGGATTTCGACATGTTCGTTGTCACGCCACTTGCCGCGCGCCACGTTGAACAAAAACTTGACCAGTTCGGCGCGCTGCTGCGCTACCGTGACGTAAATGCCGAGCACGCCACCGGCCGGATTGTCGGCATAGGGCAGGTGACCTTCGCCGAAGAGATTGTTGGTCACGCCGAGGCCGGATATGCGGGCAGTCATCTCCGCTTCACCGATGCCGAGCGTGACCTTCATTGCCGGCGGGTTCTTGATCGTTGCCCAGGCTGCCTTGGCGGAAGCGCCGATCTTGCCCAGGCGTGAGCCGAATTCCATGCCCTGGCGCAGCTGCACCATCTTGGCATGCATGCCGATCGAGAACTGATGAACGAAAGGCTGGCCATTGGCCGTAGCCATGTCGACTGCGATGATTTCGCCGTCGGCGAAGGATTTCAGCGCCGCATCGAGCGACTGCGGAATACCAAGGCCGCGCGCGAACAGGTTCATGGTGCCGGCCGGCAATATGGCGAGCGCCTTTTTCCTGCCCATCAGCCTGGCGGCCGCGGCCGAGATGGTGCCGTCACCGCCTCCGGCGAGCACGACGTCGACGGTGTGGCGCGACGCAGCGCTGTCGAGAGTGTCCACGACGTCCTTGCCGGCAACGATGTCGATGCTGAGAGAGTGGCCCGCCGATTCCAGCGTCTGACGCATCCGGTCCGAAAAGGCGGCGAGATCGGTGGTGCGCAAGGTGCCGCCGTCCCGGTTCAGCACCGCCGCGAATTTCATGCCCCGCTCCGCTGATCACTTCAAACCCGACCGGGGTACCCCAGCCAGCGGCTGAAACGCGTCAAACCAGGAATAGTTCCGGCAGGGCGGAAACTCCGGCCAGACCCAGGTTTTCGGCAATGGGCAGTCAGATCCGCTTCTTGGGTTTTGGCTTCGGCCATCGCGGTTTTTGTCGGAACAACGGCATGGTCACGACGTTGTGAACCTGCAGAGATGTCGCGTCCGATCCCCAGCGAGGGGTTCAACCGGGCGCGGCATGTACGAAATCAGGCACGAGGAGAGACCATCATGATCCGCACCCTTTTAGCGACGACCGCCCTTGCGACAATGGTTGCAACCGGCGCCTTCGCGCAGAGCGCTGCAACCCCAGCCCCAGCGAACCAGCCCGCCGCCCAGGAGCCGGCCGCGACGGCGCCGGTGCCGCGCGCTGAAGGCAGCATCGTCACCAACATCATCGGCGAAACCGTCTACAATGGCACTGGCGACAATGCCGAGAATATCGGCAAGGTCACTGACGTGGTCTTCGACAAGGACGGCATGGCGAAATCCGTCGTCATCGGCGTCGGCGGTTTCCTTGGCGTGGGAACCAAGAATGTCGCCTTCGACTACGACAAGCTGCAATGGGCCGAGAAGAACGGCGATCGCTGGCTGGTGGCGCAGACCACCAAGGACGAACTGAAGGCGCATCCGGAGTTCGACAGTAAGGCTTACGCGCCGGCCCCGGCCCCAGCGACGACCGCACAGGCGCCGGCCACATCGACCGACACCGCACAGCAGTCCACGAACGCCGAGCCGGTCAAACAGGCTGATGGCAACCTGGCCACAAACATCATCGGTGAAAATGTCTACAACGGCACCGGCGATGACGCCCAGAAGATCGGCGATGTGAACGACATCGTGCTGACCAAGGAAGGCAAGGCGCAGTCGCTGATTATCGGCGTCGGCGGGTTCCTGGGCATGGGCGAAAAGAACGTGGCTTATGATTTCGCCAAGGCGCAGTGGGCACAGAAGAACGGCGACCGCTGGCTGGTGGCGCAGACCACCAAGGAAGAGCTGCAGGCGCAGCCGGATTTCAACCGCAAGGCCTATGATCCGGCACCGGCAACGACGGCATCCAATGAACCGGCGCCAACCGCGCCCGCCGCGACAGCTCCCGCCGCCGCTCCGGCGGACAAGACCGCGGCTGCGCCGGCTGACGCCACGGCTCCTGACCAGACACAGACCGCGGCCATCGACAAGTCCAAGCTTACCGAGATGCCGGTTGGAGAGATCAGGGGCGACGACCTGAAGGGCACGACGGTCTATGGCGCCAATGACGCCAAGGTCGGTGAGATCGGCGATGTGGTGCTGACCCCCGACAAGAAACCCGACGCCGTGATCGTCGATGTCGGCGGCTTCCTCGGCATTGGCGAGAAGGAGGTCGCGGTCGGCATGGATAATTTGAAGTTCATGACCGACAAGGACGGCAAGAAGTACCTTTATACGACCTTCACCAAGGAGCAGCTCGAGAAGCAAGCGGCTTACGATAAAGGCTCCTACGCCCAGAAGCGCGACGAGCAGCGTCTGATCGTTCGGTAGGCAAGGATACTTCGATAGGGAAGGATACTCCGATAGGCAAGGATACAGGGCGGTAGGGTAATCCCTACCGCCCTGTTTGCGACCTGGAATATCCAGCCACTCCGTTTTCCGTCAGTTCCAAGAGGGCAAGCGACTGGTCGAGGTGTTCGGCCCGCCAGGCGAGCAGCCTTTCGGCGAATTCCAGCCGGGTCGACCGATGTACCGGGCTGCCGGCGAGGTTCTTCAATTCGCCGGGGTCTTCCTCCATATCGAAAAGCAGCGGCGGCAGGCCGCCGCCAAAATGCACGTATTTGAATTTCTTCGCGCGGATGACAGCGAGGTTGCACTGGCGCGAGGTGATGCCGAAGTGCCGTTCGGCTTCACCGCCCGCGATCGAGCGAAAGTCGAACTCCCAGTGCGCGGCGTCGCGCCAAATGGCGGGCGTTCCACCGCTCAGGAAGGGTTTCAGCGAGCATCCGTCAAGGTGCGGTTCGGGAGCCACGCCGAGCAGGTCGATGAGCGTAGGCAAAATATCCACCGCTTCGGTGAAGCGATCGACAGCGCTGCCGGCAGCCTTGCGGTGGCGTGGATCGCGGATGATCAGCGGGATATGGTAGCTGCCGTCGAAATAGCCGCCCTTGCCCAGCATGAAGTGGTCGCCCATCATTTCGGCATGGTCGGAGGTGAGCACGATGATGGTGTTGTCCCACGCGGCTTCGGTCTTCAGCGCTTGCCACAGGCGGCCGAGCTGCGCGTCCACCTCCGAGATCATGCCGTAATAGATCGCTCGGATGCGGCGGAAATCATCCTCGCTCCAGTCGTGCACTTTCCCCGTGGCGCCGGGGCGGAACTTCGCTCGTTTTTGGCGATCGAGATCATAGGCGACGTAGGGGTGGCCCTGAGATTCGGCACGCCAACTTTCCGCGCGGTGAAAAGCGGGGCCGTCCGCGGGATCGTATTGAGTGTTGTACGGTTCCGGTACGATGAAGGGCGGATGCGGGCTGATAAAGGAAAGATGCGCAAACCACGGCGTGGCCTCGTCCTGCTCGCCCAGCCAGCGGATGAACTCGCCGGCAAGGAAGGCCGTCGGCGTCTGGTCCCTGGAGTAGACGGGTGGCGCTTCGGTCACCGCACCGTCGACCTCGCCCACCGGACGATGAATGTCAGGACTTCCAGCGCCGGCATCGATGCCTTGCTGCTTCAGCCAGGACAGCCACTGCTTCTGATGTTCGGGCAGCAATTGGCGCGCCGTGAAGCCGGGCAGAACACCCTCATAGCTGTGCAACCGCGGATCGGCCGGTGCAAGCTGGCGCGGATCGAGCGACACATCGGTATAGCCGAACAAGGTCGGATCGTAACCGACGCTGCGCGCGGCGAGCGCAATATTGCCATGGCGGGCGTCGAGCGGCGTGCCGTTGCGGCAGACACGATTGTTCATCTGATAGAGGCCGGTGTAGAGGCAGGCACGGGCCGGTGAGCAAGGCGCCGCGCCGCCGTAATGGCGCTTGAACAGCACGCCGTCGGCGGCCAGCGCATCGGCATTCGGCGTCTTCACCTGGGGATGGCCGACAGCCGACAGGCAATCGCCGCGCCACTGGTCGCAAGTGATGAGAAGGACATTTGGCCGCCTGCCTTTTCCAGTCACTTGCGCTTACCCCTCTCCAGCACGTCGAATGCGCACATGGAACCGATTCCATCCACCGCGCAAGACCAGGGCTGTTTGCTAAACGGTGAACAAGGATCTTTCGATTGTTCACTTTTAAGGCACAGTCCATCCTGTGTTTGCCGCCTTTGCCATACTCGCTCGTATCCTCATATTGGCGTGGAGAGCGGCGAGGGCCGCACAAACACCAAGGGAAGGAGCAGAGACCATGCTCGACCAGATCAAGGGCCTGCATCACGTCACCTCGATGGCCAGGGATGCACGGCAGAACAATGATTTCTTCACCCACAAGCTCGGCCTGCGCCGGGTCAAGAAGACCGTCAATTTCGACGCGCCCGACGTCTACCATCTCTATTATGGCGACGAGGCCGGCACACCCGGTTCGGTGATGACCTATTTCCCGTTTCCCAACATCGGCAAGGGCCGTCCTGGTGTCGGCGAAGTCGGCACCACGGTCTATTCCGTGCCGGAAGGCACGCTCGCCTCTTGGGAAAAACGCTTCACCGACGAAGGCGTAACCAATGTCGCCCGCGAGGAAAGCTTTGGCGAGAAGCGGCTCGCATTTGCCGGCCCGGACGGCGATGGCTTTGCACTGGTCGAGGACAAGGCCGACGGCAGAGCGCCCTGGGTGAAGGGCGGTATTGCCGCGGACGAGGCGATCCGCGGCTTTCACTCGGTTTCGCTGAGGCTGAAGGATGGCGGCGCCACCGAGGAGCTGTTGAAGTTCATGGGTTACGAGGAGGTCGACAAGTCAGGCAATGTCAGGCGGCTCGCCGTCAAGAACGGCAATGGCGCCGATTTCGTCGATATCGAAACGCTGCCGACCGCACCCTTCGCCGATCTCGGCGCCGGCTCCGTTCATCATGTCGCCTTCGCCGTCGAGAATCGCGCCAAGCAGCTCGAAGTGCGCAAGGCGCTGATGGATACGGGCTATGGGGTGACGCCGGTGATCGACCGCGATTATTTCTGGGCGATCTATTTCCGCACGCCGGGCGGCGTGCTGTTCGAAGTCGCCACCAATGAGCCGGGTTTCGACAAGGACGAGGACACCGCCCATCTCGGCGAGGCGCTGAAGCTGCCGACGCAGCATCAGCATCTGCGGCCGTATCTCGAACAGCATCTGCAGAAGCTGGAGGGTTGAGACGATGAGCAAGGACGCTTACGCCCACAAGGTGCTGCCTGGTTCGCCGGGTGGTCCGCTGCTTTTCGTTTTCCATGGCACTGGCGGCGACGAGAGCCAGCTTGTCTCGCTGGGGCGCGATCTCGCGCCCCAGGCCACCATTGTCTCGCCGCGGGGCGATGTGTCGGAGCAAGGTGCCGCGCGCTTCTTCCGCCGCACCGGCGAGGGCGTCTATGACATGGACGACCTGGCGCGGGCCACGGCCAAGATGGCGGGCTTCGTCCAGGCCCATGTCGAGGCGGCGAAGCCATCGGCCGTGCTGGGCCTCGGCTATTCCAATGGCGCCAACGTCCTGGCTTCGCTGGTGTTCGAAACCCCTGACCTGTTCGACGCCACGGTGCTGATGCATCCGCTGATCCCGTTCGAGCCGCAGGTGAAGGGCAGCCTTGCCGGTCGTCACATCCTGGTGACCGCCGGCAGGCGCGATCCGATCTGCCCGCCGAACCTGACGGCGCGGCTCGAAGCCTATTTGCGCGCCGACGGAGCCGATGTCACAGTGGAGTGGCACGAAGGCGGGCACGAGGTGCGGCCAAACGAAATCGAAGCGGCGCGGCGGCTTTTCGCCACCATCGCCCAAGGAGTGTAGAGATGCCCGATCAATTGCCAGAGATCGAACTTGAAGATCGCGGCTCCAAGGGTCGCTACGTCCTGCGCGGCGCCGGCGGTGCCGAGGCGGAGATGACCTTCACCAAGATCGGCGAGCACCAGCTGATCATCGATCACACCGAAGTGCCGGACGCCTTTCGCGGCCAGGGCGCCGGGCTTCGGCTCGTCACCCGTGCCGTCGAGGACGCACGGGCGGCAGGCAAGAAGATCATCCCGCTCTGCCCGTTCGCCAACGCCCAGTTCAGCCGTCACCCGGAATGGGCGGATGTGCTGAAGCAGTAGGGTCCGCAAGCACAAAGCGGATGTGCAGGAACAGAGCTAAACGGGCGGTCATTGCCGTCCCGTTGGCTTTGTAATTTGCCCCGGCGGCACATCTTGCCTAGATATGATATATCGCCCTGCCGACAAACAGACCGAATGATCCCCCATATGACCGAAACAGACCTCGTCCCCGTCTTTGACGGCCACAACGACACGCTGCTGCGTTTGCACCAGGCGAAAGACGCGGACGTCGAAAAGCTGTTCATCGAAGGGAAATCGGGCGGCCATATCGACTTGCCGCGCGCCAGGGCCGGCGGATTCGCCGGCGGCATGTTCGCCATCTTCCCGCCGCCGGTCGAGAAAGCGCGGCGCAGCGCCGTGCCTTCGGCGCCGAGCGACAGCGAACCGCTGCCGCCCGAGGTGCCGCGCGCCGATGCGCTCAACTCGACGATCGCGATGGCGTCCATCCTGTTCCGGCTGGAGCGTGCCGGTGCATTGGCGATCTGCCGCAGCGCCGGCGATGTGCGCAATGCCATGGCGCAAGGCACGATTGCCGCGGTGTTCCACATCGAAGGCGTCGAGGCCATCGATCCCGAACTCACCATGCTCGACGTGCTGCATGCCGCGGGCCTGCGCTCGCTCGGCATCGTCTGGAGCCGGCCCAATGCGTTCGGTCACGGCGTGCCGTTTCGCTTTCCGTCCTCGCCGGACACCGGTCCGGGCCTGACCGATGCCGGCAAGGCGCTGGTCAAGGCCTGCAATGAACTGAGGATCATGATCGATCTCTCGCATCTCAACGAGAAGGGTTTTCGCGACGTCGCGGCGCTTAGCGATGCGCCGCTGGTCGCCACCCATTCCAACGTGCATGCGATCTGCGGCCATTCGCGCAACCTCACCGACTGGCAGCTCGGCGCGATCCGCGACTCCGGCGGCATGGTCGGGTTGAACTTCGCCACCGGCTTCCTGCGCGAGGACGGCCGCATGAATGCCGACACCAGCCTCGACATCATGGTGCGTCATATCGATTCCCTGCTGCAGGCTTTGGGTGAGGATGGCGTCGGTCTCGGTTCGGATTTCGACGGCGCCATGATCCCGGCGGTCATCGGCGACGTTGCCGGCCTGCCGAAACTCATCGATGCGCTGGCGGCGCGCGGTTTTGGCCGCGCGCTGATCGAAAAGATTGCCTACCGCAACTGGCTAAGCATGCTGGAAAGAACGATAGGTTAGGGCGCCTTATTCGAAGCCCATGCGCTTCAGCCAGTCCTTGCCGACGCCGCGATCGCGAATGATCGGCAGCGGGTTTTCCGCATCGATCCGAGCGCAAATGCGATAGACCTCCAGCGTCTCGGCGCTCATCTCGCCACGCTTATAGAAGAACATGGCGGCGGCATAGCGCGTGCGGCCAGACCATTTCTCGCCGAGCGGCGTGTTGACCAGCTCCCACTGTTCGGCGGCTTCACCTTCTTCCTGTTGCTTGCCCGCTTCCTCGGTCATGGTCAGAAATCCGCCGGCGGATTGGCGGTACGGCGATCGAGCTTGATGAAGGGTCGCGCCACCACCTTGGCCCGTTTCATCAGCTTCTGGTACTGCAGCTCGCGCATGGCGTAGATCTCGACCCAGAGGTCTTCCACGACGGTATCGCCATAGGGCCGCGCCAGCGAGGCGATGGCGATGTTGCGCTTGGCCATCGGCGACCACATGGCGGCGCTGACCAGGCCGACCTCCTGGCTCTTCCTGTGATAGACGATCGCGTGTTCGGCCGGGATGTTGCCTTCGATCTCCAGTCCGACGAGGACATGCCGAAGCTTGCGTTTGGCGCGAGCCTCGAGGATGGCGCGGCGGCCATTGAAATGGCCCTTCTCCAGATCGACCATGAAGCCGAGCCCGATCTCGTCGGGCATGCGCGAGCGGTCGGCGCGGATGGCATGTTCGGCTGTGGTGAAATCGGCATTGGCGACGATCAGCCCAGCCTCGAGACGGGCACGGTTGAGGGCGGTGTAGCCGATCGCCCTGATGCCGCGCAGTTCCCCAGCTGTCATCAGCCGGTCCCACAGGCTCAGCGCCTTTTCGGCCGGAACGAACAGTTCGTAACCGAGATCGCCGGTAAAGCCGGTGCGTGAAATTATGGCCGTGCCGCCGTCGTGCGGAAATTCGGCAAGGTCGAATATTTTCAGCCTCTCGACACCGGCAAAACCGGCGTCGCGCAGCACAGCGAAGGATGTAGGCCCCTGCAAGGCGAGCCCGGCGACGGCCTCGGTCTCTTCCTCGACGATGACGTCGAAACCAAGGGCGCTGTCCAGCAGCCACGGCAGATGCCGCTCCTGCGAACACAGCCGGAAGCGGGTCGGCGAAAGTCGGAACAGCGTCCCGTCGTCCAGCACAAAACCCTCGTCGTCACACCAAGCGGTGTAATGAACGCGGTCGGTCCTGAGCTTGGTGACATCGCGCAAGGTGACGCGGTCGAGGAAGGCCTGGGCATCCGGTCCTTCGATCCGGTATTTGGTCATCGGCGAGATGTCGAAGAGTGCTGCCTGGCTGCGGATGGCGAAGTATTCGAGCTCCTCGTCCCAAAGCGAATGCGGCGCGCGGTAGCCGGCCCAATTGTACCAGTCCTGGGTCTTGGCCAGCGCATCGAGGCGCGGCTGGAACGGCGTGCCGAGGCGCAGCGTGCGGAAGTGAGATTGGGCTGCGACGCGGGCTGTCAACGGAATGGAGGCTTGATGGGTCATGATGGCGCCATGGAGTGCAGCGTCGGCCAGTTGAGACATCAAGTCACCCCTTCATCGCAATGATGCGCCGCGCGGCATTCAATCCTGGCGTACCCGAAACACCACCACCAGGATGCGAACCCGCGCCGGCCAGGAACAGCCCGTCGAGCGGCGTGTCGTAGCCCGACCAGCCGGACACGGGACGCGAGATCAGCATCTGATCGGCCTGCAATTCACCGTGGTGCCAGTGGCCACCCGGCATGCGGTAGCGCTTCTCGATGTCCGCAGGGGTGAGCAGTTCGGCATGAATCACCGTCTTGCCGATGCCAGGCGCATAGGCTTCCAACTGGGCCATGATTGCCTCGAGGAATTTCGGCTTGCCGGCATCCCAGCTCTCTTTCAACCGATAGGGCGCGTATTGCACTACGGCGGACAGCACGCAGGCGCCGTCGGGCGCGAGCGACGGATCGGCGAGACTGGGCAGCGTGATTTCCATCACCGGCTCGGGCGAGAACTCGCCATATTTGGATGGATTGAAGGCACGTTCGACGTGGTCGGGAGAGGACGCGATCACCAGTCGGCCCTTATGGCCGGCGGCGTCGACACCGGCAAACCGCGGCGGCCGGTCGAGCGCCAGATGGAGCTTGGCGGCATCGCCCCTCATGCGGATGTTTTTCACTTTGCGCACGAAGCCGGTGTCGATCTCGCGCGGTCCGACGAGATCGAGGAAGGTGGTCGTCGGATTGATGGCCGAGACGATCGTTCGGGCGCGAAGCTCCTCGCCATTGTCGAGGGCAACGCCGACGGCGCGGCCTTTCTCGACAATGATCCTGGCGACGGGCATCGATGCGCGGATCATGACGCCAGCCTTTTCGGCAGCCGTGCGGATGGCGGCGACCACCGCGCCCATGCCGCCCTTTGGCAGCCATTGCGCTCCGGCAACACCGCCGCTCTCTCCGCTCAGACGATAATAGAGGCCGAGCAGCGAGGTCGGCGAGCGCGGGCCGAGATGGCTGCCGAGCGTGGCGTCGAAGGCGAGCAGCCCCTTCAGCCTGATATCGGCGAGCTGTTCGTCAAGCAGGTCGGCAACATTCATCAAAAGCACGCGCAGAAAGTCGCGCATGTCTTCCTTGCCAAGTTTCTTCAACGCCACTGCGGTATGGCCGAGCGAAGCGGCCTCCAGCAGCGACATGCCGCCGAGATCGGGCGGTCGGTGCGACAGGAAGGGTTTCAGGATGCCGGCATAGCGCAGCAGTTGTGCGCGCAATTCCTTCCAGGCGGACTGTTCCGACGAACTGGCGCCGGTCAGCACCTCGCCATAAGCGCCATGCAGGACAAGCGGCGGTCCATCTACCGATAGTGCGACCGACGGCAGGAAGTCGGCGCGAGCGATCTGCAGCCCGTGCTTTTCCAGCTCCAGCGTTTTCACCACATCGGGATGCAGCCGGTTCAACACATGCGCGATGGACGAAGCGCGAAAACCGGGCGCAAATTCCTCGGTCCGCGCGGCGCCGCCGGGTTCGGCTCCTGCTTCCAGCACCAGCACCTTGCGGCCGGCCTTCGCCAGCGTGGCGGCAGCGACAAGCCCGTTGTGGCCGCCGCCGATGACGATGGCATCAGATGACGTCATGGGCCGGGCTCATATGCGAGGTGGATTTTGCGAGATCGCGCAGGATTTCGGCGGCTGCGTTGCGGCCGGGCGCACCCATGACGCCGCCGCCGGGATGGGTCGAGGAGCCGCACATATAGAGGCCGCCGACCGGCGACCGATATTGTGCATAACCGGGCACCGGACGGTTGAACAGCAACTGGTCGAAGGTCAGCTCGCCCTGAAAGATGTTGCCTTCGGTGAGGCCGACCTCGGCCTCGATCTCGCGTGGCGTGCGCACCTCCATATGGACGATGCGGTCGCGGAACCCGGGTGAATAATCCGATATCTGCGCAATCACGCTTTCAGCAAAACCGTCACGATCGGCGTCCGTCCACTCGCGACCAGCGATCTTGGGCGGAGCGTACTGAACGAAGCAGCTCATGAAATGCTTCCCTGGCGGCGCCATGGTCGGGTCGAGCGTCGTCGGGATGACCATGTCGAGGAACGGATCGGCGGACCAGCGGCCGGCCTTCCAGTCGTCATATGCGCGCTCCATGCGCTCCATCGAGTCGGTGAAATGCATGTCGCCGCGATAGACCGGCGAATCCTTCGGCAGCGCCGGGAATTCCGGCAGCGAATCGAGTGCTATGTTGACCTTTCCGGAGGATCCGCGAATCTTGAAGTTCTTCACCCGGCGCAGGAAGATGTCGGGCAGTTCCTTCTCCTCGACCAGCTTCAGGAAGGTGCGCTTCACGTCGGCATTGGAGACGACCAGCTTGCCGTAAACCTCCTCGCCGCCGGCCAGCACGACGCCCCTGGCCTTGCCACGGCTCACCAGCACATGGTCGACCTCGGCGCCGGTGCGTATGGTTCCACCCGAGGCCTTGAACGAGGCGGCCAGCGCCTTGGTCACGGCGCCCATGCCGCCGCGCGCATAGCCCCAGGCGCCGACCGATCCGTCGACCTCGCCCATATAGTGGTGCAGCAGCACGTAAGCGGTGCCGGGCGACATCGGCCCGAGTGCCGTGCCGATGATGCCAGACAGGGCGAAGTTCGCCTTGATGACGTCGGTCTCAAAATATTCGTCGAGGAACTCAGAGATAGACATGGTCCAGAAGCGCAGCGTCAGTGCCATTTCCTCGGCGGAGAGACCCGCGAATTTCTTGCCGAGATAGAGCAGTTCGCCGAGGTCGCGCGGGCGCAGACTGGTCGGATCCGGCGCGGTGCGCATCAACAGCGGCTGGATGAAGCGGCACTGCCGCGTCACGTCGCGGGCGTAGCGGTCATAGGCCTCGGCATCCCTTTTGGAGAAACGAGCGAATTCCCGCCGGTGCGCGTCGTGGTCGCGATAATTGGCGAGATAGTCGCCATCCCGGGTGAACACCGCGCCGCCCTCATAGGAGATGACTTGCAGGCCGAAGCGGGGGAGCTCCAGATCGCGCATGATCTCGGGTCGGAACAGCGAGCAGACGTAGGAGCAGTTGGAGTAGAGGAAGCCCGGCGTCAGTTCCCTGCTTGTGGCGGCGCCTCCGACCCAGTCGTTCTTCTCCGCAACCAGCACGTCGAGGCCGGCGCGCTGCAGGTAACAGGCGTTGACCAGGCCATTGTGTCCGCCGCCGATGATGATCGCATCCCAAGCTTTCATTGTGGCCCAGTGCTCATCTGCGTCCCGCTCTTCATTTTCTGCGTGATCTGTCCCCTAATGCGTGGAATTTGGCACGGCACCAGCCATTGTGTCCAGCCATTCTGAATGAATGTTCAACAAATGATGTTGCGTTTTTCCGGACATGAGTTACGCTTTGCCGACGTTCGAACCCAGTAATCCGTCTATTGGGAACCGAGGCTGATGATTTGAATGGCAGACGCCACCCCGGAATATGACGAGGCCGCCATCATGAGCTGGGAGGCCATGCAGAAGGTGCTTGACAGTGCGAGCACCGTCCCACTCATCTTCGCGGGTGGAAGCCGGATGCAAAGGGATAGCCGGCGATGCTGGAGACCATCACACGCATGAAAACGGCAGACGCCAGGGACGCGCTTCTTGAACCGGCGCGGAAAGCCGAATCCGAGAAGCGCGGGCGCAAGGCCTCGAAGGAGGTCAGGCAGCTTCAGCTCATCGAGGCGACGATCGATTCGCTCGCCAAGCGCGGCTATTCGGAAACGACGATGGCCGATGTCGCCGACGGCGCCGGCCTGTCGCGCGGCATTGTCAATTTCCATTTCGAGAGCAAGGAAAAGCTGCTCGTCGCGACGCTGCAATATATGTACGACGAGTATTCCGCGCACTGGCGCAATGCCTTGCAAAAGGCAGGAGACGATCCCGCGCGTCAACTCCAGGTTCTCGTCGCGGCCGATTTCGACCGCTCCATCTGCAACAAGCGCAAGCTTGCCGCATGGTGCGCCTTCTGGGGAGAGGCCAAGTCGCGGCCGACCTACCAGGCGCTGAGCAGCGCGCGGGATGCCGTTTACCAGAATATATTCATCGACCTGTGCGCGGCTCTGAAACAGAGCGGCGGCTACGCCTATGAGCCGCAGGTCATGGCGCTGGCGCTCAGCGCCATGCTGGAAGGCTTGTGGCTGCGGTTGATGATGGGAACCGAGGACACCACGCGGGAGACCTCCTTGCAGGCGGCCAATGAATTCCTGTCGGCGGCTTTTCCGAAACACTACCCGCTGAAGGCCGCCAGCCCAACGAGATCATAAGAAGAGACGAAACCATAAGAAACCGCAGAGGATGGAACAGCAATGAAGACACTGACAAGGCGCCTGACGCTGACGCTCGCGCTGGCGGGAACACTGGCGGCTTCGGCCGCGGCGCTGGCGATCGCGGCCGACAAGGATCTGATCGTGTTCGACTGGTCAGGCTATGAGGATCCGAGCTTCCACCCGAAATATGTCGAGAAAAACGGCGATTCGCCGACCTTTGCCTTCTTCGGCGATGAGGACGAGGCGTTCGAAAAGGTCCGTTCCGGCTTCAAAGCCGACCTTGGCCATCCCTGCTCGCAGAGCGTGACGAAGTGGCGCGAGGCGGGCCTGCTGCAACCGCTCGATACCTCGAAGATCACGGGCTGGAAGGACCTCAATCCCGGCATTATGGCGATGAAAAATCTCGCCACGACCGAGGACGGGAAAGCCTGGTTCATGCCTTGGGACTGGGGCAACACGCAGCTCACCTACAACTCCTCCAAGATCGACGAGAAGGACGTGCAGTCGCTGAAGGCGTTCGCCGATCCGAAGTTCAAGGGCCGGGTTTCGATCGGCGACAATGTCGACGATGCCTATGCGCTGGCGAGCCTCGCCATCGGCCTGAAGGACTGGACCAAGATGACCGACGACCAGTTCAAGCAGGCCTCCGACTTCCTGCGCCAGGTGCACAAGAACGTGCGCTCCTACTGGACCGATACCACCGACGTCGTCCAGCTTCTGAGCGGCGGCGAGGTCGATCTCGCCTGGGCCTGGAACGATGCGACCGTGCAGTCGGTCGCTGCCGGCGTGCCGATCAAGTCTAAGAAGGACACGGCGGAAGGCATCTCGACCTGGGTGTGCGGCTACGTGCTGTTCAAGGATGCGCCCGGCAATACCAACAAGGCTTATGACTATCTCAACGCGGTCAACGATCCGGAGACCGCCAAGGTGCTGGTCAAGGACTGGGGCTACGGCCAGGCCAACGCCAAGGGCATGGCCGGCGTCGATCAGGCCATCCTGAAGGAAAAGGGCTATGACGACGTGCAGAAATTCGTCGACAAGACGCTGTTCCAGCAGCCGCTCCCGTCAGATCTCAAGCTCAAGATGATCGCCGAGTTCGAGAAGATCAAGGCTGGCTATTGAACGACAAGACAGAAAGAACCGACGTCGTCATCGTCGGCGCCGGCTTCACCGGGCTGTCGGCGGCGCTCGAGCTGAAGAGGGCCGGCGTCGGCTTCCTGCTGCTCGAGGCACGCGACCGCGTCGGCGGGCGGGTCGAGGCCATGTGGAACGGGCTTGGCGAGCGCATCGATAGCGGCGGCCAGTTCCTGTGCGAGGACATGCCGCAGCTGATGGAACTGGCCCAGGCTCGCGGCAAGACCTTCGTCGAGACTTATGTTGAGGGCGATTTCATCACTTGCCCATCAATGTCGGTCGGTCGGGCCGAGCGGACCTATCACGCCTCGATGGCTATCCGCGAACGCATGAACAGCATCGAGCCCAACTATCCCGCCATTGCGGGATTGACCGTTGCCGAGTGGCTGGAGCAGCAGGATGACGTGGGCGAGGCCAAGGCGGCCTTCCGGTCGATGATCGAGGGCCTGTGGTGCCTGGCATTGGAGAAGGTGCCGCTCTGGTATCTGATCGACAATGACCGGCGTATCACCAATGAGGTGCCGGAGCTGCAATATTCCCTGCGCGAGACCATGCAGTCGTTGGCCGATGATCTGGCGGAGGACCTCGGCGACCGGGTGAGGCTCGGTGAACCTGTCACCCGCATCGAATACGGTCCGCCAGGGGTTCGTGTCGTCTCGAGCAATAGCGTGATCGAAGCGCGAGAAGTTCTGGTCGCCGTGCCGCCGGCGACAGCCGCGAAGCTCGATTTTACGCCCGCCTTGCCGGCAGCCCTGGAAGCGGCGCTCGGCGCCTGGGAAAGCGGCGCGGTGATCAAGGTCCTGGTGCGCTATCCCAAGCCGTTCTGGCGCGAGCGGGATTTGAGCGGGATGGTGATGTGGCGCGATCTGCCGGGGCTGTTTGCCTGCGACGCCAGCAGGGATCCCGATCATGCGGCGCTTGTCGTCTTCGTTGGCGGACCGCTGGCGCTGCGCTGGCACGAACTCGGCGAGTCGGATCTGCGGACGCAGGTGACGACGGAGCTTGTGGAGGCGCTCGGTCCGGAGGCGGCGGATGTTCTCGATTTCAACCGCCGTGACTGGACGCATGATCGCTGGAGCGGCGGTGCCTATAGCGACCTGATCGTCGATGTGTCGGCGAGGGATGCCGAGCGCGCCATCCTTGCCGGCGCACCGCCGATGCATTTCGCGTCGTCGGAATTGTCGCCGTCATTCCCGGGCTATGTCGAGGGCGCGATCGTGGCCGGGCGTATCGCGGCGCGCAGGACCATCGCCGGAGTTCAGTCGGCCATCGCGACCAGCGCTTCCGGATCATAGGCGAGGCGGATCGAGGTGCCGACTGGAATGTCATCGGCGCCGAAATCGTTGGTCTCGGTCACCGAGAGCGGCTTCTCCAGGCCAGGGATTTCGACGATCAGATGGGTGATCTCGCCGAAATAGTGGCGTTCCACCACCTTGCCGGCGACCTCGAACTTGGCTGTCGCGTTGTCCCACAGCACGCGCAGGCGCTCCGGTCGGATGCCGAGCGTCGCGCCGCCGCCATTGCGCACGAAAGCCTTCGGCTTGTCGGTCTTGATACGGCCGAAACCCAGCGTGTCGACGATCAGCGAGGCGCCGTTCTCCTCGACGATCTCGGCCTTGACGAAATTCATGCCGCCAAGGAAGTCGGCGACCTGGCGGTTTACCGGGCGCTGGTAGATTTCCTTCGGGGAGGCGACCTGC
This sequence comes from Mesorhizobium sp. B2-7-3, assembly GCF_006440715.1. NCBI lineage: Bacteria > Pseudomonadati > Pseudomonadota > Alphaproteobacteria > Hyphomicrobiales > Phyllobacteriaceae > Mesorhizobium > Mesorhizobium sp. B2-7-3. Next base: position 232,703 of record NZ_VFTY01000002.1, read on the forward strand.
GCGATCTTGCCGCCGAACATCACGGCGATGCGATCGGACATTGCGAGCGCTTCATACTGATCGTGGGTGACCAGGACGAAGGTAATGCCGACGGCCTGCTGCAGGCGGCGCAGTTCGACCTGCATCTGCTCGCGCAGCTTCTTGTCGAGCGCCGACAGCGGCTCGTCGAGCAAAAGCACCTTAGGTCGCATCACCAGGGCGCGGGCGAGCGCGACGCGCTGCCGCTGGCCGCCGGAAAGCTCCGTGGCAAGCCGCTTGCCGAGGCCGGTGAGCGAGACCTGCGCCAGCGCCTCCTCGACCCGGCGCTTCTCTTCGTCACCCTGCAGCTTCAACCGCTTCAGCCCGTAGGCGACGTTCTGCTCGACATTGAGGTGCGGGAAGATCGCGTAGCTCTGGAACACCATGTTGGTCGGCCGGCGGTTAGCCGGTATGCCTTCCATGGGCTGGCCGCCAACCGCGATCGAACCGCTGGTCGGATTGTCGAAGCCGGCGATCATGCGCAAAAGCGTGGTCTTGCCGCAGCCCGACGGGCCGAGCAGCGAGAAGAACTCGCCTTCCCTGATGGTCAGGGAGGCGTCGTCCAGCGCCTTGAACGCCCCATAGCTGCGGGTGACATTGCGGATCTCGATCATCGATCTTTCGGATTGGATCCTGTCCGCGTGAGGGCGCTCGATCCGCGGCTGCTCAGGCATAGAGGCCTCCCTCGTTCTGGGTGCGTCTGGCCGCGCGGCGACGCAGGATTTCAGCAATTGTCATCAACAGGAAAGAGGCAACCAAAAGCAGCGTGCCCAGCGCCAGCACGCCGGGCAGTTTCGAGGCGAAACGCAACTGGCCCCAGATGTAGATCGGCAGCGTCGCCTCGGTGCCGGTGAGGAAGAAGGCGATGATGAATTCGTCCAGCGAGATGGTGAAGCAGACCAGAAGGCTGGAAATGATCGCCGGCGCCACCATCGGCAGCGTTACACGCCGGAAAGTGCCGAAGGCGCTTTCGCCGAGATCGGCGGAGGCTTCCTCGAGGCTGCGGTCGAAACCCTCGAAGCCGGAAGTCAGCACCGTCATCGAATAGGGAATGCAGACCAGGACGTGGCCGAGCACGACAGTGAACAGCGAAAGACCGAGGCCCAACTGCAGCATCACCAGCAGCATCGAGATGGCGACGATCACTTCGGGCAGCACAAGCGGGGCCATGATCAGACCGTTGATGGCGCGGCGGCCGGGATAGCGGTAGCGGGTGATCGAGCGGGCGGCGAGGATGCCGAGTACGGTGGAGAGGATGGCTGCCGAGACGCCGACGATCAGGCTGTTCCAGGCGGCATCGAGCAGCGCCGGCGTGCGCGGCAGGTCTTCGTACCATTGCAGGGTGAAGCCGGTCAGCGGGAATTTCGGCGTCGCCGCCGTGTTGACCGAGAAGATCGGCAGGAAGATGACGGGCAGATAGAGGAAGACGATATAGAGGAACGCATAGGCCGACAGCCAGCCGCCCGGCAGGAAGCGCCGCGCCTTCATCGCGCCATCCTTTGCAAGCCGCGGATGATCAGCACCGTGCCGCCGGCCATCAGAGAGACGATCAGCATGGTGGTGACGGAAAGTGCGGCACCGAGCGGCCAGTTGGCGGCTTTGCCGAACTGCGCTTGGATGGCATTGGCGATCATGACGCCATCCTTGCCGCCGACGAGCTTTGGCGTGACATAGTCGCCGACAGTCGGGATCATGACGATCAGCGCCGCGGAAATGATGCCTGGCGCCGACAGCGGCAAGGTCACGCGCAGGAACGACCGGAAGGGTCCATCGCCAAGGTCGGTGGCCGCTTCGACCAGCGTGCGGTCGACCTTCTCCAGGGACACGAAAATCGGCAGGATGGCGAAGGCCGCCCAGGCATGGGTGAGCGTGATGATGACGGCGCTCGAATTGTAGAGCAGGGCGGTCGACGGTTCGTCGATGATGCCCAGACCCATCAGGCCGGAATTCAAGACGCCGTTATAGCCCAGGATGACCTTCCACGACATCACGCGCAAGAGATAGCTGGTCCAGAACGGGATGGTTATGAGGAACAGCCACAGGCTCTTGTGACGGCCGCCATGGAAGGAAATGAAATAGGCGATCGGGTAGGCGAGGACGACGGTGAACAGGCTGACCGTCAGCGAGATGTAGAGCGAGCGCCACAACAGATCGCGGTAGATCGGCTCGGTCAGTGCGACGCGATAGTTTTCCAGCGTGAAGGTGCGGTCGATGGTCAGGTAGTGCTGCGTCCAGAAGGAATGGGCGATGACCACCAGGATCGGCAGGACCAGAAGGATGAGAGCGTAGAGAAAGGTCGGGCTGATCAGGGCAAAGCCTTGTACAGGCTCGGATTGCAGAAGGGCATTTCGTCTGGCCCGCGTCAGGCCCAACGGGGGCGACCCTTCCGCAGCCACCGTCATTGCCAGACTCCGGGGGGACGGGCTCCGGGTGTGATCTCGATTGCTGGCCTGGACTGTCCCGCCATACGGCATCCCATTGGGCTGGCGCCGGCTATTGTTCCCCTTGCCGGCTTTCTTTCATCATGCGCGCATCCGCGGATTGAAATCAAGCGCTAATTCTGCAATATTGATTGAACGGACATTCAAAATCATGCGAGCGGGGCGGCGATTTCGGCCGTGGCGAACCGGATTGATGCCCGGAAAATTCGGGGATGATGTGGAGGCGATAATGGCGGCTGTGAGGGATCTGAAGGCACGCGAAACGGCTGGTTCTGGCGGCGACGATGCGGTCGAGCTGGCCAGGCGTCATCTCATCCAGCCCTGGCCCTACGCCGGCTCCGTCGGTTCGGAGGCGCGCGCGCTGATCGGCGAGGGCGATGGCATCTACATTACCGACAGCACCGGCAAGCGGCTGATCGACGGCCCGGCCGGCATGTGGTGCGTCAATGTCGGGCATCGTCGCGAGGAACTCGCCAAGGTGATGTACGACCAGGCGATGGCGCTGTCCTACAACACGCCCTGGTACACGATGAACGCGCCGTCGGCGGAGCTTGCCAAGCGCATCGCCGGCCATGCCCCAGGCGACCTCAGCCACGTCTTCTACACCACGGGCGGTTCCTCGGCGGTCGAGACGGCGCTGCGCTTCATGCAGTTTTACAACAATGTGCGCGGCCGGCCGGAAAAGAAGCTGATCCTAAGCCGTGGCGGCGCCTATCATGGCTCAACCTATCTCTCGGCCTCGCTCAACGGCCGCCCGCGCGACCGCGACTGGATGGATGGCGCCGACGATCTGGTGGTCAAGCTCGCCTCCCCCGACCCGTTCCGCCGGCCGAAAGGCATGAGCATCGCCGCTTTCACCGATTTCCTTGTCGACCAGTTCCGCGATACGGTCGCGCGTGTCGGTGCCGACAGAATAGGCGCGTTCGTCGGCGAACCCATACAGGCGTCCGGTGGCGTCATCATTCCGCCGGACGGCTACCTCAGGCGCATCCGCGAGATCTGCCGCGCCAAGGATATTCTTTATATCTCCGACGAGGTGGTGACGGGCTTCGGACGTCTGGGCCATGTCTTTGCCTCGGGCGACGTGTTCGGCATCGACCCCGACATGATCACTTTCGCAAAGGGCGTCACCTCGGGTTATTTCCCGCTTGGCGGCGTCATCATCTCGGAGCGGTTGCTGGAGGAATTACGCCGTTCCAACCATCCCGACGCGATGTTCGGCCATGGCCTGACCTACACCAGCCATCCGGTCGGCTGTGCCGTGGCCTTGAAGAATCTCGACCTGCTGGAAGAGAGCGTGCTTGCTCACACGCAGGCGGTCGCGCCCTATTTCCAGGCGCAATTGAAGACGCTGGAAGAGCTGCCGCTGGTCGGCGAAGTGCGCGGCGTCGGGCTGATGGGCTGTGTCGAATGCGTCGCCGATCGCGAAAGCAAGGATCCGCTGCAGCTCGACAAGGATGTCGGCAAACGCATCGACGCCCACTGCCACGAGCTTGGCCTGCTGGTGCGGCCGCTGATCAACATGTGCGTTATGTCGCCGCCGCTCGTCATTACGCGCGAGCAGATCGACGACATGGTCGGCATCCTGCGCGAGGGTATTTCACGCACGATGGAAGATCTCAGGAAAGAGGGTGTGTGGCAGGGGTGAGTTTCTTCCTTCTCCCCGTTTTTACGGGGAGAAGGTGCTCGAAGGCGGATGAGGAGCAGCGCTGATGGGGAGAGGGGCGCTGTCATCGGCGGCTTCGCCAATCAGCAGGGTTGTTACGCCCGGCTCCGCAGCGCGTCGTTCAAATTCCACATGTCCTTTTCTTCCGGCGCTGTTTCCAGGCCGAGCACCGGAACCTGCTTGCGCAGGTGGTCGTGGTGGGTGCGCACGCCATATTCGAGGTCGGAGAGATAAAAGCCATCGAAAGCCTCGGACAGCATGGATTCGTTCGACCAGACCGAGAGCTGCACATCTTCCGACATGGTGTCGCGATCGATGCGGAAGGAGAGGTAGCGGGCGGCGGCCTGCTCTCGGCTCTCGTCGCGGTAGCGATAGATGGCGCCGCGCAGCAGCGTCTCACCCGTCGACAGCGGGAACTCCTGATAGAACTGCACTGATTCCGGCATCACCGACAGAACGGCGTTGGGGAAGATGCCGTAATAGACCCAGGCCTTCCTGAGATGGTCAGGCAGATGCGTCGGCTCCGGCGCGATCTTGACGTAGTTCTTCACGCTCCAGCGGCGGCCGGCATGCGGGTTGTAGGTGGCGAAGGAGCGCGACACGCCATTGACGAAGGGCTCGTCGAAATAGGTGGCGCCGTAGAGATCCTGCAAGGCCGGATGCGCCATGGCGACATGATAGCCTTCATTGTCGACGTCGCGCACCGACTTCCAGTTGACCGGCGTCTTCTGGGTCCAGATGCCCCAGGAAGGCACCATGTCGGCGGCCTTGTAATGCGCGAATTCGGGTTCGATCGGCCTCAGCAGCTCGGCGACGGAGGGTTGTGGCCCGCCATTGCGGAAGCGGATGAAGATGAAGCCCATCCAGATTTCGAGGTCGAGCGGCATCAGGCCGAACTCGGTCTTGTCGAGGTCGGGGAAGGAGCGCGGGCGGGCGGCACCGCGCAGCGTGCCGTCGAGATTGTAGACCCAGCCGTGGAACGGACAGACCAGCGCGTTCTTGCAATTGCCCTGGCTGTCGGCCACGACGCGGCTGCCGCGGTGGCGGCACATGTTGTTGAAACCGCGCACCACGCCGTCCTTGCCGCGCACGATCAGGGCGCGTTCGCCAATGACATCCATGGTGAGGTAGTCGCCGGCGTCCGGGATGTCGCAGACATGCCCGACGATCTGCCAATGATTGCGGAACACATGCTCTTTCTCCAGTTCGAGAAGGGCGTCGGAATGGTAGCTCCAGCCCGGCAGTCCCCGCCGGTCCCAATCGTTCGGGATTGCCACGTCACGGAGGTGCGGGTTCATAAAACGTCTCTTCTTTTATTGAATATGCATTCAATATAATCATATTTTGCATTGAAATGCAATGGCTTGTGGAAATGTGACTGTTCCGCAGCGAAAATGTCGGCGCTGGTTCCATGGGAATCCCGCGCCGTTGCGGGCTTCGAAAACCCCGGAAAATCCGGATCTTAGCCAGAGTTCCGTAACTGCCCCCGATCGCTGGCTCGCGCCGCCAATCGTTCACGCGGCTACCGGTCGTGCACGTCTTGCAACCGCCACCCCCCGGGCCAAAACAGCCAATGACCGACCCTGCCCGGTTTTGCCCGTATCGATGTTTCAATCCGGTTACATTGCCAAGCTCTCGTCACCTTTGCACCGTTACAAGGCGCGATTAAATTCGTTTAATCGCAAAAAGAAAATCAACGAAGGGGATGATGATGCATGCGAAAGTCCAGATCACCAGCGGCAACCGCTTTCAAGCTCCAGAGCGCGCTGGCCGCCGCCCGAAGCTGGCCCTTCGCCAGCGCGCCAGCGACCACCCGATGGGAATGTTCATGGCGCTGGCTGCTTGCGCCTTCGCCGGCATGGCGTTCACGCCGACGGTCGGCCCAGCCTTCGCTTCGTTGAACCCGCCCGCCAACGTCATCGAAGGCGCGCCGACCACGACCACGACCGCCCGCCTGCCTATGCCGACAATCGATTTCGCCTGCAGGGGGCAGGCCTGGGGCGCCGAGAGCGTGGATTGCCTGCGCGCCATTGCCGAGGAGTCCGGAACGCACAAGACCCGCGCGATCCGCATGATCGCCAACGCCGCGCCGCTGACCAGCACGCCCAACATCTTCTGATTTCTGCCTCTGCGTTTCTGCCGGGGCATGATCCCGAAACCGGTTCCCGTTTGGGGATCATGCCCTACCTCCCCGAGCGCTTCTCGCGCTCGCTTCGGCTCCCGCCGCGATGTCGGCCGGGAGCCTTTTTTATGCTTTCAACGCGGCCTGCTCGGCGATGGTCGAAAGCACACTGCGTACATCCAGCGTGCTGAACGGTTTTTCGAGGATCTGTGGCCGCTGCTGCGACGGCAAGGCTTCGACTTCCGCCTTCGCGCCGATCAGGTCGCCGGTGACGAGCACGAAACGCCGCGCCAGGTCGGGCCGTTCGGCGAGCAGTTCGCGGTAGATCGAAATGCCTGATATGCCGGGCATGCGCAGATCCGAAAAGACGATATCGGGGGGCATGTGGCCACCCAAGGTGGCGGCGCCCGATTCCCAGAGCGGCGCGATCCGCGACTTGATGCCCATCAGTTCGAGAATATCGGACAGGGAACCGGCGACGTCAGGCTCGTCATCGATGATCAGCGCATGGCGCAGGCCGCTCGATCGTGGCTGGCTTTCGCCGCCGGCGGCGATGCCCGCAGAGATCGCCGGCAACTGGACGACGAAACGCGCGCCTCTCGGCAACACCTCCTCGAACCAGACATTGCCGTTGTGCCGTTCGATGATCGATTTCGAGATCGACAGGCCAATGCCGGTGCCGACGCCGACCGGCTTGGTGGTGAAATAGGATTCGAAAATGCGCGAACGGATGGCTTCGGGAATGCCGGGCCCGTTGTCCTCGACCGAGAAACCGGGATTGCCCCGATCGCTGCGGAAGCTCCGCACCTTGATCAGGCGGTCGCCGGCGACGCCGGCTAGGGCATGCTGGCTGTTGATGAGGAAATTGGCCGCCACCTGTGTCACGTGGTCGGCATCGGCCATGGCGAGCAGCGGACCTGGCGCGAAATCGGTATCGATGACGATGCCGCTCGAGCGCGCGCCGTAGGCGGTCACTTCGAGAGCGGCGCGGATCACCTGGTTGAGATCGGTCTCGGCCTGTGCCGCCGGATGGAGGCGGACCATCGACAGGAAGCTTTTGACGATGCGCCCGCAGCGCTCGGCGGCGGCACGAACCTTTTCGGCCCGGACCTTGGTCTGCGGATCCGAGGCGAATTCATGCAGCAGCGTCGACTGGGCCACGACGACGGCCAGCGGATTGTTGAGTTCGTGCGAGACGCCGGCAAGCAGCGAGCCCATCGCCGCCATCTTCTCGTTCTGGTGCAACTTCTCGCGCTGCCGGTTGATCTCTTCCTCGGCGCGCAGCCTGTCGCGCAGGTCGCGGATCGAGCCAAAGATTAGGCGGCGGTCGGCGACCCGCATCTCGGTCGCCGTCAGTTCGATCGGAAACACCTCGCCGGCGGCATTCTGCGTCACGGTCTCGAGCCGCTGGCCGACCATCGGGGCGCCGCGGCCGGACATGTAGTCGGCCCCCGAGGCATAGCCCTTGCGGTAATATTCAGGAACGACCGTGTCGAGCAGGTCCTTGCCGAGGATATCGCTGCGCAGGAAGCCGAACATCTTCTCGGCGGCCGGATTGAATTCGATGATCGACCCGGCCTCGTCGATGACGATAATGGCGTCGAGCGAGGCCTGCAGCATGGTGCGGCGGATCACTTCGCTGGCATGGGCGTCCGAGGGCGAGTGTTCGATAGCGTCGCCGATGGCGAGGGCGACGATGTGCAGCGTCGCCTCCTCCTCGTCGGTCCATTCCCGCTCTTCGACGCAGTCATTGACGGCCAGCGTGCCCCACAGATGGCCGTGCGCGAAGACCGAGACCGACAGGAACGACTTGATGTTCTGCTTCTCGAAATCGGCCCTCAGGAATCCTTCGAGATCGCGCGTATGGCCAGCGAAAATCTTGCCCTGCCGCTCATCCTCGGCCAGCCGCTCAAGCAGCGGATCCGAATTGACGATCGACTGCATGATGACGGTCGGTGAGGCCAGTTCGCCGCCGAAGTCAGGATCGATCCAGTAGGCAGCGACCGACTGGGCGAAACCCTGGCCGGGCAATTCGCGCAGGCGGAACAGGATGCCGCGCTGGCACTCCATGGCGTGGCACAGCGTCTCCAGTATGCCGTCCATTTCGCGCTGCCAGTCGCCGGCCTCGCGCAGCCGGCGCACGACACGCACGGCGGCCATCGCCGCGCCCTGCCTGAAACCCTGCATGTCCGTGCTTGCCGTGTCGCCCATCATTGTCAGCCATTAGTCCAGAGTCACGCCAATCGATCGGCTGGCAACGGCTGCGGAGCGGACTTCCTCGGTCTGACGCTCAGCTGCCGTCGCCGGCCGGCAGCGAGAAAATATAGCCTTCGCCACGCACCGTGCGCAGGAATTTCGGGTTGGCCGGGTCCGTCTCGATCTTCTTGCGCAGGCGCATGATGCGGATATCGACGGCGCGCGACGATTCCGGATCCTCGGTGAAGCCGATCGCCTCGGAGATCGCGGCCCTGGTCAGCAGCCGGTTGGCGCGGGTCAGGAAAACCTCCAGCACGTCGAATTCGCTCTTGGCCATGTCGATCACCGTGCCGTTGGCGCCGGTGACCATCCTGCCGTCGAGATCGGCCTGGAAGGGGCCGAAAGCGACGGAGCGGCGATCCGTGCTGGCCTTCCTGTCCTGCGGCTCCGTCGGCTGGGGAACACGGCGCAGCACGCTGCGCACCCTGGCCAGCACCTCGCGCAGTTCATACGGCTTGACGATATAGTCGTCGGCGCCGAGTTCCAGTCCGACGATGCGGTCGAGCGCGGTGCCGGCAGCGGTCGCATAGATGATGCCGATCGGCATTTTCGAGCGCAGCCAGCGGCCGAGCGACAAGCCATCCTCGCCCGGCATGGCGATGTCGAGGATAGCCAGATGGAAGGACTGCGTCTCGATCAGGCCGCGCGCGGCGGCCGCGGTTTCAGCGGTCGAAACATCATAGCCGGCGGCGCCGAGATATTCGGCGACCGCGTCCCTGAGGTCGGGCTCATCCTCGACGATGACAATTCTTGCCCGCACGATGCTCTCGCTCCCACTTTCAGTGGAAAGTAGATTGGGTATAAACATGATGTCCAGCACTCATATCCGGTTGCCAGGGAACGGTTGGAAAACATGGCCGCACGAGCCGTCATCGCGCTTGTTTCCGTCGCCGAGGTCGTCGCGAGCGAGCTTGCCGACCATCTCGAGCGGCGGGGCCACGACGTGCGCCGGGCGCGGCAGCCCTGGGAGGCGGAATCGCTGCTGTCGGGCGGCGGCATCGACGTTGTCGTTGTCGGGGACAGTCTCAGCCAGGCGGAAGGGCGGGATCTGCTCAGGCGTTTTGGCGGCCAAGCTGGGGGTGGGGAGCATGGACCGGATTTCATCCTGATATGCCGGCCGGCCGATCTCCTCGACAAGGTGTTGGCGCTCGAGCTCGGCGCCGCCGACGTCGTCGAAAGTCCGCTCAATGTCAGGGAACTCGCCGCGCGTGTCGGTGGCCTGCTTTCGCGGCGCGGCAGGGGTACCCAGGAGCTGATCGTGCTGGAGAACGCAACCGTCGACCTGAGATCGGCGATGGTCATGCATCGCTCCGGTACGCAGGAGCAGCTCTCGCCCGGCCAGGTGGCGCTCCTCAGGCTGTTCCTGGCGAGCCCGCGCAAGGTACTGACGCGGGACGACATTATCGCAGCCGCGCCGGCCGAGAATGCCGACGCCTTCGATCGCTCGATCGACTCGCGCATCGTGCGACTGCGCCGCAAGCTCGACACCGAGACCATCACCACCATACGCGGCGCCGGCTACAGGTTCGATCCGCCACGGCAATTCGCCGACTGACGGCTGTGTTTTCCTGCTGGTTCGCCGGATGAGCATCGGACTTTCCATTTTCCCGCGCCGATGCCCGCGAGGTTCAGCGCACTACCAGCAATGACGGGCCCGAGGCCATTTCGCCGCCGACGGCGAACTCGCTTGCGTGAGCGCGTTCCTTGAGCAGCACGCTGGCGAGTGCGGCAAAGCCGAGCAGGCCCTGCGCATAGAGCAGTGCGGAAAGCACGGAAGCCGCGAATTTTGTCTTCATGATCTGAATTCCCCAAAAAGATGACTGTGTAGCGGGTCGCTTCAGGAACTCCCGAAGTGCCCGCGCCGCCCACGGAGCCCCCCGTCGCGGCGCGGGCCTTCGGTCCTCTCGGCAGCAAGTTGCCGGAGGGGCCGCGCAATGCCAGCAGCCGAAGGCCAACCCGCCAGAGGGCCTTCAACTGGGCGATGCGCAGGCTGGAAACGATCCAGACCGTGGCGCAAACAGGGCGACGTGCAGGGTCGAAATGCCGCTCGAACTCATCGCCGCCAGCCGCGCACGGGGCCGCCGGCAATGGTGCCGCCGCCGACAGCCGCCGCCGTGATGCTGATCCTGAAGAGCCAGGAGCGTATGTTCGTTTTCGTTCCCTTGGTCGTTGCCGTCTGCTTTCGTTGCGTCAACTTTTGCATCCGGTCGGTATCCGGATCATGCCGCCCAAAACCGCACTTTGTTGCAGATTGGTTTCGGATTGAGACAAACTCTTTCATGTAGGAGACAACTCGAACTTTCGTTTCAGAGTGAATGCCTGACTCCTTCATCCTTGGCCCCGTGTCCGGAATGGAGCGCCATCAAACAGGGTGATTGTCCTGTTAATCAGCGGAAACAGATTCGAAACACAAACGAGCATTTAGCGAAGTCCTTTCGAAACATGCCGCTGGGATAAGCCGCGTCATCAAATTGGAGCCGGCCGGGCCGGCAGAGAGAGGGGACATCATGCACACCACCATTTCCGCAAAGTTGATCAACATCACCGCCGCCACGCTCATGGGCAGTGCACTTCTGTTCGGCGCCAACGCCGCCCATGCCGCCAACAGCATCGTTGCCCGCGTTTCGCTGTCGCAGCAGGTCATGGAAGTCTCGGTCGACGGCCGGCCGACTTTCGCCTGGAAGGTTTCCACTGGCGACAGGGCGCACGTGACGCCGACCGGCTCGTTCAAGCCGACGCGCATGCATGAGATGTGGTACTCGAAGAAATACGACAACGCGCCGATGCCACATTCGGTGTTTTTCAGCGGCGGCTACGCGGTCCACGCCACCTATGCCATCAAGCGCCTCGGCCAGCCCGCATCGCATGGCTGCGTACGGCTGCACCCGGACAACGCCGCCGATTTCTACCAGCTCGTCGAGACGTTCGGAGCGGCCAACACCAGCATCGTCATCGTCAAGTAGCAGGCAGGTTGCCGCATTCGGCCATTATGCCGGAGTTGCTGGAGCGATCGCCAAAAAAAGGCCGGAGAAATCCCGGCCTCTTTTTGTGTCTTGCGCCCCGTGCCTCAGCTCGGCAGCGCCGGCATCAGCTTGGGATCCGGCTTTTCCGCCAGATGCGGCAGGTCCTTGCTGGCGATGAAGGTATAGAACATCGGTACGACGAACAGTGTGAACATGGTGCCGACCAGGATGCCGGTGAAGATGACCAGGCCCATCGAATAGCGGGCCGCGGCACCGGCGCCGCTGGAAACGATCAGCGGCACCACGCCCAGCGCCATCGCCGCCGTCGTCATCAGGATCGGCCGCAGGCGCACCTTGGCCGAGGCGATGATGGCGTCACGCCGCCGCATGCCATGCAGTTCTCGCTGCTGGTTGGCGAATTCGACCAGCAGGATGCCGTGCTTGGTGATCAGGCCGATCAGCGTGATCAGTCCGACCTGGGTATAGATGTTGAGCGTGCCGAGGCCCAGATTGAGCGGCACGATCGCGCCGAAGATCGACAGTGGCACCGCCATCATGATGATCAGCGGATCGCGGAAGCTTTCGAACTGCGCCGCCAGCACCAGGTAGATGACGATGACGGCCGCGCCGAAAGCGATCAGGATCGTGTTGCCCTGTTCCTTCTCCTGCCGGGACTGGCCGGAATAATCGATGAAGAAAGTGTCGGGCAGGCTCTCCCTGGCGATGTCCTCGAGCACTTTCAAACCGTCGCCCGTGGTGACGCCGGGCAGCGGCAGCGCCGAGATCGTCGACGAATTCAGCTGGTTGAACTGCTCGATCGCCGCCGGCGACGCATTGTTCGAAATCGTCACCACGGCCGACAACGGCACCATCTCTCCCGTCACGCTGCGCACGAAGTATTCGCCGAGCTTTTCAGGGTTGTCGCGGAATTCCTGCGGCACCTGCGGGATGATGTCATAGGAGTTGGAGTCGCGGTCGAATTGCGCCACTTCGGCACCGCCGACCAGCAGCGTCAGCGTCCGGCCGATATCGGCGATCGGCAGGTTGAGGGCGGCGGCGCGGTCGCGATCGATGGTCACCGTCACCTGCGGTGCGTCATAGGCCATCGAATTCTGCACGACGATGAAGCGGCCCGAGGCCTGCGCCTTGTTCTTGATTTTCTCGGCTTCCTCGTAGACCTGAGCGGAATCGCCGGTCGAGCGCACCACCATGGAAATCGGCAAGCCGCCGCCAGAGCCCGGCAGAGTCGGCGGCGCGAAGACGAAGGCCTGGACACCCGCCACCTTGGCGATACGAGCCGTAATGTCGGCCTGCAGCTCCTTCGAATTGCGCTTCCGCTCCGCCCAATCCTTGAAGGCAAAACCGACGAAGGCGCTGTTGGTCGTACCACCGAAGGCGACGGCCGAGAATTGCGCCCGCGTTTCGGGAATGTCCTTCACCAGGCCCAGGATCTGATTGACGTACGTCTCGGTATAATCGGAGGTCGCATAGCGCGGCCCCGTCACCAGCGAGAGCAGGAAGCCCTGATCCTCTTCCGGCGCCAGTTCCGTCGAGGTCTTGGTGAACATGAAGCCGGTCACACCGACAAGCGCCAGCACGATGAGCAGCGTCAGCGGGCGATAGTTAAGAGATCCGGTGACGGCGCGCTCGTAGACATGCTCGACGCGCGCGAAGGTGCCGTCGACGATGCGCTGGAAACGGCCGGCATTGCCGGGCTTCAGGAGGCGCGCCGACATCATCGGCGTGATGGTGATAGCAATGATGCCAGACAGCACCACCGATCCGGCGAGCGTCACCGCGAATTCGCGGAACAGGGCGCCGGTCAGGCCGCCGGTGAAGGCCAGCGGCGCGAACACGGCGGCCAGCGTCATGGTCATGGCGACGATGGCCGACGCGATCTCGCGCATGCCGCTGAAGGCTGCCTGCATGGGCGGCATGTGATCCTCTTCCATGTGACGGTGGATATTTTCCACCACCACGATGGCGTCGTCGACCACAAGGCCGATCGCCAGCACCATGGCCAGCAGCGACAGAAGGTTGATCGAATAGCCTACCGCGAACAAAAGGAAGCAGACGCCGATCAGCGACAGCGGGATGGTGATGATCGGCATCAGCACCGAGCGGAACGAACCGAGGAAGAGGAGGATGACGACGACGACGATGGCGACCGCCTCGCCGATGGTCTTGAACACCTCGTCGATCGAGGCGCTGATCTGTCCGGTCGCGTCGTAGACGACTTCGATCGTCATGCCCTTCGGCAGCGTCTCCTGAATCTGCGGGACGAGCTTGGTGAGTGCCGCCGCCGTGGTCAGCGGATTGGCTGCCGGGGTCGGGAAGATGGCGAGGAAGGTGCCGGGCTTGCCGTTGAAGGAAACCCTGGTGTCGGTGTTCGCGGCGGCCAGTTCGACGCGGGCCACGTCGCGCAGGCGCACGACATTGCCGTCGGTCGAGCGCAATGGCAGCGCGGCGAAGGCTTCCGGTGTCTGCAGCGTCGAGCGCACGGTGATCGACGAGACGACATATTCGTTCTGGGTGTTGCCGGGCGCCGACAGGAAGTTGGAATTGTTGATCGCTGTCAGTACTTCGGCCGCCGTCACGCCGCGCGCGGCAAGCCTGACCGGGTCGATCCAGACGCGCATCGAGTATTCCTGGGCGCCGAAGATCTGCACGTCGGCGACGCCTTCGACCGTTGACATGCGGGGCCTGATGACGCGCTCGATATACTCGGTCAGCTGCTCCTTGGTCATGTTCGGATTCTGCATCGAGATGTACATCATCGCGAACTGCTGACCCGTACCCTTGACGATGACCGGGTCCTTGGAGGCGTCCGGCAAGGTGCCGCGCACGCCCTGGACCTTGGACAGCACTTCGGTCAACGCGACGTCTGGGTTGGAACCGAGCTTCATCTGCACCGTCACGGTGCTGGAGGAGGGACGGCTGGACGAGGTTACGTAGTCGATGTTCTCGGTCGAGGCGACGGCGCGCGCGATCGGGGCGGAAATGAAGCCCTGGATCAGGTCGGCGCTGGCGCCCGGATAGGCTGTCGTGATTGTGATCGCGGTCTCGTCGACCTTCGGATACTGCCGGATCGACAGGTTGAAGATGCCCTGGAAACCGAGCAGCAGGATCATGCAGGCAAGAACCGTCGAAAGGACGGGCCGGCGGATGAAGAGATCGGAAAAGCTCATTGCTGGTCGGCCTGCTTGTTCGCCGATTTGGTCGGGTCGATCGTGTTGTCGACGTTGACGGTCATGCCGTTGAAGAGGCGGTTCTGGCCCGCGGTGACGACCTCGTCGCCGGCCTTCAGCCCTTCGACGATCTCGACCATGCCTTGATTGCGGCGGCCGGGCTTGACGAAGACCTGTGACAGCACAAGCGCCGGTTTGTCGCCTTCCGCCGCCGGCTTGGCCGGATCGGCCGCCGCTGGCTTGGCGGCATCGGCAGCGGCCTTGTCCGCTGGCTTGGCTGCGTCAGCGGCCGGCTTCATGGCATCGGCGGCGGGTTTCATGGCGTCTGCCGGCTTGGCGTCTGCCGCCTTGGCATCCGCGGGCTTGTCGGTGGCCGCCGCCGGCTTTTCGTCCGGCTTGGCTGGCTGCGCCGGGGCTGCCCCGGCGGGCTTCGCCGGCTGCACCACGAATATGTAGTCGCCATAGAGGCTGGTGGTCAGTGCCGTCTGCGGCAGTGACAGCACGTTCTGCTCCTCGGGCAGTTCGACACGCACCTGCACGAACTGACCTGGGGTCAATTTGCCTTCGGGATTGGCAACTTCCGCCCGGATGTTCACCAGCCGGCTGGAGGGGTCGATCTTGGGGTCGATGCCGCGAATGGCGCCGGCAAAGGGCATGTCGTCGCTGCCGCCAAGGCCCAGGCGGACCGTCTGGCCAATCTTGAGCAGCGGCAGCTGCTGTTCGGGAACCGAGAAGTCGACCCGCATCGTGTCGAGGTCCTGCAGCGTCACCACCGCGGTGCCGGGTGCCAGATACTGGCCGAGGTCGATCCTCGGAATGCCGACCGTGCCGGCGAAAGGTGCGGTAAGCTGCTTCTGGTCGAGCACGGCCTGCAGCCTAGTGACCTGGGACGCCGAAGCGGACGCCGCCGCACGCGCCGTGTCCAGCGTCGAGTCGGAGCCGACGCCACGCCTTGTCAGTTCGACGGCGCGGGTCAGCGTGGTCTGATCGAGTGCCGCCTGCGCCTTCTGCGCATCGAGATCGGCGCGCTCGACGGCGTCGTCGAGTTGCAGCAGCACCGCGTTGGCCGCCACCTTCTGGTTGGCATGGAAGGGGATTTCCTTGACGATGCCGGCGGTCTCGACCGTCAGGTCGACACCGCGCACGGCCCGCACCGTACCGATGGCCTCGACGCCCGGTGTCCAGTTCGACGGCTTGGCGATGGTTGTCGACACGGTCGCCGCCGGCGGCTTCATGGTGGCGAAATACTGCTTGATGCCGTTGTCGCGCAGGAAGTTGAAACCGACGATCCCGCCGACCACGATGACGAGCACGGCAAGGACCACAATAACGATAAAGACACGGAGTATGCGCTTGAACAAGGAAGTCCCCTCAGTCGAAAATCCGGCGCGAAGCGCGGACATCGGGACACATATCGACTGCGGGTCCCGATTTCAAATAGTGGCGGTCTTACTGTACCGTCTGGACGGTCTTGTCAATTGGGCCTAAGCTTGCGATGGGAGGCGCCATGAGAGCCCAACGACCGAACTCGCGCGAGAAGATTCTCGCCGCGGCGGCTGATGTTGCCCGGGAATCCGGGCCCGGCAGCCTGTCGCTCGATGCCGTCGCCAACCGCGCCGGCGTGTCGAAGGGCGGGCTGCTCTACAACTTCCCCACCAAGGCGAAATTGATGCAAGGCCTGGTCGAAGGCTATCTGCGCGATTTCGAGCAAGCGCTGGAATCCGCCAACAGCAACGACAAGGGCAAAAATCCCCTCGCCGTCTATATCAAGCTGTCAGCCGAGGATTGCGAGGAGAAGCAGCCATCGGCGTCCTGGATATTCTCGGCGATCGCCGAGGATCCCGATTTCATGATGCCGATCAAGACATTCAAGCGGCAGCTTTTCGAGCGCCTGAAGGGCGAGGCGCCGGACCTCAAATCCCTTCTGGTCTGCTATCTCGCCATTGAAGGACTGCGCAGCATGAACCTGTTCGATTCCGACGTGCTGTCAAAGGACGAACGGGACCTGCTGGTATCGTCACTTCTCGATATCGCCAAATAGGCTTGCCTGCGCGCGAGGAGGACGACGCTGCCGCGATCGTTCAATCGACGGCGCTTACAGGGCCTTGCCCGTCGAAGGATCGAACAAGCGAAGCGCGGCCTCGTCGAAGGCGAGGTTGCGCTGTTCGCCCTTGGCGAATTGGGCCCGCGGCGGCAGGCTAGCCGTCAGCCGTTGCGTGCCGATCCGCGCCGTGGTGACCAGCTCGGGCCCGGTCAGTTCGACGACCTCGATCTCCACGGGCAGTGACGGCTCCGCGGCGGCTCCGGTCGCCGCACGCAGCGCTTCCGGCCTGATGCCGACGACCATTTGTGCGCCCTCGCGTGCCGCATTCGCATAGCGTGCCGGCACTGGGATCCGTACATCGGATCCGGCAATGGCCAGCTTGCCGTCGGTGACGGTGGCCTGCAGCATGTTCATCGACGGCGCGCCGACAAAGCCGGCGACGTACAGTGTCGCCGGGTCGTTGTAGATCTCCTCGGGGGTGCCGAGCTGCTCGATCCGGCCGTCGCGCATGACGGCGATGCGGCTGGCCAGCGTCATCGCCTCGATCTGGTCATGGGTGACGTAGACGACGGTCGTCCGCAGCATTTGGTGCAGGCGCTTCAATTCCGTGCGCATTTCCAGGCGCAGTTTGGCGTCGAGATTGGACAGCGGCTCGTCGAACAGGAAGACCTGCGGCTTGCGCACCAGGGCCCTGCCGATGGCGACGCGCTGGCGCTGGCCGCCGGAAAGCTGACTCGGCTTGCGATCGAGCAGAGCCTCGATCTGCAGCAGCCTTGCCGCTTCGTTCACCGCCCTGTCGCGCTCGTCGGCCGCGACGCCGCGCATCTCCAGTCCAAAGCCGATGTTGCGGCGCACGGTCAGGTTCGGATAGAGCGCGTAAGACTGGAAGACCATGGCGATATCGCGGTTCTTGGGGTGCACGCCGAGGATCGAGCGGCCACCGATCAGGACGTCGCCGCTGGTCGCCTCGGCAAGGCCGGCGATGATGTTGAGCAGCGTCGATTTTCCGCAGCCCGACGAGCCGAGCAGCACCAGGAATTCACCGCTCTGCAGCGCGATGTCGATGCCTTTCAGCGTCTCGACGCTGCCGTAGCTCTTGCGGATGCCATGGATTTCAAGCGCGCTCATGCATGGGACCCTCAAACTGCATCGGCCCGCCATAGTTGCGGGGCAAGGTGGAAATGGCGCGCGAGGCGACGTGCGTAGCGGCGCGGAGGCAAGCGGACAGCGGCCGTTCCTGTGCCAATGCGGCCAGGAAGGCGGCATTGAAGACGTCGCCGGCACCGATCGTGTCGACCACCCTGACGTCGGGCGCGGCGGCTTCGACGAGAGTGCCGTCCGGGCCGATGGCGATGGCGCCGCGTGGCCCGCGCTTGACGACGAAGGTCGCGCCTTGCCTCATGCTGGATCGGATTTCACGCGCCGCTTCCGCCGGACTTGGCAACCCCGCCAGGGTCACCGTCTCAACCTCGTTGAACAGCGCCAGCGCGCAGCGCGACAGCCACGTCCTCGTCGCGGCGCAATTGGCCGCGGTCCAGCCATCGATCGGCCAGCCTGTATCGAGTGCCACGGCAACGCCGTGGCTGTCGGCCCAGTCGAAAAAAGCATTGTAGTCGCGCGTGAGGTCTTCCGTCAGGAAGGAGCCGCAGAGCAGGGCGTAGCCACCGGAGAGTACGGGGCCGTCGAGAACCGACAAGACATCGGCGAGGCCGAAGCGTGGCAAGTGCCCGCGTGTGGTGAAGAAGGTCCGTTCGCCATCGGGGTGGGTCATCCCGACCGACAATGTCGTGCCTTCGGGCCGGATAGCCCATTTCGCGGCGCGGACGCCAAAAGCCTCACCAAGCCAGCGGCCGAACTGGTCGTCACCGACATTGGCGGCAATCGCAAAGTCGACGCCCAGCGCTTGCCAGGCGAGCCCGGTGTTGCCGGCCTGGCCGCCGACGCGCAATTCGTCATGGTCGACGACGGTCTCGGTTCCCGCCTTCGGCCATGGCGCGACCGGGCCGACGATCAGGTCGACATTGACGTTGCCGATCACCGCCAGCGGGCGCATCACTCGCTCCTGGTGATCTTGGTGGTGCGCACCGGCGTGCCCGCATTGTCGACGCGACCGTCCGCGAAGGCGATCATCAGGCGCTGTGCCACCGGCAGCATTGCGAGGATAGCGGCCATCCCCGCGGCTGGTTTGAACGTGAGCGTGACGGCCCCGGCGACCGGCGCTTGTCCGGACGCGTCGAAGATGACCAGCGGCGCGCCGGTTTCGACCACCGAAAGTGCCATCGCGGTCACCAGCTCCGAAGTCGGGTCGGCGCCGCGAAACAGGACAACACCGATCTGCGGGCCAAGCATCTCCATCGGCCCGTGCCGCAACTGGCCGCCCTCGAGCGAAAAGCAGGGCAGCCGCGACAGTTCGGTCAAGCCAAGCGCCAGGGCTTCGGCCACGCCCTGCAGGCGGCGGCCGGAGGTGACGATCGTGGCCACCTTGCCAAGCGCGACGAGTGCTTGGGCGATATCGCAATCCTGCGGAGCCTCGAGCATGGCAAGGGCAGGAGCCGGATCCTCGCCCAGAGCCGCGAGGATGGCCAGGTGCAGGGCCAGGGTCACGGTCAGGCTGCGGGTCGCGGCGAAAGCCAGCTCCGTGCCGCCGGCGCCGACCAGGCAAGGCGCGGTGCGGGCGAGAAATGAACCGCCTTCGAGCGTCAGGCCGAAAACGTCCGAGCTGCCGCCGGCCTGCGCAAACCATCTGACGACTTCGGCGCTCTCGCCGGATTGCGAAGTCACAAGCACCGTCCGGTCCGCCAGCGGCAATGGCTGGCCGAGCTGCTCGGACAGTGGCAGCGCCAGCGCATCGATGCCGAGTGCACGATAGAGCGGCTCGACGGCACGGCCGACGGCGTGCGAGCCGCCCATGCCAAGCAGAAGCAGGCGGCCGCTCTTCCTGATCGAAGCGGCGACGTCTGCCGCCATGGCAGCGTTGTTCTCGAACGAAGCACGCGCATCGGCGTGCTGGCGCGCCATTTCGCGGTCGATGGCGGTCAGTCCGGCCGGCCGAGTTCCTGTTACAGTCATGGTCATCCTTTCACACCGCCGCTGGTCAGGCCCGAGATCAGTGCCCGCTGCATGACGAGACCGATCAGCACCGGCGGCAAGGCGGCCAGCACGCCGGCCGTGGCGATCAATCCATAGTCGGAAACACGGCCGCCGGCCAAATCGGCGATGGCGACGGTGAGCGTCTTGGCGCGCTGGTCGGAGGTAAACAGCAGCGCGTAGAAGAATTCGTCCCAGGCCAGCAGCACGGCGAACAACGCCGATGTCGCCATCACGGGCGCGGCCAGCGGCAATGTGATGATGCGCAGTGTCTGGAATAGGCCGGCGCCGTCGATCATCGCCGCCGCCTCGATCTCGCGCGGGATGGAATCGAAGCCGGATTTCATCAGCCAGGTGGTGAAGGGCGCCAGTATGGTGAGATACACAAGCGTCAGGCCGAAGACATTGTTGAGCAGGCCAAGATGCGACAGGCCCATATAGAGCGGCACGGCGAGCGCCACCGGCGGCAGCATGTAGGTGGCGATGACCATCGACAGCGACCAGCCGATCGACGGTGTGCGCGAAACCGCCCAGCCGGCGGGGATGGCCAAGGCGAGTGCCGCCAGCGTCGCCATGGCGGCGATCTCAAGACTGTTGCGCAGCGACGAGGTGAAGGCGGCGCCGGCGCTGTTTTCGGCCGTCGACAGCAATTGCTGGTAGCGGGAGAAGTCGGCTGCCTGCGGCCACCAGCGCAGCGGCTTGGCGGCGAGATCGGCGGCCGGCGAAATGCTCATGATGAACAGCCAGGCGATAGGCGCCAGGATGATCGCGGCAAGCAGCAGCGCGCAGGCATAAATGAAGACGGTGAAGGCGAGGCTCTTGCGCTCCATCAGGCGGCGCTCCCGGCGGTCTTTCGCACCAGGGCGGCGTAGGCGACGGCGAGCAGCGTGACGAGCAAGGTGACGATCAGCGCCAGCGACGCGCCCGAACCGGCGCGCTGGAAGGAGAACGCTTCCTGGTAGACGAGGATCGAGAGTGTTCGCGTGGTGTTTGCAGGACCGCCGCGTGTCATCACCCAAATGATATCGAAGACCTTGAAGGCCTCGATGGTGCGCAGCACCAGCGCCACCATCAGCGGGCCGGCAAGATAGGGCAGGATGACGAAGCGGAAACGGTTGAACGGTCCTGCTCCATCAACCAGCGAGGCGGCGGTGATGTCACGCGGCACCGCTTGGAGGGCGGCGAGCGCGATCAGCGCCACCAGCGGAAAGTTCTTCCAGCAGTCCGCAACGATGAGGGCAGCCAGCGCCGTTCCCGGCTCACCGAGCCAGGACCGATAGGCGTCGATGAGGTGCAACTGCGTCAAGGCGGCATTCAGCGCGCCATATTCGGGATTGTAGATCAGCCGCCACAGCGTGGCGTTGACCACCGTGGGCAATGCCCAGGGCAGGATCATCAGGGCGCGCAGGATTGCGCGGCCGCGAAACTCCTGGTTGAGCAGCAGGGCGGCGAGGACGCCGATCACCATTTCGGCGGCAACCGAAATGATCGCGAACAGGGTCGTGGTGATCAGTGTGCGCGAGAAGTTGGTGCTCGACAGCATGTTGGAATAATTGTCGAAGCCGACAAAATTGCCAGCCGTGCCGACCAGCTTGGCATCGGTGAAGGAGAGCCCGACCGTATCGACCAGCGGCCAGCCGATGACGGCGACCATGACCACGAGCAAAGGCAGCATCAAAAGCCATGCGCGGGTCGTCATCCAGGTGCTCGACATCAGAGCAGCCTCTCTTTTCTCATCTGTGATCTGGACATAGCACGGGCGGCACTCGTGCATGACCCCGGAAATCGGAGGCCGATTTCCGGAAAGGATCATGCGCAAGATAGAAAGTGCTACAGCGTTTTTTGCGCGTCATAAGGGACGCAACGCTGTAGTGCCGCCCGTATCGAACGACTGGCTTGTCTCAGAGGCCGCTGTTCTGCGCGGCGGTCTTCAGAGCGTCTTCCGGAGAAGACGTACCAAGCAGCGATTCCTGGATTGCCTGCTGCAGCGCGGTCGACAGCTCCTGGTATTTCGGCGTGGTCGGACGCGGATACATGGCGGCCAGGCCGAGCTTGGCGGCGGCGATCAGTTCTTCCTGGCCCTTGGTGACCGTAGGGTCGTCATAGGACGAGGCCCAGATCGGCAGCGAGAGCTTGGCGTACTGGTTCTGCGTCGCCTGCGAGGTCATGAAGGTGATGTACTTCCAGGCTTCGTCGGGATGCTTCGAGACCGCGGTGACGCCGAGACCCATCGAACCGTTGACGGCCGACACCTCGCTGGTGCCGGCAACGCCCGGCGCCGGCACGACGCCGACCTTGCCGGCCACCTTCGAGTCCTTCGGGTCGTTGGCCATGTTGTACATGTAGGTCCAGTTCAGCGCGAAGGCGGCATCGCCGTTTTCGAAAACCTTGCGCACGTCCTCTTCGAGGAATTCCTTGGAATTGGGATTGGTGAGACCCGACTTGTAGCTGTCGACTATGTATTTCAGGGCCAGCAGGCCGCCGCCATTCTGGAAGTCCGGCTTGCCGTCCTTGAGGAAGTCGCCGCCATAGGCGCTGACCAGCGTGGTATAGTCGCAGATGGCCGCTTCCGCCTGCGACCAGCTCCACGCGATCGGCGTCTTCAGCAGGCCCTTGTCCTGGATGATCTTGGCCTGTGCGCCGAGTTCTTCCCAGGTCTTCGGCGGGGCCTTGATGCCGGCCTTTTCCAGGATATCCTTGTTGTAAAACAGGTATTTGGTGTCGAGAATCCACGGCATGCCATAGGACTTGCCGTCATACTGTACCGTGGTCCAGGCGCCGGGCAACACGCCCTTCTTCATGTCGTCGGTGATCTTGGAAGACACATCGACCAGAACCTTGTTGGTGGCGTATTCGGCCGGCCAGATGACGTCGAAGAGGACGACGTCATAGCCTCCGCCCGACCCCTGGGCGAGCACGGTCTTGTCGTGCAGGCCCTCATAGGGGACGAATTCGAGATTGACCTTGACGTCCGGATTGGCCTTGGTGAAGGCGTCCGTCATCGCACGCACGTCAGCCTCGCTGTAGGCGGCCTGCGCCATGAAAAGCGCGTTGAGCGTCGTCTCGGCGAAAGCTTGGGGGACGAACAGTCCTCCGGCAAAAACCGCGCCGACCAGTGTCTTGGGGATCGTCTTAAGCATTTTCTTCTCCCATTGCAGCGTTGACGGGCCGGCGCTGCCAGATGTTTGGCATCGTCTTCCCGGATCCATGTCGCGTGACCTGATGGTGCCGGCTGACCAGTGGCGGCAGGCGGAAGCCTTGGCCATCTTGTTTTGCGGTGGTCGGTTCACATTAAGTCAAGTCGCTTGACTTAATTAGTCGATCAATATTCTAATGGTGTCAAGAGGGGAAACGCCGGTGGACGACATCAGCCCAATTCGTGCCAAGAGCGGCACCAACCAGGAAGGCACGAGCGCGCATAACCGCCGTGTCATGGTCGAGGCGCTGCGTCTCAACGGCGCGCTGTCGCGGGCCGATCTGGCGCGGGCGACGCAGCTCACCAAGCAGGCGGTTTCCAACATCATCGAGGACCTGGAACGCGACGGCCTGGTCGTTGCGCTCGATGCGGTGCGCAAGGGCAGGGGGCAACCGTCGACCCCCTACAGGCTGGTGCCTGAAGGCGCTTTCGCCATCGGCCTTCAGATCGACCGTCACCTGACGCGGGCGGTCGCGGTCGACCTGATGGGCCGCGTGCTGGCGCGGGCCGAGGCGAACCTGCCTTTCGATGAGCCCTCCAGGGGCGTCGAGGTGATCCTCGGCCTGATCGATGGCGTCCGGCGCGAACTGGCCGGTATCTCGTCGCAGTCGGAAAAACGCCTCGTCGGTCTGGGTGTCGCCATGCCCGGACCGTTCGGCCTGAAAAATTCGGATGACAAATGGATGATGCCGGCCTGGCAGAAGTTTCCGCTGCTGGACATGCTGGCCAAGGGCACGGGACTGAATGTCGGCCTGCAGAACGATGCCGCCGCCTGTGCGACGGCCGAGCGCATCGTCGGCGCCGCGCACGGCGTCGACCACGCAGTGTGTCTTTATGTCGGCTATGGCATTGGCGCCGGACTGATCCTCAACGGCGAACTGTACAGCGGCGGCCATGGCAATGCCGGCGAAATCGGCATGGCCTTGCTGTCGCCGGCCGGTCCCGGCTCGACACCGCTCGAACATCGCGCGTCGCTCGCCTCGCTCTACCAGCATCTTGGCCTCGATCCCGCCGACGAGGACCTCTACGGAAAGATCGGCGCGCTGGCCGCGGCGGGTGATGTGAAGATCATGCGCTGGATCGAGGGCGCGGCCCATGATCTGCGCTGGAGCGTGCATCTCATCGAAACCATCTTCGACCCGCAGACAGTAATCCTGACCAGCGGCGCGCCGGAAGCGCTGGCGCGCCGGCTCGTCGAGGCCATGCATCCGCTGCTTTCGTCGATCGCCGACCGGCCAGGCCGGCCCTTGCCACGCCTGCAGCTCGGCACCACCGATCCCTGGTCGATCGCGCTGGGAGCCGCGGCGGCGCCGATCAGCCGCGCCTTCGATCCGCTGTTCTCGGCGATCCTGAAGACACGCTCCGGTCCCGCCTGAAGGCGACCGCGCGTAAGGCCAAGCCTCTCCCGGCGTCACACAGGGTTCATCGTCCGGACATAGCGTCTTTTCCAGTTCTTTGCTGCAATGCAATAGGAGTGGGACATGGTGGACATAGTTTCTAGTGAGGCGGGCATTCCAAGGCCGGATCATCCGCTGGATAGTTCGGGTGGCGCGAAGTGGTTCCTGCCGGTCTTCGGTGTGCTGGTGCTGGTCGGCGTGGCCTATGTCGGCTACGCGCTTAGCCAGGACCTGGCGGTGGCCAAGACGGTGCCGTGGATCCTGCTCGGCATCGCCTTGCTGATCGCGCTCGGCTTCGAATTCGTCAACGGGTTCCATGACACCGCCAATGCGGTGGCGACCGTCATCTACACACGCTCGCTGCCGGCGGAGTTCGCCGTCATGTGGTCGGGCGCCTTCAATTTCCTCGGGGTTCTCACTTCCAGCGGCGCGGTCGCCTTCGGCATCCTGTCGCTGCTGCCGGTCGAGCTGATCCTGCAGGTCGGTTCTTCCTCCGGCTTTGCCATGGTGTTCGCACTGCTCGTAGCCGCCATCCTGTGGAACCTCGGCACCTGGTTCCTCGGCCTGCCGGCGTCGAGCTCGCACACGATGGTCGGTTCGATCATAGGCGTCGGCCTCGCCAACCAGTTCATGGCACCTGCCGGCAGCGCCACCAGCGGCGTCGACTGGTCGCAGGCGACCAATGTCGGCGTAACCCTGCTGGTGTCTCCGATCATCGGCTTCTTCGCCGCGGCGATCCTGCTCTACGCGATGAAGCTTCTCGTCCGCAATCCGGCGCTCTACGAGGCGCCCAAAGGCAATGCCCCGCCGCCCTGGTGGATCCGCGCGCTGCTGATCTTCACCTGTACCGGCGTCAGCTTTGCGCATGGCTCCAATGACGGCCAGAAGGGCATGGGCCTGATCATGCTGATCCTGATCGGCGTGGTGCCGACGGCCTACGCGCTCAACCGCACGCCCGACATCAACTATCTCGAAGCCTACAAGTCGGCCTCGGTCAGCGTGGAGACCGCGCTGGGCAAATATGTGAAGCCCGGTGTCACCGTCGCCGATGCGAAGGATGCCAAGGCTGCCGTGCAGGATGCCGTGCGCACCCGGAGCTGGAGCGACAAGACGACCGTCGCTCTGCAGAGCTACATCCACAACACGACGGCCGAGCTGCAGCCTTACGCTTCGGTCGACACCGTGCCGACCGATCTGGTCAGCAACGCCCGCAACGACATCTATCTGATCGGCGAGGCGCTGAAACTGATCGACAAGAAGCAGTTGCTGCCGATGGAGGCCGCCGATCTCAAGGCGGTCACCGACTATCACAAGGCCGTCGACAACGCGACGAAGTTCATCCCGATCTGGGTGAAGGTCGCGGTGGCCCTGGCGCTTGGCCTGGGCACCATGGTCGGCTGGAAACGCATCGTCGTCACGGTCGGCGAGAAGATCGGCAAGAGCCACCTGACCTATGGCCAGGGCGCTGCCGCCGAACTCGTGGCGATGGTCACCATCGGCATGGCCGACCGTCTGGGTCTGCCGGTGTCGACGACCCATGTGCTGTCGTCCGGCGTCGCCGGAACCATGGCGGCCAACGGCTCGGGCCTGCAATGGTCGACGGTGCGCAACCTGCTGCTCGCCTGGGTGCTGACCCTGCCGTGCTCGATCACGCTGGCCTTCGTGCTGTTCATCATCTTCCGCCAGGTGTTCTGAGCGGGCGAAGCGACAACACTACCGACGGCGCCACAATGGCGCCGTCTCGTTTTCCGGCGACAGGTTCGCGACCATTTCGGGCGGCAGTCATGAACGACGCATCGCATCTGGCCTTGCTTGCCGTCGACGACCAGCATCCGGCGCCTGGCCTGGTCTGGGCTTATCACCGCTTGCCAGGCAAAACCCCGGTGGCGCTTGCTCCGCGCGATATCGGCGCGGCACTGGCGATGCCTGGCTGGGTCTGGCTGCATGTCGATCTCGTCGATCAGCGCGCCCATTCCTGGGTCAGCCACGCCTGCGCCTTGCCGGCCTCTGCCCATGCAATCCTCGAAGGCCATGAGGACAGCCCTGCGCTGGCTCATGACGATGGTGTCGTCCATGGCATTTCCGCCGACCTGCACAGCGAAATCGCGCGTCAGTCGACGACCATAGGCAGGTTGCGCTTCGCGGTTTCGGAGCGGCTGCTGGTGACCGGCCGCCGCCATTCGCTGGCAGCGGTCGAGGAGGTGCACAAGGCACTGGCCGCGGGGCTGCGGCCCGCCACCGCCTTCGAACTTTTCGAGGCGATCGTGCTGGCGTTCTGCAGCAGCACCAGCCTGCGGCTCGCTGCCGCCACCAAGCGGCTCGACGAAGTGGAAGATCATTTGGTGACCGAGCGGCTTGCCGACGAAAGGCGGCGGCTGAAAGATGTTCGCCGTCTGGCGGTCTCCCTGCACCGCCCGATCTCGGCGCTGGCGGCACTTTTCCAGGACGAGGACCGCTCGGACTGGAAGCTGTCGGCGGGGGCGCACGAGATCCTGCGCCGGCTTACCACGCGACTGGAAAGGCTCGACCGCGAAGTCGTCATGGTCAACGACCGTGCACGGCTGTTGCAGGAGGAGGTCGCCGCCGAGCTCGCGGACGAATCCAACCGCAGCCTTAAGGCGCTGGCTGTGATGAGCGCGCTGCTTCTGCCGGGCTCGCTGATTGTCGGCATGTTCGGCATGAACACCGCCGGGCTGCCGCTTACGCAAACGCCGGGCGGATTCGAACTGGCGCTGTTGATCGCGGGGGGCGCGACCGGCCTGTTCTACTGGCTCCTGCTGAGAGCCGGCGCCAATCTTAGGTTCTGAGCCAAAATAGACAGCTAGAGCGGCTCTGCGTTCCGAGGAAACGGAGAACCGCTCTTGGGTCGCTCAGGTCGGATCTTCGCGATGCAGGTCGTGGATGGTGACGCCGTCGGCATTGGTCGGCAGCATCAGCCATTTCTTGTGACGCAGCGTGCGCTCGGTGTCCTCGAGGCCCATCTCCCAATGCTCGCGCATCGAGGTGCCCGAAAACTCATAGTCCTTGGCGTGGCCCTCATAGCCTTTGTGCTGGTAGATCAGGTGGACGATGTTGACGACGCCGGCGTTGGAATAGTCGGCGATCAACTCCTGCTCGCCTTCCCTTAGCTGCTCCGACGGCACGCGCTTCAGCGCATCGAGCAGCTTCATCTTCAGCGCATGGATGCGCTCGAAATTGTCGGTGTTCTGCCGCGTGCGGCTCGAATACATGATGTCCTTGTGGCGCGACAGCACGTCGGCCATGCCGCGCGGCAGCACGCCGCGGGCGCTGAACAGATCGACCTGGAAGACCAGCGAGGAACGGTCCTCTTCCTGGTCGAGCAGGTATTGCAGCGGCGTGTTGGAGACGATGCCACCATCCCAATAGTACTCGCCCTCGATACGGATCGAAGGAAAGGCCGGCGGCAGCGCGCCGCTGGCCATGATGTGCTCCGGCTCGATACGCACCTTCTCGGTGTCGAAATAGACGAAGTTACCGGTCCTGACATTGACCGCGCCGACGCTCAGCCGCTTCTTGCCGTCGTTCAGCACGTCGAAGTCGATCAGGCTCTCCAGCGTGTCCTTCAATTCGGCGGTGTCGTAGAAGCTGGTGGCGCCTTCGGCGCCCGACAGCTGGAACCAGGGATTGGGATTGCGCGGCTTGAAGAAGCCGGGCTGGCCCATCGTCATCGTCATCAACGACGAGGTCTGGTTGCGGATATCGCGGTAGATGTCGCCTTCGGGCGTATAGGACCAGATCTTGCGGCCGGAAATCGTCTGCCAGAACTGTTCCAGCCGCTGCAGCCGGCGGCTCGGCTCGTTGCCTGCGATGATCGCGGCATTGATGGCGCCGATGGAGACGCCGGATAGCCAGGTCGGCTCGCAGCCGGCATCGGCCAGCGCCTGATAGACCCCGGCCTGATAGGCGCCGAGCGCGCCGCCGCCCTGAAAGACCAGCGCGATACGGTCATACTGCGCCGTGATTTCCTCGATGGTGGCGACGGCTGCCTTGTTGCGGTTACGATCAAGCACTGACTTTCTCCAGCTGGGTTGCGCTGGCAGCGGATCGGCTGTGGTCAGCGAGGTAATCATGCACGACTTCGCCCAGGCCGAGCGTCAGATCGGCCTTGAAGTGAACCGCCGACACGATGTCGAGCACGGGCAGCTTCGCCACGTCGGCCATGACATGGGGCCGCAGGTCGAGCGCGGCGGGCGCCGTCCAGGCTTCCTTCAGCGTGATATCGGTGAGGTAGTAGCGGACCAGCTCGCAGATGCGCGGCGTGCCGTCGACATGGGGGATGATCTTGATGAGGAAATTGGGGGCGGCGAGCGAGGCGAGTACCTGGTCATGATCGGCCTCACGATGCTTGTAGCCCATCGTGCCGGTGGCGCACAGAACGCTGCCATAGTGCAGCGTGCCGACGATTACCTCGCCTTCATGGACGATCTTGGGATTGGCGAGCTTCTTTGGAAACCCCCACAACTCGCGGCCGCCGGCGATCGGCGCGTCATCGTCGAGATACATCGAATGGACGTAGCCGCCATGCTGGCCCTTGTAGCGCACCGGGATGACCTGGCCGGTCTCGGTGTAGTCGCCGAAGCCGGTGGAGTCCGGCATGCGGATGAATTCGTACTTGACCAGCGGCTCGTCGATTTCAAGCGGCGCCGGCACGACGGCCTCGAGCGCCTCGCGTGTCGTGCGATAGGTGATGATGATGTATTCGCGGTCGAAGAAGCGATAGGGACCCGGCGGGAATGAGGGATTGGTGAGCGGCATCGCATAGGCGCGCTTCACGACATCGGCGATTTCCATGCTGGTGCCCCAAGGTTCTGTCGGACGAATTCATTCAGGAAGGACCGCGCGAATGCGCAACGGTTATGTTGCACGGCACCATGACAGTGCCGTGTCAGCCTAACGACCATGGTTTCCGAACCGGGCGAGGACAAGCAGGCGTTGTCGTCTGGCTGTAATCGCATCGACACATGGCTCTGCCATTGTCATGCTGCGACGCACAATTATATCGTCATGTTCCCTCCCACCTCGCGCGAGATTTCCCATGGGTTCCCTGTCTTCGAAGAATGCCCTCGTCACCGGCTCGACCAGCGGTATCGGCCTGGCAATCGCCCGCGCCTTTGCCGCCGAGGGCGCCAACGTTACCATCAACGGTCTTGGCGATGCTGCCGCCATCGAGCGGGAGCGCGCCGGCATCGAGAAGGATTTCGGCGTCAAGTGCCGCTATTCCGATGCCAACATGATGGATGGCGCCGCGGTCACCGCCATGATCCATGACGCGGAAGAGGCGCTCGGCAGCCTCGACATACTGGTCAACAATGCGGGCATCCAGCATGTGGCGCCGATCGAGGAGTTTCCCGACGACAAATGGGAAGCCATCATCCGCATCAACCTTTTGGCCGCCTTCTACGCCATCAAGGCGGTGGTGCCCGGCATGAAGGCACGCAAATGGGGCCGCATCATCAACACGGCTTCCGCGCACGCGCTGGTCGCCTCGCCGTTCAAGTCGGCCTATGTCTCGGCCAAGCACGGCATAGCAGGCCTGACCAAGACGGTGGCGCTGGAAGTCGCGCAGGACGGCATCACCGTGAACGCGATCGCGCCTGGCTATGTCTGGACGCCGCTGGTCGAAAAGCAGATCCCCGACACGATGAAGGCGCGCGGCATGACCGAGGAACAGGTCAAGCACGACGTGCTGCTGGCGGCGCAGCCGACCAAGGAATTCGTTACTGTCGAAGAGCTTGCGGCACTGGCATTGTTCCTGTGCTCGGATGCGGCCAGGCAGATCACCGGCACGACGTTACCGATGGATGGCGGCTGGACGGCACAGTAAATTGGTCGAAACATGCCGCCTTCAGGCCAACGCCAGGGCGCCGGCAGGAAGGCAGTGCGCGGCCAATGAAAATAATCCAGCTCTCCGATCCGCATCTGATGGCGCCGGGTGGCCTTCTCTACGGTTCCGATCCGCTCGCGCGGCTGGAAGCCTGCCTGGCGGATATCGGCAGGAACCATGCCGATGCCGACCTGGTGGTGATATCAGGCGACCTGAGCAATGATGGCGAGCGCGCGGCCTATGCGGCGTTGCGAGGGGCGCTGGCGCGGTTCGTGCCGCCTTGCCGGCTGATGCTCGGCAACCACGACGACAGGGCGCTTTTTCTCGAAATGTTCCCGGAAGCGCCGGCCGAGCGCGGGTTTGTCCAGAGCGTTTTCGATGGCGGCGATGGCCGCCTGATCCTGCTCGACACGCTGGACAGCGGACATGTCGAGGGCAGGCTGTGCGCGGCCCGTCTCGACTGGCTGGACGAGAAGCTGCACGAAGCGCGCGACAGGCCGGTCTTCCTCTTCATGCACCACCCGCCGTTCCGCATTCACATGCCGGTGCTCGACGAGGTCAGGCTCGCCGACGCCGATGCCTTCCATGACATTCTCCGGCGCCACGGCAATGTCGGCCACATCTTTGCCGGCCATGTCCACAGGCTGATCGCCGGCAGCTGGCGCGGCATACCGGTCAGCACGCTGCGCAGCACCAATCATCAGAGCGCCCTCGATTTTTCGGACAGCTGGCGGCTGGGCCACGAGCCGCCTGCCTATGCCGTCATCTTCATCGATGCGGATGGAGTGGTCGTCCATTTCCACGATTTTGAGACGGGCCGGCCCGAGCCGGTCAAGGATCCTTGACGAGGCGGCTTTCGCCGCCGCCAAGATGGGTCTCCCATACGTAATCGGAGATCAGCCGCCGATACTGTGGGGTCATGACCAATTTTCTGTGCGAGGCGCCGCCGACGTGGAAAAAGGCGCCGCCCAGCATCCGATGGTCCGCTTCCATCCCATCAACATCGAGATCGGCTGCCGTCTTTTGCGCATCGGAAACATCGTTCTCGCCAAGTCCGCGATACAGCAGGCTCCAGTTTCCGCCGCCGGTGTCCATTCCGCTGACAAAACGCGGTGTGAAGTCCAGGTCCAGTCCTTGCACGGCGCTGAAGCGGAAGAAGCAGAACCCAGCCCACATGAACCAGGCCTCGGGGTCCGCTTGCGCTGGGCGCTTTGAGCCGTGGACGATTTTTCCCTCCATCGTCGCGGCGATGTCCACGGGGACGGTCGGAAAGCAGTCGTGATCCAGAAATCCGAAAAGCTCCGGCCGCAAAGGCCGAACGATGTTGTGGAAGATCCAGTTCATGGATATCCCGTGCGACCGGTTGGGATGGCTTTCCCGGTTCCGGGGCAAACCGAAATAAGCGGTTTTTCGCGCCCGGCAGATGTCCGCGATACGCACCCTTGCCGATCGATCGGATGAATTGTCTATGACCACCAGCGTCATCCCAGAGGAATACAATTGCCAGGCTCGGGTGAGCGCATCGATGACCCAGGGCGTGTTGAAGGCAATGACAAAGCAGAAGCGCCGGGAACCGGTTTGCAGCAGCTCCTCGGTGAATTTCAGGCCTTCGGGAACGCCGCGCCCGCGAAAATCACGCTCAATCAAGGCGTTGCGAAAAGCCTTGGCCTTTCTGACAGGCCAGTTGTGGTTCAGCAGATCAACAAGGCCCTTGGCCGGCTTCCAGCTCATTACAAACTTCGCCATTGCTCCAAATCGGATGCATGCTCCCATAAGGCGAAGCTCATCTTCCCACAACCCCGGCCTGGAGCCGCGAGAATTTTTGCGACCACCGGCTTGTCGTACACGCATGCTGTATTTCAACCTGATCTGGTCGCGGGCGCTATCAATCGCGACATCGTAGCGCTAAAACGCCATCCGGGTTCTGCACGGGGTTGATATGTTGGTTGCGATCTTCCGCGCATTGCGCGCCATTCCGTTCGTTGCCGCCAGCATTGTCTTTGCCACGGGCGCCCGGGCGCAAGCGGTCGAATTCAAGACAATCACGATCAAGGTCGGCTATGGCCCCGGCGGGGGCTATGACCAGACATCGCGGCTGATCGCCCGCCACTTCGGCCGGTTCCTTCCCGGCAATCCGGATATAGTCGTCCAGAATGTGCCCGGGGGCGGCAGCCTGAAGCTCACCAAGATGGTGTTGCGCAGCGAGCCGGCCGACGGCAGCGTCATCGCTTCCGTCAGCGAAGCCATGTCATATGCGCCGGTGCTCGATCCCCAGAACGCCAATTTCGATCCGCTTGCCCTGCAATGGATTGGCTCGCTCGTCAACGAGCCGGCCTATTGCCTGACGGCCAAGAGTTCCGGCATCGACACGATGGACAAGTTCCTGCAGTCCGATTTCCTGATTGGGGCGACCGGCAAGAGCAGCGTGACCTACATTTTCGCGGCGCTGGTCAAGAACGGCTTGAAGGCAAAGTTCAAGGTCGTCACCGGCTTTGAAGGCACAGCCGATATCGAACTGGCGATGCAGCGAGGCGAGATCGCCGGAATGTGCGGAGTCTCCAGTTACAACATCTCCGAAAACCGCGACGCGCTCAACCTCATTGGTACCTTCGGCCAAGGCATCGTTGCAGGCCAGGAGAAGTTCACTGCTAGGATCGACGACCCGAAGGTCCGGGAAGCGGCCGCGCTGATCGAGACGGCTTTGCAGTTCCATCATCCGTTGGTTGTCCCGCCGGGCACGCCCAAGGAGACGGTCGAAACGCTGCGCAAGGGATATATGGAGATGGTCAGGGATAAGGCGTTCCTGGCCGACATCGGCAAGCTTAGCGAAATGACCGTCAACGCCACCAGCGGCGAAGACATAAGCCGGCTTGTCTCGGAGCAGTTGAAGGTGGATCCGGATGTGTTCGAGACCGCCAGAAATCTGGTGAAGTAGATTCCCGGCGAGGCTCAACGGTGGATCTGATCCTCACCGCCGTCGTCGAGATGGCCCAGCCGTTTCGCATGCTGATGCTGGTGACCGGCGTTTTCGTCGGCCTCGTCGTCGGCGTTGTCCCGGGCATTGGCGGGCTGTTCGCGACGGCCCTGCTCATCCCGATGACCTACAACATGGACGCCTATGCCGCCTTCGCGCTCCTGCTCGGTATGGGATCGGTCAATACCACCTCCGATACGATCCCGGCCATCCTGTTTGGGGTTCCGGGCTCGGTCGGAGCGGCGGCGACGGTGCTCGACGGCCATGCCATGGCCAAGAAAGGCGAAGCCGCGCGCGCCTTCGGCGCCTCCTATTCGGCGTCGATGATTGGCGGCGTGTTTGGCGCTCTGGTGCTTGCCGCGGCTATTCCCATCATGCGACCGCTTGTCCTCTATCTAAAGACGCCGGACTTCTTCGCCATCTGCGCCTTCGGGCTCTCCATCGTCGCGATGCTGGCCGGGAGCCAGCCGCTGAAGGGGCTGGCCGCGGCCATGTTCGGCATGCTCGCCTCGTTTGTCGGCATCGATAAGATCGCCGGCATCGACCGGTGGACCTTTGGTGAAATCTATCTCTGGGACGGTCTGCCGGTGGCCCTGGTGTTTCTCGGCCTGTTCGGCCTACCGGAGCTGGCTTCGCTCCTGTTGCGAGGTTCCATCCAGGGCAATGCGGAGCGACCGACTTATGCGGGCATGTGGCAAGGCATCAGGGACACGCTGCGGGAGTGGCCGCTGGTGCTGCGATGCAGCAGCATCGGTTCGCTGCTGGGCGCAGTTCCCGGTGTCGGCATCGCGGTGCTGGACTGGATCGCCTATGGCCATGCGTCACGGCGGCCTGGCGAGGGACCGAAATTCGGCGAAGGCAATGTCAGGGGCGTCATCGCGCCCGAGAGCGCCAACAATGCCAAGGAAGGCGGCTCGCTCATCCCGACCATCGCCTTCGGCGTGCCGGGTTCGGCCTCGATGAGCATCCTGCTCGGCGCCTTTGTCGTCCATGGGCTCGTTCCCGGCCCCGAAATGCTGGGCAAGAATGCCGCGCTCACCATGTCGATGGTGTTCAGCATCGCCGTGGCAAATATCGTAGGCGCGGTGACCTGCCTTGTGCTGACCCGGCCTCTGGCGCGCGTCGCGCAGGTTCCGGCCGCCATCCTGGTGCCGCTGGTGGTCACCTTCATCGTGGTTGGTGCATACCAGACCAATATGAGCGCCTTCGATTTCGCGCTGGTCATCGGCGTCGGCGCCGTCGGCATGGCGATGAAGGAACTCAACTGGCCGCGCTCGGCCTTTTCATTGGGATTCGTGCTCGGCCCGAGCCTCGAGAACTATTTCTTTCTCGCCTATCAGATTTCCGGCTGGTCGTGGCTTGCCCAGCCGCTGGTGCTCATCCTGCTTGGACTGGCCGTGGTCGGTCTCGTCAGGCAGACGCTGTCGTGGATCAGGGCCAGAAATCCCGGCGGGCCGCTGCCCCCCGCGCTGCCCGACATTGTCGCAGGCGCCACCATGACATTGCTGGCGTTCGCGGCGTTGGGGACGGCCGTGACCGGCTTTCCCTTCGAGGCCGCCATTTTCCCGGTCATCACGGCTGGATTCCTGTTGGTGTTTTCGCTGGTGACCACAGTGCAGGCGTCGCTGCGATGGCGCAGGCGGGCCACGCCTGTCCTATCCGTGCCTGCCGCGATACCAGGCGAATGGTCTCCGGTTTCGGAACCCACCATGAAAGGCAATCTCGCAATCATCGGCCTTTGTCTGGCCCTCGCCTTTCCCATCCTGTTGGTCGGTCACCTGGCAGCGACCTTCATCTTCGTTGCCGGCAGCATCATGGTGCTTGGGACGAAGTCGAGGCGGTCATCCCTGGTGATCGCTGCCGCCGCGACGGCCTTCGTCTATTCGGTCTTCGACATGCTGGCATCCCAGCCCTGGCCGACTCCGTGGCTCACAGGCATTAGCGGAATTTTCTAAGAACCCTTATGCGGCGCCAGCGTTTCGACCAGTTGGCGGCGTAGCAGCTTGCCGTTGCCGCTGTAAGGCAACGAGGCGACCAGCCTGATCTCGCGCGGCCGCCGGTCGGGCGCGATGTTGGTGCGCATGAAAGCCTGGAATTCCTCGACGGTTCCGCGATCGGAGACGATGAAGGCGGCGATTTCCTGCCCCATGGTCTCATCTGGAAAGCCGGCCACGGCGACGTCCTGCACCTTGGCATGGGTGCGGATCAGTTTTTCAAGCTCCTGCGGCGCGACACTGACGCCGCCGCGAACGATCATATCGGCCTCCCGATCGACGATCGTGATAAATCCGTCGGCGTCCAGAAATCCGATATCACCGGGGATGCCCCAGTCGGAGCTCATGATCTGCGGATCGACGAACAGGCGGTTGCCGGGCATCAGGACCGCGGATGCCATGGTCGGCGTCCATGCCTTGATCAGCCCGCGCTCACCTTGCGGCAACACGCGGCCATCGGCACCGAGGATTTCGACCTGTGCGCCGGCGACCGGACGGCCTGCGCTTTCGGGCTTTCCCAGAATATCCTCACCCCATAGCGAGGATATGATGCCGGTAAGGCTCGATGAGTAGCTTATCCGGTATCCAGAGGAGAGATAGCGGTAGGCAGCGATCTTGTCTTCGCCTCTGGCCGGTCCGCCTACGCTGTAGAGAACGGAAAGTTGGGGAAGCAGGTGGGTTGCGCGTTCGCCCACCTCCTTGACCATCCGGGCAATGACTGATGGCGCCAGCGCCGTGCCGCTTGCCTGGAACGAGAGCAGCGCCTCGATGAGCTCCGAGGGGGTGAACAAGGGAGGAAAGAACCGAACGATTCCCCCGTAAAGCAGATAGCCGAAGACCTGGTGACGCATTGCCGAGTATGACAGGGCCATCGGCGTCAGGAATCGTTTGGCGGTTCCCTCCACCACGCCGCGGCGCGCCGCGATGCGCCTGGCGAGTGCCTCATGCGACTGGGTGTAGGCCTTTGGATCGCCCGTCGTGCCGGACGAAAAGATCAAAAAGGCCGGGACGGCATCGCTCGCCGGGGGGCGGACGTCGGATCCCGGCGCCGAAGCCGATTTCCAGCCAGCCTCGAAAAGGGCGTTCGGATAGACCTCATCGCCCGGCATGGCGCGGCTTTCAAAAACCATTCTCAGATCGAAGTCGCGGGCCTGCCTGGCTCGCTGACTCCTGGGCGTTCGAAAGTCGACGACAACAGGGGTCGCGCCGATTTTCCAGCAGGCGAGGATCGAAAGGATCACGTCGATGTTGTCGAGCATGGCGAGGCCGACGCGGTCGCCCGGTCGGATGCCCGATGCGCCGAAATTGGCTGCAAGATGTCCGCTCTGCGTCAGGGCCTGGGAATAGGTGATATCAGACCGGCCGCTGACCATCGCGACCTTGTCGCCATGGGCAGCGAAGGCCTCCAGTATCTGCCAACCAAAACTCATTGACGATGCGGGTTTTCGCGTGGGGCCTCGCTTCGGGCGGAGAGGAACGTCAAGATCTCCGCGTCGATCGCGTCCATGTTGGCCTTGCGGAATTTGTTGTGCGTACCCGGCATGACGACCGTTTTCACGCTGGCCTCGTTAGACGCCCAGCCCTTGTAGTCCTTCACGGTAGTGGCTCCCCATTCGGAACTGGCGAGGATGAGGATGTCGCAGGGGTAGGACGAGGGCACAAAACCGGCTGCGGCCTGCAGCAGCGCGCTCTTGTATGCCTTCTTGCGCAGATGGCGCCCCAGGCGTGTCTGTCCGAGACCGACCGCCTTCAGCGTGTCCCGCAACAGGCGCCAGTAAACCACCTTGCGCACGATATCGCGCCGCCTCCTCTCCGTGAGGCGATCGTCGGGCATCGGCTTCAGCCAGGCCGAACCTGGCGACGGCGGATCGATGAGCACGATCGCCGGCCGCTTGCCCGTCGCCTCATGGCTCAGCCGGCCGACCTCGATCGCGAGCAGGCCACCCACGCATATGCCGCCGATGACTTCGGGGTGCCTGCCTGTTACCGAGGTGAAGGCTTCAAAATAGTTGGTGCCAATTTCGGCCATGGTGGAATAGGGCGTCTCGCCGGGTTCCGTGCCCATGCCGCGCACCGCCATGATCGCGTATTTCTCTTTCAGACGCCTGCTGAAGCGATTGGCGAACAAGGCCGAGCCGGTGATGCCATGGATCATCGCGATCGGCTCCTGGCCGACGCTGCCGGACACCGGCACGATCAGCTCACGGGCCGGATGCTCCGGCACCAGCGATGCGATCAACCGGCCGAATTCCCGCGGTGTCTGCGCTTCGAGCAGGATGGAAGTCTGCAATCTCACGCCGAACCGCTTCTGCACGGCAAGCACTAGAGTCTCCGCCATCAGCGAATCGCCGCCGAGATCGAAGAAATTGTCGTCGAAGCCGACGGCCGGCACCTTCAATTCCGCGGCGAAGATGCCGGCAATCGCATGGGCCGGTCCATCGCCCGGCGGTGGCACAGGTCTAACCCGTTGTTGGACGTTCATCGGAAAAGCCCCTAACCGACGGATGTTCACTGCTAACGCTTTTACGCAGGGTGAGAGCCCCTAACAAGTGTCCTGTGCGCCGCGCGTCGAGCCGCCGCTGGCGTGCTTGTCTCGCCACGGCAACGCGGAAAGTCGCGATTTGCCGGCTCCGCAACGGCCTTTTGTCCAGTTGTGTAAGTGTTGCAAAAGCACGCAGATTTGGACATTAGTCTTGACAGAAATACAGATGTTCAATACCCGTCAGGCAATTGAACAAGCCTGCATTATGGGAGGAATGAGCGGTATGGCGTCCAATGTTTCGTTGACGGGCCTTGCCCGCGATCTCGAGGAACGCGGCAAATCGGGCAAGCCGATCCGCATCGGGCTGATCGGCTCGGGCGAAATGGGAACCGACATCGTCACCCGCGTCGCCCATATGTCGGGCATAGAGATCGGCGCGATCTCCGAGCTGAACCTGCCCGCCGCCAGCAAGGCGGTGGATATCGCCTTCCAGGAAACCGGCCATGCGCGCGAGGTATCGAACGCCTCGGCGATGACGGCCGCCATGGAAGCCGGCAAGGTGGCGGTGACCAACGACGCCAGCCTGGTTATCAACAACGATCTCATCGACGTCGTCATCGATGCCACCGGCGTTCCCGCCGTCGGCGCCGAAATCGGCTTGCGCGCCATGGAGCATGGCAAGCACCTTGTGATGATGAATGTCGAGGCCGACGTCACCATCGGCGCCTATCTGAAGAGCGAGGCCGACCGGCTCGGCGTCACCTATTCGCTGGGCGCCGGCGACGAGCCGTCCTCCTGCATGGAGCTGATCGAGTTCGTCTCGGCGATGGGCCATCCGATCGTCGCAGCCGGCAAGGGCAAGAACAATCCGCTCAACATCGACGCCACGCCGCCCGACTACGAAGAGGAAGCCAAGCGCCGGCACATGAATGTGCGCATGCTGGTCGAGTTCGTCGACGGCTCCAAGACCATGGTCGAGATGGCGGCGATCGCCAACGCCACCGGGCTGGTGCCCGACAAGGCCGGCATGCACGGCCCGGCCGCGACGCTCGGCGAATTGAACAAGGTGCTGGTGCCGCAGAAGGATGGCGGCGTGCTGTCGAGGGTCGGTGTCGTCGACTATTCGATCGGCAAGGGTGTCGCACCCGGTGTCTTCGTCGTCGCCGACATGTCGCATCCGCGTATCTCGGAGCGCATGGAAGATTTGAAGATGGGCAAGGGTCCGTACTTCACCTTCCATCGCCCCTATCACCTGACCTCGCTCGAAGTGCCGCTGACCTGCGCCCGCGTCGTGCTCTACGGCAAGGCCGACATGGTGCCGCTGGCCAAGCCGGTAGCCGAAGTGGCCGCCGTGGCCAAGAAGGACATGCAGCCCGGCGAGAAGCTCGATGCGATCGGCGAATATTGCTACCGCGCCTGGATCATGACTGCACCGGAAGCGCATGCCGCGAGGGCCATTCCATGCGGCTTGCTGCAGGGCGGGTCGGTGACGGCGCCGATCAAGAAGGGTGAGCTCATCACCTACGCCAATGCCGCCCCGGCAGCGGGCTCCAAGATCGCCGAACTGCGCGCCCGCCAGGACAAGCTCGTCTACGGAACCGTGGAGGCGTAACCATGGCCGGAGCCAGCAAAGCCGTCGCGGACAGCCGCGCCAACCTGCCCTTCGTCTATCGCCAGTACAGCGCCGAGCAGCTGAAGCAGGTGCTCTACAAGATGTACCTCATCCGCCGCTTCGAGGAAGGCGCGGAGGAAAGCTACACGCGCGGCCTCATCCACGGCACCATGCATCTGTCGATCGGCCAGGAGGCCAGCGCCATGGGCATCTGCATGCCGCTTGGCGAGGACGACCAGATCACCTCGACCCATCGCGGCCACGGCCACTGCATCGCCAAGGGCGCCGAGGTGAAGCGCATGTTCGCGGAATTCTTCGGCAAGACCACCGGCTATTGCAAGGGCCGCGGCGGTTCGATGCACATCGCCGATGTCGCCAAGGGAAATCTCGGCGCCAATGGCATCGTCGGCGGCGGCATTCCGATCGCCGTCGGCGCCGCGCTCTCCGCCAAGATGATGAAGACCGGCAAGGTTGTCGTCTCCTTCTTCGGCGACGGAGCCAACAATGAAGGCGCCTTCCACGAGGCGCTCAACATGGCGGCGGTCTGGAAACTGCCCGTTATTTTCGTCTGCGAGAACAATGGCTACGGCATGTCGACGTCGACTGCCCGGTCCACCGCGGTCAAGAACATCGCCGACCGCGCCGCCGCCTATTCGATGCCGGGCGTCATCGTCAACGGCAACATCTTCTCCGAGGTCGCCGAGGCTTCGTACAAGGCGGTCGAGCGGGCACGGGCGGGTGAGGGGCCGACGCTGATCGAGTCCAAGACCTATCGCCATCGCGGCCATTCCAAGAGCGACCGCAACCGCTACCGGACCAAGGAAGAAATAGAGGACTGGATGTCGAACCGCGATCCGATCACGCTGTTCGAGAACGAATTGCGGGAATTCGGATTCATCGACGACAAGGGCATCGAAGCCATCCGCGAGGTGGTGGCGCGGGAGATCGCCGACGGCATCGAGTTCGCCAAGGCGAGCCCGTCGCCTGACGTCAGCGAGACCGGCAATTACGTGTATACGGAGCAGGCGTGATGGACGCGATGGTGCGTGAACTGAGCTACGCCCAGGCGATCCAGGAAGCCATGGCGATCGCCATGGACATGGACGAGCGCGTCTTCCTGATGGGCGAGGACATCGGCGTCTATGGCGGTGCCTTCCAGGTGACCGGCGACCTCGTCGATCGTTACGGCGCGGACCGGGTGCTGGACACGCCGATTTCCGAACTGGGCGGTGCGGGGGTCGCTGTCGGCGCCGCGCTGACCGGCATGCGGCCGATCTTCGAATTCCAGTTCTCCGATTTCGCCACGCTGGCGATGGAGCAGATCGTCAACCAGGCTGCCAAGATGCGCTTCATGCTGGGCGGCGAGGTTTCGGTGCCCGTCGTGATGCGCTTTCCCGCCGGCTCCGGTACCGGTGCCGCCGCGCAGCACAGCCAGAGCCTGGAAGCTTGGCTTGGCCACGTGCCGGGCCTGAAGGTTATCCAGCCGGCGACGCCCCATGATGCCAAGGGCATGCTTCTGGCTGCGGTCGCCGATCCCGATCCGGTGATGATCTTCGAGCACAAGCTGCTCTACAAGATGAAGGGCCCGGTGCCCGAAGGCTATTACACCGTGCCGATCGGCAAGGCAGATATCCGCCGCGAGGGCCGTGATCTCACCATCGTCGCCACCTCGATCATGGTGCAGAAGGCGCTCGACGCCGCTGCCGCGCTGGAGGCCGAAGGCATCGACGTCGAAGTCGTGGACCTCCGGACCATCCGGCCGATGGACAAGCAGACCGTTATCGACAGCGTCAAGAAGACCTCGCGGCTGATATGCGTCTATGAAGCGGTCAAGACGCTGGGCATCGGCGCCGAGGTCAGCGCCATGATCGCCGAAAGCGAGGCGTTCGACTATCTCGATGCGCCGATCGTGCGGCTGGGCGGTGCGGAAACGCCGATCCCCTACAATCCGGAGCTGGAAAAAGCGACGGTGCCGCAGGTTCCCGACATCGTCACCGCCGCGCGCGACCTCGTCAAAGGGGTTCGCTGATCCATGCCGACCGAAGTCATTCTTCCCAAGGTCGACATGGATATGGCGACCGGACAGATTTCGCGCTGGTTCGCCGAGGAAGGCGCCACGGTCAAGAAGGGCGACGTGCTGTTCGAGATCGAGACCGACAAGGCCGCGATGGAGATCGACGCTCCGGCCAGCGGTGTGTTGCGCGACGTGACCGGCAAGGAAGGAGTCGATATCGCGGTCGGATCGGCGGTGGCTTGGATTTATGCTGACGGCGAGGCTTATAAGGACAAGGCGCCAATCTCACCCCTTGAGGGGGAGATGTCGACGAAGTCGACAGAGGGGGTTGCCTCAGAAGGCACCGCCCTCGCGCTGAGTCCGGTCGAACCGACCCCACCCGACCGGCGTTTGGCCGACCACCCTCCCCTCGAGGGGGAGGGGAAAACCCGCGCTACACCCTTGGCGCGTCGATTGGCTCGTGAAGCAGGACTGAATCTCTCCGGCATATCAGGGACAGGCCCACATGGCCGCGTCGTAAAGGCGGATATCGATGCGGTACTCTCCTCCCTCTCCGAGAGGGAGGTGTCCGCGAAGCGGACGGAGGGGGTCGCCTCAGGAGGCACCGCTTTTGCGCCGAGCCCCGTCGAAGCGACCCCACCCGACCGGCCTTCGGCCGGCCACCCTCCCCTCAAGGGAGAAGGGGACGTGCTGAAACTGTTCGAGGAAGGCTCTTATGACCTCGTCCCGCACGACAATATGCGCAAGACCATCGCGCGGCGCCTGGTCGAAGCAAAAACCACCATCCCGCATTTCTATCTGACGCTCGACTGTGAACTCGACGCGCTGCTGGCTTTACGCACTCAGCTCAATGCCGCGGCACCGGTGAAAAAGACCGACAAGGGTGAGGCGCCCGTCTACAAGCTGTCGGTCAACGACATGGTCATCAAGGCGATGGCGATGGCGCTGAAGGCCGTGCCGGATGCCAATGCGTCATGGACCGAGAGCGCCATGGTCAAGCACAGGCATGCCGATGTCGGCGTCGCTGTGTCCATTCCCGGTGGCCTGATCACGCCGATCATCCGGCATGCCGATGAAAAGACGCTGTCGGTCATCTCCAACGAGATGAAGGACCTGGCCAGCCGCGCCCGCAGCCGCAAGTTGAAGCCGGAGGAATATCAAGGCGGCACGACCGCCGTCTCCAATCTCGGCATGTTCGGCATCAAGGACTTTGCCGCCGTCATCAACCCGCCGCATGCGACGATCCTGGCGGTCGGCGCGGGCGAGGAGCGGGCGGTGGTCAAGAATGGTGAGATCAAGATCGCCACCGTGATGTCGGTGACGCTGTCGACCGACCATCGTGCGGTTGATGGCGCGCTGGGGGCCGAACTGCTGGTCGCCTT
The DNA here is from genome assembly GCF_006440715.1 of Mesorhizobium sp. B2-7-3. Lineage (NCBI taxonomy): Bacteria > Pseudomonadati > Pseudomonadota > Alphaproteobacteria > Hyphomicrobiales > Phyllobacteriaceae > Mesorhizobium > Mesorhizobium sp. B2-7-3. The sequence continues at coordinate 275,384 of NZ_VFTY01000002.1, forward strand.
CAAGAAGCTGATCGAGAATCCGATGGGCATGCTGGTCTAGTCTCCTGCCGTAAGCCGGCGCCAATGATGCGCCGGCTTATGATGAAACGACTTGTCAGGCACCGAACCTTGACCCATGTTCTCTGGTGATCGCGACCAAGGGAGGCCAACATGCCTGCATTCGACCCGTCTGACGTCAAAACCTTGTTCGGCAGGGTCATGGGCGCGTCGCCTTCCGACATCAAGCTGGTGGCGCAGCGCCTGCACGATCATGCTTTCGAGCCACGCATGTCGGCGGAAGAGACAAGGCAGCTTGTCGTCAGCCTCGGCTATGACAGCCTCGATGCGTTCTGCAGTGATATCGGCCTGCCCGCGCATATCGCCGAGCGCTGGAGCCGTTTTGGCGTTTCGGGCGAGATGAAGCAGGTGTTCACCCTGCTGGCGGGGCAGCGCAGACGCGTGGCCGAAGCGATCGCCGAATTCGAATCCATGACCCATGTCGGCGTCGAGGATTTTTTGCGCGAGCGCGGGTTGATTTAAACCCAGGCATCTCAGCCGGCCTTGGCCAGCAGCGCCATAGCGGTGTCGCTGTCGGTGATCAGCACATTGGTGCTGACAGCCTTGAGCGCGGCGAGGATTGCCGCCACCTTGCGCTTTCCGCCGGCGGCCAGCACGACATTCGGCACATGGGCGACAACATCGAGGTCGATCGCCATGACGCGCCGGTTGACTTCGTGATCGACGAGCCTGCCGGCGGCATCGACGAAATAGCATAGCATGTTGGCGACCGCGCCTTTTGCCTTCAAGGGTGTAATCAGCGATGACGGCACGATGCCATGCCGGAAGATGGTGGCATCGGGCGACATGTCGCCGACGGTGAGCAATGCGATGTCGGCCGCCGCGGCGCGCCGGCGCACATCCTGCAGCGTCGGCTGCGCCCACAGGAGATCGCGCAGCGAGGGGTCGTCCACCATCACCGGCGCCGTGATCTGATAGCTGTCCACCTCGAACACATCGGCGACCTTGGCGGCCACGATCGACGGGTTGATCCATTGCGAATGCGGCAGGCTGCCGACAAGCGCCACCACCGAGGCGCGCTTCAAGTGCCGGCGGGCGAGGAAACCCAGGCTGGCGTGCAGCGTGGCGCCACCGCCGATCGCCAGCGTCATGCTATCCTGCATCTGCTCGCCGAGATAGGCCGCCACGGCGTGGCCGATGGCCTTCTCCAGATGGTCGTGAACCGAAGGTGTCGGGATGACGACGGCGGCGTTGAGGCCCCAGCGTTTTTCCAGTTCCCGCTCAAGCGCCACCTGTTCGGCTGTCGGCGCGTTGATCATGGTAACGACGATGCCCTCGGCGGTACAGGCGGCCAGCGTACGCATGACCTTCACCCTGGAGACATCGAGCTTTTCGGCGATCTGCTCCTGCGTGAAGCCCTCGACATAATAGAGCCATGCCGTCTTGACGCTGAGGTCCGACGAGACCATCGGCAGGCGAGCCGGTGCGGGCTTTTGCGTGGGCATGGATGTCGTCCCTCATGTGTCATGGCCGACGGTTGTCCTCATCCGGGCAAGGCCGCTCTTACGTCAATCGGATGCCGGGTTCGCGGCAGGCCGATTATCGCACAGCTGTGATCATTTGTAATTGACATCGTACATATGAACATATTTTGTTGGTTTCACGCGCTGTGTCATCCACCAGTCATATGCGCCGTGCAGGGAGGAAGAGACGGGGTGCTGGCCAGGGGCCAGACCGGTCATGCACAGACAAGACAGGAGGTCTCATGAAGACGCTATTCATCCAGCTGCTGGCCAGCCAGCTGGCGCTCGCGGCAACTTTGTTTGCCGGCGTGGCAAATGCCGAAACACTGACGCTCTACACATCCCAGCCCGAGGCAGACGCAGCCAAGACCGTGGATGCCTTCAAGAAGGCACAGCCCGGCATCGACGTCACCATCTATCGCTCCGGAACCAGCGACATCCTGACCAAGATGGCGGCCGAGTTCGCCGCAGGCAGCCCGCAGCCCGACGTGCTGCTGATCGCCGACGCGGTGTCGATGGAACTGCTGAAGAAGGACGACCGGCTGCTGGCCTATCCCGAGGCCAAGCTCGACGGCATCGAGGCGGATGCCTATGACGCCGACAAGACTTATTTCGGCAGCAAGCTGATCACTACCGGCATCGTCTACAACACCGCTGCCGCCGAAAAGCCGCAGCATTGGGCGGACCTCGCCAAGCCGGCCTATGCCGATGGCCTGGTCATGCCGAGCCCGCTCTATTCCGGTGCCGCCGCCTACCTGCTTTCGGGCTTCGCCGGCGACAGCAATTATGGCTGGGATTTCTTCCAGAAGCTGAAGACCAACAACACCGTCAGCGTCCGCGGCAATGGCGCGGTGCTGAAGTCGGTGGCGTCGGGCGAGAAGCCCTATGGCATCCTCGTCGATTTCATGGCGATGAACGCCAAGAAGAAGGGTTCGCCTGTCGAATTCGTGTTCCCCTCGGAGGGCGTGCCCGCCGTGACCGAACCGGTGGCCATCATGAAGACCGCCAAGAACGTCGACGGTGCGAAAAAATTCGTCGACTTCATTCTGTCCGATGAAGGCCAGAAGCTGGCGCTGTCGATGGGTTACCTGCCGGCACGCGCCTCGGTCGGTCGTCCCGACTGGCTGCCGGAAGGCGTCAAGGTCAAGGTGATGCCGTTCGACACCAAGGCGATCGTCGCCGAGACCGACGCCGACAAGGCGAAGTTCCAGGACCTGTTCGGCGGCTGAGCCGTCGATCCCCGCGAGATGCCGTCTCGACGGCATCTCGTCAGTTCCGGTGAGCCCGGCCGCCCCGCTGACCGATCCCAGGAAACGCAATCATGCCGACACGTATCAGGGAGAGCCGGGGCCAGGAAATGGTCCTGACGGCGGTGGTGGCCGTCGTCATCGTCCTGCTTTCGCTGCTGCCCATGCTGCGCCTCGTCAAGGAGATCGTGGCACCCGGCGGTGTCTTGTCGACGGTGGCCGTGGAGGCCGGGCTGAGAAGCCCGGCAACCTGGATCGCGACATGGCATACACTGGTCGTCGGCATCGGCGGCACTCTTCTGGCGGTGCTGTCGGGAACGCTGGTGGCCGTGCTTGTCTCGCTGACCGACATACGCGGCCGAAGCGCCCTGGTGCTCTGCTACGTCATGCCGCTGATGATCGCGCCGCAGGTGACGGCGCTGGCCTGGCTGCAACTGTTCGGCCCTGCCAGCCCATTCCTCAAGCTTTTCGGAGCGGCGCCGCCGCTCGGCACGAAAAACCCGCTCTACTCGACCTCGGGCATCATCCTGCTGCTTGGCGTCCAATACGGGCCGCTGGTCTTCCTGCTGGTGCGTGCAGGCCTGCGCAAGCTGCCGCGCGAACTGGTCGAGGCGGCGCGCGCCGGCGGTGCGAATTGGTTCACCGTACTGATCACCATCGTGCTGCCCTTGATGACGCCGTCGATCATGGCGGCGGCCGCGCTTGCCTTCGTCTCCTGCGTCGGCAATTTCGGCATTCCGGCCTTTCTCGGCATCCCCGCCAACTACCTGGTGCTGCCGACGCTCATCTATCAGAAGCTGGCCGGCGGGGGCCCGGCGGTACTCGGCGAGACCGCGTTCCTGTCGGTGCTGATCGGCATCATCGCCATGGCCGGCATCCTTGCCCAGGAGGTGATGAGCCGCCGCCGCGACTACCGCATCTCCTCGACATCGCTGCCGGCCGAACCTTATGAACTGGGCCGCTGGCGGCCGGTCGTCCAGGCCGGGATGTGGCTGCTCATCGTGCTGGTGCTGGTCCTGCCGCTGTTCGGGCTGGTGCTGACGTCGCTGGTGCCGGGCTACGGCATCGCGCTCACCGCCAAGACGGCGACGCTCGACAATTACCGTTTCGTGCTGTTCGAGCATGATGCCGCCAGCCGCGCCTTCTTCAACAGTTTCTGGCTGTCGATCGCTGCCGCTTTCTTCGCGGTCCTCGTCGCCGTGCCGATCGGCTATCTCATCGCTTGGGGCAAGCAGCGCTGGGTGCGGCTGCTCAATCTTTCAGTCGAACTGCCGTATGCCTTGCCCGGCGTGGTGCTGGCGATCGCCTCGCTGCTCTTGTTCCTGCGCCCCATCCCGCTGACCGGCGTCCAGCTCTACAACACCGTCTGGATCATCCTCTATGCCTATCTCGCCCGTTTCCTGGTGCTGGCCTTGCGGCCGACCATCAGCGGCTATCACCAGATCGACCGGGCACTCGAAGAAGCCGCACAGGTGGCGGGCGCCGGCCTGTTCACGCGCATGCGCACCATCGTCTTTCCGCTGGTCGCGCCGGCGGCGATCGCCGGCGGCCTGCTGATCTTCATGACGGCGCTCAGCGAACTCACCGTCTCGGCGCTGCTGTGGTCGTCGGGCTCGGAGACCATCGGCGTTGTCATGTTTTCCTTCGAGCAGGGCGGCGATTCCAACTACGCGGCGGCGATGTCGGTCATCACGGTCGCGGTCACCTTCGTGCTGATGCTGGTGACCAACCTGCTTGCCCCTCATCTTCCGAGCGGAGTTCTGCCATGGCGCGATTGACCCTGAACCATGTGACCAAGAGCTTCGCCGAGTTCGATGCGGTCAAGGACGTTTCGATCGATGTCGCTGACGGCGAATTTCTGGCGGTGCTCGGCCCCTCCGGCTGTGGCAAGACGACATTGCTGCGGCTGGTCGCCGGTTTCGAAAAGGTGACCTCGGGCGAAATCCGCATCGGCAGCGATGTCGTGTCGAACAGCGGCGGCAGCGTCGCGCCGGAAAAGCGGCGCGTCGGCATCGTCTTCCAGAATTACGCGCTGTGGCCGCATATGAGCGTCGCCGAGAATATCGGCTATGCGCTGAAGGTGGCCAAGCTCGACAAAGCGGTTGCGCGCCAAAAAGTGGAAGACGCGCTTGCCCTTGTCAATCTTCAGGGCCTGGGCGAGCGCCGGCCCGCCAATCTTTCCGGCGGCCAGCGCCAGCGGGTGGCCTTGGCGCGTTGCCTGGTGGCGACACCTTCGCTGGTGCTGTTCGACGAGCCACTCGCCAATCTCGACGTCCATCTCAGGGCCTCGATGGAGGACGAGTTCGCCGCCTTCCACAAGCGCACCGGCACGACCATCGTCTACATAACCCATGACCAGGCCGAGGCGATGGCGCTGGCCGACCGCATCGCGGTGATGGACCATGGACGCTTGGCGCAGTTCGCCACCCCGCGTGAACTCTATCATAAGCCGGCAAATGAGATGGTGGCCTCCTTCATTTCGCAAGGCATTCTGCTTCCGGCGGACGTGTTGGCCAGCGAGGACAACGGCTATTGCAAGGTCCGGGTTCTCGGAACCGAGCTGGTGGTCCGTTGCCGGCCTGGCGAGCGGCCGCGCGCCGGCGCCAAGATCTGCTGCCGCCCCGCCGATATCGAGCTTTCGGCCGATGCCTCGGGCTTCGATGGTCTCGTCAAGCGGGCGATCTACCAGGGCGGCGCGGCGCGGATTGAATTCGCGCCGACCGCTGGTCCCGACCTCACCTTGCATTTCGAGCAACCCGATCCGGTTGTGCTGGAGAACGGGGCGCAAGCGCGCCTGCGCATAAAATCCGGCTGGCTGATCCCGGCGGCGGGGACAGCCTCGTGATGATACTGGACCTTGCCGGCGGCTTCGGAGAAAAGGGCCGCACCAGCCTCGCCGTCAACAGCGGCGACGATCGCATCCTGCTCGATGTCGGCATCAAGGTCGGCGCTTCAGGGGCGGAATACTACCCAGCGCTCAACGGGTCGAGCGACGACATCGATGCTGTTTTTGTTTCGCATGCCCATGAGGATCATGTCGGCGCGCTGAGCTGGCTGTTGTCGCGCGGCTATAGCGGCCCGATCTTCATGACGGCGGAGACCCGTGCCGAGGCGCCGGCCACGCTTGCCGCCTATGCCGAGCCGGAGGATTTCAGGCGATTTCCCTTGCCTGAAAACCGCATCGAACTCTTCGAACCGGGCGACACACTGACAAGCGGCAATTTCACGGTCAGGACCGGGCGGTCCGGTCATGTCGTCGGCGGTGTCTGGTTCACCGTCGACGACGGGACAAGCCGCATCGCCTATTCAGCCGATGTGGTGCCTGACAGCAATGTGTTTGTCATGGACACGATCCCGCACTGCGATCTCCTGGTCTTCGATGCCTCCTACGGGGCGGATCCCGTGCCGGGGGCTGCCCGGGCGCAAGAAATTTCCGAATGGGTGGCGCGGCATCCGCAGGGATGCCTGTTGCCGACGCCGCTGTCTGGCCGATCGCTGGAACTGATCGCGGCCTTGCCGGGGTCGTTCGCCGTCCATGCCGGCATGCGTTCGTCGCTGGAAGCGCAGATCGGCGCGACCGCGTCCCTGTTGCCGGGCATTTCCGAGCTTTTGCTTGCCCGCCTGCGAAGCGCGGCCGACTGGAGCGATGCCGACCCGCTGCCTTCGCTGCCCCTGCTGGCCAATGACGGCATGGGCGAGGCTGGCCCGTCGTCGCACCTTTTGCCTCGCGCCGACGATGCCGGGTTTCCGGTGTTGCTCACCGGGCATCTGCCTTTGGGCTCTCCGGCCGATCTCATGCACAAGGCCGGCCGGGCGGACTGGATACGCATGCCCACCCACCCGACACTGTCGGGCAATGTCGGCATCTGGGAGAAGGCGGGACGCCCCAGGGCGCTGGGCCATTCCTGCGCGCCCGATCTTCTGGGCGAGTTGAAAAGCCATATTCCGTCCTTGCTCACGCAATGCCGTACGGGTCAACGCATCACGGTGGGGCAAGGAAGCGCATCATGAGAATCCTGATCTGCAACGATGACGGCATCGAAGCGCCGGGTCTTGCCCGTCTGGTCAATGCCGCCCTCGGGTTGAGCGACGATGTCTGGGTGGTCGCGCCGGACGGCAAGCGCACCGCCGCCGGCTCGTCGCTGACCATCGCCAGGCCGCTGACGATGCGGCGCGTCAAGCCGAACTGGTATTCGTGCTCGGGCACGCCAGCCGATTGCGTGGTGAGCGCCATGACGTGGCTATTCGCTGATGAACCGAAGCCTGACCTCGTATTGTCGGGCATCAATGACGGCCGCAACGTCGCCGAGGATATCGCCTATTCCGGCACACTGGGTATTGCCCGCGAAGCGAGTTTCTGGGGCATACCCGCGATCGGCTTTTCGCGCGTGAAAAATCCTGACTTCGGCGCTGCCGACGACGAATGGCTTGGCAAGCTGATCGCCTCGCTCTGGCAATCGCGCGCCGATTGGGCGACAGAGGGCCATTGGCTGAGCGTCAACTTGCCGACCGCGCTGCCGGCCGAAATTCGCCAGCCGCGCATCGGCCGCGACAAGATCGGCCGCACGGCCGAGGTGGTGGAAAGCGCCGGGGATCGCACGATCATCACGGTGCCGCGTGGCCGGGCCCATGCAAGCGAACCGGGGGATGAAAACGCCGCGATCGATGCGGGTTTCGTCAGCATCAACCGGCTGAACTGGTTTGGGGAAACGCGGCTGGACGAGGGATTTCTGGACGGAATCCCACGCTGGCGGCAAAGCTAGCCGATCTCCCTGCGCGGCATCCCCCAGATCACCAAGCTGTCAGCGGCTAAATGGCGTCAATCCGGTGCTTATGCTTGAAGCCGCCGCTATTTCATTCCACATCGGAAGAGATGAAGGATGAGACACGCGAATGGCGCCGGAATCTGCTGTGGGCCTTGGCCGCATCGCTGGTCCTGCATGCGCTTGTCGCATCGTTCTTCATCTACGGCCTGTCAAAAGCCTCACAAGAGCCCCAGCAGGAGCAACCGATAAGCGTCGCGCTCGTGCCTCCGCCCGACAAGCCAAAACCGCAGCCGCTCAAAGCCGAGAAGCCGCCGGAACCTAAGGCTGATAAGCCCCCCGAGCATAAGGTTGAAAAGCCACCCGAACAGCCGCGCAAACAACCTGACGACACCGCTTTGAAGCGTGTTTTTCAGTATGGCGATAAAGATACAGGACCGAAGAAATCCCTGGATGGGGGGGCGGCCAAGGACAATGCGCCGTCGCCTGCAAAGGATGACGCCTCGAAACCTCCGGTCGAGCCCAAGTCCGCCGAGAACAAGCCTGCAGCGACGGCAAACGCGGAGCAGCGGCCTGATGCAAGCAAAGCCGATGAGAATCCGCCAACCGAGCCGACCGTCACCAAGCCCACGCCGAGCGAGGAAAAGCAGGTCACGGAAGACGCTGATAAACAGCAGGCTGCGCCAAAAGCTTCCGATCAGCAAGCAGCCGTAGAGCCAAAGCCGTCGCCAGCCGAGAGCGACGCCAAGACCGGGGCCGCGACCGAAAAGCCCAAGACCAAAGTCGTCAAGACGATGAAGTTCAAGTCTGAAAAAGCCCTGAAGTCCCGGGCCGGAAAAGCCACCGCCTCAAATTCCACGAACGACGCAGGTGCTGGATCACCAATGTATTCCGGTCTTCCGGGGGTTCGGAAACTCTACTCGCAGGGCGCTACCGGCGACGCGTTGGCCACGAGTTCCATGAGCGGCGTACCTCGCAGTCAGCGCGTTGCGACCCTTTGCGCCAACGTGCTGGACCAGGAGCTGCAGGGTGCCGACTATTCTCCCAAATGGCTGCCGACGATTCCGCTGAAAGCCGGCAATGTTCTCGACCGCCCCGAAGCGGCCTTCAGCACGACAACCACATGGTACCAACTGAGCTTCCGATGCGAGGTGGATGCCGATGCGACCAGGGTCCTGTCGTTCGGCTTCCGTGTCGGCTCCGAGATTCCACGCAGCGAATGGCCGCCAAACCATCCTCTTTAGCCTCTGCCACTTAGGCTGGCACACCAAGTCCAGCCAATTGCCGGCTGACTTCTTGCCAGTCGGCGCAGACGAAATCGGCGCCGGCCGCCGTCAGCCGTGCGGCATGCTCGGCATAAGTATGGCCGCCGCCGGTATAGCCGATCGCCGTCATGCCGGCGGCAACCGCGCCCTGGATGCCGAAAGGCGAGTCCTCGATGACGATGCAGTCGGCTGGTTTGGCGCCCATCCTGGCAGCCGCGAAAAGGAAGATGTCCGGCGCCGGCTTGCCGTTCTTGACCATCGAGGAACTGTAGATCGCATCGCCGAAGAAGCGTGCCAGTCCGGTCACCGCCAGGCTGTGGTTTATACGCTCGATGGAGGACGAGGAGGCAACGCAGCGGTCGCCGGCAAGCGTTTCCAGAAACGAGCCTATTCCAGGCGTTGGCTTCAACTCTTCGGTGAAAAGCACCTTGGTCTCGGCCCAGATATCGCCGTCGGCCGACGCGGGAAACTGATGGCCGGTCAACTCCTTGATCCTGACGATGATGTCGGCCTGTTTCATGCCGACGCACTGGGCGATGATGCCGCCGTGAACGCCCGGCATGCCATGCTTATCGTAGACACGTTCATAGGCCTTGGCGGCCAGCGGCTCGCTGTCGACGAGAACGCCGTCGCAATCGAAAATGATCAGTCTTGACGGCGCCACGCGTTTCTCCCGGCCTCTGTCAGAATTCGCACATCGCTATCGACAAAAAGTCAAATGTTCAATAGCAGGCACGCTCGGCCTCGTGGATAGAGGTGATAGAGGCCGATTCAAAGCTGGCGCAAGACGTCGCTGGCGCGGGAGGACCCCAGCGCCCGCTGCATGGCCTGCCGCGACTGTGCGCGATCGGGCGTGATCCAGTTCGGTTCCGCCCCCAGGAAGCGGTCGAGGAAAGCCACGGCATAGGCCGGTATTTCGGTGACGTTCTCGCGATAGGACCACCAGGTGCGCAGGTCGTCGGCGCATTTGTCGATACTGGGCGCCGAGCCAAACTCCTGCTCGTAGATCGCCGAAATCACCGAGACACAGTAGTTGGTGTAGAGAAAGCCTTCCGGCCAGAAACGGATGATGTCCAGCGTGCCGGCATTCTGATCCGTTTCGATGAGCTGGGTGAGGCCGGAGATTTCCCTTGCCGGCGCCTGTTTTATCAGTTCGCGCAGCACGAGGCCGGCGGCAAAGACGATGAAATCGGCGCGGTCGATCGCGGCAAAGCGCTTCTGCGCTTCCATGACCTCGACCCAGTCGAGAAAAGCCCGGGTCAGCTTCGCCTCGTCGATTTCGAAGCGTACGCCGAATGTGTCCGAGACCACCTTGGCGCTGCCGCGGAAGGTGGCGCGGAACCAGCGCAACTGCCGCAGCCGGTGGCGCAGGTCGGGCATGAGGGCCAGTTCATCCCTGAAGGGCAGTTCCATTTCCTGTATCCCGTTTCCCCCAGGTTAGCACAATCGTGCCCCCGCCGTAATCGCGCGGCGGCCCTGTGGATGACCGTGGTTGAGGTCAATATCATACATATTGACATTCGCGGAAACAAATGTTCTCACTTTGCTGTTGTCGCGCGCCGGTCCAAGGTGCGCCTCGACTGAGGCTTCGGGAGGAGAACCGAATGGCGATTTGGCAGTGGGGACTGCTTCTGCTGGTTATTGTGTGGGCGTTGCAGTCGCTCGGCGTCTGGCTGCAGATGCGGCACTATTCGGATGTCTTCCGGGGCGTCACCAACCAGTACAAGGACGGCTTCGTCGGAGCCGGCAATTTTCGCGGCCGATTTGCCAAGGGAACGATCGCGCTGGTCGTGGTTACGCCCGACTTGATCGTGCGCCGAATGATGGTGATGAGCGGCCGTTCCGTGTTCACCAAATTCAAGCGACATGAAGAATTCGAGGGCGTTCCCCTCGATCGACTCCGGTCCAACCCTGCGATCATGGGGGAGGGGGAACCCGGTGTGGCCGAGGCCGTGAAGCGGGCGATCGAACAGATCGACAAAGCACGGTCGGAGCCGGGGAAGAAGCCGGGTTTGGCCGGCTTGAATGTAGCAAGGGCATAGAGGAGGCCGTGCGCCGACTGGGATCAACCGGCGGGCCGGCATAAGGAGGAGAAATGTCTGTATTTTCGTTGTTGGCTCAGCATGCCGACATGGCCGTGCACAATTTGCATGTCGCGGGTGCCATGGTCTCGGATGCCGCATTGCATGGCAAGCTCGCCGTCGAGCATGCTTCCGATCATCTCGTGGTCCTGGCGCAGGCGCAGACCGACAGCGGGCCGGTCACCGCCGATCAGCTGAAGGAGCAGCTGAAAAACGTGCAGCAGGAAGAGCAGCTTGGCTGGCTGACTGCCATCGGCAAGTACTTCATCGGCATTTTCCAGAAGGGCGGCGAGGTTTTCGCCGGCTTTGTCACCGGCATCATCCCGACGCTTGTGGTGCTGATGACCGCCTTTTACGCCGTCACTGAACTGGTCGGCGAAGAACGGGTCCACGGTCTGGCGCGTGGCGCTGGCCGCATCGCGCTGACCCGCTACACCGTGCTGCCGCTGCTGGCGGTGTTCTTCCTCACCAACCCGATGGCTTACACCTTTGGCTCGTTCCTGGAAGAAAAGCACAAGCCGGCCTTCTATGACGCGGCCGTGTCCTACGTGCATCCGCCGCTCGGCCTCTTTCCGCACATCAACCCTGGCGAATATTTCGTCTGGGGAGGCATGCTCGTGGCCTTGCTCGATCTCGAGAAGCGCGGCGTCATCGCCGCCGGCTACCATGTCAAGGTTGCCATCTGGTACGCCATCGTCGGCCTCGTCGTCATCCTGCTCAAGGGCATGCTGACCGAGCGCATCACCGCCATCATGGCACGCCGCCAGGGCGTCGAGCTGTAAGGGCGGGGAGGACATCATGGCTAAGACATACAAAGCCGTACGGATCACCCGGGGCAAAACAGGGTGGGGCGGTCCGCTTGTAATCGAGCCGACCGAACAGCGCAGCAAGGTTGTTTCCGTCACCGGTGGCGGCATTCATCCGGTGGCGCAGCTCATCGCCGATATGACCGGCGCTGAAGCCGTCGACGGCTTCAAGGCGCCGCCGATAGAAAGCGAAATGGCGGTTGTCGTCGTCGACTGCGGCGGCACCGCACGATGCGGTGTCTATCCGCGCAAGCGTATCCCGACCGTCAACCTGACGCCGGTCGGACAGTCCGGGCCGCTCGCCCAGTTCATCACCGAGGATATCTACGTTTCGGGCGTCAAGCCGGCCGACGTCACAATGGCGGACGGGTCCGAGGCGGTCACGACTGCAGGGGGAGCAGCATCGATGAGTTCGACCAACAACACAGCGACGCCGACGGCGCTGCCCAGCGAGGGCGGCCTGATCGGTTTCATCAGCACGATCGGCCGCGTCATGGGTCGTGTCGTCGGCATCTTCTTCAATGCCGGCCGCCGCACCATCGACCAGGTCGTCCGCAACGTGCTGCCGTTCATGGCCTTCGTGACCATGCTCATCGGCCTGATCCTGTATACCGGCGTCGGTGACGTGCTGGCGCAGCCGATGGGTCCGCTGGCCAACAATATCGTCGGCCTGCTGATCATCTCGGCCATTTGCGGCCTGCCGTTCCTGTCGCCCATTCTGGGCCCAGGCGCTGTTATCGCGCAGGTTATCGGCGTCGCTATCATCGGCCCGCAGATTGCCAACGGTACGATCTCTCCGGCGATGGCGCTGCCGGCTCTGTTTGCCTACAACACCCAGGTGGGCTGCGACTTCGTTCCCGTCGGCCTCGCACTGGGTGAAGCCAAGCCGAAAACCATCGAAATCGGCGTGCCGGCGGTGCTCATCAGCCGCCAGATCATGGGTCCGGTCTCGGTGCTGATCGCCTGGGTCGTTTCCCTGATCGTGTTCTAAACACCAGAAATAACGAGGTTCGCCATATGTCGGTTCTTCTCAAGACACGGGTCACGGCAATAGGACCCGAAGTGGCGGACCTCGCCGAGGGCGGCGTGGTCATCCTGTTCGCGGATGGCTCGCCACCGGAGCTTGCCGAGGTCTCGGTGCTCCACAAGACGGAGATCGGACCCAGCGACGGCGCGCCTGAAAAGGGCGCGTCGATCACCCTTGGCCCCGTTTCGGCTGTCATAACCGCCGTCGGCTCCAGCGCCTGGAGCAAGGTGCTCGAGATGGGCCACGTCGTCATCTCGTTCAACGGCGCCACCGAGGCCGAAAGGCCAGGCGAGATCTGCGCGTCGCAGGTCGATACGCAAGCCCTCGTGGCAGCGCTGAAGACAGACGCGATCATCACCATCGCCGCCTGAAAGCATTCGCGCCCAGCCAGTCTGGCTTTGGCGCCCAAAAAAGCAGAGTATTTGCCATGGAACGCTCGACCATCGTCAGAGTGCATGAAGGTTTGCACGCCCGTCCCGCCACGCGCTTCGTCAAGCTCGCCAAGGCTTTCGAATCCGACGTCGAACTGGTCAAGGACGGCAAGGCGGTCAGTGCCAAGAGTTCGGTCAAGCTGATGCTGCTGGCGGTCAAGGAAAACCAGGAAGTCACCGTGCGGGCGAACGGCGCCGACGCCATCGAGGCGATCGAGGCGCTGATCGGCTATCTCGAGAACCCCAAGGCGGGTCTCGACGACGAAGACACCCACGCTCCAGCCAATGACCAGGGCAAGGAAGCGGCACTCGCGCCAGCGCCCCGGTCCGCGCCAGCTGCATCAGGCGAAGCAAGCAGTGGTTTGCGCGGTGTCGCCGCAAGCGAGGGCGTCGCCATCGGGCCGGCTTTTGCACATTTCCCGCCTGACATCGCCGGGCAGGGCCGCATGCTGCAGGCCGATGAGATCGCCGGCGAGATCGACAGGTTTCGCGCCGCCGTCGCCGCCGTCCAGGCCCGCATGGACCGGGCTTTGGCACAGGATGGTCTGTCGGCCGGTGACCGCGGCATCGTCGCGGCGCTGAGAGATATCGCCGCCGACGACAGCCTGACCGGCGAGGCCGAGAAGGCAATCAAGGGCGGCAACGACGCGGTCTCGGCCACGATAACCGCCGCCTCCACCATCGCCGCCGATTTCAGCGCCGTCGACGATCATTATCTCAATGCGCGGGCGGACGATGTCCATGCGGTCGGACGGCAGATCAGCCTAGTGCTGCTTGGCCAGGACGACGTCAGCCTCGAGAACATCCCGCAAGGTGCGATCCTGATCGCCGATGATATCGGGGCCTGGGATCTGGCGCGGGCGCCGCTGAAACGCATCGGCGGCGTGGTGTGCGGCCATGGCGGCGCCACCTCGCACATCGCCATCATCGCCCGCTCGCATGGCATTCCGGCGGTGCTCGGCCTTGGCGACCGGATCCACCTCTTGCGCACGGCGCAAGAGGTGGCGCTCGACGGCAACAGCGGTCAGGTGATCATCGACCCCGACGCGGCGACGCGCGCCGATTTCGCCGGTCGTGTCCAAGCGGCGGCGAAGGAGCGTGCCGGCCTTGCGGCTTTCAAGACGGTAACGCCGAAGCTGGCGGACGGCAGGGTCATCGAGGTCGCGGCCAATATCGGCTCGCTGGAAGAGATCGAGGCAGCGCAAGAGGCCGGCGCCATGGGTGTCGGCCTGTTCCGCACCGAGCTCCTGTTCATGCGCCATATGCACCTTCCGTCGGAGGACATGCAGGCCGAGACCTATGCGGCGCTGGCCAAGGCCTTCGCACCCTATCCGGTCATCGTGCGCACGCTCGACATCGGCGGCGACAAGCCGATTGCCGGCATCGAGTTCCCCGACGAGGAGAACCCCTTCCTCGGTTGGCGCGGCATCCGCATGTGCCTCGACCGGCCCGATATCTTCAAGCGCCAGCTCAGGGCGCTGCTGAGGGCCGCCGTGCACGGCAACATCAAGGTGATGCTGCCGATGGTCTCCGATCTTGGCGAGGTGCGGCAGACGCGCGTTCTTGTCGACGAATGCGCCGCCGAACTCAAGGCCGAAGGCGTGCCGCATGCGACGTTCGATCTCGGCGTGATGATCGAAACCCCGGCCGCCGTGCTGATCGCTCCGGCACTGGCCAAGGAAGTAGCTTTCTTTTCGATCGGCACCAACGACCTGACCCAGTACATCATGGCGGCCGACCGGCTCAACCCGACCGTTGCGAAGCTCAACGACGTCACCAATCCGGCGGTCATGTCGGCGATCGAGCTGACGGCCAAGTCCGGCGTCGCCGCCGGCATCATGGTAGGCATGTGCGGCGAAGCGGCGGGCCGGCCGGATCTCATTCCGGCCTTCCTGGAGATGGGCCTGACCGAGCTGTCGATGAGCCCGGCCTCGATCCAGCGCGCCAAGAAGACGATCACGGCGATGGCAGCCGGGGAGTAGTTCCCGCAATCGCCGCTGGAGCTTACGGCAGATGCGCAAGCAAGGTGGCGAACACAGGTGCCAATTCATCGACCGGGCTCGCCTTGGCGCAGGCTTGGGCAATGCGCTCATGACGTATGTCGGCCGCCAGAATCGCGATTTCCAGCATGTCGGGCTCCGGCGCGCCGTCACGACCGGTGGTCGCCAGGCCGCAGGCCAGGACGACCGGCGCCAGGCAGCTTACGTCGAGCGCCTGGCCGCCGGCAGCGCTCGTTTCCGGCGCGGCTTCGCCAAAGCGGACCGGACGCTGGTTGAGCAACTCGACCAGCAGTGCCGCGCAGATGGCCGCGATGGCCTGCAGTCCGGCACCCGGCGCGGCCAGCGCAGCCAACAATTCGCCATGGCGCTTGCGCATGGCCGCGTGGACGGCGGCGAACCCGGCTTCATGGATACGGGCGTGGTCGATCTTCAGCCCGGCAAGCACTGCCTTGGTCAGATAGTACATGTCGCGCCGGAACAGGCGCTCGGCGCTCAATTGCTGGTCTTCGTCACCGGCCGGGAAATAGGTGGCGAGGCCTTTTACGGTCGTTCCATCCACTCTTATCGGGCGCTCGTGCGGGACGAAGGATTCGGCGATCGACAGCGCTTCGTCGACGGCACTCGCGGCATGGCTGAGCAGGCCTTCGATGCCTTTGCCCGGAAATGGCGGCAGATGGCTGGTTGCTTCGCGCAGCAGGCTGGCCTCGCTGGCGCCGTCGTGGCGGCTCTGGCGGATGATGTCGCGGACTTCCCGCAGCCGGTCCTTGAGGTTGACGCGGACATCTTCGGAGATTTGTCGGAGCATCGCGGTTAGCCTCGAATGTGCCGTGCGGCGCCACCTGCGACGGGCACCACCGACTCTACATTGTTCCTATCGATTGGTAGATCAATAGGCGATACTAGACCAGCATGCAGAATCGGCGACGGCGCACTCGTCCGCCGCGGGGGAGGGATGATTGGCCAGGGGACGACAAATCGTGGAAAGACGGCCCGAGGAAAGGCGGACCGACGAAAGGCGGGCAGGAGCGGAAGCGACCGAGCAGATCGTCAGCGAGAGCCGCACGGACCGCCTCAGGATCCGCGCCGCCTGGATGTATTTCGTCGAGCAGATGACGCAGAATGAGATCGCCGATGTGCTCGGCGTCGGCCGCGTCACCATCGTGCGCATGCTGGCGGAGGCGCGGTCGCGCAACGAGGTCAAGATCACCATCGAGAGCGAGCTTCTAGAGATCGTGCGGCTGGAGCGCGCGCTGGAAAAGACCTTCGGCCTCCAGCAGGCGCTGGTGGCGCCGCTGACGGCGGCCAGTGCCGATCCGATCCCGGCAATAGCCGCCAAGACCGGCATGTTCCTGTCCGACGCTATGAAATCCGGCATGCAGGTCGGTGTCGGCTGGGGCAATACGCTGTTCCACACCTTGCCGTTCATCAGCGCCAAATCGCTGACCGATTTCAAGGTGATTTCGCTGCTTGGCGGCGTCGGCGTCGCGCGCCGGGTCAACCCGGCCGAGTTCGCCTGGCGCTTCGCCCAGATCTTCCAGGGCGACGGCTATCTGATGCCGACGCCAGCCGTCGTCGACAGCGTCGAGACCAAGATCGCGCTGATCGAACGCTGCGGCCTGCAGGAGGTTTTTGAAATGGCCGACGCGCTCGACGCCGTTCTGCTGAGTGTCGGCGGGATCGCTTCGGCCACCACCTTCTCGCGCGGCGGCTTCCTCAGGGAAGCGGACCGGGAGGCGCTGCTGGCGCGCGGCGCCGTCGGGGACCTCCTGTTCCACTTCTACGACCGCAATGGTGATCTGGTCGACCATCCCGTCAACAACCATGTGATGTCGGTGGATGTCGACCGGCTGCGCAAGGCGCCAATCCGCATTCTGACCTCCGGCGGCGCGGAGAAGACCGACGCCCTGCTCGGCGCAATGAACCTGATTGCGCCCACAATCCTGATCACCGACGAGGAGAGTGCAAGGCGGATTCTGGCGGCGGTCAGCGAAAGCTGAAGGACCCCATCGTATAGTCCGGCCAGGCCTTATGCTCATCGAAGACAGCGGCGAGGTCAGGCGTGTCGGCCAATATCCCACCCATCACCAGTGCCGTCGCGATGCCGACGCCATTGCCGCCTGCAATATCGTGTTCGACGCTGTCGCCGACGCAGATCACGCTGCCGCGCTTTGGTTCGCCGGCGAGCGCGAGCGCCGCTTCGAAGATCGCCGGGCCGGGCTTGCCGATGCGGGTGACGCTGCCGCCCAGGCTCTCGTAAAGATCGGCGATCTCGCCGGCGCCGAAGCGGGGCCCGACCGCCGTCAGCATGATCTTGTCGGGATTGGTGCAGAAGCATGGCACTTTTCGCGCCGCCGCCGGGGCCAGCAAGCGGCGATAATGCTCGAGGTCGTAGCGGTCGCCCTCGCTGGCCGCGATCAGTACCAGGTTGGCGGTATCGCCGGTTCCGGTCAATACAAAAGGCAGGCCCTCGATCGCTGTGCGGTCATTATCGCGGCTGATCAACAGGCAGTTCGTGCCGGGCCGCAACGCTCCGGTCGCCGCCATTTCGTGGAAGGATCGCCACGCCACCTCGCCGGAGGAAACGAAATGATCCCAGCTTCCGGGCTCGAAGCCGAGCCTCAGCAAACGGTCTTCGTTGGGCTTGGCGCGCCTGCCGGAGTTGGAGACCAGCACCACGGTCTTTCCGGCGCGCTTCAGTGCCGCCAAGGCCACCACCGCACCGGGATAGGGGGCCGAGCCGTCATGCAGCACGCCGAACTGGTCGACCAGGAAGACCTGGTAGCGCTCCTCCAGCGGTCCGATGCCGTCGAGGCGTTCAGCCAGTTTCCCGCTCATAGCAGCCCCACCTCGTTCGCACCCTTCAACGCCAGGCGCGCCGCTCCGGCAGCGGCCTCGTCCGACAAAGCCGGCAAGAACGCAACGCCGAGCTTACGCTGCCGGATCGCGCTCCACGCCGGATTTGCCGCGCCGCCGCCGACGCTGCGCACCGAAGTCAGCGCCGGCGCGCCGAGCTCGCCAAGCCGGCGATAGCCGAGCGCTTCGATCGCGGCCATGCCTTCGAACATCGCCTTGAGATAGTCGGCATCATCCGCCGGGCGCGGGACGAGGCGCGGGGGGAGCGCCGGATCGGCGATGGGGAACCGTTCGCCAGTCGTCCCAAGCGGATAGTAGTTGAGGCCGGTCTCGGTCGCGGGGTCGATCATGGTGCTGAGCTCGATGATCCGCGCGAGCGGAAAATGCCGCGCCAGCACCTTGCCACCGGAATTCGATGCGCCGCCGGCCAGCCAGGTGTCGCCAAGACGATGGCTGTAGATGCCGAAGCGCGGCGCCGAGATCGGCCGGTCGGACAGGATCTTGATGGTCAGCGAGGAACCCAATGCGGTGACGCCGTCGCCGGCTGCCGTAGCGCCCGTCGCCAGGAATGAGGCGCAGCCGTCCGTGGTGCCGGCAACCACAACCACATCGCGCGGCAGGCCGAAAAGCGCGGCGGCGGCCGTGGTAAGCGTGCCGCTGACCTCGCCCGGCTCGACGACATCAGGCAGTAAATTCATGCGCATGCCGGTGGCCGCGATCCAATCCGGCCAGCGGCGAGCCTCGACGTCATAGCCGGTCTTGAGCGCATTGTTCTCGTCGCTGACGTCGAAGCGTCCGGACAGGTTGCCGGCGATCCAGTCGGCCTGGTGCAGCACGGCCGCCATGCCGGGCAGACGCTGGAATCGGAGCGCCTTGGCGAGGCCTGAAGTCGGCCCGTGGGCGGCGCTCGTTTCCGGCGCCTCGCGGGCGACGATGGCCAGGATGTCTCCGTCATCGACCTTGTCGTTGTACATCAGCGGCTCGGCCAGGGGCCGCCCATCAGTGTCGACCGGCAGCAGCGTGCCCGATGTGCCATCGACGGCGATGGCGCGGACCGTGGCACGGTCTATGCTTGAAAGCAGCCCGGCCAGCGCCGCCTGGACCGCTTGCCACCATGTGCGGGGATCGCGGGGGTTCGGGCCGAACCTGTCGAGAGGCACGGCGGATTGGGCGGCAATGGAAAAATCCTGGCGCATGGCGACCGCGCGGGCGCCGGAGGTGCCGATGTCGATGCCGACGACAAGTGGCGTCATGTCGTCCGTTCCTTGTCAGGCCGTGCCGGCGGCGTTGAGCTTCTGGCGATACTGCTCGGCGTCCCAGTTGACCAGTTCGTCATTCTCGGCGGCCGTGAGATAGTTCAGCCGCGCCTTGCCATCGACGCGCGCGGTCACGTCGGCCAGGCAACGCTGCATGGCGTCGGCACCGGCGCTGGCGTCGCCGCGCATCAGCACGCCGGCGCCGGGAAACAGGATCGCCGGTGGCGCCGCGCCAAGCCGCGCGACGACGCCGGCCACGTCCTCGCCCGGCCTCGCCAGGACCGAGCCCTGGCCAAGGAATATGACATGGTCCGGATAGAGGCTGCCGGCCTCGGCCATGTGCAGGCTTTCCGCATCGATCGCGACAGCATGCGCTTCGATATCCGCCGGTAACCGGTAGTCGCCGGCTAGCGTCGTCAGGGCGGCGATGTCGGGTGCGGCGGTCGCGCGCGCCGGCCGCGCCAGCAGCGACCGGACGCGGTGCAGCAAGGCCTGTGCGTCGGGGACGGTTTCCGCGGCGACCACCAGTCCGTGATTGCCAAGGATCAGTACGTCGACGCCGGGTCGCAATCTCTCGGCAATGCCACGGGCGAGCGGCAGGCCCGGCCGGAAATAGGGCACCCAGGCCCACTCGATGCCGCCCAGCCGCTTGGCGACCTCGGCCTCGCCATCGGCTTGCACGGCCAGCGAAATCGTGTCGACGCAGTGGACGTGCAGAACCACGCGTTGCGGCATCAAGGCATGCACCGTGGTCTCGATCGACGGACGCAGGCCACGCGGATTGAGGTCTTCGATGGCGAAAGCCTGTGGCTTGTCGGCGGCCGGGTCGCGCCGGTCGACGGCCTCCAGCAGCGGCGCCATCGCCACCGGCACCATAATGTCGTCGCTGAGCGCGTCCTTCAGCCAGGTGCCCGAAGCCTTGATCCACAGCGTGTCGCCGGCCTTCAGCGAGGTGTTTCCGCCCGCCGCCTGCGTCATATGCGGGTTCAGCCCGATGCTGGCCGAAAGCGCCCGCAAGGCAGCCAGTTCCTGTGCATCAGCTTGGGTTGCCATGGCCCTTTTCTCCAACGCTTGCACAAAATCCCGTCGTCGGGACCGGTGTTGGCGTTGGTATCGCAGATGTGAGTGATCTGCGTCAATAGTGATCTACTATCGTCAAAAGCAGCTTGCAATCCAACTAATCTTGAGTAAGTTGCACCAATTGCCATAGAAATGGCGTCAGGGAGGAAAGGTTGAGCGACCTCGGCCGCCAGCGTCAGATCGTCGAATTGCTCCGGGATCGTCCGTTTGCCTCCGTGCGCGAGTTGCAGGAGCGGCTCGGCGTTTCGGCGGCGACGGTCAGGCGCGATATCGACCGGATCGACGAGGCCGGTGAGGCCCGCAAGGTCTATGGCGGCATTTCGGCGCTCGATGGCGCCTCGCATGCGGGCGTCGCCTATGCCCGGCCCTATGACGAGAACCGCGACCTTGCCGTCGAGGCCAAACGGCAGATCGCGGCGGTCGCCGCGACCATGGTGCGCGATGGCGACGCGGTCATCGTCCATGGCGGCTCGACCTGCTTCCATCTCGGCGTCAAGCTCGCCGACCGCAACATCCGGCTCTACACCAATTCGATGCCGCTCGCGGCCTATCTCAGCGACCATGGCCATTGCAGCCTGACGGTTGCCGGCGGCGACCTGCACCGTGAACCCGGCATCATCCATTCGCCGACCCAGGCGACGTCCTTCTATGCCTCGAAATTCTTTCTCGGCACACAGGGGCTCAACCAGGAAGGGCTGCTGGAATCGCATCCGCTGCTGGTGCGGTCCATCGTCGAGCTCAGCCTGTGCGCCGACCAGATCGTGGTGCTGGCCGACAGCCGCAAGCTGTCGATCCACGCGCGCAACGTCGCGCTGCCGCTGTCGCGCATCGGCACGCTGGTCACCGATGACGGGCTCTCCGATGCCGATGCGCGCATGCTGGAGGATGCCGGCGTCATGGTGCGGATCGCTTCAACCTCGGGAGCCCTCGCGTGAACGTGGCAGTTCTCGACTTCGGCAAGACCAATTCGAAGCTGTTCGTCTTCGGCCAGGACGGACGCATTCTCGACGAGCGCCGGACGCAACCGAAATGGGCGCGCCAAGGCGGCTTCAGCGTGCTCGACGAGGCCGCCCTCCATGGCTGGGCGTTCGGTGCCGTCGCCGACGCGGTCGAAAACCATGGTGTCGAAGGGGTGATGGTGTCGGGCCATGGCTGTACCTTCGCTCTTGTCGACGACAAGGCGCTGACCCATCCGATCCTCGACTACGAACAGGAGCCACCGGCCGAAATCGCGGCGCGGATCGACCGCCGCATCCCGGATTTCGGCGAGACATTCTCTCCCCGCCTGCCGCTCGGCTTCAACTATGGCCGTCACATGCTATGGCTGCAGGAAGTCGATCCCGACGCGTTCGCGGCGGCGAAATGGATCCTCGGCTATCCCCAATACTGGAGCTGGCGCCTTGGCGGCCGGCCGGTCTGCGAGGTCTCCTATCTCGGCTGCCATTCGCATTTGTGGGCCCCGCGCAAACGTGATTTCTCCTCGCTGGTCGACGCCGAGGGCTGGCGTGGCCAGATGCCGGCTTTCGAACGTGCCGGCGCCGTCATCGGCGAGCAGCGCTTCGGTGGTGCCGGGCGCCCGGTCGCCATCCACAACGGCGTTCACGACTCCAATGCGGCGCTGCATGCCTATCGCCGCCAGGAGCTCGGCCCGCTGACTGTCGTGTCGACCGGCACCTGGGTCGTCGTGCTCAACCCCGACTGTCCGCTCGAAGCGCTCGACCGTGAGCGCGACATGCTGGTCAATGTCGATGTCGACGGCGGCCCAGTGCCGACCATCCGCTTCATGGGCGGGCGTGAATTCGCCGCCATCAGCGACGGCTGGCAAGGCCCGATCCCGCATCGCTCGATCCAACAGGCGATCGATGCCGGCCTCATGGCGCTGCCGAGCTTCGCGGCGGGCGGGCCGATGCCGGATCGCCCCGGCCGGTTGGCCGGGCGCACGCCCGATGCCGGTGAACGCGCTGCCGTGGCGCTGCTCTATGTGGCGCTGATGATCGATCTCTGCCTCGACCTCATCCATTCCAACAATACTGTCATCGTCGATGGCGGGCTGAACACTGGCGGCTTGCTCGCCGGGCTGCTGGCGCAGCTGCGTCCCGGCCAGGGTTTCCTGCAAGGTGCTTCGCTCGAAGGCAGCGCCACGGGTGCCGCCGCGCTCGCCTTCGAGAGCGTGGGGCGCGACTTCGCCGCCGAGCCGCCGGAGCCGGTGCAGGCGACGCGATTCGGCGGGCTTGCCGGCTATCGCGACGCCTGGCGCGATCTCATTGCCGGGCATGGTGCCGCCGCCAAGGCGGCGGGTGGTGCACGATGAGCGCGGCGGTGCGGACGCTAGCGGCGCGCCAGCCGGTGCTGGAGATGCGCCACATCTCGAAGACCTTCGGCGCGATCCGTGCCCTGCAGGACGTCTCGCTCAGCGTCCACGCCGGCGAACTGCATGCGCTGATGGGCGAGAACGGCGCCGGCAAGTCGACGCTGATGAAGGTGCTGTCCGGCGCCTATCGGCCGGATCCCGGCGGCGAGATCCTGATCGATGGCGCGCCCGCCGCGACCGGCGATCCGATCAAGGCGCGTGCCGCCGGCATCGCGGTGATCTACCAGGAGCTGTCGCTGGCGCCGAACCTGACGGTGGCGCAGAACATCTTCCTCGGCAACGAACCGCGCCGCTTCGGCATCGTCGACCGCGACCAGTGCAACCGGCGCGCCGCAGAGATCGTCGATCGGCTGGGTGTCTCGTTCTCGGCGCGTGCGCTGGTCTCCGGCCTGTCGCTCGGCGAGCGCCAACTGGTCGAGATCGCACGGGCGCTGTCGACCAATGCGCGCATCATCGTCATGGACGAGCCGACCACATCGCTGACCTCGCGCGAGACCGACCGCCTTTTCGAGGTGATCGCGACGCTGAAGGCGCAAGGCATCGCCATCATCTACATCAGCCATCGCATGGAAGAGGTCTACCAACTTGCCGACCGCGTCAGCGTGCTGCGCGACAGCGGCTATGTCGGTACGCTCGAGCGCGCCGACCTCAATGCCTCGCGCCTAGTGTCGATGATGGTCGGCCGCGATCTTTCCGCCTTTTACAAGAAGGATCATCGCCCTCCAGACGGAAAACGCGCCATCGCGCTCTCGGTGCGCGGCATGTCCGACGCGCATCTGCTGAAGAACTGTTCGTTCGATCTTCATCACGGCGAGGTGCTGGCATTGGCCGGCCTCGTCGGCTCGGGCCGCACGGAGCTTGCCCGGCTGATCTTCGGCGCCGACAAACGCAGCGCCGGCACGATGGAGCTCGATGGCAAGCCCATAACCATCGGCTCGCCGCGCGAGGCGCTCGATGCCGGCATCGCTTACCTCACCGAGGACCGCAAGGAACTCGGCCTGTTCCTCGATATGTCCATTTCGGACAACATCAGCATGGGCGTACTTGTCAGGGACGCGCGAGCCGGCGGCCTTCGCGATTTCACGGCCGCCGACAGGCGTGCGGCAAAGGCCATCGCCGACATGTCGATCCGCACCAACTCGGCGCAGGCCAATGCCGGCTCGCTGTCGGGCGGCAACCAGCAGAAGGTGCTGCTCGCGCGCCTTCTGGAGACCGAGCCGAAGGTCGTCATCCTCGACGAGCCGACCCGCGGCGTCGATGTCGGGGCCAAGTCGGAAATCTATCGGCTGATCGACAATCTCGCCAACCGGGGCATCGCCATCCTGATGATATCAAGCGAATTGCCCGAGGTGATCGGCGTCGCCGACCGCGTGCTGGTGATGCGCGACGGCGCCATATCAGGCGAGGTGACGGCATCCGAAGGCGAGCCGCTTCGTCAGGAAGCGATCATGGAACTTGCGACGGGAGCGTCTCAGCGATGACAGACAGGACGACCGCGACGAAGAGTGCGGATCAGGCGGCGGTCAGGAGCCGGCGGCTGCGCACCACGCTTGCCGCCCTTGGCATGCTGCCCGTGCTGGTGCTGCTGGCGGCCGGCTTCCAGTTCATCAACCCGCGCTTCCTCACCGGCACCAACCTGCTCATCGTCACGCAGCAATCGTCGATCAACATCGTGCTTGCCGCCGGCATGACATTCGTCATCCTGACCGGCGGCATCGACCTGTCGGTCGGCTCTATCCTCGCAGCGGCCGCGATGGTGGCGGTGCTGGTGTCGCTGGTGCCGGACTGGGGCCTGCTCGGCGTGCCGGCGGCCATTCTGGCGGGGCTCGGCTTCGGGCTCATCAACGGGCTGCTCATCGCCTATATCAGGCTTCCGCCGTTTATCGTCACGCTGGGTTCGCTGACAGCCGTGCGCGGCATTGCCCGCCTGCTCGGGCAGGACACGACGGTGTTCAACTCCGACCTGCCGTTCGACTTCATCGGCAACGGCTCGGTACTCGGCATTCCCTGGCTCGTCGTCATTGCCCTGTCGGTGGTGGTGCTGTCCTGGCTGGTGCTGAAGCGGACGGTGCTCGGCACCTGGATTTATGCGGTCGGCGGCAACGCCGAGGCAGCTCGACTGACCGGCATCAAGGTGCCGCTGGTGCTGCTCTTCGTCTATGGCGTTTCCGGCCTGCTGGCCGGCCTTGGCGGCGCCATGTCGGCGGCAAGGCTCTACGCCGCCAACGGCCTGCAGCTCGGGCAAAGCTACGAACTCGACGCCATCGCCGCCGTCATTCTCGGCGGCACCAGTTTCGTCGGCGGCGTCGGCTCGATCTGGGGCACGCTGATCGGCGGCCTGATCATCGCGGTGCTCTCCAACGGCCTCATCTTGGCCGGTGTCTCTGACATCTGGCAGTACATCATCAAGGGATTGGTCATCATCGTGGCGGTCGCCCTCGACCGCTACCGGCTCCAGGCAGGGGCAAGAACGTGAGTGACCTAGTCGCCGGCATCAACGACCGGCTTGTGTAACGCACCGTGAGAGGCGCGGGGCATCAGGAGGAAGTAAGCGTAATGAAGACCATCGCCAAACTGCTCTGCGGCGCCGCCCTTGCGGCCGTCGCCATCGCGCCGGCATCGGCCAAGGACCTCAACAAGGTCGGCATCTCGGTCGGCCTGCTCGGCAACCCCTTCTTTGTCGCCACCATCAAGGGCATCGAGGACGCGGCCAGGAAGATCAATCCGAAGGTCGAGGTGACGTCGGTATCGGCCGACTACGACCTCAACAAGCAGGTCTCGCAGGTCGATTCCTTCATCGCCGCCGGCGTCGACGTGATCATGCTGAACGCGGTCGATGCCAAGGCGATCGCTCCGGCGGTGAAGAAGGCGCAGGCCGCCGGCATCATCGTCGCGGCCTTCGACGTTTCGGCGCCCGGTGCCGACGTCACGGTGATGACCAACAACGTCAAGGCCGGCGAGGAAGCCTGCCAATACCTGGTCGACCACACCGGCGGCAAGGGCGACTACGTCATCCTCAACGGGCCGGCGTCGTCGTCGATCCTGGAACGGGTGAAAGGCTGCAAGAACGTGCTTGCCCAGCATCCCGACATCAAGATCCTGTCCGACGACCAGAACGCCGAAGGCTCCCGCGATGGCGGCTTGAAAGTGTTCCAGTCGCTGCTCACCCGTTTCGACAAGATCGACGCGGTGTTCGCAATCAACGATCCGACGGCGATCGGCGCGGAGCTCGCCGCCAAGCAGCTCAACCGTTCGGAGTTCATCTTCACCGCGGTCGACGGCGCGCCGGATATCGAGAAGGAACTTTCTTCCGGCAAATCGATGATCAAGGCCTCGGCCTCGCAGGATCCCTATGTGATGGCCGGCCAGTCGCTCACCATGGCGGCCGACCTGCTCGCCGGCAAGAAGCCGGCCGAGGCCACCGTACTGCTCGACCCGAAGCTGATCACGGCCGAGAACCTGAAGGACTACAAGGGCTGGACCGCGGCCCGCTAAGCCTCCCAAGGCCGGTGCGGCCGGAGCGATCCGGCCGCACCATTCTCCTCGCCGCTTAACTCTTTGTTTTACGCAATTCCGGACGGAGAATTGCTTTAACCGGAGACGATCATGTCGCGCATCGGAATCCATTCCTTCGTCTGGTCGGCAAGCTCGGCGCAGGGCGAACTCGAACGCACGCTGGCCAATACCAGGGAGGCCGGTTTCGACCTGATCGAATTCTCTTATCTCGACCCCGCCAATGTCGATATTGACGGGCTTGCCAAACGCATCGCCGATCTTGGTCTCGGCGTCGCGATCAGCATCGGATTGCCTGGTGACGGCGATATTTCGAGCGCCGACAAGGCGATCGCCGCGCGCGGCGTCGAGATCCTCAGCGACACCGTCGCGCTGACGCGCGACCTTGGCGGCAGCAAGGTCGCCGGCATTCTTTCGACCAGCCATGGCCTGCAGATCGAGGCACCGACACGCGATCAATGGAACCGCAGCGCGGCAACGCTGGCAAAGGTCGCCGAGACGGCGAAGGCAGCCGGCGTCACGCTCAACCTCGAAATCGTCAACCGCTTCGAAAGCAACCTGCTCAACACCGCCGCGCAAGGGTTGGCCTTCATCGAGGACACGGGGTCGGACAACATCTTCCTGCATCTCGACACGTTCCACATGAACATCGAGGAAGCCGATGTCGGGCTCGCCATCCGCCACGCCGCCGCCAAGATCGGCTATGTCCATATCGGCGAGAGCCATCGCGGCTTCCTCGGCACCGGCAACATCGATTTCGCAGGGATTTTCGATGCGCTGACCGCAATCGGCTATGCCGACGATCTCAGCTTCGAATCCTTCTCCTCGGAGATTGTCGACGAGAACCTGTCGAAGAAGACGGCGATCTGGCGCAATCTGTGGACCGACAACATGGCGCTCGCCAAGCACGCGCGTGCCTTCATCGGCCTTGGGCTGGAAACGGCGCAACGCAAGGCAGAGCTGGTCTCGGCACGGCACAAGCCATAACCACTCCAGCTCGCGCCGGTCAGCCCGAATGTGCGGCCGTGCCTGTTTCGCATGGCACGGCATTGCCCCCGTCATGTGCATCGGCTATCCGACCCGCAGCACACATGAAGCAAACGGAGCCCGGCATGACGAACAAGACCATCCTGAAATTCGGCGCGGTCGAGCACGCGGAAGCTGGCGATCTGCCTGGCTGGATCGCGGTCGAGGGCCAACCGACCATGCAGACCGCCGTCCAGCACACGACTTCGGATGGCAAGGTGATATCGGGAACCTGGCGTGCGTCGCCAGGCACCTATCATGCGACCTACACCGATTATGAGTTCGTGCACATGATCGCCGGCCGCATCATCATCACGCCCGACGGCGGCACGCCGGTCGAGGTCGGCCCCGGCGACGCCTTCGTGGTGGAAGCCGATTTCAAGGGCACCTGGAAGATCATCGAGCCGGTGACCAAGCATTTTGTCGTGCGGGTCGGCTGAGCCGGCCCGATCACAGCCGAAGCAAGCCCGCCATGATTCGCCATGGCGGGTAAGTACGGATTGCTTTGCGCCTATTGCGGCATAGCTATCCGCCCCACCACTCTACTCAACCAGCTCCGCCACCTGACCGGTTTGTTCCCGCGCGCCTCTCCGCTTCGGAGCTCTGCCGCTTCCGGTTGTGGAACATTCGGCTGCAGCCGGCGTTTTATTTCACACTGTCTTTCAGAGATGCACCGCAGTCGCGCGCGACTGCCTTTGGAGGCATTACCATGGCCCGCAACCCGCAAAGCACGGCAAGCATTGCCGGCCACCCGATCCATCCCATGCTGATCCCTTTCCCGATCGCTTTCTTCGTCGCCACCTTCGTTTGCGACCTGATCTTCTGGCGAACAGGCAATCCGGGATGGGTGAGCGCCAGTCTCTGGCTGCTTGGGGCGGGCCTGATAATGGCCGCCTTGGCAGCTCTTGCCGGGCTGACTGATGTCCTTGGCGATGTTCAAATCCGCAATTTGCGTGACGCGTGGCTCCACGCCGGCGGCAATGTGCTCGTCGTCCTGATCGAACTCTACAACTGGTACTCTCGCTATGCCCATGGCGAGACGGCGGTGGTACCCACCGGCCTGGTCCTCTCGCTGATCGTGGTTCTCATTCTTCTGTTCACGGGCTGGAAGGGCTGGGAAATGGTCTACCGTCATCGCGTGGGCGTCGCCGATGGTCCAGGCGAAGTGAGCCGACACTGAAGCGCGGCCTATTCTTCGGTGCTCGGGATGCTTTTGAGGACGAATAGGGCCCTCTGGGCTATGCGCCATGCCCAGCCTGCCGAGCCGTCCCAGGAAGGGGCTATCCGCGACGGGTCGCCATTGCCGGACCGTGCTCGAGACCTATATCCCTAGCGAATTTGTGATCGGCCAACCCCGGAATTGTCCGCCGCACCAGCTGTCTTCCCGGTACGGTCGCGCCTCCGCGGCCAGAGGATACCCGCATGACAAGGTTCAATTCCACCAGGCTGTTGGCCACAACGACTTTGGTGCTGCTCCATCAGGGGCTGGCAATGGCGCAGATGCCGGCGCAGCAGCCGGATGCCAGGTCATTCAAGCTTGGCACACTCGACATCGTCGCCCTGCACGACGCCCAGTTCGTCAAGCCCAACGACGGCAAGACCTTCGGCCTCGATCACAGCCCCGCGGAAGTCGGCGAGCTGCTCAAGGCGGCGGGAGCGCCGACCGATACCATCACGCTGAGCGTCGACGCCCTACTGGTCAAATCGAAGACCAGTGTCGTGTTGATCGACACGGGTGTCGGCGGCGCGCTGCAGGACAGCCTGGCCAAGGCCGGCATCAAACCCGCTGACGTCAGCGAGATATTGATCACCCATTCTCATCCCGACCACATTGGAGGGCTGGTCAAGGACGACAAACTGGCTTTTCCCAACGCCACGATAAGGATGTCTGACGTGGAGTGGGATTTTGCCAAGTCCAACAAGGATGCGGCCGATCTCGTCAAGGTCATCGCCGACCATGTGAAACCGTTCAAGGCCGGCGCCCAGGTCGCGCCTGGCATCACCTCGGTGGCGCTCAAGGGACACACACCCGGTCATGTCGGCTATCAGATAAAGTCCGGAAAAGAACGGCTGTTCGATATTGGCGACACGGTGCACAGCTCAATCATCTCGCTCGCCAAGCCGGACTGGGCCGTGGCCTTCGACGGCGACAAGCCGGAAGGTGAGCAGAACAGGGCCAAGACCTTGGCCACGCTGGCCAAGGACCACGAGATGATCTTCGCACCGCACTTTCCGTTCCCCGGTATTGGGCAGATCGAGAAAGACGGCGACCACTTCAAATGGACGCCGAGCGACAAGCCCAAGTAGGGATTGATTCCAGCCATAGAACTGTCAGCTGCTTGAGGCTGAGTGCGAATGCGGTTGGCCTCAGACCGATGCTGCAAGCTCAGTCGCGAAGTTGCGATAGGAGTGCAGCGGGCGGCCCAGGATCCCTGTCAAACGCTCGACGTCGCCGGCCCCAGGAAGCATGCCGTCGGCGACATAGCGCTCGGCCATCAGGCGCATTTCATAGGCCATCCACTTGGGCATGATGTTCGCCAGATTCTGCTCGAACCCGGTAGGATCATCGCCGCCATAGGCAATCGGGCGGCCCAGGACATCCGACCAAATCGCCGCTACATCCGAGCCAGTCAGCGTATCGGGGCCGACCAGATTGATGATTTCGATCGGCAGCTTGCCCGGGGCCTGGTCACGACGGACCAGCTCGACGGCTGCGACCTCGGCAATGTCGCGGGCGTCGACCATGGCGATGCCCTTGGCTCCGATCGGCATCGGATAGATCCCATGGTTGAAGATGACATCCTTGATCATGAGTTCATTGTCGATGAAGTAGGCCGGGCGCAGGATAGTGGCGCTGAAGCCCATCTGTTCGATCATCCGCTCCGCGCCGGACTTCACGGCGAAATGCGGCACGTTGACGAAACGATCGCTGTGGATCACCGACAGGTAGACAACCCGCTCGACGCCCGACTCGCGGGCAATGTTCAGGGTGATGAGCGCCTGGGTGAATTCGTCCCCCGACACCGCGTTGAGCAGGAACAGTGTGTTGACGCCGGCAAACGCTTTGCGCAGCGAGTCGATATCGAGCAGCTCGCCTTGCACGACCTCTACAACGGCCGGAAAGTCAGCCTTCGAGATGTCGCGAACGAGGACGCGCACATCGGCGCCGCGCTTGACGAGCTGCTGGACGACTTGCCGGCCGACACGGCCGGTGGCGCCGGTAACGAGGATAGTCATGATTGTTTCTCCGAGTTGGGTTGCTTGACGACCCCAATATGAGTGGTTCACACATGGGCCAATAGGTGTGATATTTGAACGCAGCGTATCACTGGTGGAACACATGGATCTGCTTGCTCTCGCTGATTTCGTCATCGTGGCGCGCCACGGCGGCTTCGGGCGTGCCGCCCGCGCTGCCGCTCGCCCTAAGGCGACGCTGTCGCGTCGGGTCGCGGAGCTTGAGACCAGCCTTGGTCTGCGCCTGTTGGAACGCGGCGCACGCATGCTCAAGCTGACGGAGGAAGGGCGCGCGCTGTACGAACGTGCGGGTCGGCTGCTTACCGAGCTCGACGAGACAGCCGCAGCGATCTCCTCGGGAGGTGAAAGGCCGCGAGGCAGGTTGCGGATCAGCGCGCCACTGGTCTTTTCGCAGACCGCGATGGGAAAGATCGCCGCCGGGTTCGCCCTGAAGTATCCGGAAGTGAGGCTCGATGTGTCGACGGAAGACCGCTCCGTCGACATGATCGACGAGGGATTTGATCTGGTGATCAGGGTCAATCCCGATCCGGATGACAGCCTCGTCGGACGAGTCTTCCTGCGCGATCGGCTGGTGGTCGTGGCAAGCCCTGACCTCGCGCGGCCGCCCGGACACCACCCCGCTCCCGCGGTCGTGCGCACGGCCGGCGATCGACCGATCTGGGCCGTGAAGACGCCCACTGGCCGGGCAACTATCGCGATCCAGCCAGTTCTGACCCTGTCATCGCTGATCATGGTCCGGGGTGCGGTGCGAGCGGGGGTCGGTGCGGGCCGCCTCCCCGTGTCGCTTGTCAGCCACGACATAGCCGACGGCTCGCTGATCCATTGGGGTGATGTCGAGGGAGGCGACATCACCTTGTGGGCGCTCTACCCGTCCAGGCGGCTGCTAAGCGCTCGGGTGTCCGCGTTCCTCGACTACCTCAAGCAGGCATTCCCGATGGGGACGCCCGATGAATTGGCCGCCTATGTCGGCAAGTGACGTGTAGAAAGCGGGTCGCCAACCGGGCAGCTTACTGCACGTAGCCATCGTAAAATTGAAAGCTTGGTGATCCCGACAGGAATCGAACCTGTGACCTACAGATTAGGAATCTGCCGCTCTATCCTACTGAGCTACGGGACCACGCGGCCCGACACATAGCCGCTTCGGATCGTTTCGCCAAGAGGGCCGGCCAAACGCAATTCGGCCGGCGCTTTATAAGACCGGCCTCAGGCGGCTAGCGCCGTCTCCGCCAGTTTCACCCAATAGCTCATGCCGTGCGGGATGGCTTCGTCGTTGAAGTCGTAGGCCGGATTGTGGAGACCGGCGGTCTCGCCATTGCCGATGAAGATGAAGGCTCCAGGCCGGGCTTCCAGCATGTAGGAGAAATCCTCGCCGCCCATCACCGGCTGGATCTCGCGGTGCACCTGGGCATCGCCCGCCACGTCGGCGGCCACATCGCTGGCGAAGACCGTCTCATCCGCATGATTGAACGTCACCGGGTAATTCGCGTCGTAGTCGACCTCGATCGTCGCGCCATAGGCGGTGGCAAGTCCCGCGCAGATGGCGCGGATCCGCTCTTCCGATTTCCTGGCCACTTCCTTCTTCAGCGTGCGCACGGTGCCGGCGATCTCGGCCGATTCCGGGATGATGTTGTAGGCGTCGCCGGCGTGGAACTTGGTCACCGACACCACCACGGCCTCGACCGGATCGGTGCTGCGCGAGGCGATCGTCTGCAAGGCGCCGACCAACTGGCTGGTGATGACGATCGGATCGATGGTGCCGTGCGGCATCGCCGCATGGCCGCCCCGGCCTTTCACGGTGATGGTGAATTCGGCCGTCGCCGCCATGATCGGGCCCGGACGGATGGCGAACTGGCCGACCGGCAGGCCGGGCATGTTGTGCATGCCGAACACTTTAGCGATGTCGAAACGCTCCATCATGCCGTCCTTGACCATCTCGTTGCCGCCGCCGCCGCCTTCTTCGGCCGGCTGGAAAATCACCGCCACGGAGCCCGTGAAATTGCGCGTCTCGGCGAGATATTTCGCCGCACCGAGCAGCATCGCGGTGTGGCCGTCATGGCCGCAGGCATGCATCTTGCCCGGAACGGTCGACGCGTAGGGCTTGCCGGTGATCTCCTTGAGCGGCAGTGCATCCATGTCGGCGCGCAATCCGATTGTGCGACCTTCCCCCTGACGGCCGCGAATGATGCCGACGACGCCCGTCTTGCCGAGGCCGGTCACCACATCGTCGCAGCCGAACTCTTTCAGCTTTTCGGTGACGAAGGCCGCCGTCTTGAAGACATCGAAGTTCAGTTCTGGCGTCTGGTGCAAATGCCGTCGCCAGCCGGCGACTTCGTCCTGCATTTCGGCGGCGCGGTTGAGGATTGGCATGATGGTTCCATTTCGTTGTTGGTGCAGCCGGCTTCAGCCTGGTGGTTTGCAATTGGGCCCGGGGTGCCTTGCAATTGTGATTGTCAGGCGCTTTGCCATGTTGGCGTCACATAGGGTAA
Organism: Mesorhizobium sp. B2-7-3; assembly: GCF_006440715.1. NCBI lineage: Bacteria > Pseudomonadati > Pseudomonadota > Alphaproteobacteria > Hyphomicrobiales > Phyllobacteriaceae > Mesorhizobium > Mesorhizobium sp. B2-7-3. Next base: position 308,364 of record NZ_VFTY01000002.1, read on the forward strand.
ATAGCACCGCAATAATGCGGTCCGGTTTTTGAGGGTCGGATCCTTATGCTGGCGGTCACGTAATGAAATCTTACGGAGCCAGGGGCAATCAGGGCAAGAGGCGATTTCGGATTCGATCATGCGGTACAGGCATTTCCTCAAACTATTCCCGGCTGGCGCAATCATGCTGTCCGTCCTGGCTGGGCCAGCGCTGGCCAATCCGGTGGTGGTCTTCGACCTGAAGAGCGGCCAGATCCTGCAGCACCAGGATGCCTTCAAGCGCTGGTATCCGGCCTCGCTCAGCAAGCTGATGACCGCCTATGTGACCTTCCGGGCGATCGCGGCCGGAGAAGTCCAGCTCGATTCGCCGATCAAGGTGACCAAACATTCCGCCGGCGAACCGCCAAGCAAGATGGGTTTCAAGCCCGGCTCGGTGATGCGGCTCGACAATGCGCTGAAGATGATGCTGGTCAAGTCGGCCAACGACATCGCCATGGCGGTCGGCGAGAATGTCGGCGGCTCGCAGGCCGCCTTCGCTGAAAGGATGAATGCCGAGGCGGCCAGGCTCGGCATGAACGGCACCCATTTCGTCAACCCGAACGGCCTTTACTCGCCCGACCAGTACACGACGGCACGCGACCTTTCGATCCTGGTGATGGCGATCCGCCGCGAGTTCCCGCAATATGCGCCGTGGTTCTCGATCGAGGGGCTCGCGGTCGGCAATAGGGCCATTCCGAACTACAATCTCCTGATCGGCCGGTATCCCGGCGCCGACGGCATGAAGACCGGCTTTGTCTGCCCGTCGGGCTTCAACATGATCGGGTCGGCGACCCGCAACGGACGTACGCTGGTGGCGGTCGTGCTTGGCGAGAAGTCGGCGGTCAGCCGCGCCGAAGCCGCGGCCAAATTGCTCGATCAGGGCTTTGACGCACCTGCCGCCGGGTCCACCACCGTCACCACGCTCGCTCCCTACGGTGATCTGATCTCGCCCAACGACATGCATGACGAAGTCTGCAAGAAGAAGAGGAAGGCGGAGCAGTCCGAGGCGCCGCCGCCGGCCGCCGCCAAGGACCAGCCTAAATCGCCCTATCGGGAGAAGCTCGACCATGTGCCGACACTGGTTGCCGTCGGCCTTGGCGGCGCCACGGGTCCGGCGCCGAAGGCGATCCTTGACGAGGGCGCGCAGGAATATGCCGACGTGCCAATCCCGACCTGGCGGCCCGACAAGCCGGTACCCGCCGGCACGGGCCCGAAAGTCGTGGGTGCCGCCGCCCAAGGCGACCAGCCGGCCAAGGTCGCGAATTAGAGCACGATCCAAAAAGTGAAATCCGGCTTTCGCGAGAGATCATGCCCAAATTAGAAGGCAGAACCAGATGAGCGGTTTCCCGATCCCAGTCTCGGTGCTAACCGGCTTTCTCGGCGCCGGCAAGACGACATTGCTCAACCGGCTCCTGAAGGATCCGGCGCTCGTCGACACCGCGGTCATCATCAACGAGTTCGGTGACGTGGCGATCGACCACCTGCTGGTCGAGCAGGCCTCCGACGGCATCATCCAGCTTTCCGACGGCTGTCTGTGCTGCACGGTGCGCGGCGAACTTGTCGACACGCTGGCCGACCTGGTCGACCGGCTGCAGACCGGCCGTATCGCCCGGCTTGGCCGCGTCATCGTCGAGACCACGGGATTGGCCGACCCGGCGCCGGTGCTGCAGTCGATCATGGCCCATCCGGCGCTGGTCCAGGCCTTTCGGCTCGACGGCGTCATCACCCTGGTGGATGCGGTCAACGGCAATGCTACGCTCGATGCGCATGCCGAGGCGGTCAAGCAGGTCGCCGTGGCCGACCGCATCGTGCTCTCCAAGGCCGATCTGGCCACCGATCACGGCGACCTCGCCATGCTAAGGGCGCGCTTGCGGCAGATCAATCCCGGGGCGCGACTGCTCGATGCCGGGGAGACGAAAACCGGGGTGGCCGCATTGTTCGACTGCGGTCTCTACAATCCCGCGACCAAGTCCGCCGACGTGCGGCGCTGGCTCGGCGAAGAAGCCGCGCATGATCACCACCACCATGACCATGACCATGAAGGGCATGACCATGCCCATCGCCACGATCAGCGCGTAAAAACCCATTCGCTGGTGCATGACGGGCCGGTGCCGTTTTCAGCCATCGAGATGTTCCTCGATCTCCTGCGTTCCACACATGGCGAGCATCTGCTACGGATGAAGGGCGTCATCGAATTGCAGGAGGATCCGTCGCGGCCCTTGGTCGTGCATGGTGTCCAGAAGATCCTGCATCCGCCGGTGCGATTGCCGTCCTGGCCGGACAGCCAGCGCGGCACGCGGCTGGTGCTGATTACGCTCGACATGCCGGAAGACTATGTGCGCCGGCTGTTCGCCGCCTTCACCAACCGGCCGTCGGTCGACACGCCCGACCGCGCGGCGCTGGAAAACAATCCGCTGGCGATCGCCGGACGTTAGCCTCCTACGATTGGTATTCGCCGCGTTCGACCAGAAAGCGATGGCCACCGGACATCGCCGCCGTCTCGATCAATTGATGTCCGCTGTCGGCGCAGAAGGCAGGAATATCGATAACAGCCAGAGGGTCGGTGGTTTCGAGCCAGAGCCTGCTGCCGGGCTGCATCCCGGCCAGGCGCTTTTTCGCCTTGAGGACCGGCAAAGGGCAGTTCAGCCCCTTGAGGTCGTAGATAGCTATCAGTTCGGCCAAGGTAAAAACCTCAGCCGCCGAACATGCCGAGCAGCTTGTTCTTCAGCTTCGTAACCCGGCTTTCATCGGCGCTCGCAGCCTGCGTCTCGGCTGCCGGCGCGGCCTCCGCCGGAGCCGCGATGGTCGCGGTGGCAACCGGAGCTTCCTTGGCGGCCTTGGCCGCTTCCTTCGCAGCCACGGCTTGCGCCTTGGCAGCTTCCTTTTCGGCCAACGCTTGCGCCTTGGCGGCCTCCTTCGCCGCTTTTGCCGCTTCTATGGCCGCCACCCGCTCTCGCTCGGCCTTCTCCTTGGCGGCCTTTTCGGCCTCGAGCGCGGCCATCTTGCGACCGGCGGGCGAATCGATGCGGCCCATGCGCGCCGTCTCGGTGACCGAACCGTCGGTGTTGAGCGACGGCGGATCGATCGGCACGCGCTCGCCACGCGCCCGGCGCTTGGACCAGTCAGAGACGATGCTGGCTTCCTTGATGCCGGCAATCGTCGGCTTGGGTGGCGGCACGCTGGCCTTGAGCGCGCTGTTGAAGGCCGCGTCATAGGTGCTTTGATAGGCGTTATAGGCGCTCTTAAGCGACTCCGGCTGCGTGGTCGCCGGGCAGGGGCCGGTCGGATTGAAGGTCTGCCCATCGGGAGCGACCTGGTTGAAGACGTAGCGCTTCTCGCAGACGTCGACTTTCGGTGGCACCTTGGTGACCTCGAAATTGTCGTAGCCGACCTTGAGCATCTTCCAGAATTCGTAATTCGGGTCGTTGCGGTAGCGCGCCATGTTGGCGGCTGTCATGCGGAACGGAAAAGCCTGGATCTGGAACTCGGTCTGGCCACCCTGGAAGGCGTCGCGGCCGAAGGCGTAGATCTGCTCGATCTGGGCGTCGGTCATCGAATAGCAGCCCGATGAAGAGCAGGCGCCATGGACCATCAGGTTCTGGCCGGTGCGGCCATTGGCACGATCATAGGCGTTGGGAAAGCCGATGTTGAACGACAGATGGTAATTCGAGCGCGGATTCATCTGCGACGGGCGAACCGTGTAAAAACCTTCCGGCGCCTGGCGGTCGCCTTCGGTGTATTTCGGCCCGAGCTTGCCCGACCATTTGCAGATGTCGTAGCTCGCCACCATGTCGTAGCGACCGTTGGTCTTGGCCTTCCAGATCTCGAGCTTGCCTTCTTCCTTGAAGATGCGCGCCATTACCGAAGAGGTGCGGACCATGCCCTTGGCTCTCATATCGGCAAGGATCTTGTCGGGCAGCGGCTTGTTGGCTTCCGGGGCAAAGTCCTTCATCGACGAATCATTACAGCCCGCGACGGCAATCGAGGCGGCAAGAACTCCAGTACGAGCAAGCTTGGCAAACATGGATAAGGCTATGTCTTTTCTTTCGGGCCAATGGCTTCGAAACGGCCACACCCGCATGCTGAACACTGACGGACCGTAAGCCCGTTAACCTTGAAAATTCCTTACCGCAAGGCTCGGCCAATCTCCCGCGGTGATTTCATTGAACCGAATGGGGCGGCATTTTTGTGGCGAAACTGCTCATCGCCGCCACATTTGGGGTGGACAGACAGCTTCCGTCAGCCCTGTTCCGCCGCCCAAGCGGCGTCAGAGGCTGCGGCCCATCGCCAGATATTTCTCGCGGCGCTGTTCGCGGAAATCGATGTTGGCGCCGGCGAATTCCTTCATCGTCTTGGCGATGAGATCGCCGGTCGCGGCAATCACCGTTTCGGGCGCGCGCTGGGCGCCGCCCATCGGCTCGGGGATGATGGCGTCGATGACCTTCAGTTCCAAAAGATCCTGCGCGGTGATCTTCATGTTGGTCGCCGCGTCCTTGGAGCGCGTCGTGTCGCGCCACAGGATGGAGGCGGCACCTTCTGGCGAAATCACCGAATAGATGGCGTGTTCGAGCATGTAGACGCGGTTGGCGGTGGCAATCGCGATAGCGCCGCCCGAACCGCCTTCGCCGATAACCACCGAGATCGACGGTACTTTCAGGCCAAGGCAGGCCGAGGTCGATCGGGCAATGGCTTCGGCCTGGCCGCGCTCCTCGGCGCCAACGCCGGGATAGGCGCCGGCCGTGTCGACCAGTGTCAAAAGCGGGATCTTGAAACGATCGGCCAGTTCCATCAGCCGCACCGCCTTGCGATAGCCTTCGGGGCGCACCGAACCGAAATTGTGCTTCAGGCGACTCGCCGTGTCCGAACCCTTTTCCTGGCCGAGAATCGCGATGGGCTCGCCGCGGAAACGGGCAAAGCCGCCGACGATCGCCTGGTCCTCGCCGAAATTGCGGTCGCCGGCGAGTGGCGTGAAGTCGCTGAACAGGCCCTTGATGTAGTCGATGCAGTGCGGCCGGTCGGAGTGGCGCGCCACCTGCACCTTCTGCCACGGCGTCAGCGCCTTGTAGAGTTCGCGCAGCGCGTCGCGCGAGCGCTTCTCGAGCCTGGTGATCTCATCGGCGACATCGACCGCCTCGCCGTTCTCGGCAAGCTTCTTGAGCTCGAGGATCTTGAGCTCAAGATCCTGCACCGGCTTTTCGAAATCGAGGTAATTGTACATGCTTGGGCGGACCGATACGTCGGAAGGCAATGACCGCGGAACCGTTGAAACCAAGGCTCCGGGCGGTGAAATGTCGTCCTCACATAGCGATATGAGGCCTAGTCGGCAAGCGGATGATGATCGTTGACCAACCGCACCAGCCGCTCTTCCAGCACATGGGTGTAAATCTGTGTCGTCGATATGTCGGCATGGCCAAGCAGTTGCTGAACGGCTCTCAGGTCGGCGCCGTTCTGCAGGAGATGGCTGGCGAAAGCATGGCGCAGCACGTGCGGCGAGATCTTGGCCGAGGCGATGCCGGCGCGCGCCGCCAATCCTTTCAGGTCACGGGCAAAGACCTGGCGCGAGAGGTAGCCGCTGTCGGATGCCGCCGGAAACAGGAACGGGCTGGTGGCGAAGGCGGGCAGCTTGGCCCGGGCGTCAAGCCAGCTCCGCATCGCCGCGCGCGCCTTGGCCGACAGCGGCACCATGCGTTCCTTGTCGCCTTTGCCGCGTACCATGAAGAAACGATCGTCGCGCTGCGCCACCGTCACCGGCAGGCCGACCAGCTCGGAAACGCGCAGTCCGGTGGCGTAGAGCACTTCGACCAGCGCATGCAGACGCAAGGCCGCCAGCCTGTCGGCGTGGCCGAGCCCGGCATCGCCGGCTTCCTGCGCGGCGCGATCGATCAGCCGGCCGGTTTCGGCCTCGCTCATCGTCTTGGGCAGCGGACGGCCTTTTTTCGGGCTGTCCAGCGTGCCGGTGGGGTCATCCGCGCGCAGGCCCTCGGCGTAGAGGAACTTGAAGAACTGGCGGATCGCCGACAGTTTGCGCGCCTGCGAGGTCGGCGCGAAGCCGCGCGCGGCGATATCGTCGAGATAGGCCCTGATGTCGGCGGCGCCGGCGCGGGCAAGTCCGCCATCGATCCCGCCGGAAGCATCCTCGAGATCCCGGCGATAGGAGGAAAGCGTGTTCTCCGCCGCTCCCCGCTCGGCGCTCATCATTTCCAGGAAGGCCTCGATGCGAGCGGCGCTGTTCATGTCCTTGAGGCGGTTCCGAGTCGGTCTTCTTGGGGTTCAGTTTTTCTTCGGATTGAGCTTTTCCGGCGGAATACGCACGCTCATCTCGGCTTTTTTCGGCTCGACGAACATCACCAGCGCGAACATCGTACCATAGGCAATGCCGGCCAGAATCGCGAGGGTCACGACAAAGCGAAACAGTGTCGGCATTCAGTTCTCGCCCGTCTTCTTGTTCTGCGTTTCCAAAACCCTGTGCCCTTATGGGACGCCAATCCGGCCAATTCAAGGAAGAAGCGGAGCCCTGTCAGCAACTTCCGATGCAAGCGTCGCTCTCCATATCGGCCCATGGCACTTGGCACGCTTGACGCAAACCGGCTTTTCATGTCGATACGCCGGCAAAGAGGGCCGAAGAAACAGCCGATGAACGCGCTACAGGCAAATCCCCCAGGCGAGACCCATGCCGCGCTGCTTGGCCGGCTGGGCAGCCGGTCCATCGTCTTTGTCGGGCTGATGGGCGCTGGCAAGACGGCGATCGGCCGCAAGGTGGCGACCATGCTTTCGCTGCCCTTCATCGACAGCGACCAGGAGATCGAAAGCGTGTCGCGGATGACGGTTCCGGAGCTGTTCGAGCGCTATGGCGAAACCGAGTTCAGGGCCCTGGAACAGCGTGTCATCCTGCGCGTGCTGGAAAACGGCCCGCAGGTTCTGTCGACCGGCGGCGGTGCCTTCATGAACGCGCAGACGCGCGAGGCCATCGCCGCCCATGGCGTCTCGGTTTGGCTGAAGGCCGAGATCGACCTTCTGATGGACCGCGTTTCCAAGAAGCAGAACCGGCCGCTCTTGAAAAGCGCCGATCCCCGCGCCGTGCTGGAGCGGCTGATGGCGGAACGCTATCCGGTCTATGCCACCTCTGACGTCACCGTGCCGACCCGCGACGATCGCAAGGAGGTCATCGCGGCCGAGGTGATCGAGGCGCTGTGCCGGCATTTCGGCATCGATGCGATAGCCGCGACGGGCGAGGTCGAATCATGAGCGCGGATCAGCCAGTCACAGTTGAAGTCGGTCTGGGCGACCGCGCCTACGACATAGTGATCGGCTCCGGCCTGCTGTCGCGCGCCGGCGCTGAGATTTCGCGCCGGTTGCCGGGCACGCGCGCCGCTGTGGTGACCGACGAGAACGTCGCCGCCGCGCATCTCGATACGCTGAGGGCGGGGCTCGAGAAGAGTGGCATCCAGCCCGCGATCATCACGATGCCGCCCGGCGAAAAAACCAAGAGCTTTGCCCATCTCGAGGCGGTTGTCGACGGCGTCCTGGCCGCCAGGCTGGAGCGCGGCGACGTCGTCATCGCGCTTGGCGGCGGCGTCATCGGCGATCTCACCGGTTTTGCCGCCGGGATCGTGCGGCGTGGCATGAATTTCGTGCAGGTTCCGACATCGCTTCTGGCGCAGGTCGATTCCTCGGTCGGCGGCAAGACCGGCATCAACAGCCCGCGCGGCAAGAACCTCGTCGGCGTCTTCCTCCAGCCCAAGCTGGTGCTGGCCGATACCGAAGTGCTCGACACGCTGCCGATCCGCGAATTTCGCGCCGGCTATGCCGAGCTTGCCAAATACGGGCTGATCGACCGGCCGGATTTCTTCGCCTGGCTGGAAACGAATTGGGAAAAGGTGTTCGCCGGCGGACCGGAGCGGGTCGAGGCCATTGCCGAGGCCTGCCGTGCCAAGGCCGGTGTCGTTGCCCGCGACGAGTTCGAGACCGGCGACCGCGCTCTGCTCAACCTCGGCCATACGTTCGGGCACGCGCTCGAAGCCGCCACGCAGTATGACGGGACGCGCCTCGTCCACGGCGAGGGGGTCGCCATCGGCATGGCGCTGGCGTACCGGTTCTCCTCTCGGCTCAATCTCGCCAGCCCCGACGACGCGGCCCGCGTCGAGGCGCATCTGCGTGCCGTCGGGCTGCCGTGGCGGATGGCCGAAATTCCGGGCGACTTGCCCGATGCGGATGCGCTGCTTTCATTCATCACGCAGGACAAGAAAGTGTCGCGCGGCGCGCTGACCTTCATTCTGACGCGCGGAATCGGCGAGGCCTTCATTGCCAAGGATGTGCCGGCCTCGGAAGTGCTGGCGTTCCTCAGGGAAAACCATCCAGGCAACGGGAAAGCCGGCTGAGATGGACACTGGCTGGGTCGTCTTCGCCGTTCTTGCCATCCTCGTCATCCTGGTCGTTGCCGTGCGCACCCGCCTGCTTGCCATGTTCGGCTATGAACTGTCGCGCATCGAGCCGCAGCGGTCGAGCCAGGACGAATTGCGCGGCGCGGTCGACGATTTTCGCCGCGACGGCCAGGTGGTGCGTGAGGATCGCGACCGCATCGGCGGCCTGTTCGACCTCGAAGAGCTCGAAGTTTCCGACGTCATGGTCCACCGCACGAATATGCGCTCGGTCAATGCCGACAATGCGCCGGAAGCGGTGGTGCGCGAGATCCTGCAGAGCCCGCACACCCGCATGCCGCTCTGGAAAGGTTCACTCGACAACATCGTCGGCGTGCTGCACGCCAAGGATCTGCTGCGCGCGCTGAACGAAGTCGGCAATGATTTCTCGCGGATCGACGTGATGAAGATCGCGTCAAAACCGTGGTTCGTGCCCGACACCACGACCTTGCAGGAACAGCTCAACGCCTTCCTGCGCCGCAAGACGCATTTTGCCGTCGTCGTCGACGAATATGGGGAGGTCGAAGGGCTGGTGACGCTGGAGGACATTATCGAGGAGATTGTCGGCGAGATCGCCGACGAGCACGATGTCGACATCCAGGGCGTCAAGCAGGAAGCGGACGGCTCCGTCGTCGTCGAAGGCACGGTGCCGATCCGCGACCTCAACCGGGCGCTCGACTGGAACCTGCCGGACGAAGAGGCGACCACCATCGCCGGCCTCGTCATCCACGAGGCGCAATCGATCCCCGAGGAGAAGCAGGCTTTTACCTTCCACGGCAAGCGCTTCGTCGTCATGAAACGCGACAAGAACCGGATTGCCAGGGTCAGGATCCGGCCGGCCGGCGACAGTTAAAGCTTTTCAGTGTTGGTAGGATCGCCGAGCCGCTCTAACTCTTTGTTCTTACGCAATTCCGGACGGAAAACCGCTGCGCACTTCTCCTGGAATTGCTGTCGAGCCGTCGCCTTGCCAATCCTCGCTGGAACTCCCGCCCGCCGGGATGCATTCTTCGCCGATGACGATCGATCGGCGAACCTTGCTCCTGGTCTCGGTGGCTGCCTTGTTGCCAACCGGCACGAGAGCGGCGCGAGATACGCCATCCCCCCGAAACTGTCGACTACGGTCCGGCCAAGCTCGATATCTACGCGCCCGATGGTGCGAAAGACCTGCCAGTGGTCTTCTTCGTCCATGGCGGCGCCTGGCGGACCGGCAAACGCAGCCAGGTGAACGCCAAGCCGGCCTTCCTGCTTGCCAACGGCTTCTGCTTCGTCTCCATCGACTACCGCATGCTGCCGCAGGCTGATGTCGCCACCCAGGCGGGCGACGTGGAAAAGGCCTATGCGTATGTCAGGACCAACATCGCCCAACATGGTGGCGATCCCGACCGCATCGTCGGCATGGGGCATTCGGCCGGCTGCCATCTGATCGCCCTGACCGGCATGCGCGGCGGATTGCCCGGCGTCGCTGGCCTGCTTCTCGACGATACAAGGGCTTACGATCTCGCCGCCCTTGCCGGAAGTGGCGGCATGGTGCGGGCCTATTCGCGTGTCTTTTCCGATCCTTCGCAGTGGGCGGCACTGTCACCGGCGAGCTATGTCGATGGCCGCAAGCATCCGCCGACCTTCATCGCCTATTCCCGCGCCGACGGTCGCGGCAAGCAGTCCACGGCCTTTGCCGAGCGCCTGCGCGCCAGCGGCACCGAGGTGACGCTGTTCGACGGCACCGCCTATACGCACATGTCGATCAACCGCGATTTCGGCGAGGACGGCGACGCGCTGACCGCTGCCGCGCTGGCGTTCCTGAAATCGACGGTCGGTTGAGCGCACCGGCTGTCCGTGGCGTGTTCCACTCGTTGTGCCTGGCAGCCGCCGATGCCGCCGGGCGGAAATTCAAAAGTCGTTGCTTGACCGTTCGCTGAGCGTCGCACCGGTTTCGGCGTCGACCGAAGCGAGGCTGACCTCATAGCCCCAGAGGCTTCGGACATGGCGCAGGGTCGCGTCGCGGCTGCCACTGTCGAGCAGTACGCCCTCCTTCACCTTGTGCTGCAGCCGCAAATGCCGGTTACCGAGCAGGTCGACATCCACCACCTGGATATCCGGCCGGCTCGCGCCGATGTCGTAGCTCTGGGCCAGCGCGGCACGTATCTTTTGGTAGCCGCGCTCATTGTGGATCGAGGCCACCTCGTAATGTGCGTCGTCGGCCTGATCGGCGAGGACAAACATCCGCCATTTCCGTATCAGGGCTGGGCTGAGGTGCTGGCGGATGAAGGATTCGTCGCGGTGGTTGGCCCAGGCGTCCAGGAGCACATCGCGCCAGTCACCGCGGCCCGCGATGTCGGGAAACCAGTCGCGGTCCTCCGCCGTCGGCGCGGTCGAAATGCGTTGTATGTCCTGCATCATGTCGAGGCCGAGCGCGTATGGGTTGATACCGGAGAACCGGGGGTCGTCGAAGGCCGGCTGGAAGATCACATTGGAATGGTTGCGCAGGACCTCGAGCATGGCGCCCTCGCTGATCTGGCCGCGGTCGAACAATGCGTTCATGAGGGTGTAGTGCACGAAGGTGGCGCAGCCTTCGTTCATCACCTGCGTTTGCCGCTGCGGATAGAAATACTGCGCGACGATACGCACGATGCGGATGATCTCGCGCTGCCAGGGCTCCAGGACAAGGCTGTTCTTCTCGAGGAAATAGAGCAGATTTTCCTCGGGCAGGTTGAGCGATTTCTTCCGCTCCGCCAAGCCTTCGTCCTTCTTCTCGGTCTTGCTGCTGTCCTGCGAGGGAGGCAGCGTGCGCCACAAGTCGTTGTAGGAGCGTTCTTCATATTCCAGGCGCTCGCGCAGCCCTTCACGCTGCCGCTCCGACGACAGCTTTGGCGGCCTGTGATATCGGAACACGCCTTGTTCCATCAGCGCGTGGGCGCAGTCGAGAATGCTTTCCACGGCCGACAGTCCGTGCCGCTCCTCGCATCGGGCAATGTAGCCCTTGGCGAACTCCAGATAGCTCAGAATCCCCCCGGCGTCGGTCCACTGCCGGAACAGATGATTGTTCTTGAAGAAATGATTGTGTCCGAGCGCAGCATGCGCCGTCACCAGGGCCTGCAAGGCCATGGTGTTTTCCTCCATCAGATAGACGATGCAGGGATTGGAGTTGATGACCAGTTCGTAAGCCAGGCCCCGTCCACCCTTGCGATAGAGAAAATCCTGGTACAGGAAATGCTTGCCGAACGACCAATGACGATACATCAGCGGCATGCCGACCGATGAATAGGCGTCGAGCATCTGTTGCGAGGAAATGATTTCCATCTGCACCGGGTAGGTGTCCAGCTTGAGTTCCTCGATGGCGATTGCCGCAATCGCGTCGTAGGCGTGCGACAATTTCTGGAAGTCCCAGTCGGATCCGGAAAAGAGCAAACCCGGTTTGCTGGCTGTCCTGGCCATGGTTTCCCCTCAGGCGCTCTTCCGGAGCGCGGGCTGTTTGGCGAAGAGCTGACGAAAGACAGGATAGATATCGGCGGCCGTGGCTATGCGGCTCATCTGGAAGTTCGGCCAGTTCGATTCGATGGCGCTGTAGGCTCGCCAGAGCGACGTCCCGTTTTCAGTCGCGCCGAAGATGTGACTCTCGCGTTCGTCGATGATCTCGACATAGGCGAAATACTGGCACAGGCGCATGAGCTTGCCGTTCAGCAGGGCGATGCAGCGCTCGGAATCGGTGGCGAAATTGTCGCCGTCCGAGGCCTGGGCGGCGTAGATGTTCCACTCGCTCGCGGGGTAACGCTGCTCGATGACGCGATGCATCTCCTCGAGCGCGGTGGAAACGACGGTGCCACCGCTTTGCGTGCAGTAGAAGAAGGTTTCCTCATCCACCTCCTGCGCCTCGTGCGTGTGGCGGATGAAGACGATTTCGGTGCGTTCATAACGTCGCTTCAGGAATAGGTGCAGCAGCACGAAGAAGCGCTTGGCCAGGTCCTTCTCGCGCTCGCCCATCGAGCCCGACACATCCATCAGGCAGAACATGACCGCTTTCGCATTCGGCACCGGGCGCTGATGGAAGCGGTTGAACCGGATGTCGACCGGGTCGACGAAGGCAATCCGCCGGCGCCGGCGCTCCAGCCGCTCGATCTCTTCTTTGAGCGCCACGACGCGCTCGCGCGTTTGAGCATCAGGCGGTGCGGCCTCCAGCAAGGCGAGTTCCTGCATGATCGCGTCGACCGCCGCTTGCTTGGGGCGCCTGAGCGCAATGCGGCGGCCGTGGCTGTTGCGCATCGTGCGGCCGACATTGATGTTGGTTGGCGAACCGGTGGCGGCGAAACCCGCCCGGCGCGGCTTGAAGGCAAGGATCTCCTTGAGGTTGAGCTTGACCAGGTCGGGCAGTTCGAGATCCTCGAAAAAGAGATCCAGCACCTCCTCGCGCGAAAGCACGAAACGAAAGTCGTCCTCGGACGCGGTTTTTCCCGGTGACGAACCGCCCATGCCTCCGCCCTGGCCGGGCTTGGGGATCAGGTCGCCTTGGGAGAATTGCCTGTTGCCCGGCAGGATGTGCCGGCGCCGGCCGGTGTCCCTGGCGTCGTTGAAGGTCGGCTCGCCAGTGCCTCTTTCAGGCATAGGCACGACGTGCTCCGCGTCTACGTCGGCGATCCGCCCAGCGCGGATCTGGTCGCGAATGCTGCGCTTGAGCTCCTCGCGGGCACGCCTGAGAAAGCGCTGGCGGTTGCCAAGGCTTTTGTCCTTCGGATTCAGGCGGCGGTCGATAAAGATCGGCATGCAACCATTCGGACTGCTCTCAGCCCGCCTTGTTCACCCGCATGTACCAATCGACCAGCCGGCGCACCTGCCGTTCCGTATAGCCGCGCTCCACCATCCGCTGGACGAATTCATTGTGCCGCTTTTCGGTGACGCTATCCTGCTTGGAGCCGAAGCTGATCACCGGCAGCAGGTCCTCGACCTGGCCGAACATGCGCTTTTCGATGACCTCGCGCAGCTTCTCGTAGCTCGTCCATGAAGGGTTGCGGCCATGGTTGCGCGCCCGGGCACGCAGCGTGAACTTCACCACTTCGTTGCGGAAGTCCTTCGGATTGGCGATGCCTGCCGGCTTTTCGACCTGCGACAGTTCGTTGTCCAACACCTCGCGGTTGAGGATCTGGCCGGTGTCGGGGTCCTTGTAGTCCTGGTCCTCGATCCAGGCATCGGCATAGGCGATGTAGCGGTCGAACAGGTTCTGGCCATATTCGCTATAGGATTCCAGATAGGCCTTCTGGATCTCGTGGCCGATGAACTCGGCGTAACGGGCGGCCAGTTCCGACTTGATGAATTCGAGATAGGCGGCTTCCGTCTCCTTCGGAAACTGCTCCCGTTTGATCGCTTCTTCCAGGATGTACATAAGATGCACGGGGTCCGCCGCGACCTCGTTGGTATCGTAGTTGAACGTCTGCGACAGGATCTTGAAGGCGAAGCGCGTGCTGACGCCGGTCATGCCTTCGTCGACGCCGGCGGCGTCGCGATATTCCTGGACTGACTTCGCCCTCGGGTCGACTTCCTTGAGGTTCTCACCATCATAGGCGCGCATTTTGGTGTGCAGCGGCGAATTGTCGTGCTCGGCAAGGCGGGTCGAGACGCTGAACCGGCTGAGGATGTCCAACACCTCGGGCGCGCAAGGGCTGGCGGCCAATTCACTCTCGCGCAGCAGCTTCTCGTAGATTTGCCTCTCTTCGGTGATGCGCAGGCAATACGGCACCTTGACCACGAGGATGCGATCGAGAAACGCCTCATTGTTCTTGTTGTTCTTGAACTGTTGCCACTCGGATTCGTTGGAATGGGCAACGATGATGCCCTGGTAGGGAAAGGCACCAAAATTCTCGGTGCCGTTGTAACTGCCTTCCTGGGTCGCCGTCAGCAATGGATGCAGCACCTTGATGGGCGCCTTGAACATCTCGACGAATTCGAGCAGGCCTTGCGTCGTTCGGTTCAGTCCGCCGCTGTAGGAATAGGCGTCGGGGTCGGACTGGCTGAAATTTTCCAATTGCCTGATGTCGACCTTGCCAACCAGGGCCGAGACGTCCTGGTTGTTCTCGTCGCCAGGCTCGGTCTTGGCGATGCCGATCTGGCGCAGCCGCGACGGCATCAGTTTGACCACGCTGAATTTGGAAATGTCGCCGGACAGTTCGTCGAGGCGCTTGGCCGCCCATGGCGAGATAAGTCCGTTCAGGCGGCGCCGGGCTATCCCGTATTTGTCCTCCAGGAGATCGCTCATGCGATCGGGGTGGAACAGGCCAAGCGGCGATTCGAAAACCGGACTGATCTGGTTGCCGACCTTCAGCGTGTAGATCGGGCGCTCCTCCATCAATTTCTTCAACCGTTCGGCCAAGGAGGATTTGCCGCCGCCGACCGGACCCAGGAGGTAGAGGATCTGCTTGCGCTCCTCGAGGCCCTGGGAGGCATAGCGGAAATATCCGGCGATGCGCTCGATCGTATCCTCCATCCCGTAAAAGTCGGAGAAGGAGGGATATATCTTGACGGTCCGGTTCGAGAAGATACGGCCTAGCCGCTCGTCCTTGCTGGTGTCGACCAGGTTTGGCTCGCCGATCGCCTCGACCATTCGTTCCGGCGCCGAGGCATACATCGATTTGTCCTCGCGGCAGGCGAGCAGATATTGCTGGAGACTTATCTCTTCCTGGGCGGCGTTCGCATAAATTTCCGAAAAGAGATGGAAGACGTCGGATTGGTTCTCACGCATGATCGTTGCCTTCGGAGCCATTCTGATGGGGCTCGCATATTCAACTGCGGGAAGGCATTGTTTGTTCCGTCGCTCCGGCCCGAATGGCCGTCCATCAACCGCGATTTCGGCGGAGATGGCAATGCGCCGAACGCCGCCGCGCCAGCGTTCCTGAAATCGACGGTCGCCTGATCCTGCCGACCGTCGCTCGCCCATTCTGTGGCTGGATCATGCCAAAAACGGCGGCGGGATATTGCCGTGCCGATATCCGCGGGTGCAATTGCTCTTCGTGAATGGGAGAAAATTCGCATGAATGGCGCCGATGTTCTGTGCGACGTGCTGTTGGCCAATGACGTGAATGTCTGCTTCGCCAATCCCGGCACATCCGAAATGCATTTCGTCGCGGCCCTCGACCGCAAGCCGGCGATGCGCTGCGTGCTCGGCCTGTTCGAGGGGGTGGTGACGGGTGCGGCCGACGGCTATGCGCGCATGACCGATCGTCCCGCCGCGACGCTGCTGCACACCGGCCCGGGCCTCGCCAATGGGCTGGCCAACATGCACAATGCAAGGCGCGCCTTCAGCCCGATGATCAATATCGTCGGGGACCATGCCTCCTACCATCTGCCGCTCGACGCGCCGCTCACCAGCGATATCGAGGGGCTGGCGGCGCCGATGTCGAAGTGGGTGCGCCGCATCGGAGGGCCCGCCGATGTCCAACCGGCCACGGAGGCGGCCTTTCGCGCCTCGCTGACACCGCCGGGTGTCACCACGCTGATCCTGCCGGCGGACGCGGCCTGGGGCGACGCCGACCCGGTTTCGCCCGGCAAGGTGGAACTCGCATCGCCGCCAGCCGTCGACATCGACGCCGTGCGAGCGGTGGCTACCGCGATCCGTGCCGCTCCCGGGCGCGCCGGCATGATCGTTCGGGGACGGGCGGCGCGGGCCGATGCCCTCGAGATCGCCGGCCAGATTTCAGCGGCCTGCGATGTCAGGCTGTTCAGCGAGGTTTTGATCGCGCGTATGCAGCGCGGGCGCGGGCGCGTCGCGCCGACGCGCATTCCCTATCCGGTCGACGCGGCGACGGCAGCGCTCAGGGATATCGATGTCCTTGTGCTGGTCGGCGGCAAGGAGCCGGTCGCCTTCTTCGCCTATCCGGGAAAACCGGGAAGGCTTGTTCGTGACGATTGCCAGGTGCTGACGCTCGCCGCCCATGGTCAGGATCTGCATGCGGCACTGGAGGCGCTTGGCGACGAACTGGGCGTCAGGCAATCGCAGCCGGCGTTGGTTGCAAGCGCCTTTCCCGAGGAAGCAACGCCAACCGGCAGCTTGACGGAAGATGCCATTGCACTCTCGGTGGCCAAAAAGCTGCCGGGCGACGCGATCGTCTGCGACGAGGCCGTCACCTCGGCGCGACGTTTCTTCGCGCTGTCGGCCTTTGCCGCGCCGCACGACTACATGATGGGCACGGGCGGGTCGATCGGCGGCGGCATTCCGCTGGCGACAGGCGCGGCGATCGCCTGTCCCGGCCGCAAGGTGATCAATCTGGAGGCCGACGGCAGCGGCATGTACACGGTGCAGGGCCTGTGGACGCAGGCGCGGGAAAAGCTCGACGTGGTGACGATCGTCTTTTCCAACCGCACCTATGCGATCCTCCATGGCGAGATGCGCAATGTCGGGGTGAACGCGATCGGCGAAAATGCCAGGCGCATGCTCGACCTCGACCATCCGGCGCTGGACTGGGTTTCGCTGGCCAAAGGCATGGGTGTGGAGGCGGCGCGTGCCGACACCTGCGAGCGGTTCGACGCGCTGCTCGATGCCGCCTTGTCGCGGCGCGGGCCATTCCTGATCGAAGCGATAATCTGAGCAGCGCGAGACGAGCTATAGGACCAGCTCCGGGATTTGGCTTACCAGCGGGTCTGTTCGCCGGGCGCCGCGGGCTCGATAGCCAGCGCGTGAACGCCCGCCTTCAACTCGTCGGCCAGCAGTTCGTTGACGGCGCGGTGGCGATCAACGCGGCTCATGCCAACGAAATTCGCCGAGACGATGCGGACACGGAAATGTGTCTCGCCGGTACCATCGAACTCAGCGTGGTGACCGGATTCCACATGATGATGGCCGGCGTGGAGATGGCTTTCGTTGAGGATGACCAGCCGCTCGGGCGAAAATGCCTTGTTGAGCTTGTCTTCCATGGTCGCCTGTATGGACATCGTCTTCTCCCTTCACCACATATGGTCGGCGCGCCGCCGTGAAAACCCGAAATAGGTTTCGCCGGGCCGCTGGCGCGCAACAAAATCGGTCATCCGCCTGCTTTAAGCCGCGATTCAGCGGTTAGGGCGATCATCGCGAAAATGTCAATTCTTGTTTCGCATCTGCGAACGCCCCATAAATGGGTGAGATGAAGCCGTATCCCAAATATTTCGAGAAGATTCGCGTCCGCCCCGACAAGGACGCGGAGGTGAAGGCGCACGCGCCGATCTGCCAGTGGGATGGCTGCAAGGAGGCGGGCACGCATCGCGCGCCGGTCGGTCGCATGAAGGAGGGCGAGTATTTCCGCTTCTGCTTCGACCATGTGCGTGAGTACAACAAGGGCTTCAACTACTTCTCCGGCGTGCCGGACACCGAGGTGGCGCGCTTTCAGAAGGAAGCGATGACCGGCCACCGGCCGACCTGGAAAATGGGCGTCAACGGCGCCTCGACGCGTTCCTCGCCCGACATGGCGCAGATGCGCTCCGGCCGCGCAGGCTATTACAACCGCATGCGCGACCCATTCGACCTGTTCAAGGGACCGAAGGATCCGCGCGAGGCGCGCGAGCGCAAGGCCAAGCCGCTTGAGGCCAAGGCGCTGGAAACGCTTGGCCTTGATACAAAGGCGACTGGCAAGGACATCAAGGCGCGCTATAAGGAACTGGTGAAGCGTCACCATCCGGATGCGAATGGCGGCGACAGAGGTTCGGAAGACCGGTTCCGCGATGTGCTTCAGGCCTATCGCGTGCTCAAACAGGCGGGCCTGTGCTGAGCGACCCTATGGTTCGTGTCGTTTTCCAACTTTCATAAGGTTGGAAAAGGCTCTAAGACCGCCCCCGAACAAAATGGATTGCCGGCGAAACGCGACGTTTCGCCCGTGGAGACGTTGAGAGATATGAACAAGGTCGATCGCGACATCGCCAACCTGCCCGACGCGACGGTGTCGGTGAAGGAGAAATTCGGCTTCGAGTCCAAGATGGTGGTGCCAGCGTACTCGGTCACCAGCGAGCATGTGCCCGATGTCGATCCCGACTATCTGTTCGACAAGGCGACGACCTTGGCGATCCTCGCCGGCTTTGCCTACAACCGCCGTGTCATGGTGTCGGGCTATCACGGCACCGGCAAGTCGACCCATATCGAACAGGTCGCCGCCCGCCTCAACTGGCCTTGCGTGCGTGTCAATCTCGACAGCCATGTCAGCCGTATCGATCTCGTCGGCAAGGACGCGATCGTGGTCAAGGACGGCCTGCAGATCACCGAATTTCGCGACGGCATCCTGCCCTGGGCCTACCAGCACAATGTCGCGCTTTGCTTCGACGAGTATGACGCCGGCCGTCCGGACGTGATGTTCGTCATCCAGCGCGTGCTGGAATCGTCCGGCCGCCTGACGCTGCTCGACCAGAGCCGGGTCATCCGCCCGCATCCGGCGTTCCGGCTGTTTTCGACCGCAAATACGGTTGGTCTGGGCGACACCACCGGCCTTTATCACGGCACCCAGCAGATCAACCAGGCGCAGATGGACCGCTGGTCGATCGTTACCACGTTGAACTATCTGCCGCACGACAATGAAGTGAACATCGTGCTGGCCAAGGCCAAGCATTATCGCGACACCAAGGGCAAGGACATCGTCAACAAGATGGTGCGCGTCGCCGACATGACGCGCTCGGCCTTCATCAATGGCGACCTGTCGACGGTGATGAGCCCGCGTACCGTCATCACCTGGGCCGAGAATGCCGAGATCTTCGGCGATGTCGGCATGGCGTTCCGGCTGACCTTCCTCAACAAGTGCGACGAGCTGGAGCGTTCGGTGGTTGCCGAGTTCTACCAGCGCGCCTTCGGCCAGGATCTGCCCGAGAGCGCGGCCAATGTGGTGCTGGGCTAAGCAGAGCCTCGATGGCGGGTCCGGGCGACAATACGCGCAACAAGTCCAAGACGGGGTCTGAAGCCGACAGCTTCAAGCGCGCCGTCACCGTCTGCATGCGCGCCATTGCCGGCGACAAGGAAATGGAAGTCGGCTTCGCCAAGGACAGGCCGGCGCTGGCGGGCAGCCGTGCGCGGCTGCCCGAACTGCCCAAGAAGGCATCGAAGTCCGACATCGCGATTACCCGCGGGCTCGGCGATTCCATGGCGTTGAAGCGCGCCTGCCATGATGTGCGCATCCACAGCAGACTGGCGCCGGAAGGCAAGGCCGCCCGTGCCATCTACGACGCGGTCGAACAGGCCCGCGTCGAGGCGATCGGCAGCCGCGCCATGCAGGGCGTCGCCGACAATATCGGGTCGATGCTGGAGGACAAATACACCAAGGCCAACCTCGTCGACGTCAAGGACAAGGCTGATGCGCCCATCGAGGAGGCGCTGGCGCTGATGGTGCGCGAAAAGCTGACCGGCCGGCCGGTGCCGAAGAGCGGCGAGCGGCTGGTCGAACTCTGGCGGCCCTGGGTCGAGGAGAAGGCCAAGGCCGATCTCGACGGCCTGTCGGAAAAGCTCGAGGACCAGCAGGCCTTCGCCCGCGTCGTGCGCGAGATGCTTGCCTCCATGGAAATGGCCGAGGAACTCGGCGACGACCAGGAGACCGAGGATTCCGAGGACAATGACGACAACCAGCCGCAAGGCGAGGAACAGAGCGAGGAGGGCGGCGAGGACGATTCCGGCTCAGAACAGTCGCAGTCCGAGGACGCCGAGGCATCGGCCGACGACGAGCAATCGGCGGAGACGGAAGCCTCCGATGCAACGGCCGACGATCTGTCCGACGATGACGATGCCGATGCCGAGACGCCCGGCGAGGCTAGGCGCAACGACAATCCCTTCACCAATCTGCCGAAGGAAATCGACTACAAGGTTTACACGTCAGCTTTCGACGAGACGGTCGGCGCGGAGGAGCTCTGCGAAGAGGAAGAACTCGACCGGCTGCGCGCTTTCCTCGACAAGCAACTCGCCAATCTATCGGGCGTGGTCGGACGGCTCGCCAACCGGCTGCAGCGCCGGCTGATGGCGCAGCAGAACCGGTCCTGGGATTTCGACCTGGAAGAGGGCTATCTCGACCCGGCGCGGCTGGTGCGCGTCGTCATCGATCCGATGCAGCCGTTGTCGTTCAAGCAGGAGCGCGACACCAAGTTCCGCGACACGGTGGTGACGCTGGTGCTCGACAATTCCGGCTCGATGCGTGGCCGGCCGATCACGGTCGCCGCCACCTGTGCCGACATTCTGGCGCGCACACTGGAGCGCTGCGGCGTCTCGGTCGAGATCCTCGGCTTCACCACGCGGGCCTGGAAGGGCGGACAAGCGCGCGAGAAGTGGCTGAAGGACGGCAAGCCGCCGAACCCCGGCCGCCTCAACGATCTGCGTCATATCATCTACAAATCCGCCGATCATCCATGGCGGCGGGCACGCCGCAACCTTGGCCTGATGATGCGTGAAGGCCTGCTCAAGGAGAATATCGACGGCGAGGCGCTGCTGTGGGCCCACAACCGGCTGATTGCCCGGCCCGAACAGCGCAAGATCCTGATGATGATCTCGGACGGCGCGCCGGTCGACGATTCCACGCTGTCGGTCAATCCGGGCAATTATCTCGAGCGGCATCTGCGCGCCGTCATCGAATTGATCGAGACGCGCTCACCGGTCGAGCTGCTGGCCATCGGCATAGGCCATGACGTCACGCGCTACTACAGGCGCGCCGTCACCATCGTCGATGCCGAGGAACTGGCCGGCGCCATGACCGAGCAGCTGGCTTCGCTGTTTGCCGAGGAAAGCGCGAAGGATACGCGTCGCGGCGGCATGCGGCGCGCCGGATGATCTTTTCGCGAGGCGGGTTTAGGCAAACGCTTTTCGCCGCCATCGTCCTGCTCGCCGGTGTGGCTCCGGCAGGTTCGGCCGGCTCGGCTCCAGTTGAACCTGTCGCCGTCTCGGCACGCCCGATCACCGAATTCCACATTGGCCGCGCCGACAAGCAATTCGGTCCGCTCGAATTCGTCGGTGGGCTGGAAATGACCTCGCCATCACGCGATTTCGGCGCGTTGTCGGCCTTTCGGTTTCTGAAAGCCGGCAGCGATTTCATCGGTGTTGCCGACACCGGTTACTGGTTCTTCGGCTCGGTGGCCCGCGACGCCGATAGGCGCCCCCTCGGCATCCAGAATTTTCGCATGCAGCAGATGGCCAACCAGAGCGGCCGGCCGATCGACGAAAAATGGGAAGTCGACGCCGAAGGCCTCGCGGTCAATGACGGTATTGCCACCGTCGGTTTCGAGCGCAACCACCGCGTCTCCCAGTTCAAGATCGACCCGGACAACATGAAGGCGCCATTCAGGCAGCTGGATTTCCTGGTGCAGGCGTGGGAGCTGCGGCAGAACCGCGGCTTCGAGACAGTCACCCATTCAAATGCCAATGGCCAGCATGAAGGCGGCCTGGTCGTGGTCTCGGAGAAGAGCCTCGACAAATCAGGCAACATCTACGCCGCCATTATCGAAGGCCCGCATAGGGGCGTCTTCACTGTCAAGCGCAACGACGATTTCGACATCACCGACGGCGCCTTCCTACCGGATGGCGACCTCTTGCTGCTGGAGCGCAGTTTCACCATGGCGGGCGGCCTCAAGATGCGGCTGCGGCGCATTTATGGAGAGAGCGTCGAGAAGGGCGCCGTCGCCGACGGGCCGGTGCTGCTGCAAGCCGACATGGGCTACCAGATCGACAATATGGAAGGGCTCGATGTCTGGAGCCGGGATGACGGCGCGTTGATGGTGTCGCTGATCTCCGACGACAACCACTCGATCCTGCAGCGCAATCTCTATCTGGAATTCATTCTGCACCAGGATTGAGGGGCAGCCCCTTCGCGACGCTCATTGGCGATTTTTTTTATGCGTCGGCCATTTCCGAGAATCCTGCCCTGACAAGCCAACGGTTGCGCGGAGCTCCACGAGTCCAGACAGGTCCAAACACCGCTGCTGCTCTGGTCAGGACCGCGAGCTGTTGGTGGCGATCCAGATGACATGGCGCGCGCCGCGCTTGCCGTTGGCGCGCGTGTTGACTTCCTCGACAGCGAAACCTGCCTGTTTCAACCGCCGCGTGAAGCCGGCATCCGGCCCTTGCGACCATACGGCCAGGACGCCGCCCGGTCTTAGGGCGGTGCGTGCGGCGGCGAGGCCAGCCACGCTGTAGAGCGCGTCATTGCCCTTGTGGACGATGCCTTCGGGGCCATTGTCGACGTCGAGCAGGATCGCGTCCCAGGCAATGGGTGCGGACCGTACGAGCTGACCGACATCGGTTTCGTGGATGGTGACGCGGGGATCATCGAGCGAGCCGGCAAAAATCTCGGCCATCGGGCCGCGCGCCCAGGCGACGACGGCCGGCACCAGCTCCGCGACGACGATCTCGGCATTGTCGCCCAATTCGGCGAGGGCAGCGCGCAGCGTAAAACCCATGCCGAGCCCCCCGATCAGGATTCTCGGCCGACGATGACCCGCAATCCTCTGGCAGGACAGTTTTGCCAGCGCTTCCTCGGAGCCGCTCAGCCGGCTGTTCATCAGCTCGTTGGTACCGAGCATGATCGAGAATTCAGAACCGCGCTGTTTCAGCCGCAGTTCCTGCTGGTCATCAGGCGTTTTCGCGGAGTCCAGCTGGATCCAGGGAATCACGGCTAGGCCGCGGCGGCGGCCGGCTGGCTCCAGCGGGCGGCGAGCAGCCGGTAAGGGATCAGAGCCACGACAGCGATGATCAGTTTCACGCTGAGGTCGCCGAGCGCCCAGGACACCCAGCGCATGGCGTCGACATGAAACACGCCCATCAATGGGGCGCTCTCCAGCGCAAACCCGTCGCTTGGGCCGACGAAGGCAAAGGCGGCTGAAAAGGCGACGCCGAAGAACACGAGGGTGTCGAACACCGATCCGACCAGCGTGCCGACGATCGGCGCCCGCCACCAGCTCTGCCGGCGCAAACGGTTGAACACGGTCACATCGAGCAATTGTGCGGACAGGAACGCCGCTCCGGAAGCCGCCGCGATGCGCACCAGCCGGTCGGCTGATGTCTCGAATTCGATCAGGCCATGGCGGAACAGGAAGGGCGGGACGAGGATCGAGCAGACCACCGCCGTCATGAAGCCGACAAAGACGATCCGGCGCGCCACGGCAGGCCCGTAACGGCGGTTGGCGAGGTCCGTGACCAGGAAAGAGAAGGGATAGGTGAAAGCGCCCCAGGTCAAAACGTCGGCGAGCGACAGGCCGCCGACGTTTCCCTGCATGGGAAACTGCACGAGGATGTTCGATGCCACGACGACAAGCGCCATGGCAGCCACGAAAGGCAGGTACCGCGAAAAAGAAGACATTTTTTTATCCTGGGTAATGGAACCAGCGGAGCATCATGCCGAGGCAGCGCTCGCTTCGTAATTGAGCATCGGAGTGTCGAACCTTGCGGATCTATCCGATGCTCAGCGGCCAGCAAGGAGGTTGGCCAGGCGGTCGTCCCCCGCCTTTATCTGGATGTTACGCAGCGACCTGCTCGGCAAGCTTCTTGGCGATCTGCTTCTTCAAGAGACGCGCGCGCTGCGACAGTTCCTTGACGTCGGCCTTGGCCAGGAAGGCATCGAGGCCGCCGCGATGTTCGACCGAACGCAGCGCGTTGGCCGAGATGCGCAGGCGTACATTCTGGTTCAGCGCTTCCGAAATGAGCGTCACATTGACGAGGTTCGGCAGGAAGCGACGCTTGGTCTTGTTGTTGGCGTGGCTCACATTGTTGCCGGTCTGGACTGCCTTGGCAGTGAGTTCGCAGGTGCGGGACATGGTTCTAACCTTCAGTTCTCTCGGGGCCTGCCAAACCTTTGTACCCGCGCCGGGTGGCGCGCGGTTCTGGTCAGGCGGCCTTATGGAAAAGTTGGCGTTCCATAGTTGCATTTCACCGGGTCGTCAAGCTCCGGCTTCCGCACGGAAGCGCCCGACTTTTCATATTAAGGCCGGATTTCACCGTATAAGCGGTCTCATAGGGACACGCCAGACCGGAGTCGCCCGCCTCCGGCCGAAACCAAGGATCCGATCCCGCCATGCCTCGTTCGTCTCACGCGCTTGTTGCCGCGCTTGTCATCGCCTTGCCGACCGCTGCGTCCGCTGCCTCGCCGCAGTCGTTCAAGGGCGAATACACGGTGTCGTTCCTTGGTCTCTCGATCGCCAGATCGACCTTTTCCAGCCATTATGAGAACGGTGCCTACGCGATCGAAGGCAGTGTCTCGGCGGCGGGTCTGGCCAAGCTGTTCGACGACACGCGGGGCACGATCTCGTCAAAAGGCACGATTTCGGGCCAGAAAATGGTGCCGCAGGCGTTTCGGGCCGACTACACTTCCGGCAAGAAGGCGTCTTCGATCGACATTCGCTTTAGCAATGGCAACGTGACCTCGACGCGGGTTATCCCCGCTCCGGGCAAGCGCGATCCCAAGGCCTGGGTGCCACTCGGCGCCGGCGACCTGGCATCGGTGCTCGATCCGATGGCGGCGACCGTCATCCATGCCGACAGCCTCGACCAGGTCTGTGGCCGCAAGGTCAAGTTCTACGATGGTGAGATGCGCGCCGACCTGACGCTGACCTACGCCTCGAAAGGAACGATCTCGGTGCCGGGCTACAAGGGCGACACCGTCACCTGCCAGATGGGTTTCGAGCCGGTGGCGGGTTATCGCAAGGGCCGCAAGGCGCTCAATTATCTCAAGAACAAAAGCCGCATGATGGTGACGTTTGCACCGCTCGGCCAAACCGGCGTATATGCGCCGATCCACGCCACGGTCGGAACGCAGATCGGCACCTTGACCATCAGCGCCAGACGGTTCGAAGCGGTACAATAAGGCACGCCACCGGGGACAGAACGGGCGCGCCACTGGAGACAAAATGGGGCGCGCAACACTGATCGGCTTTTCGGCGGTCGCCATGTGGGCATTGCTGGCGTTGCTGACGGATGCGTCCGGCAAGGTGCCGCCATTCCTGTTGTCGGCCATCACCTTCTCGATCGGCACAGGCGTAGGGTTTGTCGCGCGACTGTTCATGCCGGCCACCGACAGGAGCCAAAAGATCCCTCCTCAGGTCTGGGTGATCGGCATTGCCGGCCTCTTCGGCTACCACTTCTTCTACTTCACCGCGCTGCGCAACGCGCCGGCGGTCGAGGCGAGCCTGATTGCCTATCTCTGGCCGTTGCTGATCGTGCTGGGCTCGGCGCTGATGCCGGGCGAGAAGCTGGCCTGGAACCATGTCGTCGGCGCGCTGCTCGGCCTTGCCGGCACCGTGCTGATCGTCACCAAGGGCGGCGGCCTGGCTTTCGATGCGCGCCACGCCTTCGGTTACGCCATGGCCGCCGTCTGCGCCCTGCTATGGTCGTCCTATTCCTTGCTGTCTCGACGTTTCCCGTCGGTGCCGACCAGCATCGTCACCTGGTTCTGCGCGGCAACCGCCGTGCTGTCGCTCGTCTGCCACCTGGCGCTGGAACAAACGGTTCTGCCTGACGGCGCCGGCCAGTGGCTGGCCGTGCTCGGGCTCGGCCTGATGCCGGTGGGCGCGGCCTTCTATGCCTGGGACATCGGTGTCAAGCGCGGCAACATCCAGGTGCTGGGTGCCGCGAGTTACGCGGCGCCGCTGCTGTCGACGCTGGTGCTGATCGCGGCCGGCGTCGCCGAACCGTCGCTGCGCATTCTGGCCGCCTGTGTGCTCATCACCGGCGGCGCGGCGCTAGCGGCAAAATCGCTGTTCCTGCGCAAGCCGGCCACGGAGAGCGGAGTCAGGGCATCCGAAGACGGAGCCAGGGCATCCGAAGGCGAAGCCAGGGCATGACGATGCCGTTTGCTGGGGGCATCGACGCCAACGCCAATGCGACGCTGATCTTTTCGCTGGTGGCGGCGGTGATCTATGCCTTCACGCTTGGCATGCCGCCGACGCTGGCCCGCTCGGCGGCAAAGACAATTGCCGTTGCGATGCTCGCCGTACTCGCCGCAATACAAAGCGGGCCGCTGCTGCTGGTCGCCGCCCTTGCGCTGAGCGCCATTGGCGATGCCTTCTTGTCGCGCGACGGCGAAAAAGCCTTTCTGGGTGGACTGGCCAGTTTTCTCGTCGCCCACATCGTCTATGTCGCGTTGTTGCTGCGCAGCGGTGCCGGATTGGAGTTGCTTGGCGCCGAGCCCTGGCGCAGCGCGATCGCGCTGGCCATGGCGGTGTTCGCGATCGTCATGCTGGCGGCGCTTTGGCGCCGCGTTGGTCCCGGCTTGCGTATACCGATCGCCGTCTATGTCGTGGCGATCCTGGCGATGGGCATGTCGGCGCTAACGACAAGCAACGTCTGGGTGATCGGTGGCGCCGTGCTGTTCATGGCATCGGACGGGCTGCTCGCCATGGAGAAATTTTTAGTGGCGGCCGTCTCGCAGCATCGCGCCTGGATGCGTTTCACCGTGTGGGTTTTGTACTATGCCGCCCAACTGGCGGTCACGCTGGGATTCCTGCTGGGCTAAATCGGCTTCGGCTGCCAGCCCGGCTCGGCCAGTTCGAAGGCGGCGAAATCAAAACCCGGCGCCACCGTGCAGCCGACCAGCGTCCATTCGCCCAGTGTGCGCGCCGATTGCCACCAGCCCGCCGGCACGGCGATCTGCGGCCGTTCACCCGCCGCGAGCTCGATGCCGAGCACCTGCTCGATAATGGCGCCGCTTTCTTCCCACATCGACAGCGCCAGAGGCGCGCCGGCATAAAAGTGCCAAAGCTCGGCGGCGTCCCTGACCCGATGCCAGGCCGAAACCTGATGCTGTTCCAGCAGGAAATAGATGGCGGTCGAATGGCCGCGCGCACCGCCGGCTTCGTCGCGAAAGGTTTCCGCGTACCAGCCGCCTTCCGGATGCGGCTTCAGGGCGAGCGTTGCTATGATTTCCGCGGAACTGGTCATCGGCAGATAGCTGGCATGGTGGTCAGAAATTGTCCTTGCGCTTGCGGATTTCGGCGAAGACCTCGGCATCCCCGGCCTTTTCCATGCCGAGATGCCTGCGGATTGCCGGATCGTGCCAGCGCAGGAAGGGATTGGTCGACAGTTCCTCGCCGATCGTCGTCGGCAGCGTCGGCATGTTGTCGACCCGCAGCGCCTCGATCCGCGCGGCGCGCTCCTTCAACGCCGAATTGGTGGGGTCGACGCTCAGTGCAAAACGGGCATTGGCGAGCGTGTATTCGTGGCCGCAATAGATTGTCGTCTCGGCGGGAAGAGCCGCGAGCTTCTTCAGCGATTCGTACATCACCGGCGGCTTGCATTCGAACAGCCGCCCACAACCCAGCGCAAACAGCGTATCCGCGGTGAACGCCACTTTCGATAACGGCAGATGGTAGGAGACATGGCCAGCGGTATGCCCGGGCGTGGCGATCACTTCGATGCGCTCATGGCCGAGATGCAGGACGGAGCCTTCTTCGACGGTTTCATCGATGCCGGGGATCTTGGCCTTTTCCGCCTCCGGGCCGACGATGCGCAGCTTGAAGCGCTCCTTGAGCGCCAGATTGGCCTCGACGTGATCCATATGATGATGCGTGGTCAGGATCATCGTCGGCGTCCAGCCGGTGCGCTTGATCGCGGCCAGGATCGGCGCTTCCTTGGGCGCGTCGATAATCGCGGTCTGGCCGCTTTCGGGGTCATGCACCAGCACGCCGAAATTGTCGGTGCGGCACATGAACTGTTCGATTTCGACCGGCATCGCATTTCTCCATTTGCCGCCGCAGACATAGGGCGCCGCTGCGTGAATGTCATCCCGGATGAGAAAGCGAATGTCATCCCGGATGGCGAGCAAAGCGAATGTTATCGTGGGATGTCAAATTGACATCCGCCGTGCCGGCCGCTTTGGCCTTTTGTTGAATCCGGCTGACATCACGGCTACATCCCTGACATGCATTCCGACATCGTCGACCTTCGTTCCTTCTATTCGACAACGCTCGGCCGGTTCGCCGAGCGCTCGATCACCATGGCGCTGTCGTCGATATGGGCCGCGGTGCCCAATGAGCGGCTGGTCGGCCTGGGCTATACCTTGCCCTGGCTGGAACGCTTCGGCACCGACGCGGAGCGGGTCTTCGCCTTCATGCCGGCGACCCAGGGCGCCGTGGTCTGGCCGGCGGCCGGGCCAACGGCGACGGCCCTGGTGTTCGACGAGGAACTGCCACTGGTCGATTCCTGCATCGACCGCATGCTGCTCGTCCATTCGCTCGAACACGTCGAAAACCCGCGTGAAACGCTGAACGAGATCTGGCGGGTGCTGTCGCCGGCCGGGCGCGTCGTCATCGTCGTGCCAAACCGGCGCGGTGTCTGGGCGCGCTTCGAACATACGCCGTTCGGCAATGGGCGGCCCTTCTCACGCGGGCAGCTCACCGAATTGCTGCGTGAGGCGAATTTCACGCCCGCCGCCTGGTCGGATGCGCTGTTCTTCCCGCCATCGCGGCGGCGTTTCATGATGCGCTTCCACAATGTGCTGGAGCGCGCCGGCCGGAGGCTGTGGCCGATCTTTTCCGGCGTCATTGTCGTCGAAGCGCAGAAACGGCTCTATCAAGGCGTGCCGGTGGCCCAGCGTGCGTCCCGCCGCGTCTTCGTGCCGGTGCTGTCGCCGCATGGCGCGACACGGCTCGGCCGGCGGGCCGAGGCAAGGGGTGTGGCATCGCCCCGGCAAGTGACACCTTCGTGATCGCGATGGAAACTTGCATCGCGCCGCGTCTTTCCGACCTATCTGTCGTGCTGGGCTCGCGGAGTGGTTGAGGGGCTGCCGCCGTCGGCTCCCTTCATCCGGTTTCAGCTTCGCTACTGAACGCAAGGACCTCGGCCATGGCTGATCAATTGGACAATCAGGCCACCATTCAGCCGGTCGCCGTCGCCAGCAGCCTGCGCGATCAGGTGGCGACGATCAAGCGGGCGCTGATCGGATCACCGGTTCGCAAGTGGTTGCTGTGGACGTTGCTCGGCATCATGGGCGTCATTATCGCGACGTCGATCGGCCAGGTCTTGCTCAACCGCTGGAACCAGCCGTTCTACGATGCCCTCGCGCGCCGCGACATGGCGGCCTTCCTGCATCAGCTGATGGTCTTTGCCATGATCGCCGGCGGACTGCTGGTGCTCAATATCGGCCAGACCTGGCTCAACCAGATGATCCGGCTGAAGTTGCGCGAGGCGCTGACGCTGGACCTGATCGACCAATGGATGCGGCCGGCGCGCGCCTTCCGGCTGGCCAATGCCGGCGCCATCGGCGTCAATCCCGACCAGCGCATGCAACAGGATGCCGCGCATCTCTCGGACCTGTCGACCGATCTTGGTGTCGGCCTGCTGCAGTCGTTCATCCTGCTCGTGTCCTTTGTCGGTGTGCTGTGGGAACTGTCTTCGGGCTTCGTCTTCCACGTCAACGGCTGGTCGCTGGCGATACCGGGCTACATGGTTTGGGCCGCGTTCCTCTATGCCGGTACCGCCTCGTGGCTGAGCTGGCTGGTCGGGCGGCCGCTCATCAGCCTCAACAGCGACCGCTATACGCGCGAAGCGGAACTGCGCTCCTCGATGGTGCGCGTCAACGAGAATGTCGATGCCATCGCGCTGTACCGTGGGGAGGATGACGCCAAGCGACGGCTGCAACTCGACCTCGGCACGGTGCTGGGCGCCATGCGGCGCATCTACACCGCCCAGATCAATCTGTCCTGGGTAACCGATACTTATGGCTGGATCACGGTCGTGGCGCCGATCCTGGTCGCCTCGCCGGTCTATTTCTCGGGGGATATCAGCTTTGGCGGGCTGATGATGGCGGTCGGGGCCTTCAACCAGGTCCACTCCTCCCTGCGTTGGTTCATCAACAACATCGGCAGCATTGCCGACTGGCGCGCCACGCTGATGCGTGTCGCCGACTTCCGCATCGCGCTCGATGAAACCGATGTGCTGCACGACAAGGAGAAGCGCATCGAATTCGCCGACAACGCCAATGGCAACCTGACGTTCGAGAAGCTTCAGGTGGCATCGCCGGACGGATGCACCAAGCTCGCCGACCAGCATGTCGAAATCCATGCCGGCGAGCGCGTCATGATCACCGGTGAACCGGGCGCCGGCAAGACGCTGTTCTTCCGCGCCATTGCCGGGCTGTGGCCGTGGGGCAGCGGGCGGATCGGCCTGCCGGCGGGGGAAACCATCATCTTCGTGCCGCGTGTGCCCTATTTGCCGGCCGGCACGCTGCGCGAGGTCCTCAATCACCCGAACGGGCATGCGCCGGCGAACGACGCCGACATTTCAGCGGTGCTTGCCGAGGTCGGTCTTGGACGGCTGTCGTCGTCGCTCGACCGCGTCGGACGCTGGGACCATGAGTTGGGCGATGACGAACAGCGATTGCTGGGCGTGGCCAGGCTCGCCTTGCGACAGCCAAAATGGGTGATCATCGACGAAGCCATGGATGCGTTCGACGGACCCTCGCTGCGGCGCGTGCTGTCGCTGCTGGAGAAGCGCCTGCCCGGCGCCGCGATCATCAACATCGGGCGCGGCCAGCACAACAATCAGTTCTTCCCGCGTTCCCTGACGATCGTTAAGGATTCCGACGCGCCCGCGCTGAAACCTGCCCGCGTCAGGGCGGGTGCCATCGAGCCGCCGCCAGCCGCGGCAAGCCTCCACCACAGGAAGTAGCAGTTTTTCCCCCGTTGCGGCCCGTTGCCTGGCCGCCAAGGCCCTGCGGTCGGCATCTCGCTGCGGGACGAGAAGGAATGCGCCCTGCAACGCGCCGTGCTCGATCGCTGAGCTGTCGCCGGTCAGGCCGGTGGAATTCCAAACTTGCCACGAACTTCGTCGTAGAGGTCGCGCCGCCAGCGGCGGCCGTGGAGATAACCGTTGATCAGTTCCGGCAATGAATAACCAAGCGCATCAGACGAGCGGTTGGCCATGTATCCTGCAAATGCCTGTGGTATTCGCCCCCGGAGAATATCGGCGATGATCTGCCGCGTGATCATAAAGGGAGGGACATGGGGGTAGGAGCGAGCGATGTGCGGATGCTTACTCATCAGGATCGCGTAGGCTTCGACATAGCCGTCCCTGCGGCCTGAAATCGAATTCTGCGAATTGTGCTTCGTCCAGTCGATATCTTCCGATAATTGCGCGCCGAAGCGCTGTGCGAAGCGCAGCAGAAGCTCGCGGTCCTGCATCCGGGGAATGTCGCTGTCATAGCCGCCGATGGCCAGCAAAGCCTCGCGTCTGGCTGTTATAGCCGATCCGGCTATGAAGGCCGTCTGCGCGACCACCGCCCGCTCCAGCATTGGCGGGTTCAGGAAAGCGCCGCGGTTAACGCAGGCGGTGCCGCGGCCACCCTTCACCGAGACATATGAGGAGAGCAGGACTTCGAGCGCTGGATTGTCGTCGAACCATGCCAGCGTCCGTTCGAGCCGGTGCGGCAGGAAGAGATCGTCCGAATCAAGAAAAGTCACCACGGGCGCCCGGGCTAGCTCGATGCCGGCATTCCTGGCGGCATTGGCGCCGCGCCACTTCGCGCCGACATAGATCAGCCGGGGGTCATGGATGCGGGCGAGCGCCGCCTCGGTCCCGTCCGTCGAACCATCGTCGACGACGATATGTTCAAATCGCGGCATGCTCTGGGAAAGCACGCTTTCGACGGCGCGGAGCACCGTTTCGCGCCGGTTGTGAGTGGGCGTGATCACCGTGACGAGGGGCGCCTGTTCGGTCTTCCCGATCATATCACGTCGGTCGCCTCCAGCGCGTAAACACCCTTCGCGCCAGGTCCTTTGATCATCGGGATGGCTAAATGGATCGGACTTCCCCCTGGATGGGCCTCATCGGATTCGGTGCGACGCTACAAAAAACAACCTGCCATGTCACCCCGTCGTGCCGTCGTTCGACCGACCAGGCATGATGAATTCCAGCTCATGGCGCTTCAACTGCAACACTTTCGCACCTGCTGAAAGACGCGCGGCCACCCTCAAGGATTGGCAGTCGCGCCTGCGGGCGGCGCCCATTTCATTATCGCTTCAGCAGGAACACTGCTTGTTGGCCAAAGAAATTCCAGAACCACCATGGCATCGACAGGCCGATCTTCTGGCCGTTGGCGTCGAGCGCGGTCGCCTTCTCCACTGTCGCGCCAAGCTCTTCGCACAAATTGACGAAGTCTCGGATCGTGCAGAAGTGGATGTTGGGCGTGTCGTACCAGGAATAGGGCAGGTCGCTGGTCACAGGCATGCGGCCCTTGACGAACAGCGACAGGCGCACCCGCCAGTGACCGAAATTGGGGAAAGACACGATTGCCCGGTTGCCGATCCTGAGCAGCTCGTCGAGCACCAGCTTCGGGTTGCGGGTGGCCTGCAGGGTCTGCGACAGGACAACGAAGTCAAAGCCCTTGTCGGGATAGAATTCGAGATCGGTGTCGGCGTCGCCCTGGATGACACTGAGACCGCGCGCCACGCATTCGTTGACGCCACGCTGCGACAGCTCGAGTCCGCGACCGTCGACCTGCTTGGTGTCCTGCAGCAATTCGAGCAATGAGCCGTCGCCCGAGCCGACGTCGAGCACACGCGATTGCGGCGGGATGAGGTTGGCGACGACCTCGAGGTCGACGCGTTGGCTGCCGTTGACGCTCATGGCTTCGCCTCGTGGACGGCGCATGGCCTTGGTCCGAAACGTCTGCAACTTTTCGGGGTCATGGCTTCGCCGTTCTGTTTGGCGCACGAGCTTGATCCGAAACGTCTGCAACTTTTCGGGGTCATGCGCTGAGCCCCCTGGCGCGCGCGGCCGAGCCGATGAAGCCGTTGATGGCGGCAAACAGTTCCGGCTCGTCGAGCAGGAAGGCGTCGTGGCCGCGATCGGTCTCGATCTCGACGAAGGATACCGAGGCGCCGGCGGCGTTGAGTGCGTGGACGATGGAGCGGCTCTCTTCGGTCGGGAACAGCCAGTCCGATGTGAAGGACACCAGGCAAAAGCGGGTTTTCGTGCCGGCGAAGGCGTCGGCCAGCCGGCCGCCATGGTCGGCGGCGAGGTCGAAATAATCCATCGACCGCGTCATGTAGAGATAGGAGTTGGCATCGAAGCGGTCGACGAAGGTCATGCCCTGGTGGCGCAGATAGCTCTCGATCTGGAAATCGGCATCGAAACCGAAGGTCAGCGCTTCGCGGTCCTGTAAATTGCGGCCGAATTTGCGATGCAAGGCGGCTTCCGACAGATAGGTGATGTGGGCGGCCATGCGCGCCACCGCCAACCCTTTCTCCGGGCGCTTGCCGTGTTCGAAATATTTGCCGCCATGCCAGTCCGGATCCGCCATCACGGCCTGCCTCCCGACTTCGTGGAAGGCAATGTTCTGTGACGAATGGCGCGCCCCGGTGGCGATCGGCAGCGCCGAGAACACGCGCTCGGGATAGCTCGACGCCCATTCCAGAACCTGCATGCCGCCCATCGAGCCGCCGAGCACGCAGAACAGTTTCTCGATGCCGAAATGGTCGATCAGCATCTGCTGCGCGCGCACCATGTCGCGGATGGTGATGACCGGCAGGTCGAGGCCATAGGGTTTACCGGTGGCCGGGTTGGTCGAGGCCGGACCGGTGGAACCCAGGCAGCCGCCGATGACATTGGAGCAGATGACGAAGAAACGGCTGGTATCGATGATCCTGCCCGGTCCGATCAGCACTTCCCACCAACCGGGCTTGCCGGTTACCGGATTGGTGCTGGCGACATGCTGGTCGCCGGTCAGCGCATGGCAGACGAGGATGGCATTGGAGCGGGCATCATTCAGCGTGCCATAGGTCTGGTAGGCGATCTGGAACGGCGACAGCAGCGTGCCGGCGTCGAGCTTGAGCGGCTTGTCGGGTCCGAAACGCAACACCGGGCTCGACGGTTGGTCGGCCTCGTTGTTGGTCTTTCCTGCACGCAGAGCGGCCATCACGTCTCTCTTGCTGCACCGTGCGCTCGTGGAAATCGTTGCCGATCTCCGCCGCCGATGCGTCCGTCCGGCCGGTCGCGGACAACAAAAAACCGGCATTGCCTTCGCAAAGCCGGTTACGTCACGCAAACGGCCCTTTAGCGAATTGTTTAACGTGGCTGCAAGCCGACCGGCCAAATCACCACGGAACTGTCAATCGTCTTTCTAGAACCCGCCTGCCTCGCCGTCAATGGCGGCGGCTGGCACCACTGCCACTCTCGACATTGCGTGCCATGGCTTGTATTTCCGCAGCGGCCTCCGGATGGAGGCGTTTTCGATGGATTTTGCAAGATATGAACCAGACACCGGATCAGGCACGTCCAACTCCGCGCGCGGGCATCATGGACATAGAGGCCTATGTGCCCGGCAAAAGCTCGGCGCCCGCCGGTGTCGCCAAGGTCTACAAGCTGTCGTCGAATGAGAATCCGCTTGGGCCTTCGCCGAAGGCGATCGAGGCCGCGCGCGAGGTCGCCCGCAAGCTCGACATCTATCCCGACGGCACCGCCAGGCGGTTACGCGAGGCAATCGCCGAGGTGCATGGCCTCAACCCGCAAAACATCATCTGCTCCAACGGGTCGGACGAAATCCTCGGCCTGTTGGCGCAGACCTATCTCGCGCCCGGCGACGAGGCTATGTTCACCGAACACGCCTTCATGGTCTACAAGATCTACATCCAGTCGGCAGGCGCCACCCCGGTCGTGGTCAAGGAGACCGACGAGCGCGCCGACATCGATGCGATGCTGGCGGCCGTCACGCCGCGCACGAAAATCGTGTTCCTGGCCAATCCCAACAACCCGACCGGCACCTATGTGCCGTTCCAGGAGGTGCGCCGCCTTCATGCCGGACTGCTGGGAAACGTGCTGCTGGTGCTCGACGCGGCCTACGCCGAATATGTCCGCCGCAACGACTACGAAGCCGGCATCGAGCTGGCCGGCAGCGCCGAGAACGTGGTGATGACCCGCACCTTCTCCAAGATCGGGCTCGGCGGCGCGCGCATCGGCTGGATGTATGGTCCCCTGCATATCATCGACGCCATCAATCGTGTGCGCGGCCCCTTCAACGTCAATGCGACAGCGATCGAGGCCGGCATCGCCGCGATCCGCGACCGTGCCCATGTCGAGCGCAGCGTGGCGCATAACGAGACCTGGCTCACCTGGCTGAGCGGCGAAATGACCGGGCTCGGGCTGCGCGTGACGCCGAGCGTTGGCAATTTCCTGCTCATTCATTTTCCCGACGATCAGAAGCATTCCGCGGCGGCGGCTGACGATTATCTGAGCGCGCGCGGCTATATTCTGCGGCGCGTTTCAGGTTACGGCTTTCCCAACGCGCTTCGCATGACCGTCGGCACTGAAGAGGCCAATCGCGGCGTTGTCGCCGCGCTCACGACATTCCTGAAAAGCTAGAACGTCTAAAGAGCTGGAACACCATGGCATCACCGATGTTCGAAAAGATCGCGCTGGTCGGTATCGGCCTGATCGGCTCGTCTCTGGCCCGCGTCATCCGACGCGAGGGCTTGGCTCGCCATGTCGCCATCTCGACGCGCAGTGCGGCAACGCTCAAGCGAGCCGAGGAACTGGGCCTTGGCGATTCCTACACCACCGATGCCGGGGACGCGGTGCGTGATGCCGATCTGGTCGTTGTCTCGGTGCCGGTCGGCTCATCCGGCGCTGTAGCGGTGGAAATCGCGCCGGCGCTGAAAAAGGGGGCGATCCTCACCGATGTCGGCTCGACCAAGGCCTCGGTCATCGCGCAGATGCAGCCGCATGTGCCTGAAGGCGTCCATTTCATTCCTGGCCATCCGCTGGCGGGCACCGAAAAATCCGGCCCGGATGCCGGGTTTGCCGACCTGTTCGACAACCGCTGGTGCATCTTCACGCCGGTGCCGGGCACCGATCCGGAAGCGCTGGAACGGCTGTCGGAATTCTGGCGCCGCTGCGGCGCCAACATCGACACGATGGACCCGCAGCATCACGACATGACGCTGGCCATCGTCTCGCATCTGCCGCACATCATCGCCTACAACATCGTCGGCACCGCCGACGATCTGGAATCGGTGACCAAGACGGAAGTGATCAAATATTCCGCCTCCGGTTTTCGCGATTTCACGCGTCTGGCTGCCTCCGATCCGACCATGTGGCGGGACGTGTGCCTGCACAACAAGGATGCCATCCTGGAAATGTTGGCGCGGTTCTCGGAAGACCTGGCGTTCCTGCAGCGCGCCATCCGCTGGGGCGACGGCGACAAGCTCTTCGACCTGTTCACCCGCACCCGCGCCGTGCGCCGCTCGATCATCGAGGCGGGCCAGGATATCGACGCGCCCGATTTTGGCCGCCAGGCGGTCGAGCATCCGGCAAAGAGCTAGGTGATTTCAACCGGCCAGGCGGTTGCCATCATGGCGAGCGTCTCCGCCCGATCCGGCGCGCCCAGCCGGCCGCCGAAGCGCAGGCACTTGAGCGCGGCGGCCGCGCTGGCAAAGCGCAGTGCGTGCTCGACCGCCATGGCTTCCGCCAGCCCGACGGCAAAGGCGCCATGAAAGACATCGCCGGCGGCCAGCGTGTCGACCGCCTTGACCCTCGGTGCCTCGACATGGCGGGATGATCCGGCGCTTCGGTCGAACCACCAGGTACCCGCCGCGCCGCCGGTGACCGCGACGAACGCATCGGTGCGGGACGCCAAATCGGTGCAGGCGGTCTCCAGATCCAGCGCGTGGCCGCATATGATGCGGACCGCCGGCTCCGAGGCGACGATGTGCGAGGCGAGCGGCAATAATCGCTCCAGTACCGCCAGGGGCGCGGTATCGGCATCGAGTATGGCTGGGCGGCCGGCGGCGCGCGCCGCCTTAAGGGCAAGCGCCGCGGCGCCCGGCCAGCGCACGTCGGCCAGTACGGCGTCGAATGCCGTTATGTCGGTGAACGGCAAAACCTCGGGATCGGCCTGCGCGCGCGCGTCGTAGAAAGGCACGATGATCCGCTCGCCATGCGCATCGACCAGGATCGAGGCCAGTGCCGAGCGGGCGCCGCTGACGCGGCGTACATGGCTGCAATCGACGCCCTCGGCCTCTATCCCGGCAATCAGCAGATCGCCGACCGGATCGTCGCCGGCGCTAGCCCATAGCGACACCTCGGCACCCAGGCGATGCGCGGCGCAGGCCGCGCTCGTCGCCATGCCCGAGGCGATCTGGATGCCGTCCGAGGCGATGAATTTTCCCTGATGCGTGGGCAGTGATTCGACACGAAGAATGGTGTCAAGCGTCAGTGCGCCGACGCTCAGCAGCTTTGCCGGCCCCGCCATCCGTTAGTTGACCGGCTTGATCTTGCCCAGCGGAATGAAGCCGAGGGAAGCCTTGCCCTTGACCACTTTCAGCGGCATGGACGGTTCGCTGCCAAGCAGCGCCAGGGCGCCAAAACCCTGCTCGATCGCATTCTTCTGCTCGGGTATGGCGCCGGCAAGAATAGATGCCACCGCCTTGGGATCCTTGATCCTGATCATCAGGTCGGCGTCGACGAGACCCTCGGCATCGACTGACAGCGGCCCGGAAACGGTGACGCGCGCCGTGCCGGACGACAGATCGAGGTTGCGGATTTCGATCCGCTGGCCGCGCAGGCTTTTCACCTGCGTGCCGATCAGCGCCACGCCGTTCTTCAGTGTCACGTCGCCGCTGGCATCGAGCGCCGGCAACACCCGCCCGCCGATCGCGTCGGCATCGATCTCGAGATCGCCAAAGCTGCCGACATAATCGAGATCGCCGTTGTTGGGCTGCAATTGGCCTGACGCCTTGCCGGCACTGAACAGTTCCACCGGATCGGTGTCGTCGGCCGGGTCGGTCTGGCCCGACAGGCCCTCGGCCTGCAGCGCTACACGCCGGGGCAGCGGGTACCACAATTTGACGTTGGCCTGCAGATTGTCCCAGTCGATCCAGAGCGGCATCATGCCGGGGACGGAGGTCCGGAGTGGACCGCGTAGATTGGCAACAGGCGACAAGGGCTGGACGATCTGGGCGACGGCGTTGAAGGAGCCGGCCGAGGCAGCAATGCTCTTGGCGTCGTCCTCGTAGGCGAGGTTGTCGCAAGAGACGGCAAAGCTCAGTGGATAGCCACCGACCTGGAGGTTGGCGCAACCGGCCTCGATGCCGCTCTTGTTGAGCGTGGCAACCGCCTTGTCGGCCTCGGACCGGACCCTGTTGGCCAGATAGAACCAGCCGGCGCTGTAAATGGCGAACAGCACGAGGATGAACGCGGCAAGCCACCACAGACGGCGACGGTTACCCGGTTGGCGTTCGTCACTTGACGTCATGCTTTGGCTCTCATTAACGCATGGATGGTGTGGACGGATTCTCAGGTTCCGAACACTAGGTAGACAGAGACGGATGGAAAAAACACCGGTTACCGGTGCGGTGCTGCCATTCTTTTTGCAATCAGGCGCGGTGATATGGGCGATTTTTGGGTGTTCGGCTACGGTTCGCTGATCTGGCGGCCGGGTTTCGCTCATGTCGAGACACGACGCGCCCGCCTGCATGGCTATCGCCGCTCGCTCTGCGTCTATTCCTTCGTGCATCGCGGCACGCGCCAGCGGCCCGGACTGGTGCTTGGCCTCGACCATGGCGGCTCCTGCGTCGGCCTTGCGTACCGCGTCCCTGGCGAATTGCGCGACGAGGTCATTGCCTATCTGCGCGAGCGCGAACTCGTCACCAGCGTCTATCTCGAGCGGACGCTCAAGGTTCGCCTCGACGCCGGTGGCACGGTGGAAGCCGTGGCCTACGTCGTCGACCGCAAGCATGAGCAATATGCGGGCGCGCTGGACGCGGCGGAGGCGGCGGCCGTGGTGCGCGGCGCGGTCGGCCGATCCGGTGACAACGAGGATTATGTGCTGAGCACGCTGAAGCATCTGGAAGCGCTCAAGATTCGCGACCACTGGCTGGAGGATGTGGCGCACCGGATAGCGACTTTGTGAAGCGCTGGCTCCGCGGAAAAGGGTAGCCAGGCCTTTGACCTCGATGCGGCAAGACCTAGGTTAGGCTCCGAACCCAGCCAGCGGGCGGCATCCGCCCGGTCCCAATCACCACGGAGATCCGTCTTGCAGAAACGCCGTCTCGGTCGCACCGACCTTTCCATCGCGCC
Organism: Mesorhizobium sp. B2-7-3; assembly: GCF_006440715.1. NCBI lineage: Bacteria > Pseudomonadati > Pseudomonadota > Alphaproteobacteria > Hyphomicrobiales > Phyllobacteriaceae > Mesorhizobium > Mesorhizobium sp. B2-7-3. The sequence continues at coordinate 347,760 of NZ_VFTY01000002.1, forward strand.
GCTGGTTCTGGGTGGCAATGTCTTCGGCTGGACCGCCGACGAGAAGACTTCTTTCGATCTGCTCGATCGCTTTGTCGGAGCCGGCCTCAATGCCATCGACACGGCCGACGCCTATTCGCGCTGGGTTCCCGGCAACAAGGGCGGTGAATCGGAAACCATCATCGGCAAATGGATGAAGGATCGTGGCAATCGCGACAAGGTCGTGGTGGTCACCAAGGTCGGCTCAGACATGGGGCAGGGCCACAAGGACCTGTCGGCCGCCTATATCGAAAAGGCTGTCGATGCATCGCTGAAGCGGCTGCAGACCGAATTCATCGACCTTTACCTGTCGCACTGGCCGGATCCGACCACGCCCTATGAGGAAACCCTCGGCGCCTATGAGAAACTGCTCGCCAAGGGCAAGATCCGCTATGCCGGCTGTTCCAACCTCGACGCCGGCCAGTTGCGCGCGGCACTTGACGTGGCAAGCCTGCGCGGCCTGCCGCGCTACGAGGTGCTGCAGCCGGAATACAATCTCTATGACCGCTCCTCCTTCGATGGCCCACTGCGCGATCTCTGCGTGGCGGAGGATATCGGCGTCATCACCTATTTCAGCTTGGCCAAGGGCTTTCTCAGCGGCAAGTACCGCAGCGAGGCCGATCTCGGCCAAAGCGAGCGCGGCGGCGGGGTGAAAGACTACCTCAATGCGCGTGGCATGCGCATCCTGGCGGCGCTGGACGCGGTGTCGGCCAGGCATTCGGCCAAACAGGCGGAAGTGGCGCTTGCTTGGGTTATCGCGCGGCCCGGCGTCACCGCGCCGATCGCCAGTGCGACCAAGCCTGAGCAGATGGACAGCCTGATCCGCGCGGCGTCGCTGAAGCTGTCCGCGGACGATATGGCCGAACTCGACAAGGCCAGCGCCTGAGGCTGCGACGCTGGTGCTGACCACGGTGCTGGCGGTGTACGGCTGACGGCCCGTGGTCAGGAGGCTTCAGGCCTTCGCGCCGAGCTCCCGAAGCCGTTTCACCGCCGTTGGCGGCAGGGCCGGCGGGTTGGATGCGCGAGATGCCTCGAGGAGAAGCTGGTCGCAGGCAGCTTCGGTCTCACCGATCAGCCGCGCCATGAACTCGTCCTTGCCTAGGCCAGGCGGTATAGGCGGCAGGAAGCGCGCCTTGACGGTGCCGGGATAGCGCAGGAACTTGCGGCGCGGCCAATAGAGGCCAGCGACATGGGCGACCGGCACGACCGGAACGCCAAGCTGCGAATAGATTTCGACGATGCCGTATTTGTAGGCCGGCTCGTCGCCCGGCGCCCGACGGGTGCCCTCGGGATAGATGATCAGCTGGCGCGGGTTGCGCGCCATTTCTTCCTTGGTCGCCGCAACCACCGCCTTCAAGGCCTTGGAGCGGCTGCCGCGATGCACCGGGATCATCCGCATCTTCAAGATGTACCAGCCGAAGAAGGGGATCCAGGTCAGCTCGCGCTTGAGGATGTAGAGCGGGTCCTGGAGGAAGGGGAAGAAGGCGATGGCGTCCCAGAACGACTGGTGCTTGGGCGCCAGGATGAAGGAGCCCTCGGGCAGGTTTTCCTGCCCGGTGATGTCGTTTTTGGTGCCGGCGATCTTGTCATAGAGCCACATCGAGGTGCGCGACCAGAATTTCGGCACGAACCAGGCGCGGTGGCGGGGCGACAGGAAATAGTACGGGGTCCAGAGGATCATCTGGACGATCAGATTGACGTAGAAGACGAAATTGAACGCCAGCGATCTGACATAGAGCATGGGGGAGGTCCGGTGAGGAAGTGTGCGTTGGTTACACCAAGCGCGGAGAAAAAGGAAACGGTGCGATACTGCCCGTCCTACCAGGTCGCCTGCGCCAGGCGTTCCCTCAGGCGGGGGGCGGCGAAGTCGAGGAAGGCGCGCAGTTTCACCGGCAGCCGGCCCTGGCCCGCATGCACCAGGTTTACCGGCCAAGGCTCGGGTTCGAAATCCCTGAGCACGGGGCGCAGTGTTCCCGAGCGTGCGGCGGCGACAATCTGGTAGGAAAGCACCCGTGTCACTCCGACACCGGCGATCGCCGCATCAATCGCCGCCTCGGCGGTGTTGACCCGGAGCCTTGATCGGACCGGCACGACAAAATCAGCCTTGTCCACGGTGAAGGTCCAGGTGGCGAGCGAGCCAAGGCCCTCGAAGGTAATGCAGCTGTGCGCCTCGAGATCTCCTGGAATTTCTGGAATGCCGCGTCCGGCCAGATAGGCAGGGCTCGCGCAGACAACATGACCGATCGAACCGACCCTGATGGCGACCATGCGCGAATCCGGCAGCCTGCCGATACGGACGGCGAGGTCGATATGATCCTCGGCCAACTGGCTTATCCTGTCGCCGAGCGTCAGGCGGATATCCACCAGGGGATAGGCGGCGAGGAAGTCGGTGACGACCGGTAGCACGTGAAGGCGGCCGAAGACGATCGGCGCGGTGACGATCAATTCCCCTGTCGGGGCGCTGTATTCGCCGCCGGCGGTGCGTTCGGCGTCGCCGACCTCGTCGAGGATGCGGCGGCAGGCAGTGAGATAGGCATGGCCGGCGTCGGTCAGTGTCAGCCGCCGCGTCGAGCGGTTCAACAGGCGTGTCTTCAGGTACCGCTCCAGTTCGGAGACCTTGCGGCTGACTGTTGCCAACGGAACGTCCGAATGGCGCGCGGCGGCGGAAAGGCTGCCGCCCTCCGCCGCCGCGACGAAAAGGGACATGGCTTCGAGACGATCCATCATTTCTTCCAGAAAATGGAAGGGTTGGTTGCAAATATGGCATCTACATCCGCAACATGGAAGGCTGCATATAACGGGGGCACACCTCAACCAGGAAATCTCTATGCCCCGCATCGCTACGCCTTCGTCCATCGCTGCCGCTCCCGCCGCCGCGCAGCCCATGCTGCAAGTGGTGGAAAAACAGCTTGGTGTCGTGCCGAACCTGTTTCGGATGGTCGCCAACAGTCCGGCGGCGCTGGAAGGCTATCTCGGCATGATGGGCGCGCTGGCCAAGGGCCGGCTTCCGGCGCCGACGCGCGAGCGCATCGCGCTGGCGATCGCCGAGATCAATGGCTGCAACTACTGCCTGTGCGCGCACACCTATCTCGGCAAGACGCTCGCAAGCCTCGACGATGCCGAGATGATGGCCAATCGCCATGGCGGCTCCATGGACCCCAAGGCAGCCGCGGCGGTGGGTTTTGCCGCCCGGGTTGCGCAAAGCCGCGGACATGTCGCCCAGGAGGATATCGCCGCTGTCAGGCTCGCGGGCTATGACGACGGAGAGATCATCGAGATTGTCCAGCATGTCGCCCTGAACGTCTGGACCAACTATATCAATGAGGTTGCCCAGACCGAGATCGATTTTCCGGTTGTTTCCGCCCGCAATGCTGCCTGAATCCGGATAGGAGCGGCGATGCCCGCCGGTCCCCACCCTTCATGCCGCAGAGGAAATCCCATGTCTGAGAGCCGCCCGCCGCTTCCGCCCTTCACCGCCGAGACGTCAGCCCAGAAAGCGCGCATGGCCGAGGATGCCTGGAACTCGCGCGATCCGGCGCGGGTGGCGCTCGCCTATACGGCGGACAGCCGTTGGCGCAACCGCGCCGAGTTCCTGCAAGGCCGCGATGCCATCCAGGCGTTCCTGACGCGCAAATGGAGCCGCGAACTCGACTACCGGCTGATCAAGGAGGTCTGGGCCTTCCACGGCAACCGCATCGCCGTGCGCTTCGCCTATGAATGGCGCGACGACAGCGGCTCATGGTTCCGCAGCTACGGTAACGAGAACTGGGAATTCGACGACCACGGGCTGATGCGGCTGCGCATCGCCAGCATCAACGACCTGCCGATCGCCGAGGCCGAGCGCAAATATCACTGGCCGCTCGGCCGGCGGCCGGACGACCATCCGACGCTGTCGGAGCTCGGTCTTTAGAAGCATTCAGGCAAAGGAGGTTTCGATGAACGCACACGCTTTTACCAGCGATGTCGCCTTCACGCCGACGGTCAAGGCGATCCAGGCGCGCAAGGGCTCGCGCCAGTCCTACGCCCGCGTCGAGGAGCGCGGCGGCTGGCAGTCGGCGATCACACCGGACCTCGCCGCATTCATCGAAATGCAGACCAGCATCTTCCTGTCGACGGCCAATGGCGACGGCCAGCCCTATATCCAGCACCGCGGCGGCCCTGCCGGCTTTCTCAAGGTGCTCGACGAGAAGACGATCGGCTTCGCGGATTTTTCCGGCAACAGGCAATTCATCACGCAGGGCAATCTGGCCGACAATCCGAGGGCCTTCCTGTTCCTGATCGACTACATGATGCGCCAGCGCATCAAGATCTGGGGTACGGCGCGCGTTGTCGAGGACGATGCCGAGTTGACGGCGAGGCTGATGCCGCCGGACTACAAGGCGCGTCCCGAGCAGATCATCCTGTTCACCGTCTCGGCATGGGATGCCAATTGCCCGCAACATATACCGCAGCGCTTCGAGGCGGCTGATGTGGCAGCCGCGCTTGGCGAGCGCGACCGGCGCATCCAAGACCTTGAACAAGAGATCGCGCGCCTCAAGGGCGTTTCAGGGGCTGTCGCCAAGCAATGACGCGGCTCAGCCGCCGGCGGCGGTCTCGGCCAGGGCGATTCCCTCAGGCGTCGGCTTCACCGGGATAAACCCGCGAGCCAGCGCCAGCAGGTACTTGGTGTATTCGGTGAACAGCACGCGCACTGCCCGTGGCTTGGTCAGCCAACTGCCATTATCCAGGTTGGAATTGACCACCGGGTAGGGTTCGAGCTTGGCGCCATGCAGCAGCCGGCCCATCTCCAAAAGGCTGCGCGGCATGTGATAATTGTTGGTCACCAGGATCACCGTGCCATAGGCATGGTTTTCCACCCATTTGGCGCTTTCCTCGGCATTGCCGATCGTGTCGAGCGCGGCGCGATCGATGTCGACGCAGCAGGAAAACAGTTTCTTGTCGCCGCCGGTCGCCGCCTGAAGCTGGCGCCGGCTGGCCGAGGGGTGCACGCCGCTGATCAAGAGCCGCTCGCCCTTGCCGGATGCGAGCAGCTCCATCGCGGCGTCGAGGCGCGACTGGCCGCCGGTCAGCACGATGATGGCGTCGGCCTTGGCCGGGTTGGCGGGCGTGGTCAGATGACTGACCTTGCTGGCGAACCAGCCAAAGCCGCCAGCGAACACTGTTGCAAGCACAAGCAGGGAGAGAGCGGAGAAGCGCAGGGCGGTCCTTAGATGGCTAACCCTGCCACGGCCGCGCCAACGGTCAACCACCACTGGCAACTGTCCAGCCGTCCCGGTCGAATCCCGCACGTCCATGGTCATATAGTTAATCCTCAAATGCGGCCTTTGATAGGTAAAAGACGCACTTTGCGTTACGCGAATTCTTTCTCCGTGATCGCCCTGTTTCCGTCCAAGCCAAGACGAGGTCCTTTCATGCATCGGGTTGGCGAACGTCGATGTCGCTGAGATAGGCAACGACGGTGACGTGCGAGGTTGCCGCCGTCAGCGCGCCAATCACCAGCACCATCAGGACGACACCTGCGTAACCCGCCGAGCCGATGGCGAAGTTACCGAACAAAGCAGTCGCCTGATCGGCCTGCGGCGTTGCTATGTTGCGTGACGACCACCAGGAAAACACGATGAAGACAAGCACCGCCGCCGCTCCGCCGGCGGCTGCGCCCTTCATGCCGGTGACCAAGAAATGCCGGCGAAATTCGCGTGCGATGAAGCGCGCCTCGGCGCCGACGAAATGCAGCACCTCGATGATGTGGCCGTTGCCGTCCATGGCGCCACGGGTCGCGAACACCACGGTCAGCACCGTCGCCGACAGCATCAAGGCCAGAACGGCAACGCCTATGGTCACCGTGGTACGGGCCATGGCCACCAGCCGGTCGACCCAGGTGCGGTGGTCGTCGAGCGATGCACTCGGCAGTTTCGGCGTGATCGCGGCGCGCATGGCGGCGAAGTCAGGCGGGCTGCTCTCGTCGATGGTGACGATGATCAGGCGCGGCACGGGCAGGTCGTCGATGTTGAGGCCCGAACCCAGCCAGGGCTCCAGCAGCCTTGCGGTCGCTTCGCGGTCGATGATCCGGGTCGACTTCACGCCAGGGAATTCACCGGCGATCCGTGACGCCTGGGTAAGCGCCGCCTCCATGTCGAGGCCGTCGGCCGGCTTGATCTGGATCGTCGCCTCGCGCGAGATCTGGTTTTCCCAAACCGAGGCTGTGTCGCGCACCAGGGTCACCGCGCCGAAGGTCAGGCAGGACAGGAAAGTCATGATGGCGATGACCAGCACCAGCGCGCGGCCGGCAATGTTTTGCGCCGGCACGATCGGCGCCATCTTGCGTTGCGCGCGCGGCCTCGCCTCCACCGCCTCGGCATCCTGCTCCTCGAAATGGTCGGCCGACAGCTCAGTCATAGATATCAAGCCTTCCGCCAGCCAGGATCATGCGGCGCGCGTCGACCTGCTCCATCAGGCCAAGGTCATGCGTGGCGATCACAACGGCGGTGCCAAGCCGGTTGAGCTCGATGAACAGCCGCAGCAGCCGCCGCGCCAGCGGCGGATCGACATTGCCGGTCGGCTCGTCGGCGAGCAGGATCTCCGGTTGCTCGATCAGGGCGCGCGCGATCGCGGCGCGCTGCTTCTCGCCTCCGGACAGGACCGGCGGCAGCACATGCATGCGCTCGCCCAGCCCCACCCATTTCAACAACTCGGTGACATCGGTGCGGTAGCTCGCTTCCTCGCGCCCGCGCACGCGCAGCGGCAGCGCGACATTCTCATAGGTGGTCATGTGGTCGAGCAGGCGAAAGTCCTGGAACACCACGCCGATGCGGCGGCGCAGATGCGGCAGTTCGGTGCGCGAGATGCGCGAGCGGTCCTTGCCGAAGATGGTGATCAGTCCACGCGTCGGTTTCAGCGACATGAACAAAAGGCGCAGCAATGTCGTCTTGCCGGCACCCGAAGGCCCGCTCAAGAACTGGAAGGAGCGCTCCGGTATGTGCAGGGAGATGTCGCGGAGGATTTCCGGACCCATGCCATAGCGGAGGCCGACATTTTCGAAGCGAATCAATTTCGACGACCTGAATTTCCTGGCCGCGGCGAACCGGCCTGTTTTGTGAAAAGACCATCGGCCGGCATGGTTAACCGGCGGTTAATTCCTGGCTCGTTTAGGCTCTTCAAGAGGGCTCCGGTGGGGAAGCGTTAACCATTTGTGTTTACGCAAAAGAAACGAAAAGCACGCGCAATACTGGGGCCATGATGGCTGACGAACGAACCGCGCGCCCGGTTTCCGGCGAAATCATGACCGATCCCGCGGCAATTGCCGCGGCGGACCGGATCTTGCGCGCCCCGGCGGCTGATATCATCGATGCGGATTATATGGTGTTGCCGCGGCCGGCCCCACCAGTCGGAAATGTGACGCCGCTGCCGCGTGCGATTGTCCCCCCGGCCATCGAAGGCATGGACATGCTGCGCAAGCCGGAAATGCCAGCGGAACGGCCGCCGGCCTCGCGCGGCGGTCCGATCTTCTGGATCGCCGGCATCGGCGCCGCCCTTGCCGCCTTCTGGGTCTCGGGCGGCCATGCGCTGGTGCGCCAGGCACCGTTCCTGCCCGGCGCGCGAGCGTCGGCGCTGACCATTTCAGGCGTGACGTCACGCATCGATGCCTCCGGCGCCAATCCGGTGCTGTTCGTCGACGGCGAGGCCGCCAATGACGGGACGAGGCCCGCGACAATGCCGCCACTCGAAATCCGGGTGACGGGCAATGACGGCCGGACAACCCGCTATACGCTGGGGACATCTGGCCATTCGCTGGCATCGGGCGAAAGATTCGGCTTTGCCAGCCGGCTCGACGTGCCTAAGAACGGGGTAAGGACCGTTTTGGTCACCTTCGCCGAATAGCGTGTGTCGATATTCAGGTGAAGCCGGCCTGCAAACGGTGGTTCCCTGCGCTTCCGGTGCTCACGTACGCTCCGCTCCGGTTCTCGGAAACCACTGCTTTCGGCTCGGTCTGACCTGACTCTCAACACACGCTCGGTGTGAAGGCGTTTCGGAAAAAAACTGGAGGGGGCGAGAAATGCCAAACGTGCGCGGCAAGGACATCGAAGTCCTGTTTTCGGCATCGGCGATCGCGCGGCGCAATCTCGAACTTGCCAAGGAGATCGCCGGGCACGATTATCACGATCTCCTGGTGATTTCGGTGCTGAAAGGCTCGTTCATCTTCGCCGCCGACCTGATCCGCGCTATGCATGATGTCGGCCTGTCGCCGGAAGTCGAGTTCATCTTCATCTCCAGTTATGGCGCCGGCACAACCAGTGGCGAGGTGAGGGTGCTGCGCGACATCGACAACGAGGTTGCAGGCCGTGACGTGCTGTTGATCGACGACATTCTGGAATCGGGCAAGACGCTGAGCTTCACGCGCGACCTGATGCTGTCGCGTGGCGCGAAAAGCTGTTCCATCGCCGTGCTGCTCGACAAGCGCATGCGCCGCCAGACCGCGCTCAATGCCGATTATGTCGGCTTCGACTGCCCCGATTATTTCGTCGTCGGCTATGGCATGGATGTGGCGCATGCTTTCCGTGAATTGCCGTTCGTGGGTGTGGTGAAAGGCGATGTGTAAGGCGAGTGCCTCGCACCGGTGAATCCTGAAAAAGGCCTTAACGGTGTCAGGAAAATTAGTCTGGGCGAGCGCCTGGGTTTTCAGGAAAAGTCAACGTTTCGCCACCAAATATGCCGGCCATGGCAAAGCTTTTGATCGTCGAGGACGATGAGTCCGTCCGCACCCTCGCAGCCCGCGCGCTCGAACGCGCCGGCCACGCAATCGATATCGCCGCCGATGGCGCGCAGGGGCTTTCGCTGATCCGCGCCGCAAAAGGCGGGTACGATCTCGTCGTCTCCGACATACGCATGCCCGAGATGGACGGCATCGAGATGGCGGTTGCGGCAGCCGCGCTTTTTCCCGCGATGAAGATCATGCTGATGACCGGCTATGCCGACCAGCGCGAGCGCGCCGATGAATTGAACGGCATCATCCTCGATGTCGTGCAAAAGCCCTTCACGCTCGCCGAGATTCGCTCTCGCGTCGAACGGGCGCTGATCTGCTTCGCCTGATCAGGCTGGATCCCTGGCGACAAGCGCCGGTGCCGGGCTGGCGCGGCGCTCGGTGTTGAGTGCCAGCAGGCCGGCGCCGATGATGAGCGCCGCGCCGATCACCGTTGCTGACCTGGGCACCTCGGCGAAGAACAGGAAACCCCACAGCGGCGACCACAGGATACCGGTGTATTCGAAGGTGGCGACGCGGTTGGCCGGCGACAGCCGGTAGCCTTGCGAGAGCAGGATCATGCCGGCCGAGGCGACGAAACCGCAGGCGGCCATCTTGAGGAAATCCGGCAGCGTCGGCCAGATCCATGGTCGCACCAGGAATTCGAGGCTCGGGTGGACGGCGTGGGTTATGCCCGCAAGGTGAAACGTGCCGGCGACGACGGCCGCGCCGGTAAGATAGGCGCCGTTCTGGTAGAAGGCCATGACAGTGGACGATTCGGTATCGCCGATCTTGCGAGCCATCAGCTGCGAGAAGGCGTAGAGCACGGCCGAGCCCAGCGACAGCAAGGCCGCCCAGTCGAACAGTCCGGCGCCGGGGCGCAGCATCACCAGAACGCCAAGCATGCCGATCAGCACGGTCGACAGCGTCCGCCAGGAAACGCGCTCGCCGAGATAGGGGCCGGCCATCGCCATGATGCAGAGCGGCGCCATGAAATAAAGCGCCACGGCGTCGGCCAGCGGGAGGGCGGCGATGGCCAGGTAATAGACCGTGTAGGAGGTGAACTGGATGAAGGCGCGTATCGTCAGCAGGCCGAACCGTTTCGACAGGATTGCCCGCAGCCCGACATCGGCGTGAACCAGAACGATCAGGATCGGCAAGGCTACGATCGAGCGGATCGCCATCACCTCGGTCACCGGGTAGCCGCTCGACACGGCTTTGACGAGCGGATCCTGCAGCGAGAAGACCAGCACGCCCAGGCACAGGCTCAGGATGCCACGCACCATCCTATTCTGCATCCGTTCAGGCTCCCGCGCATCCGATCCGGCGACGCTCACCAGATCAAAAAGAACCCGCCACCGTTTTCGGGTAGCGGGCACGAGTGAGGACTCTTGATTGGTCCGCAGCCGATTTCGCGACTGCATATCCAATGGGTGAGGCGATTATCGTTCGGCGTTTGACATGTTGCAAACGAATTGAAATGATGCCAGCGATCAAATCTGCTTATGATGGATGCCATGCGGCCAACCCTCGACAGTGATCTCCTGCGTACCTTTGTCGCCATAGCCGAGGCCGGCAATTTCACGAGGGCCGCCGAGCAGGCCGGCCGCACGCAATCGGCCGTGTCGATGCAGATGAAGAAGCTCGAAGAGCTGGTCGGCGACAGCCTGTTCGAGCGAGGTTCACGCGGCGTCGCGCTGACGCGGCGTGGCGGCGAACTCATCGTCAATGCCCGCCGTATCGTTTCGCTGCTCGACGAAACGGCGGCGTCGATGGCGGCGGCGCCGCTCGGTGGGCCGGTGCGCATAGGCATTCCGGAGGAATATGGCCATGCCATCCTGTCGCGCGCGCTCGGCGCATTTTCGAAGCGCCACACCAAGGTTGAGGTCACCGTGCGCTACGCGCATTCGGAGGCGCAGATCGCGGCGCTCGCCGCCGGCGAGCTGGATTTATGCGTGGTGTTCGAATGGCAAGATCCATCCGGCGGCGAAGTGCTGATGCATGATCCGACGGTCTGGGTGACGTCGAACCTGCATCACATGCATGAGGAGCGCCCGGTGCCGATCGCGCTCTACAACCGCGCCGGCTGGTGTAAGAACTTCGCCATCAAATCGCTGGAGCAGCGCGGCCTTGCCTATCGCGTCGCCTATACAAGCGATACCAATGGCGGCCTGAAGCTTGCCGTCACCTCGGGGTTGGCGATCGCGCCGATCTCACGCAGCAACATTCCGGCGGATTGCCGAGAGCTAACGTCCGCGGACGGGTTCGGCGACATCGATTCCTCCAATGTGGTGATGCATCGCAACCCGAATGCGTCAGGCGAAGCAATCGACGGCATGCAGGAGGCAATCCGCGAGGCGTTCGTCAACAGGTAGACGGCTCCATGGAAATGAAGCTGGCCCCTCTCGCCGCTTCCTATTTCAGCTCCAGCAGCCGTTCCAGATAGCTGCGCTCGATGTCGGGGCTGAGCGCATTGCCGAGCCGCTTGCGAATCGCTTCCAGGATCTGGCGCGCGCGCTGGACGTCGATCTCGTCGGGCACTTTCACCGAATCGCCAAAATCGGGACCCTGGCTGGCGCGCGGCCGGCCGAGCGGGTCGCGGTCGGCATCCTGCTGGCGGCCGCCTTCCTGGCTGCCGCCCTGATCGCCCTGCATGGCCTGCATCTGTTTCATCATGTCCTTGGCGCCCTTGCGCAGCGCCTCAAGCGCCCGGCCCTGGTGGCCGACGGCCTCGTCGCCCTGGCCCTCGCCAAGCGCCTGCTCGGCGCTGCCCATGGACTTGCCGGCCTCGCCAAATCCTTCATTGGGCTCCATGCCCATGCCCTCGAGGCCTTTCTTCAGCTGCTCCAGATCGCTCTTCAGCTGGCCCTGGCCCTCCTGCAGCTGCTTCAGCGCATCGGCGAATTCCTGCGGCGTCATAGGCTTTGGCTCGCCATTCTCGCCGGGCTTGCCGTTTTCGCCAGATTGACCTTGCTCATCGTTCTGGCCAAGCTGCTCGTCGCGGTTGCGGCCGCGCTGGCGCTCGCCGCGCTGCATCTGATCCATGCGGAAGGTGTCGTTCATCATCTCCTGCTGCCGCCGCAGGATCTCGCCAAGCTTGTCCATCTGCTGACGCATCTGGCTGTCCTGCTCGCCCCCCTGCTGCTGGCGGCCGGCCTGGAGGTTGTTCATCATGTCCTGCAACTGAGACAGCAATTGCTGGGCCTTGTCGCGATCGCCGGACTTCGCCAGATTTTCGATCTGGTCCATCATGCGGTCGATGTCGCTCTGGCGCAGCTCCTGGCCGTTCTGCTGCATCTGCGGCGCGTTCGGGTTCTGCTTGGCGCGTTCGGCGAACTCCTGCAGGAACTGGTTCATCGCCTCGCGCAGTTCCTTCATCGCCTTCTCGATCTCGGCATCGCTGGCGCCATTCTTGATGGCGTCCTGCAGTGCCTGCTGGGCCTGGCGCAGCCGCTTTTCGGCCGCCGAGAGGTTGCCCTCCTCGATACCAAGCGCGATCTCCCAGAGGTAGGCAACCTCGCTGCGCAATTGATCGTCGTTCACCGCCAGCTTCAGCCGGCTCATTGCGCTCATGATGGCGAGGTAGTGGGACATGGTATCGAACGTGTCTTCGGGCCGCAGCGTGATGGCCTCCATCAGGTCGAGCACGCGCGGCTTGGCATTGGCGTCGAGCGCAAGCAGGCGGCGCTGTTCGATCACCGCGCGTGCCAGCGGGTTGGTGAACGGCCGCTCGGGCATCGCGAGCGTCTTGGTTTCGCTTGAGGCGGTGTGGCCGGCGTCGTCGGTGGCGACCAGCGTCAGCTTGATGCTGCTGCCGGCCCAGACATGCTCGGTCAGGTCTTTCGTGGTCTTGGCGGCATTCAACTTGCCGCCGCGGCGCGGCAGTGTCAGCGGCATTTCGGGCGGACCATAGAGCGGATGCGCACCCGGCGGCTGCGGGTCGGCCAGCGCGAAGACCGCCTTGGCGGTGGCGGCGCCGTAATCGTCATCGATCTGATAGTTGAGCTCGAAGGCGCCGTTGGCGGCGCGCTTGGGCTCGCCGACGAAGCGGATCTGCGGCGGCTTGTCCGGGATGACGGCGAAAGCCCAGCGGCCAAGCTGATCCTCCCCCGATTTCAGCGTCAGCGCCCCGTCGCCGGTCAGCTTGCTGGCGAACTGGCGCACCTTCGAAGGCGAGGCGGACGACACCGCCGGGCTTGCTGCCGGCTTGGCGGCGGCTTGCGGGCTTGCGGGGTCGATGGCGCGCGCATTGCCGTCCTTGTCGGCATAGGCAAGCGTTTCCTCGCCCGAGCCTCCGGTAACGCGCAGGGAGACGTCGCTTCCCTCGGGGACATGAAAAGTCGGCGTCGCCTGGTTGGCGTCGGCAGTCAGGAAGATCGGCGGCTTGCCGGTATAGGCCGGCGGCGTCACCCATGCGTCGATGCGCGGCGGTACGGCGTCGAGCGTGCCATGTGCGCTGAACCCATCTGTCAGCCGGCCGCCGGTCGGCCCGAAGGAGAAGGCAAAGGCAGTGACCAGCAGGAGCGCCGCCACGGCGCGCAATCCCCACGGGTCGCGCTCCGGCACGCGCGTGCGCGGCAGATCGGCGCCGAGATAGTCGAGCTTTCCAGCCATTCGCTTCTGGTGCTCGCGCCAGAGCGCCTGCGAGAAACTGCTTTCCTGGCCGCTGGGCCGGTCGCTCTGCACCTGTACGGGGCTGTGCAGCAGTCTGTTGGCGGCTTCGATGCGGCGATCGATCTCGGCCGCGCCAGGTATGCGGAAAAAGCGCAGCGGATAAAGCGCCGCCAGACCTGCCAGGCAAAACATGGCGATAAGGCCGATGCGCACCACGTCCGGCAGCCGGGGAAAAATACCGAACCAGGAGACGCTGAGAAACAGGCCGACGACGATAATGAGCGGAAGCAGCAGCGGCCAGCCACGCTCGATCGCCATCGAGACCCGCGTCGCCAGCCGGCTCAAGGCCAGGCGTCCGGCCAGGCCGCGATCACTGCTGAAGGTGGGTCGTTCGGTCATCGGCCCTTCCTAGAGCCCTGTTCCGTCCTGAAGGACCGCAATGGGCTTCTATCTCTTTGGACATGATCTGTTCCGAAACTTGGAGTCCACTTTTCGGATCATGCGGCGAGGCGGACAGGATAGCCCAAGCCTCACGACTCGAAGAATACCAGTAAACACGGCAAAGGCGAGGCAGTTTGAGAAAACGTGAAGCCTGCCGAAATGGTTGCAATCAGAAATTGGCGGGGTTTGCGTTGGCGCCACAGACCAGCACGGCGGCCCGTTCGCCCGGTGTCGGCGCGTAGCGGCCGGACAGGATCGCGGCAAAGGCGGCGGCACCACCCGGCTCCGAGATGATGCGCACGCGGTTCCAGAGCGCCTTCTGGGCGGCGATGATGTCGTCGTCGCTGACCAGGATGGAGCGTTCGACGAAGGCTTCGGCGATCGGGAACATCATCTCGCCGACCCGCTTCGGCGCCAGCGAATCGGCGGCGATGCCTTCCGCCGGCGCGTCCACCGGATGGCCGGCCTCGAAGGCGCGATGAAGCGTCGGCGCACCCTCGGGCTCTACGGCGACGATGCGGATGCGGCCGGCATACCAGGCGGCGATGCCGCCGATCAGGCCGCCACCACCGACGGCGACCAGCAGCGTGTCGATCTCAGGCAGATCGCGTTCGATTTCGAGCCCGAGAGTGCCTTGGCCGACCAGCGTCTCCTCCTGGTTGAAGGCGTGGATCTGCAAGGCGCCGGTTTCCTCGGCGAACCGTTCGCTGGCGGCCAGCGCTTCGGCATAGCGGGCGCCGCCGACAACGAGGTCGGCGCCATAGGCCCGGATGCGGTCCAGCTTGGCCTGCGGGCTCACTTCGGGAACGAAGATGGTTGCTCTGTGGCCAAGCCGCATGGCGGCGTAGGCGACGGCAGCGCCATGATTGCCGCCCGATGCGGCAACGACGCCGGCCTCGGGAACCGGCCGCTCCAGGAGGTTGGTGAAGGCGCCGCGGGCTTTGAACGAGCCGGAATGCTGCAGGCATTCGAGCTTGAGGTCGATCGCCAATGGCCCCCGATCGAAGTCGGCCATGTCGACGCGCAGAACCGGTGTGTGCCTGATATAGGGGCGGATGCGCGGTTCCATCGCGGCGATGCGTCCGCGTGTGACGACGTTGCCCTGCGACATCAAAATCTCCTTGGGATTGACAGCAATTAGTAACTTGGCAAAATGGCTAAATGCAAGAGGTTGATGTCTTCAAGGCGATCGCCAACGAGCGCAGACTGCAGATTCTCGACTGGCTCAAGAATCCACGTGCGCATTTCCGGGCACAGGCGGATGGCGATCTGGTCGAGGACGGCGTCTGCGCGCTGCTGATCGCCGAGAAGCTCGGCATCACTCAGGCGACGCTTTCCGAGCATATGCGCGTGCTCGTCCAGGCCGGCCTGCTCAGAACCAAGCGCATCAGGCAATGGACCTTCTACCGCCGCGACGAGGACAGGATCGCCGACGCAAGGGCACTCATCCAGAACCGGTTATAGCGCAGAACCGGTTATAGCGTCGCGGCAGGGCGGCTTACGCAAGCCAGTCCGGCACCGAATCCAGCCCGATCAGCTCGTCATAGGTCAGGCGCGGACGCACGACATGGAAACGGTCGCCGTCGACCAGCACCTCCGGCACCAGCAGGCGGGTGTTGTAGGTGCCGGCCTGGACCGCGCCATAGGCGCCGGCGGTGGAAACGGCGACGAGATCGCCCGCCATCAGCCGGGGCAGGTCGCGGTCGAGGCCGAGATAATCGCCGGTCTCGCAGACCTGGCCGACCACGTCGACCACCATGCGCGGCGCGTCGGCCGGCGGCTGCACGACCGGCCTGATCTCGTGGAAGGCATCGTAGAGCGTCGGCCGGATCAGGTCATTCATGGCAGCGTCGACGACGAGGAAATTCTTGGCGTCGCCCTCCTTCACGAAAATCACTTCAGAGACCAGGATGCCGGCATTGCCAACGATCAGCCGGCCCGGCTCGAACATCACCTTCAGACCCAATTTGGTGACATGCTTGCGGACGATCTGGGCATAGGCGTCGGGCAAGGGGGGCGGGTTGTTGTCGACGCGGTAGGGAATGCCGAGACCGCCGCCGAGATCGACATGCTCGATGGCGTGGCCGTCGCCGCGCAGCGCTCCGACAAGGTCGACCAGCAGGGCGAAGGCGTCGTCGAAGGGCTGCAACTCGGTGATCTGGCTGCCGATATGGGTATCGATGCCGGTGACCTTAATGCCCGGAAGCGTTGCCGCGCGGGCATAGACCTGGCGCGCCCGCTGCCAGGGAATGCCGAACTTGTTTTCAGCCTTGCCGGTTGAGATTTTCTTGTGGGTCTTGGCGTCGACATCGGGATTGATGCGCAGCGAGATCGGCGCCACCTTGCCGAGCGCCACGGCACGTGCCGACAACAGCTCGAGTTCCGGCTCGGATTCGACGTTGAAGCAGAGAATGCCGGCTTGGAGCGCAAAGTCCATTTCGCGGGCGGTCTTCCCGACGCCCGAGAACAGGATCTTGCCGGCCGGAACGCCGGCGGCCAGCGCCCGGCGCAATTCGCCTTCCGAGACCACGTCGGCACCGGCGCCGAGCTTGGCCAAGGTCCTCAGCACCGCCTGGTTGGAATTGGCCTTCATCGCGTAGCAGACCAGCGTATCGAGCCCGGCAAAGGCCTGGACGAAGACACGGTAGTGCCTGGTCAGGGTCGCCGTCGAATAGCAATAGAACGGCGTGCCGACCTGTGCGGCGATGTCAGGGATCGCCACGTCCTCGGCATGCAGCACGCCGTCGCGGTAGTCGAAATGGTTCACGAGAGTGGTTCCGGAAGTTGAGGCACGATGCGATCGGGTTTGGAAAGACCAATCCCGCTTTCATCGGAGCTAGATCAGCGGGTCGAGAATGAACTTCTTGTCCACGACCGGTTTTTCCGGTTCCGGCGGCACGGGCTGGTGGGCCTTCTCGGCGTCCTTGCGCGCCTGGACAGCCGCCTCATAGGGCGTGTCCAGGCCCGCCTTGCGGCCGCAGGCGGTCACGAAGGCAAGCGCCGCAAGCAGCGTCAGCGTCACCAAAATCCTGCTTCCGGTCATCGATCCATCCGTCCGAAACTCTCTGTCCGCCGCTGCTTTTAGCCGAGTTCTCGGTGCATTGCACCCCGGATATTGCTGATCGCGATATCCGGCATTACGCCTTGGCGAGACGCTTTTTCCAATAGCGGATCTGCTTTCTCACTTCCGATGGCGCGGTGCCGCCGAAGCTGGTGCGACTCTTGACCGAGTTCTGCACCGCCAGCACCGAGAATATGTCGGAAGTGATGCCTGGGTTGATCGATTGCAGATCCTCCAGCGAAAGCTTTTCCAGGCTGACCTTCCTGTGTTCAGCCAGCGCCACCGCGCGGCCGGTGACATGATGCGCCTCGCGGAACGGCAGGCCCAAGGTACGCACCAGCCAGTCGGCGAGGTCGGTGGCGGTGGCGTGGCCGGAGCCGGCGGCCTTCTTCATCGCGGCGGCATTGACCGTCATGTCCGCAACCATGCCGGTCATCGCGGCCAGCATCAGGTCGAGCGTCTCGGCCGCGTCGAACACCGATTCCTTGTCTTCCTGCATGTCCTTGCCGTAGGTCAAAGGCATGCCCTTCATCACCGTCAGCAGGCCGACCAGATGGCCGTTGACGCGGCCTGTCTTGCCGCGAACCAGTTCGGCCGCGTCGGGGTTCTTCTTCTGCGGCATGATCGAGGAGCCGGTGGAGAAGCTATCCGACAGCCTGATGAAGCCGAATTGCGGCGTCGACCAGATGATGATCTCCTCCGCCAGCCGCGACAGGTGGGTGGCGCTGATCGCCGCCATGGCAAGGAATTCCAGCGCGAAATCGCGGTCGGAGACGCTGTCCAGCGAATTGCGCATCGGCTCGCGAAAGCCGAGCGCGCTCGCGGTCTGGTGACGATCGATCGGGAAGCTGGTGCCGGCAAGGGCGGCGGCACCGAGCGGGCTCTCATCCATCCGTTCGATGGCGTCGCGCACGCGTGACAGGTCGCGCGAAAACATCTCGACATAGGCCATGCAATGATGGCCGAAAGTGACCGGCTGCGCCGCCTGCATGTGGGTGAAACCCGGCATGACGGTCGCCGCATGTTCCTCGGCTCGCGCCAGGAGGGCCATGATCAAGCCTTTCAACGCCTCGGCGACACGAAAGCATTCGTCCTTGACCCAGAGCCTCAGATCGACGGCCACCTGGTCGTTGCGCGAACGGGCGGTGTGCAGCCGGCCGGCCGCCGGACCGATGAGATCGGCAAGGCGGGCCTCTATGTTCATGTGGATGTCTTCCAGCCGCGTCGAAAACTCGAAGCTGCCGCCCTCGATCTCTTTCAGGATCGTGTTCAGACCGTGAGCGATTTTTTCTTGATCGGCCGCCGAAATAATGCCCGTTTGCGCCAGCATCTCGCTATGAGCGATCGAGCCTCTTATGTCCTGCGCGTAGAGTTTGCGGTCGAACGAGATCGACGCGTTGATCGCTTCCATGATCGCGGCCGGACCCGAGGCAAATCGTCCGCCCCACATCTGGTTGCTGGTCTTCTTGTCGCTCATGGCTATAACCCGTGCTTCGGAGCAGTTTGAGAATATGGCAGACGGAAACAGATTTTTCCCGGCCCGGGGCCTGATCCTCGCCGCCCTGGTGGCGGGAGCGCTGGCCGGCGCGGTCGCGGTATATGTCAGCGAGAGCCGGTCTGGCAACAACGCCGCGCCCCAAGCAGCCGCCGGCGACAGCAAGGACGATGTCGCCTGCGCCGCCAAGAGCGATCGCGCCAAGAAGGTCGCGGCCGCGGCCACCGGCGAGGTCGCGGCACTTTTGCCGGCCGATCCGCCGCAGTCGATGAGGAGCCTCGCCTTCCACGGTCCGGACGGCAAGCCGATGACGATCGCCGATCATGCCGGCAAGACCGTGCTGCTCAATCTCTGGGCCACATGGTGCGCGCCCTGCCGTGCCGAAATGCCGGCGCTCGATGCGCTGCAAAAGGAGAAAGGCAGCGACGCCTTTCAGGTCGTCGCCGTCAACGTCGATGCCGGCGACGACGTGAAACCGAAGAAGTTTCTCGCCGATACCGGTGTGCACACGCTCGGCTACTACCGCGATTCGACGATGACACTGTTCAACGACCTCAAGACGCGCGGTCTGGCGCTCGGCCTGCCCGTCACCATGCTGATCGACGGCGAAGGCTGCCTGATCGCCCACATGAACGGTCCAGCCGAATGGGCCGGCCCCGATGCAAAGCGGCTGGTCGAGACGGCGCTCGGGTCGTGAGCCAGAGCACCTCCAGGATAGTGTGTAACGGTTCTCCGTCCGGAATTGCGTAAAAACAAAGAGCTCTAGGCCGAGCGTACGCTCGGCTTGAGCAATACGAGGCTGCCATCCTGGCGGTCGGCGCCTCGCGCCCGAACACGCTTGCCGTGGCCGGTCAGGTCTCCGAACGCCTCGATCGGCGCCGGCTTGCCGAGATAATAGCCCTGGCCGATCTCGCAGGCCTCGGCGTCGAGGAACTTCAACTCGCCGAGCGTCTCGACGCCCTCCGCCAGCACCGGCAGACCCAGGCCGCGCCCCAGCCCGAGCACGGCGCGCACGATCGCCGCAACCTGGCCGTTGGTGTCGACGGACTTGATGAAGGAACCGTCGATCTTGATCTTGTCGAAAGGGAAGGCGCGAAGGTTGGAGAGGGAGGAATAGCCGGTTCCGAAATCATCCATGGCCACGCGCACGCCAAGCGCCTTGACCTGTCGCAAACTCGCCAGCGCGCGCGGCATGTCCTTCACCAGCGCCGTCTCGGTGATTTCGAGTTCCAGCCTGGCTGCCGCGAGACCGGACTTGAGCAAGGTCTCGTGCACCTTTCGGCTGAAGTTCGGATTGTGCAACTGCACCGCGGAGACGTTGACGGCCACCGTCAGTGGATTTTCCCAACTGGCGGCCTCCTGGCACGCTGCGGTCAGCACCCAATCTCCGATCTGGCCTATGGCGCCGCTGTCCTCCGCCAGCGGAATGAATATGGACGGGGGAACATCGCCGCGTTCGGGATGCCGCCAACGGATCAAGGCTTCGAAGCCGACCATTTTGCCGCTGCTGATCTCTTTCTGCGGCTGGTAGACGAGATAGAATTCGTCGCGCGCTACTGCCTGGCGCAGTTCGTGCTCCATGACGCGCTTGTCGCGAGCCTCGGCGCCCATCGACGCCTCGAAATAGCGATAGGTGTCCCTGCCTTCGGTCTTGGCGCGATAGAGCGCGGTATCCGCATGGCTGATGAGGCTGGCCTGGTCTTCCGCGTCCAGCGGATAGAGCGCGATGCCGATGCTCCCCGATACCAGCCCGCCACCCGCCGAGAGCCGGTTCTCCTCGCGCATCGCGGCGAGCACCGCGTCGGCGATCCGGCTCGCCGCCTGCGGGTCGGGCAGGTTGGGGGCGATGATGGCGAATTCGTCGCCGCCCAGGCGCGCCAGCATCTGTCCGTGGCGAAGAACGCCGGAGACGCAGTTCGCCACCTTCTGAAGCATCGCGTCGCCGGCGCCATGCCCATAAAGATCGTTCACCTCCTTGAACCGGTCGAGGTCGAGCAGCAGAAGCGCAAGATGCCCGCCCCTCGCGCCCTTGCCGGCTTTTGCGTCTCGGCTCGTGGCGGCGATTTCGGTATCAAGCCGGCTGGAAAAGCTACGGCGGTTGGCGAGCCCCGTCAGCGGATCGAAATGAGCGAGGCGAAGGATTTCCTGTTCCGCCTTCTTGCGTTCGCGAATGTCGCGGACGGCGACGACATTGTGAGGCTTGCCGCAATAGTCGATGCTTCTGGCGATCAGTTCGACGGGAATTCTCATCCCGTCGCGATTGCTTAGTTCCGCCTCCCACGGCTGTCCCTGGAAGTTGATCAGGTCGGATGCGGTGCGCTCATCGAAGAGGTCGCCAAGTTCCCTTCCGTTCAGTGTCGTGGCGACCATGCCGGTCAGCCTGGCCATGCTGTCGTTGACACTGACGATGCGATTGCCATCGCAGACGATCAGGCCTTCCACCGCGGCGTTGGCCAAGCCGTGCATGCGGTCGACCTCAAGCTTTTGGCGGCGGAAGCGAAGGTCGATCCACAGCGCGGTGGCCGAAAGCACCAGGATCACCAGAGTGGCCGCAGCGGCGGCGAAGGCCTGCGAGGTCGGTGCGACGGTGTTTTGGGATATGGCGATCGAGGAATCCGGGAAGATCGAGACGGCAGCCATGGCGATGAAGTGCAGGCCGCAGATTGCCAGCGTCAGCAAGACCGCACCGGCAAGCGTCGCAGGCAGCGACGAGCCGCGCAGGACGACGCGCAAAGCCAGCGCCGCGAGCGTCACGCCGGCCAGCAAGGAGACGGCGACGAGGAGCAGGTTCCATTCGATCCGGCCCTCGACCTCGAATGCCGCCATGCCGATGTAGTGCATGGCGGCAATACCGCCGCCCAGAACGGCGCCGCCGACCAGATGGTAATCAAGCTCGTCGCGCAAGGTGGCGACCCACATGCCGGCCGCCGTAACCGCCACCGCGCCAGCGAGCGAGAGTACTGAAAGTCCGGGATCATAGGCGTTGGGGATTCCCGGCGTGAAGGCAAGCATGGCGATGAAGTGCGTTGCCCAGATGCCGAAACCGGTCGAGGTGGAGGCGATCGTCAGCCAGGCAAGCCGATTTCGATCCGTCGAGCGACCTATGTGATGAAGAAGATTGACGGCTGAAAAACAGGAAATTCCACAAATCAGCGCTGCCAGTGCAACCAGCCTCAGATCGTGCTGGTTCACGATGCAGTTATAGACCGTCAGCATCTTATTCCCCCTGGCCCGCAGGAAATAAAGAAAGAAATATGACTGATTAATGCTTGGCTGTTGAAGGATCGATAAAGCCGCCTGCAACCATAGCGTGCTTTTGCGGCGCAAGCTGACTGCAAGAGCACAGGCCAGGTCAGCCGCATCGATTGAAGACGACGGTTATTTCAGGCGGACGGTCACTGTCAGGGCGTCATGATCCGAGCTTGGGCTGCCATCCGGCAACACCGCCGGAAGAACCGCCGGCGCGCTGGCCGCGAGGCCGCGCGTGAAGAACCAGTCGATTCGGCCAACCGGGGTGCCGGCGGGCCGACGCTGGGTGGGCAGGTCCAAATTGTTGGCGGCCTGCCAATCATAGCCGCGCTCGGCAAGGGCCGCGAACAGCGGCTCGTGACGCTCGGCATGGATCAGCCGGTCCGGTTCGGCCGTGACCCGAGCCATCCACGCCCGTGGGTCGTCATGGCGCTCCTCGTGGCTTGCCGTCAGCGTGTTGAAATCGCCGCCGAGCAGTACCGGCGCTTGCGCATCATAGTTGTCGATCGCGTCGAGGAGTTTGCGTGTCTGAGCGGCCCTGCCAGCCGGATCGGTTCGGTTTTCAAGGTGCACCGAGACGACCGTCATCCTCCGGTCGCCGATGCGCACCTGGCCGCCGATCGCCATGCGTCCGCCGATGCGCGGTTGGCCGCGCTCCGGCCGAAACCAGCCGCCGGCGGCGTCCAGGCGCACCAGGAAGGGTCGCAGCAGCGGCATGCCACTGGTCACGGCATTGCCGTGAAAGCCTTCCGCGTTGGCGGCTTCACCGGTTGCCATGCGCTCGGCCTCGTTTCCGCCAGCGAGTTCGACGAACTCGACACCATAGGCGAAGGCATGGCCGAGCCGGTCGGCAAGCACGCTGAGCGGATGGCCGTTGCCGGAGCGTGCCATGCCCTTGTCCACCTCGGACAACAGCACGATTTCGGGGGCCTGCCCGGCAAGCGTTCGTGCAATGGCATCGACATGACGGAGCCGCTCGACGTTCCAGGCCACCACCTTCAAGGCCTCGCCGACGTTCGCGCGCGACGCCTTGCCGCCGATTTCGATCTGGCCAAGAGCCGGAATGGCGGCTGCATGCCGCAAATGCGTGGCGCTGTCGCGGGGGCCTTCGCGCATCGCCTGCCTGTCGGTGATGGGCACGTGCGCCAGCTGCTTCACCAGCATTTCATCATCCCTTTTAGCCGGATAACAATGACGGCCTTTACGTCCTTGGAAGTCGCCCTAGCTACCTAAGGCGCCGGTGTGACGTTTTCATGCCGCTGTAGCCGCCGGAGGGGAGAAAAGACCAGCTGTGCACAGGCCCGGGAGGCCACAACAGAACTGTCACATACCTTCTCTAAGAGAGCGGGCAAGGACTTGCGCAAGACCCTTGTCAACAGTCATTCAAGAGGGAAGAAATCATGACGATCATCAAGCGGGGCTTTGCTGCCCTTGCCGCTGGCGTGCTCAGCTCCGCGCTGGCGATGCCTGCCTTCGCGGAACCGACAAAATTCGATTTCTGGTTTGGTCTTTCGGGCGATCTCGCCCGGGTCGTGGACACGCTGTGCAAGAATTTCAACGCCTCGCAGAAGGACTATGAAGTCGTCTGCACCAGCCAGGGCAATTACGACGCCACCTTGCAGAACACCATTGCCGCCTTCCGCGCCGGCAAGCAGCCCACCGTCGTTCAGGTCTATGACGTCGGCACCGCCACCATGATGCTGTCGGGTGCCTACAAGCCGGCCGACAAGCTCATGGAAGAAAACGGCTACAAGATCGACTACGCCGATTATTTCCCCGGCATCGCCCGCTATTACGCCACCTCGAAAGGCGAGATGATGTCCTTCCCGTTCAACTCGTCTACGGCGTTGATGTACTGGAACAAGGACGCCTTCGCCAAGATCGGCAAGACCGAAGCGCCGAAGACCTGGGAAGACGTCGGCGCCGACCTCAAGGCAATGAAGGACGCCGGCTATGAATGCCCGATGGCCATCAACATCTCCGCCAATGAAAGCTGGCAGCTGATGGAGCAGTTCTCCGCCATTCACAACCAGCCGATCGCTACCAAGAACAATGGCTATGACGGCCTCGACGCCCGCCTCGAAGTCAACAAGACCAAGTTCGTGCAGTACGTCACCGACCTCAAGAAGTGGTATGATGCCGGCCTGATCAAGATCAAGTCGAAGGATCTCGGCCAGGATATGGTCCAGGCCTTTGCCACCGGCACCTGCCAGGTCATCCTGACCTCGGTCGGCGATCACGGCACGGTTGGCCGTACGCAGAAGGAAGGCATGAACTGGGACGTTGCCGAACTGCCCGTCTATGCCGGCACGGAGCGCAAGAACTCGCTCGTCGGCGGCGCATCGCTGTGGGTTCTCTCCGGCAAGTCGGATGCTGAATACAAGGGCGCGGCCGCGTTCCTCAACTTCATCCACGATCCGAAGACCGCCCTGTTCTGGTCGACCAACACCGGTTACATCCCGGTGACCAAGTCGGGCTTCGACTACATGAAGGGCCAGGGCTTTTACGACAAGGCGCCTTACAAGGGCCGCGAAGTCGCGATCGCCAGCCTGACCGCCTCCGAGCCGACCGAAATCACCCGCGGCATCCGCCTGGGCAATTTCACCCAGATCCGCGCCGAGTTCGGCACCCAGATGCAGGCGATCTTCGCCAACAAGGTCACCGTGCAGGAAGGTCTCGACACGCTGGTCAAGAACGGCGACGCCATCCTCGACCGCTTCCAGCAGACATATCCAGGCAAGACCCTGCCCTGATCCAGGGATTTCCCAGACCGCCCGCCGACCCATTTGAGCATGATCCCGAAGACCGGTTTCCAGTTTTCGGGATCATGCCTGGGTCGACGGGCGGGCATTTCGTTATTAATCTCTCGCTTGCTTTAAGCTGACCACCCTGCGGCAACGGCGGACCGATGGAAAAACGCGTCACTTTCGGCAGTTGGACAATCGGCATTCTTTTCGCGGTGCCGCAGCTCCTGCTGATCTTCACCTTCTTCTACTGGCCTGCCGGCCAGGCCGTATACTGGTCGCTGACGCTGCAGCAGCCCTGGGGCGGCGGCAACATCTGGGTCGGTCTCGACAATTTCCGCTCGATCCTGGCCAACGCCGATTACTGGAACTCGATCACAGCCAGCCTTGTCTTTGCCGGCATCAGCACCGGGCTTGCGATGTTCGTCGCGCTCGTGCTCGCCGCGCTCACCGACCGCCAGCTAGCCGGCTCATGGCTGTATCGCGTGGTGCTGATCTGGCCCTATGGCATCGCCGCGCCCGCCCTGGCGCTGGCATTCCGCTTCATCCTGGCGCCGGAAGCCGGCTTCATGGCCGTCGTCAACCAGGTCTGGCCCGGCTTCTGGGATCCCGGCCTGGACGGCGCCGACGCCATGGCTTCGATCATCATCGCCTTTTCCTGGAAGTATGTCGGCTACAACTTCATCTTCTTCCTCGCCGCGTTCCAGGCGATCCCGCGTTCCCTGATCGAAGCCGCCGCGATGGACGGCTCTGGTGTCATGAGGCGCTTCTGGGACATCCAGTTTCCGCTGATCACCCCGACCATCTTCTTCCTGCTTGTCATCAACATCACGGAAAGCTTCCAGGATTCCTTCGGCATCGTCGACATCATGACGTCCGGTGGGCCGGCGAATGCCACCAATCTGATGGTCTACAAGATCTACTCCGACGGCTTCAAAGGCCTCGATTACTCCGGTGCCGCCGCGCAGAGCATCATCCTGATGCTGCTCATCATCGTGCTGACCATTTTCCAGTTCCGCTTCATCGAGCGGCGCGTCCATTACAGGTGAGACTGATATGGTCGAGCGCACCCCGTTCCTCAATTTTTTCACGCACCTGATCTTGTTCGTCGGCTTCGTTTTCTGCGTGGCGCCGTTCGCCATCGTGGCGATCGCGGCCTCGCATAATCTCAGGGATGTCAACGACGTGCCGATGTCGCTGCTGCCGGGCAGCGATTTCTGGATCAACATCAAGACCGCCTGGGTGACGGCCGACCTTGGTCCCAAGCTGCTGAACAGCTTCATCGTTGCGACCGGCGTTGCCGCAGGCAAAGTGATCGTCTCGGCGCTGACCGCCTTCGCGATCGTCTACTTCCGATTTCCCGGCCGCACGCTGATCTTCTGGCTGATCTTCATCACTCTGATGCTGCCGCTTGAAGTGCGCATCGTGCCGACCTACGCAGTGGTCGCCAACGTGCTCGAGCCGTATCAGGCTATCCTGGACGTGACCGGCCTGAGCTGGCTGATCGAAACGGTTTCGGGCGTGCAGGTCCAGCTCAGCGTTGGGCTGCTCAACTCCTATCCCGGCCTAATTCTGCCGCTGGTCGCCACGGCGACCGGGACGTTCCTTTATCGCCAATTCTTCCTGACCGTGCCGGACGAATTGACGGAAGCCGCACGCATGGATGGCGCCGGGCCACTGCGCTTCTTCATCGATATCCTGTTGCCGCTGTCGCGCAACAACATGGCGGCGCTCGGGACCATCATGTTCCTGTGGGCATGGAACCAGTATCTATGGCCGCTGCTCATCACCACCGACCAGTCGCATGCGATGGCGGTGACCGAGCTCAAGCAGCTCATCCCCAATGTCGGCGGCACTCCGGAGTGGCATATCGCCATGGCCGGTACTCTCATCATTATGCTGCCGCCGATGATCGTCGTGGTGCTGATGCAGCGCTGGTTCGTGCGCGGCCTGATCGCCACCGAGAAGTAACAAGGAGACAAAAAATGGCCTCCATCGCAATACGCGGCGTCAAGAAGAACTATGCCAAGACGCAGGTCGTGCACGGCGTGGATCTCGACTTT
Source organism: Mesorhizobium sp. B2-7-3 (assembly GCF_006440715.1). NCBI lineage: Bacteria > Pseudomonadati > Pseudomonadota > Alphaproteobacteria > Hyphomicrobiales > Phyllobacteriaceae > Mesorhizobium > Mesorhizobium sp. B2-7-3. The sequence goes on from NZ_VFTY01000002.1 coordinate 374,182, forward strand.
GCCTCGGGCGAATTCGTCGTCATTCTCGGGCCGTCCGGCTGCGGCAAGTCCACGCTGCTCAGGATGATCGCGGGGCTGGAAGAAATTTCCGACGGCACGATCGCCATCGACGGCACGGTGGTCAACAAACTCGAGCCGCGCGAGCGCGGCTGCGCCATGGTGTTCCAGAATTACGCGCTTTATCCGCATATGAGCGTGGCCCAGAACATCGGCTATTCGCTGAAAGTCGCCGGTGTTCCCTCGGCCGAGCGCAACCAGCGCATCCAGGCGGTGGCCCGCACACTGGAACTCGAGCAACTGCTCGACCGCAAGCCGATGGCGCTTTCGGGTGGCCAGAGGCAACGCGTCGCCATGGGCCGCGCCATGATCCGCGAGCCGAAGGTGTTCCTGTTCGACGAGCCTCTGTCCAATCTCGACGCCAAGCTGCGCGTGCAGATGCGTTCGGAGATCCGCAAGCTGCATCGCCGGCTGAATGCCACCTCCGTCTTCGTCACCCACGACCAGGTAGAGGCCATGACATTGGCCGACCGGCTGGTGGTGATGAATGGGGGACGGGTCGAACAGGTCGGCACGCCAGGTGAAATCTACACCCGCCCGGCCAGCCGCTTCGTCGCCACCTTCGTCGGCGCGCCGGCCATGAACATCCTCGAAGGCACCGCCGAACTCGACGGATTGTCGCTGCTCGGCGGCAGCCGGCGCCTGGCGATGGCTCGCGCCGGCCTGCCGGTCGGCACGAAAGTGGCGATGGGCATCCGGCCGGAAGCGGTCCGGCTGGTGGCACCAGGCACGGCCGGCGCGCTCCATGCCACTGTCGACCTGGTCGAGGAATTGGGCGCGGGGCGGGTGATCTATGTCGACCTCGACGGCGCGCCGTTTTCGGTGATGACCTCGGAGCCCGTTCACCCCGAGCCCGGCAGCACCGTCGGCTTGAAGATCTCGCCTGACGACATGCACTTCTTCTCGTCGGAGACAGGCACCCGTCTCGATGTCTTCAAGGCTTCGGTGCCAGAGCCAGCGCTTTGATTTCCAGCACGCGCGCCGCCAAAGAGACGTACATGAAAATCATCCAGGTCACCGACGTGCATCTCGGTCGGCAAGGTGAGCGCCGCTTTGGGGCCGACCTGCACCAGCGGCTGGATCAGTGCATCGCGCACATCAATGCGCATCACGCCGACGCCGCGCTTTGCGTCTTCACCGGCGACCTGACGGAGACCGGTGCGCCGCGGAGCTATGCCGATTTGCGCGCTGCCCTGACCACGCTGTCGGTGCCGTATAGGCTGCTGCCGGGCAACCACGACCGGCGGGCCAATCTCATCGCTGCGTTTCCCGACGTTCCGGTCGACGAAAACGGCTTCGTGCAATCGGTCCACGATACCGGCAACGAAGTGCTGTTGTTTCTCGACTGCCTGGCGGAAGGGCGCATCGAGGGCGAACTGTGCGAGAGGCGGCTTGCCTGGCTCGAAGCCCGGCTGGAACAGTCGGGCGGCCGGCCCGCTTACATATTCCTGCATCATCCGCCGGTCGCGCTCGGCCTGCCGCAACTCGACCCGCTGGCGCTTCAACAGCCCGATCGGTTGCTCGGCCTGTTGCGGGCCCATGGCAACGTCCGCCATATCTTCTTCGGCCATGTGCATCGCGACATTGCCGGCACCGTTGCCGGCATTCCGTTCTCGGCGCAGCGCGGCCTGCATGCCCGCTTCGAGCTTGCTCTCGAGCGATCGAGCGAGATCGTCGAACAAGCGCCGCCGTCCTACGCCGTCATCCTCATCGACAGCGCCAACGTGTGCGTGGTGGTGCACGGTTGCGATTTTATCGAGCAATGGCCGATCTATTCAGCCGAAACCGGCGAACGCATCACGGCGTAAGCTTGCCACTTCGCTTGGGTTCAGCGGCTTAAAATCGTCGGGCTCAAACGAAGACGTGCGCCTTGCCCGATACGGTCAGCCGCACGATCTCGCCGACCGCCGGCGCGTCCATGCCGGATTTGCGCAGGATCAGCGGCGTGCCGCCGATGGCCGCGGCGTCGGGCGGATCGGAATTGTTCAGGAGCCGCACCGCGATCGTGCATGTCGAGCCGGCGAATTCCGATTCCGTCACCTCGCCGAACGGCATGTCCGATGTGCCCGACATGCCCTCGCGCGAGGTGCGTTTCAGGCCGATCTGTTCCGGCCGCAGCATGATACGGGCGACATCGCGGCTGTCCGGCGCGTCGACGGCGATGCGGCCCAGCGGCGAACTGGCGAAGCCGCCCGAAATGCTCGCCGGCAGGATGATGGCATCGCCGAGGAACTCGGCGATCATCCTGTCCTTCGGCTTGAGATAGAGCTCGCGCGGCGTGCCTACCTGGGAAAATTTCCCATCGCGCATTACAGCCACCTGGCTGGCGAAGGACAGCGCCTCGGCCTGGTCGTGCGTCACCAGGATGGTGGTGATGCCGGCCGCCTCCAGAAGTTCGGCCACCGCCTTGCGCATCGAGGCGCGCAGGCCGGTGTCGAGTGCCGAGAACGGCTCGTCGAGCAGCATCAGCCGCGGCTTCATCGCCATGGCGCGGGCCAGCGCCACGCGCTGCTGCTGGCCGCCGGAGAGCTCGTGCGGGCGGCGTTTGAGGATCGCCTTGTCGAGTCCCACGATGTAGGCAAGTTCGACGATGCGCTCGGCGCGCCTGTCGTCGTCCCGTGCCATGCCGAAGCCGATATTGTCCGAGATGGTCAGATGCGGGAACAGGGCGCCGTCCTGCGCCACCACGCCGATGCCGCGGCGATGCGCCGGGACAGCGGCGCCGCCATTGGCCAGCTCCTGGCCGTCGAGTACGATGCGGCCTTGGTCAGGCGCCTCGAAGCCGGCGATCAGCCGCAGCAAGGTCGTCTTGCCGCAGCCGGAAGGTCCCACGATCGCCGTGCGGCTGCCGCTGGCGACGTTCAGGTTGACGCCGGCTAGTGCGGCGACCGGGCCGTAGTGCTTGTGCAGATTACCGAGTTCGAGAAAGCTCATCGTCCTGCCATCCGCTTCGACTGGACGTAGAGCAGCCAGGTCAGGGGCAGCGACATCGCCACCATGATGAAGGCGTAAGGAGCCGCCGAGGCGTAATCGATCTCGCTGCTGTAGGACCAGAACGCCATGGCCAGTGTGCGGGTGCCGTTCGGCGCCAGCATCTGGGTCGCGGTCAGTTCGTTCATGATGCCGAGCGCCACCAGCGCCATGCCAGCCGCCGCACCGGGCGCCGACAGGCGGATCGTCGTCGACCACAGCGCATTGAGCGGCCGCCGGCCGAGGCTGGACGCGGCGCGTTCGAGCTCGACCGGCGCTTGCGCGATCGATGCACGCAGGCTGACCAGCGCGCGCGGCAGGAACATCAGTGCGTAGGCGACCAGGATGGTGAACAGGGTCTGGTAGAGCGGCAGTGCGATGCGCACCGTGATGGTGACCAGCGCCAGCGCGATCACGACCCCGGGCAGCGAGCCGACGATGTAATTGCATCCCTCGAGCAAGCGCTGCAACGGACCCGGCGCGCGGATAGAGATCCAGGCCATCGGCATGGCCGCGACAGTGGCAAGCAGGGCGCCAGCGAGGGACAGGAACAGCGTCTGGCCGAGTGCCAGGCCGATCTCGTCGAAGCGCCAGACATCGGCGCCGCCGGCGGCGAGCCAGCGCCCGATGGTCACGAACGGAACGCCAAGCGCCAGCAATGTGGTGACGGCGAGCAGCAGCAAGCTGGGCAGGGTGGCGCGGCCGAGGTTCATTCGTTGCTGGTATCGCGCGGCACCCGAGCCGACACGGGCATAACGCTCCTCGCCGCGGACCAGCACTTCGAGGCCGAGCAGCACGAAGCAGCAGGTCACCAGCACGCCGGCCAGCATGTTGGCGGCCGGGCCGTTGAAGGTCGACTGGAACTGATCGACGATCGCGGTCGTGAAGGTGTCGAAGCGAATGAAGACATAGAGGCCATATTCGGCCAGCAGATGCAGGCCGACCAACAGCGAGCCGCCGCATATTGCGAGCCTGAGCTGCGGCAGCACGACGCGCCAGAACACGCGCCAGGGTCCATGGCCAAGTGCCGCGGCCGCGTCCTCGAGAGCGGGATCGAGACGGCGCAGGGCCGCCGACACCGGCAGATAGAGGAAAGGGAAATAGGCGATGACGGACACCAGCACGCCAGCCCACAGGCCGTGCAGCCCGGGCACCAGGGTGATCCAGGCATAGGAGTGCACGAAAGCGGGGATGGCGAGCGGCGCCACGCAGAGCCAGGACCAGAGCCGGGCACCGGGCAGGTCGCTGCGTTCCGTCAGCCAGGCCAGCGTCACCGACAAGGTGATGGCGATCGGCACCGCCAGCAGGACGAGCAGGCCGGTGTTGACCAGCAGTTCGCCGACACGCGGCCGAAAGACCAGTGCCGAGACCGTCTCCCAGCCGGTCTGCACCGCGATCCAGATGATGAAAGCGAGCGGCAGCAGCGCCAGCAGGGAGACAAATATGGCGGCGGCGACAAGCCAAGGCGCCGCCCGCCGCTGCGCCCGTCGACGCATCTTGGGCGGCAGGCCGGGATGCGCGAGATCGACCGCGGACTGCATCAGTTCAGGCGCCATACCGTTGCGACGCGGCAGCGGCAATCATGGGACCACGGTCGCGGTCAGGAACGAAGCGTGTCGTCATGGACGAATGCATCTCGAAACAAAACGCTCCCGCGAAAGGTGAATTCCCGCGGGAGCACGATCTGACGTCCTTATTAGGAAGAACGGCAACTAAAGCAAGCCGGCTGCTGTCATCAGATCGGCGACCTTCTTGGAGTTCAGCGTCGTGGCATCGACCTTCGGCGCCTGCAGGTCGGCCAGTGGCACCAGCTTCGGATTGGACTGCGCGCCCTTGCCGACCGCGTATTCGAAGGAGGTTCCGTTCTTCAGCACGTCCTGGCCGTTCTTGCCGGTCACCCATTTCAGGAAGGCCTGGGCTTCCTTGGGATGCTTGCTCGAGGCCAGCACGCCGCCGCCGGAAACCGATACGAAAGCGCCCGGATCCTGGTTCTTGAAATAGTGCAGCGCGACGTTCTTGGAGTTTTCGCCGGTCTTGGCCTGATCGCCAAAGTAGTAGTAGTGGTAGATCACGCCGCCTTCGATCTCACCGGCATTGACCGCCTTCATCACGGTGCTGTTGCCCTTGTAGGCGGTGAAGTTCTCCTTCATCGCCTTCAGCCAGTCGGCCGTGGCGGGCTCGCCCTTGAGCTGCAGCAAAGCGCTCACGATGGCCTGGAAATCGGCGCCGGAAGGCGAAGCCGCCCAGCGGCCCTTCCAGCTCGGGTCGGCGAGATCGAGCATCGACTTGGGCAGCTGGTCTGCCTTGAGCTTGGTGGTGTTATAAGCAAACACGGTGCTGCGCGCGGCCACGCCCACCCATTTGCCGCTGGTGGCCTGATAGTCTTGCGGGACTTGAGCCAGCGTATCGGCGTCGACCGGCGCGAACAGGCCGGCATTCTCGACCAGCACCATGGCCGGCGAATTTTCCGTCAGGAACACGTCGGCGGGCGAGGCAGCACCTTCGGCGACGATCTGGTTGGAGAAGTCGCTGTCACCGCCGTTGCGCAAGGTGACCTTTATCCCCGTTTCCTTGGTGAACCCTTCCGCCCATTCCTTCGCCAGGCTTTCATGCTGGGCGTTATAGACGACGATGCCGGCATCTTCGGCCGTCGCCGGACCAGCGGCGAGGCTGATTGCAAGCGCGGCTACGCTGGCAAGGGCAAGAAGGGGGGATTTCATAAGGGTACTCCTCGGGTTGTCCCGCACTGGGGTGCGTCCGAGTACCAATTCATGAATACACTAGTCAAGATTGAAAGACGACGGGCATCATCACGGTTTCGCGTGTCGGACGCCGATGGCATCACCCGATATGCGGGGCTGGTGGCTGCTCCTGCGGGATGCAGCCATCGACCATGGGATGAATGGTCCACCGCTGGTCCAGCCCCTGCTGTGTTCGTTTGGTCTCGGGATCGAACGCTTCGTTCAGCATGGCGCACCAGGTCCTGCGCAGATTGTCGCAGCGCGTCCGGAACGCCGCGCTGCCAAGCCCGTCACGGATATCCTGCGCGGTCAGGTCGGTGGTCTCGCCCGGCGGTTTGGGCGGAACCGTGCCCGTGTCGGCAAAGTCCGGATCCCACTGCAGATAGTGTTTCGCGTCGACACTGGCGGCCGCATCGAATTTGACCACCGCCATCAGCGGATGAAACTCGTGCCAGCCCTTGTGGTAGCCGTCATAGACATGTTCGCCGAGGACGGCGACATGATCGCCCATCCTGATGGGGCCGAGCGCCTTGTCGCCGACATTGGCGTCCTCGACATTGCCGGGGTTCCAGTTGAACAATCCCTGCAGGACCGGCTTGACCCCGCCGAAATAGGATGCCGCTCCGCCGATGGCGCCGCCAATGGCCGCTCCGAGCAATCCTCCCAGGAACGAGCCGATGGCGCAGCCCAGCGCACCCAGGAAGAACGATCCTATGGCGCAGCCGACAGCCGCTCCGGCACTGGCGCCGGCGGCCGCCGCGGCCACCGTGACGACCAGGGCCGCCGTCAGCAGGATTACGATGGCCGGCGCCCATTGGCGCATCTTGATCCAGAAGTCGCCCTCGGCCTCGCAGTGCAGGCTCCAGCGGGCATGATCGTCGGCGGGTGCGTAGCCCAGATCCGTCTTCAGGTCGTCGCGTGGCAACAGCAGCTCATGACCCTGAAAGCCGTCATTGAGAATATCGTTGGCCGGATGGGCCGCGACGCTGGCGGCGAATTCCGCCACGACGGTGCCGTCGGCATTGTAGCGATTGGCCGCCGCCAAGGCCGCCTCGTTTGTCTCGGCGTTGAGGATTTCGGTCGTCGGATGCGGCATCAGTATGACGTCGAAATACTGGTCGTTGTCGAAGGCGCCGAGATCGCTGCGGAACGGATTGTAGGAGACGATGCCGACGGCGCATTTCGGATTGTCCTTGTCGAGGCAGACCAGGCGATGGTTGAGCCATTCCCCGGCGGCCTTGTCGATCGTCGCGGTAGCGGACGCCAGAAATGCGATTGCCGCGGCAAGTGCCGCACCGACCGGCCCCAGCAGCAGGCCGAAGGCGGCCGCCAGCCCGGTGATCACGATGATCTGCAGCGCCTGGCCGGCGAGGAAAGCCAGCCGATCGTCCTCGTTGTAGGGCTTGCCACCGGCCGAATAGAGAAAGCAGCTCGTATAGTGCTTGTAAGCCATCGGGGCGCCTCAGCCTTTCGTGGCGGTGAGCGTCACGCCGCCGGTCATGGTGCGCGATCCGCTCTCGCCGATCGTGAAGACGTGGACGTTGAAGGTCTTTGAGCCGCGAAAGGCGGAGTCCTTCGGTTCAATCTCGACAGCGATCTCGGTCAGCTGGCGCGGCTGCAGCAAAAGCGTTCTTGGGACGATCCTGACCGACCAGTCGTCCGGCACGGGAAACCGGCCATACGCCTGTTCCTCGAGGGCCTCGGCCCAGCGCGCCTTGCTTTCGGCGAGCCGCGGCTGTGGGGTGTCCGTGCGCTCGTCTCGACCCTGGCCGCGTGGCGGGATACATGGCCGCAGCTTCGGCAGAGCGTAGCAGTCCGCCTCGATCTGGAAACGCCGGACGACCGAGGCCTCGTTGCGCACGCTGAAGACGAACTTCGCCGGTGAGCGCATCTCGGCAATGTTGACGTTCTTCTGGCCAAGGTTGTTGCTGGGGTTGGCGTCATCGCCCCAGGAAAGCTGTGCTTGAAGGCAGTAGTGGCCGCCGGTGGCGGGCGTGGTCCAACTGAACTCGGCATAGGCAGGGCAATCGATCGTGCCCTTGGCTCCGAGATTTATGGCGACGTTGGCGATCGGACGGGAAATGGTCTGGGCGCCGAATGACAGGTAGGACAGTGCCACCCCGACGCCCACCGCTGGGGCGTCATAGGACCCGTTCCAGACGCGCACGCGAACGCGATATGCATGTGCTGGCTGAAGCGCGCCGCTGACCGGCAAGGTGCCGTCGAAAATGTCGATGTCGGGATTGTCCCAGGTGACCGCGAGCCCCTGTGCCATCAGATAATACTGGGCGTATAGAAGAGGATCGGCGCGCTTGTAGATGTCGGGCGGTAGCTGGATGCAGCAGTCATTCTGCGCCGGGCTGGGCAGCCGCTGGTCCTTGGCCAGCCGGCACAGCAGCCTGCATATCGTGGCAAACAGCACCTTCAGCCCGGCGGCCAGACGCTTCCAGAATTCGGCGGCGAACAACAGCAAGGCCGCGGTTCTGATGTGGTTGACCAGAGATCCTGCCATGTCGTGTTTCCCACGCTGAGAGGACGCAACGGTAATGTTTTCCTGGCGGACCTGTCTCCGCCGGTTGTCCAGAGGCTATTTCTTCAGTGATCCCTGTCTTCTGTAGAAGTAGACGGCGGCGACAAGGACTATGGCCGCAATGACAAGGCTGCTCTCGAAAGTTCCCGAGCCATTGTCGGGAGAAAATCCAAAAATGCGTTCAATGAAATCCATTTCGGCCGCCCTCCGATCCCTTGACGCTACAGAAGGGTTTACCTTACGTCAATCGAAGGTTGTCCCGCGCCGCTCCTCACGCATGAGCTGGGAACCAGAGAACCCAGTCAGGGAATTTAGCGGGCCATCCCGCAAACTTTCGTGATTTGCCCGTAGTTTGGCTTGGACATTATTTCGCCGGCCACGTAACAAATCAGTGCCGAGGCGCGAAGATCGGGGAGTGAACTCTTGTGAGCGGCAAGGACGAGGCCGAGCTTTCCCGGCTGATGCGGGCCGCGATCGCGGGGGATGAAAAGGCCTATGCCGACTTTCTGCACCGGATTGCCGCGCTGGTGCGCGGTTTCGTCAGGCGCAAGATCGTGCAGGGCGGGGTCGATCCCGAGGATGTCGTGCAGGAAACCTTGCTGGCCATTCATGTGAAACGGCACACCTGGCGCCAGGACGCGCCGGTGCTGCCCTGGGTCTATGCGATTGCCCGTTTCAAGCTGATCGATGCGTTCCGGCGGCGCGGACGGCGCATCGAGATCGATGTCGACGACATCGCCGAGACGTTCGCCGAGCCCGAAACGGAAACCGTCAGCGAGCGGGACATCAACCGGGCGCTCGACGGGCTGCCGCCGGCACAGCGTTCCGTGGTTTCAGCAGTATCCGTGGAGGGCCGCTCGATCGGGGAGACGGCGGCTAAGTTCGGCATCAGCGAGACGGCGGTGCGGGTGTCGCTGCACCGGGGACTTACCGCCATAGCCAGGCGATTCGGGCAGGGGCGGTTCGGGCGGGAATGACATGAAGACCGACGATCTCATCAAGGCGCTCGACGCCGATGCCCGCAGCAAGGCGATGCCATTGCGCTCGGCCTGGTGGCTGGCGGCTGGCGCGGCCGCCTTGGTCGCGGCGGCTGTCTTCATGATGACGATCGGGCCGCGCCCCGATTTCATGGTGGCCGCGCACACGGTGCGTTTCCTGTCCAAATTCGTTTTCACCATCGTGCTCGCCATCAGCGCCTTTGCCCTGATCCGTGCCCTGTCGACGCCGGGCGCGGCGACAGGCCGGGCTATGGCGGCGATGATCGCGGCGCCGCTGCTGGTCGCGCTAGCCGTGGTGCTGGAGCTCTTCATGGTGCCGCAGGCCCTGTGGAGCACGCGCATGATCGGCTCGAACATGATGATCTGCATGGGCTTCATCCCGCTGATCGGCATCGGCCCGCTGGCCATCTTCCTGTGGATGCTGCGCTATGGCGCGCCGACACGGCCGGTGCTTGCCGGCGCGGTCGCGGGGCTGCTTGCCGGCGGGCTGGCGGCGACTTTCTATGCGGCGCACTGCTTCGACGATTCGCCGCTTTTCGTTGCCACCTGGTACACGATCGCCATCGCAGCTCTCGCTTTGCTTGGTGCGCTCGGCGGGCGGTTTTTCGTGCGCTGGTAGCAGGATACTCACGCCTACACCCCGTGAATACCGATCCTTAATCATGCCGGCAATTGTTTGCCGGTTTTCCATGTCGCCTATGCCCTGGGCGCAACCTTTCCTTAAAATCGATCCTTCAGGGTTTTAACGGGAAAAAGCGATTGCCCACGGGGGTGGCACGAATCGTGACATTGCGAGGTATCATCGGGCCGGGACGGCACAAGCATGCAGCTCTGGCGCTGCTTGTGGCCGGTCTGGCCGTAGTGGCCGCCTCGCTTGTGCTGTCAGGACTGGACCTTGGCGCGCAAGCCCTCAGACTTTGCCTCCAAATATCGGTCGCTGTGACGGTCTGCGCGCTTTTCGCGGCCTATCTGTTCATCGGTCGAATCTCGGAGGATCGAAGGCAGATCACGGACAGCGGGCAGCGGTTCCGCCGGGCCATGGAGGACTCGGCGATCGGCATCGCTATCGTCGGTCTCGACGGGCGTATTCTCCAGACCAATCCGGCCTTTGCCGCTATGCTTGGCTACAGCCGCGACGAGATCGAGGCGCTGACCTTCTTCCAGCTCACGCATCCCGACGATGTGCAGATCGGCAGCGAAACGATGGCCGGCCTGAAGGCGGGCACCGTCGATGCCTTCCACTTCGAGAAGCGTTATCTCAAGAAGGACGGCACACCCGTCTGGGCTCATCTTGCCGGCTCGGTTATTCGCGACGAGAAAAGCGGCCGGCCGCTCTATCTCGTCTCGCAGATCGAGGACATCGACGCGCGCAAACAGGCCGAGGCGCGCATCACAGAGGCCGAAACGCGCTGGAACTTCGCGCTGGCCGGCGCCGGTCAAGGTGTCTGGGATTTCGACATGCGCAAGGGGGGCACCACCTATTCCTCCACCTGGGTCAAGATGCTGGGCTACGGGGATGGCGAGCTCGATGGTGACCCCGATCGCTGGCTGACGATGATCCATCCAGACGATCGCGCCACGGTCGCGGAGGCCGATCGCGCCCATCTCGCCGGCGAGACGGAATTTTTCGAAGCCGAGTTCCGCATGCGCCACAAGGACGGCCGCTGGATCTGGATCCTCGACCGCGGCAAGGCCATCGAGCGCGATGCGGACGGACACCTGGTCAGAGCGATCGGCAGCTTGATGGACATTACCCGGCGAAAGCAGGCCGAAGAACGGCTCATCGTCTCGGCGGCGATGCTGGCCGACGAGAAGGAGCGGCTGAGGGTGACGCTGCAATCGATCGGTGATGCCGTCATCTGCACCGATGCCGCGAACCGCGTCACTTTCATGAACCCGGTGGCCGAAAAGTTGACCGGCGTTTCCAGTGACGATGCGCTGGGCAAGACGCTGAGCCATGTCTACTGGGCAGTCGACGAGGAGACGGGCCACAGGATCGGGATGACGCGGCCGGTGACAGGCGAAGAGGCGCGCTCCGACCAGAACAGCCGCGCGGTCCTCATCCGCCGCGACGACACGCGCTGCAGCATCCGCCAGGTCGTGTCGCCGATCCTCAACGAACGCAACGAATTCTGCGGTCTGGTGATCGTCTTCCAGGACTTCACCGATGCGCGTGCCCTGCAGCGACAGCTTGCCCATGCCGCCGCGCACGACGCACTGACGGGCCTTGCCAACCGCTCGAGCTTCATCCGCGCCATGGAGGGGATGGTCGATCAGGCGCGCAAGGACGGCACGACGACAGGGGGTCGCCATCAGTTTATGTTCATCGACCTCGACCATTTCAAGCTGGTCAACGACACGGGAGGTCACGCTGCCGGAGACGCCCTGCTGAAGCGGGTCGCTGACGCCGTGCGCGGCGTGCTTGGTCCTGAAGACATCGTCGCGCGCCTGGGTGGCGACGAATTCGCCGTGATCCTGAAATCGGCTTCCATCACCGGCGCGAGGATCGCGGCGCGTTCCATCATCGATGCGATAGCGGGCCTGAACTTCATCTGGGATGGCCGGCCGCACGGGATCGGCGCCAGCATCGGGTTGACGGCGATCTGCGCCAATTGCGGCGAAGTCGACGAGATCATCGCAAGGGCCGACGCCGCTTGCTACGCGGCCAAGGCCGCCGGCCGGGGATGCGTTTCGGTGGCGCCGGACGGCAAGATCAGCGACGACGACAGGTCAGAACCGCCCAAGCCACTCGCCGCGGCCTCGTGAGCGGCAATCACGTCAGCGCGTCGGAACGGGATGCTCGCCGCGATAATCGTAGAAGCCGCGCCCGGTCTTGCGGCCGAGCCAGCCGGCCTCGACATATTTGACCAGCAGCGGGCAAGGCCGGTACTTCGAATCCGACAGGCCGTCATGCAGCACCTGCATGATCGACAGGCAGGTATCCAGGCCGATGAAATCGGCAAGCTGCAGCGGTCCCATCGGATGGTTGGCGCCGAGCCGCATGGCGGTGTCGATGGCATCGACCGAGCCGACGCCCTCATAGAGCGTGTAGATCGCTTCGTTGATCATCGGCAGAAGGATGCGGTTGACGATGAAGGCCGGGAAATCTTCCGAGACGGTGATCGTCTTGTCGAGCTGCTTCACATAGGTCTTGGCCGCCTCGAAGGTCTGGTCCTCGGTGGCGATGCCGCGCACCAGTTCGACCAGCTTCATCAGCGGTACCGGGTTCATGAAATGTATGCCGATGAACCGCTCCGGCCGGTCGGTCTGGGCAGCTAGCCGTGTGATCGAAATCGACGAGGTGTTGGTCGCCAGGATCGCTTCGGGATTGAGCTGCGGACAGAGCTGCGCATAGATCTTGCGCTTGACGGTTTCGTCCTCGGTCGCCGCTTCGATCACCAGATCGGCGCCGGCGAGATCGGCCATCGTCGGTGCCGACGCGATGCGTGCCATGGCCTGATTGCGCAGCTTCTCGTCGAGCTTGCCGGACCCCACCTGACGGGCCATGTTGCCGCTGATTGTGGCAATGCCCTTCTCGATGCGGTCGGGCGATATATCGTAGATCAGCACCTTATAGCCCGAAAGCGCGGAGACGTGGGCGATGCCGCCGCCCATCTGGCCCGCACCAATGATGCCGATCGTCTCGATCTTGCTCATTACCCGATCCCGTCCGGAGCGTTTTTCGCTGGATCGCGAACCGCCCCATCTCTTTGTTTTCCCGCAATTCCCGGCGCAAAAACCCCTGCGCACTGCTGCTGGAATTGCTTTCAGCCTTTGTGGCCTGCTTATTGTGCGGTGCAAACTAAAAGGGTGGGGCGACTTCGTCTACCCCACCCTTCGCAATTTAATACGGTTGCGCGGAAGCGTCAAAGCGCCTTCTGCAACTCCGGCAGGATGACGAAGAGGTCGCCGACGAGGCCGTAGTCGGCAACCTGGAAGATCGGCGCTTCCTCGTCCTTGTTGATGGCGACGATGACCTTGGAATCCTTCATGCCGGCAAGGTGCTGGATGGCGCCGGAGATGCCGACCGCGATGTAGAGATCGGGGGCGACGACCTTGCCGGTCTGGCCGACCTGCCAGTCGTTCGGCGCGTACCCGGCATCGACGGCGGCGCGGGAGGCGCCGACGGCGGCACCGAGCTTGTCGGCGACCGGCAGGATGACTTCCTGGAATTTCTCCGAGGAACCGAGCGCGCGGCCGCCCGAGATGATGATCTTGGCCGAGGTCAACTCCGGACGGTCGGTCTCCGACAGCTTGTTCTCGACGAAGGTGGACAGGCCGGGATTGGCTGCCGCATTGACCGTCTCGACCGAAGCCGAGCCACCGTCGGGCGCGGCCTGGAAGGAGGCGGTGCGCACGGTGATGACCTTCTTGGCGTCGCTCGACTGCACCGTCTGGATGGCGTTGCCGGCATAGATCGGCCGCTTGAAGGTATCGGGCGAGACCACTTCGATGATCTCGGAGACCTGCGCGACATCGAGCAGGGCCGCCACGCGCGGCGCGATGTTCTTGCCGGCCGACGTCGCCGGCGCGATGACTGTGTCGTAGGCGCCAGCCAGCGAGACGACCAGTGCCGCCGTCGGCTCGGCCAGGCGCTCGGCGAGTTCGTCGGCTTCGGCGAGCAGCACCTTGCTCACGCCCTTCAGTTTGGCGGCTGCGTCGGCGGCAGCCTTGGCGCCTTTGCCGGCCACCAGCACATGAACGTCCGAGCCGATCTGCAGGGCGGCCGAAAGCGCCTTGGCGGTCTGGTCGGAAAGGGTGGCGTTGTCGTGTTCAGCGATGAGGAGAATTGCCATGTTGTCTGTTCCTTCCGATCTCAGAGCACGCCGGCTTCGTTCTTGAGCTTGTCGACCAGTTCGGCGACGCTCTTGACCTTGACACCCGCCTTGCGGCCGCTCGGCTCCTCGGTCTTGATGACCTTGAGGCGTGGCTTGACGTCGGCGCCGTAATCGGCCGGGCTCTTCTCGTCGAGCGGCTTCTTCTTGGCCTTCATGATATTGGGCAGGGAGGCATAGCGCGGCTGGTTGAGGCGAAGGTCGGCGGTGACGATCACCGGCATCTTCAGCTCCACCGTCTGCAGGCCGCCGTCGACTTCGCGCGTCACCTTGGCATGATCGCCCTCGATCACGACCTTGGAGGCGAAGGTGCCCTGCGCCCAGCCGAGCAGGGCCGCCAGCATCTGGCCGGTCTGGTTGGAATCGTCGTCGATCGCCTGCTTGCCGAGAATGACAAGGCCTGGCTGTTCCGCATCGACGACGCCCTTCAGCACCTTGGCGACGCCCAGCGGCTCGGTCTGTTCGTCGGTCTTGACCAGGATGGCGCGGTCGGCGCCCATGGCGAGTGCGGTGCGCAAGGTTTCCTGCGCCTGCTGCGGACCGATCGACACGACGATGATCTCTTCGGCCTTGCCGGCTTCCTTGATCCGGATCGCCTCTTCCACCGCGATCTCGTCGAACGGGTTCATCGCCATCTTGACGTTGGCCAGCTCCACCGCCGAACCATCAGCCTTCACGCGCACCTTGACGTTCGCGTCCACAACCCGCTTCACGGGCACAAGGATCTTCATTTGCCTGTCACCTCTTCACGCTAGTTGGGCGCGCTATAGCAGCCTGCGCCCCTTCTGAGTTGTCGAAAGCCGACATTCCTGACTGAATTCCGGCCAGACGGAATTCTGGCCGGATGGAAATTCTGGTCTTTGCCCGCCCTGGCTGCTCCTTAAACGCCTTGGGCCGCGGCGGAGACGTTTCCGTAATTGTGGCAACCCCTGCCGTCAATACGCTGAAAGCCGCTCAAATCGGTTCAGTTTGGGCCAGAAGGGTTTCCACGTCCCCAGCGCGTCGTGGTGGCGGCCGTTTGGGGCGCCGCTGGTTCGCCGACCACCGGCGGCTGTTCAGGAGTAGGTACCACGGCATCCTCGTCGGCGGGTGCAAACAGCGGCACGCCGCGGCTGCGCAGGACCAGCACCAGAACCGCGCCGGCAATGATGCCGCCGATGTGGCAGGCCCAGGATATCTGATCCTCGCCGCCGGCCGCGAACATGACGATCTGGAACAGCACCCACAGGATGAGCGGGATAAAGGCTGGAATGCGCAAAGGGATGCGGGCGAAGGCAAGCACCCACACCTTCACCCTGGGATAGAGGATCAGGTAGGCGACGACCACGCCGGCGATAGCACCCGACGCGCCGATCAACGGCGCCTGCGAATCCCAGGCGACCAGCCCCTGGAAGGCGGCTCCGGCGATGGCGCACAGCAGATAGAAGATCAGGTAGCGGATGTGGCCGAGCGCGTCCTCGACATTGTCGCCGAAAACCCAAAGGAACAGCATGTTGCCGCCGAGATGGAAAATATCGGCATGCAGGAAGGAATAGGTGAGATAGCTCAGGCTCTCGGGGATGATGACAAAGCGGGGGTCGAGTTCGGCCGTGTCGTGAACGACGGACGGGATGAAGCCGAGACCAAGCACGGCGGCATTGGTGAAGTTCTCGCCGCCGAGCGCCGTGGCGCAATAGATCACGGCGTTGGCGACAATCAGACCGATGGTCACATATTGCAGCCTGATGTGGCGCAGCCTGTTGGTGTCGTAAAGCGGGATGAACATCGGTCGCCGGCCCCTCCCGCCTCTGGTCCGTTCAGCGGTTCTTGCCGGGAACCCATAGCACGTCGGCATTTCCGTTGTCATTGACCGCCCGGGCGGCGACAAACAGGAAATCCGAGACGCGGTTGATGTATTTCAGCCCGTCGCGGTTGACGTGTTCGGCCGGGTCCTGAGCCAGGGCGACCATCAGCCGCTCGGCGCGCCGTGCCACCGTGCGGGCGAGATGAAGCGCCGCCGCTGCCGGCGTGCCGCCGTTCAGCACGAAGGATTTCAGCGGGTGGAGCTTCCTGTTGAGGACGTCGATGTCGTGCTCGACACGGTCGGTCTGCGTGGCAACGATGCGCAACGGCTCGTAGCCAAGCGGCTTGCCGTCATCAGGCACGGCGAGGTCGGCGCCGAGGTCGAAGAGATCGTTCTGGATGCGCGAGAGCATGGCGTCGATCGCCTGGTAGCTCTGTTCGGTATGCACGCGAGCCATGCCGATGCAGGCATTGGCTTCGTCGACCGTGCCGTAGGCGTCCACCCTGAGATCGGATTTCAGCCGCCGCTCACCAGTGCCAAGGCCCGTAGTGCCATCATCGCCGGTGCGGGTGTAGATCTTGTTGAGCTTGACCACATCGCCTCCCGAAAAGCCTCACTTGCGGGTGAAATACACGGCCAGCAGGATCAGCGCCAGCGCCACGGCCTGCAGCAGGACGCGGGCCTGCATCAGCTTGTTGGAGGTCACACCGGAGCCGCCGCGCATCATGTTGATGAGCCCCCTGATCAGCACGACCACCACGGCGGCCATGACCAGAATGGCAAGGATGTTGAAGGCAGTGGCCATTTTTGCGTTTCCAGTTCTTTTCTTCAGGCGCGCTTGGCGAGCAGGCGATGGAGCATCGAGGCCGGCAGGATGCGTTTAAGCATGGCGCCGATCCTGGCCGACATTGTTACCACATAGTGCGGGCGCGGGCGCCGCGACAGAAGTGCATGGCGGAGCACCTTGTGGACCACTTCAGGCCCGGGCTTCCGCGTCGATTGGCTGCCGCCGGCGCGCATGCGCTCCACTTGCGCGGCATAGTCTGCGCGATGCGCGGAATTCTCATGGTCGATATTCCTGAGGAACCAGGGCAGGCCATTGCTGGCGATCTTCGATTTCACCGGCCCCGGCTCGATCAGCGAGACATGGATGCCGCTGCCGGCCAGTTCCTGGCGCTGGCACAGCATCAGCGCCTCCAAGGCATGCTTGGAGGCCGAATAGGCGCCGCGGAAGCGCACCGGCACGAGACCGAGGATCGACGAGCAGTGGACGAGGCGGCCGTGGCCCTGGCGGCGCATCACCGGAACCAGGCGGCGGGTCAGGTCGTGCCAGCCGAAGAAATTGGCCTCGAACTGCTCCCTGAGCGCCGCAACGGGCAGATCCTCGACGGCGCCTGCCTGAGCGTAGGCGCCGTTGTTGAACAGCGCGTCGAGCCTGCCGCCGGTGCGGTCGAGCACCGCCGTCACCAGGGCGGCTATGGAGTCCGGTTCGCTGTAGTCGAGGTAAAAAGCCTCGATGCCGTCAACTTCGAGGGCGGCGATGTCCTCCGGCCTGCGCGCCGTCGCGAACACCCGCCAGCCCTCAGCCTTCAATGCATGGGTGCAATAGGCGCCTATGCCGGAAGATGCACCGGTTACGATGATGGTGCGCAACTCTGCGGCTGGAGAATTCGGGGTTTGACGAAGGGTTGCCATTTGCCGCATTCATTTCCCATATTCGCGGCGTCGAGACAATCGAGGGGAGCGCGCGTCCTTGCTGCGGAATATTGTCGCCCTGCGCCGCGTGCTCTACGACGCGCTCGGCCACTTCAACACCGATGACGGCTGGGCGATGGCCAGCCATCTGGCGATCACCTCGCTGATGGCGCTGTTTCCATTCCTGATCTTCGCCACGACGCTGGGCAGCTTCCTTGGCGCCCAGGCCTTTGCCGACACAGCGGTGCACCTGGTCTTCGACACCTGGCCGGACCAGATCGCCAAGCCGATCGCACACGAGGTGCTGAACGTGCTGACCGTCAGGCGCAGCGATCTGTTGACTTATGGCGTGCTGCTTGCCGCCTACTTTGCCTCCAACGGCATCGAGGCGCTGCGCACCTCGCTCAACCGCGCCTATCGGGTCACGGAAACGCGCGGCATCATCTATCGCCGGGTGCAAAGCATCTTCTTCGTGCTGATCGCTACCGCCGGGTTCCTGGCGATAAGCGTGCTGCTGGTGTTCGCGCCCCTGCTGGCGCGGCTGGCGGAAGCCCATTTCGAATGGATCAAACCCTATACGGGCACGATCACGCTGTGGCGGTACGTCATCGCCTCAACCGTCATCATCGGCGGACTGTTTGCCGTGCATTACTGGCTGCCGGCCGGCAAGCGCCGTTTCGTCTCGCTGATACCCGGCATCATCTTCACACTGGCCGCATGGCTTATCGGCTCGACCATGTTCGCCACCTATCTCGACCATTTCTCGTCCTATGTGACGACCTATGCCGGTCTCGCCTCGATCATGATCGCGGTGGTCTTCCTCTACATCGTCTCGGCGATCTTCATCCTCGGCGGCGAGCTCAACGCCGCGATCAGCCGTTATCTAGAGGCGCGTGCCCGGGTCGGCTGAAGTTTGCCTGTTCGGGCGGTTGCCAGGCCCACGCCGAAAGTAGTGATGGCCATGCCGACGATCTGCAGCGCGTTGAGCTGCTCGTTGAACAAGGCCCAGGCGATGACGGCCGTCACCGCCGGCACCAGGTAGAACAACGAGGCCACTTTCGACATCTCGCCGTCGCGGATCATCACCATCAGAAGAAAGATGGCGCCGAGCGACAGCACCAGCAGCAGCCAGGCCATGGCGAAGACCAATTCGCCATTGATGACGACGGTTTGCGTTTCAAAGGCAAGCGAAGCCAAGATCATCAGCGAAGCGCCGCCGACATATTGCCACATGGTGGCCGCCACGAGGTCGCCGCCGGACGCAAAACGCTTTTGCCAGATCGTGCCGGCGCTCATTCCGAGCACCGAGACCAGCGAGGCGGCCAGCGTCGCCGCCGTCACCCCGCCACCGAGCGCCCCGAGTTTCGGCCACAGCACGATGACGATGCCGACCAGCCCGATAGCGAGGCCAAGCCAGTGGCGCGGCAGGATGGCCTCGCCCAGAAACTTGCCGGCAAGCACCGCGGTGATCAGCGGCTGCAGGCCGACGATCAGGGCCGAAAAGCCGGCCGGCATGCCTCGATGGATGGCCCAGAAGACGGCGCCGAGATAGATGCCATGCATCAGCACGCCGGCGCCGGTGGCATGCAGCGCCTCCTCGCGGGTGGCTCGTTTCGAGCCCAGCACCAGCATGAGCACGGCCAGCAGGATGGCGGCGAGCACGAAACGCGCGGCGAGGAAGGTGAACGGCTCCGCCCATGGCATGGCGTAACGCGCGCCGATGAAGCCGGTCGCCCACAGGACAACGAAGGTGGCGGGGATGAACCGCTTGATGCTGGACATTTTCCGGGATCGCCGCGCTGGTGAGAATTAACCGTGAGGATGCTCTAGTCCTGTTCAACCCCGCGCGCAAAACGAAACGATTGATCCATGCGTCAAGGGGGTTGAACGGGTGGCGTGTCCGGAGAGCGTTTCTCCTGATATAATGCTGGTCAAAGCCCTACCATCCTTCTGATTTCTTCCGGCGAAGCGCCTGCGTCACTTAAGGCGGCAAGGCCGGTATCCCTCAGGCTCTTCGACAGTTTTCGCCCATCCGGCCCGAGGATCAGCCGATGATGGAAATAGGCGGGTGGCTGCAATCCCAGAATCTCCTGCAGCAGGCGCTGCACCCCGGTCGCGGAAAACAGGTCCTGTCCGCGCACGACATGGCTGACGCCTTGCAGGGCATCGTCGATGACTACGGCGAGGTGGTAGCTGGTCGGGATGTCGCGGCGCGCCACGATAACGTCGCCCCAATCCTGGGGACGCGCCTCGACGGAGTGCGTCGTGGACAGCGTCTCATCGCTGAATTCGGCCCATGCCAGGTCCCTGCCGGCACGCGCCATGGCGGCGCCGACGTCCAGCCGCCAGGCGAAGGGCGCATTCTCGGCAATCCGCCGCTTGCGTTCCTTCATCGAAAGCGCCTTGTCGGCCGGGGGATAAAGCGGCACACCGTCGGGATCGCGCGGCCAGTCGCGCCCGCGCTTTTCGCCATCGGCGATGAAGGCGCGTATCTCGCCGCGGCTCATGAAGGCGGGATAGACGAGTTCCTCGCGGATCAGGCGCCCGAGCACCGTTCCATATTCTGCAAAATGCTCGGACTGGCGGCGCACGGGCCTTTCCCAGTCGAGGCCCAGCCATTTCAGATCGGCGATCATGCCCGCCTCGAACTCTGGCGCGCAGCGCGTGGTGTCGATATCCTCGATGCGCAGCAGCAAGCGGCCGCCACTGGTATTTGCGAGCTTCTGGTTGAGCAGCGCCGAATAGGCGTGGCCCAGATGCAGTTCGCCGTTGGGGCTGGGCGCGAAGCGGAATGTCAGGAGCGTCATGTCTCGAGCGGCAATCGGGTTGTGCTGTGGTTTTGGCGGTTGCTACCTTGCTGCACATCTTCGGACAAGGATACCATGCAGCGCATCGCGACACTGGACGACGTTGAGCGGGGGCTGGACGCGCTTTGCCTCATCGACCCGCGCCTGGGGAAAGTGCGCGGCATGGCCGGCGAGGTGCCGCTCAGGCTTTCGGAGCCGGGCTTCAGGAGCCTAGCCTCGATCATCGTCTCGCAGCAGGTGTCGCGGGCGAGCGCCGATGCGATCTTCGGCCGGCTGACGAAACTCGTCGATCCGCTGACGCCGCGGGCGATCCTTGCCGCCGGCGAGGACATGTTTCGCGAGGCCGGCCTGTCGCGGCCCAAGCAGCGCGGCCTGATCGCGGTTGCCCAGGCCGTGGCCGACGGGCTCGACCTGCATCACCTCTGTTCGCTCGATGCCGTGGAGGCGATCGCCAGGATGACGGCGGTGCCTGGTATCGGTCCGTGGACGGCGGAAGTGTATCTGTTGTTTGCTGCCGGACACCCCGACATTTTCCCGGCGCGCGACGTTGCCCTGCAGAGCGCTGTTGGTCAGGCGCTCGGCATCGACCCGCGTCCAGCGGAGAAAACACTGATCGCGCTGGCCGAATCATGGAGCCCGTGGCGAGGTGTCGCATCGCGGCTTTTCTGGTCCTATTATCGCGAAACCAGGGGCCGGGACGCCGCACCGCCAGCCTGAATCCGCAAGAAAGCCTAAAAATCATGTGTTTTTGGCGCTTCGTGCCAGCGACAATCCGCTTCACATCCCTGTCATGTCAGGCTTACAGTATCCACGCCGAACGGTTCTAGAACTAGGAGGTCAACAAGGTGACGGTTGCCGTATCTCCGGATGGGCTTCCAGCGCTGGTGCTGAATGCGGATTACCGTCCGCTCAGCTATTACCCCTTGTCGCTCTGGTCCTGGCAGGACGCCATCAAGGCGGTGTTCCTCGACAGGGTGAACATCGTGGCCGAATACGAGCACGCCGTATCCTCGCCGACCTTCTCGATGAAGCTGCCGAGCGTGGTCAGCCTGAAGGCCTATGTGAAGCCTTCCAGGCATCCGGCCTTCACCCGCTTCAATGTCTTCCTGCGCGACCGTTTCCAGTGCCAGTATTGCGGTACCCCCGAGGACCTGACCTTCGATCATGTCATCCCGCGTCACCGTGGCGGCGCCACGACATGGGAGAATGTCGTCGCCGCCTGTTCGCCCTGCAATCTGAGGAAGGGCGGCATGATGCCGGCTCACGCCAAGATGTGGCCGCTGCAGAAGCCGTTTCAGCCGACGGTGCATGATCTGCACAATAACGGCCGCCTGTTCCCGCCCAACCATCTGCATGAAAGCTGGATGGATTATCTCTACTGGGATGTCGAACTGGAGCCTTGAGTTCGTTCGAGATTTCGGGAGGTTGGCCGTCTGGAGCAATTGTCTGTGCTTCCGATGTTCACGGACCAAATGTCCGCTGCGTTTCGGTTCTCGACAGTCACTCCATGCGACTCAGCCTGCCGAATTCTTTGAACGATCTCGCGTCGGCTCTGTAGCTCAATCGCGGGCCAGCGCGCCACGGAAGGCGACGGCGGCGAGGATAAGGCTGGCAATGGCGTTCCAGCCGGCCAGCGACAGGCCGAGAATGCGCAAGGCGGCCTTGTCGCAGGAGGGCGGCACGAATTTGTCAAGCGCGTCGAGCACGCCCTTGCCCCCTGTGTCGACCGGGCCGGCGCCCGCGGTGCAATCGGCCGGGCCCTGCCACCATGCCCATTCGACGCCGGAGTGATAGACGCCGAGATATAGCCCATACAGCATCAAGAGGCCGCCAATGGCCAACAGGCCGCGCGTCAGCCATGCCGGTGCGCGCAGCATCGACGCTATCGCCGCCAGCACCATCAACGGCACGCCGATGTAATACGGCGTGCGCTGTTCCAGGCAGAGGTGGCAGGGGATGTAGCCGCCAATGTGCTCGAAGCCGAGCGCCGAGCCAACGGTCGCTGCCATCGCGACGGCGAGAAACAGGGCCGCGCGTGTCCGCTGGCGGCCGGTATCGGCATTCATGGTCGCTGTCATGGCGTCTTTCGTCCGTTGTGTTCGCCGTCCGCAAGGTCTGCTCGCCGCGCTGCCAAAACCGTTGCGCGGTTTTAAGCATCAAACCTCAGAGGGCGTATTTGATCAGGATATAGAGCAAAATCAGGGCGACCGCGGCAGCGCCGACGATCAGCCCCAGGCGCTTTTCGATGAATTCGCGGATCGGCTCGCCATAGCGGCGCAAAAGCCACGCCAGCAGGAGGAAGCGGCCGCCGCGCGCGATGATCGCCAGCACGATGAAAAGCGCCAGGTTGACGCCCAGGGCACCGGACAGGATCGTCACCACCTTGATCGGCGGCAGATGCGCGGCACCCGAGGTGACCAGCATCAGTGCGATGAACTCGATGCTGACGCCCGCCGAGGTCCGCAACTGCTCGAATTCGTCATACTTGCCGTAGAATTCGAGAATAGGCCGCGCCACCGCGTCATAGGCGTAGTGACCGATGAACCAGCCGGCGATGCCGCCCAGCACCGAGGCGACCGTGGCGATCAAGGCATAGCGATAGGCGCGATCCGGCCGTGACAATGCCATCGGCAGATAGAGCACGTCGGCCGGCACCAGAAACACCGAGCTCTCGACGAAAGCGATGAAGGCCAGCCACCATTCGGCGGATTTGCGCGCCGCCAGCGACAGGGTCCAGTCGTACAGTCCGCGAAGCATCGGCTCTCCTATGGAACGGCCCGTCTGTCTAGAAAGGTTTTTCGCGCTGCACAATGGCTGCGGTCTTACAAATTGGAAAGGTGCCGTCTGGTCGCGGCAGAGGCTGGTTTGGAAATTGGCCTGTTGACGAACAGGCCTCCGACCGTATAGTCCGCGCCCATCCAGGCCGCCCGGCCTGAGCCCCTATGGCGGAATTGGTAGACGCGCTCGACTCAAAAAGGGGTTTGTCTACCATGCGACGGAGTGTCGCAAATCCAAAAAATAATAACAAAATCAATGGGTTTAATGAATCCGACCATCATCCGTTGAAGGCCCGCAGATTCGGCTAGGTGCAGAATAGGAGCCCCGTCCATGACGGCTCGGGGCGCCAATAGCGTACAAAAGGCATTCGCTGATAAAGCTAATTTCTAGGAGCTAGTCTGGGGCTACTGTACCGACCGGACGACCTACGAGCTTGAATCAATGCGTCAGGGAGTTCGCCGAGCCGCGGATTGGGGATGGTGCGGACAGGCAGCTAGGCTTAGTCCGATAACAAAGGGACGGCCTCGCGGTCGCCCCATTGTTAGCTGGCGTGATTGCGCCACGAGGGCAGCCATCTTTTGAGGCTTAGGGGGAAGGCACCGAAATCGTGATTTCCGGTTCCCAACCCGGCTCCGGATTGCCCCAGGGCGCTTCCTTGTTGGTCGATACCGTGATGGCTGTCACACCCGCAAAACCGGGGTTGCCGAAATGGAACCACCGTTCCGCGCCGCCGCCGCCGGGATTCGGTGAAGGTGCAAAGACATGGTAGTCCTTGCGGCCGATGACCTGGTCGCCGGAAATGAAGTTCGCGTGGAGGACAACCCACATCGGGCGCCACGGCAGGCCATTGCTGACCTTAACCGTCACCTGGCCATTGGTGTTCAGCCAGAAATCGACGAATTGGTTTCTGTCGTCGTTAAAGAACGCGTGGATGCCGCTCGTGTCAGGTGCGGCATAAGCCGTCAACTGACCGAACAAGCAGAGTGCCGCTATAGAAGCGGCGAGAGCCTTTAGCTTGATGCGGTGAAGATTGACCACGATACAAACCCTTTCAATCTAGAGGTTGAACTCGGACGCGCGTCCTGCTCGTCCGGTCGCCATCTATCGCGACAAAAGTCTGTATGACTGGTCGATTCCCGCGCTTTGGGGTGACAGCAGTCGAAACCCGCTGGCCTGGTTTAGCCATGAGGGGTTAGCGACCAAAATCCCCCACGAAAAAGGGCGGCTGATGCCGCCCTTTTTCAAGTCCAAAGCAGCCGGGCTAAATTCTGTCTGTGCCGAGCAGCTTCGCCATCGAAATCTTCTCACCGGGAGAGGGGCTATCAGCCGTTTCGGTTGCGTTACCTCCCACACCCAGCGCTTTTGGGTGCGCAAAATCTACTGCAGATGCGGTTGCCAACGAAGCCGTCTCGACGCCTCCGTCATATCTGCCTTCGCTCGCAAGACAGCTTGAGGTCAAAGCAAAAAGAGCGGCAACGGTGGCAAGAGCTTGGGCTTTCATTTCGTTTCTCCATCACGGTTGAGCAGTTTCGGACTTCCGTTCTCGAATCTGGTCGCGAGGTGAATTTCTTCACAAAGCGGCCGGCGTGCCATTATCTCGGTGCGCCACACGGCGCTGATCTCAATCTCTTTCTGGCGCGCGATGATTTCGGCGGCACGCCGCATGGTTTGTCCGTCGTCGCACTGCACCGCCTGATAGGCGATGTTGCGCGCGAGAAGCTGGTTCTTCGGCAGCCGATCAAGCAGCGTGACGCCGTTGCGCAGCGCCGCGGGCGCGCTGTTTGCCAGCCTTGTGAGGCGCTCGGCGACGTTCTCAGATATGCCCATTATCGCCCTGTAGTCGGGGGTAGCGCGTTGCCAGTCCACGGCGTGAGAGGCGATTGACGCCATCTGAATCGCGACGATCTCGGCGTCTTGCTGCGCAAGTTGCGCCTCGCGCGCCTCTTTCTCGCGTAGCTCAAGCACAATGCCGTCAGGCACGATGCCATCGCCCATCTGGGCCGCTTCCTTCAACGCAGGCGCGCATAGTTTGCGATTCTTCTTCGCCAATTGTCGCAACTCGAACTCCGCAGCGCCGTAGAGAGCGTGAGACTTTTCCGCCACATCGACGACATTTACGAAATCTTCGAGCTCCAAGAGCTCGAAATCGAGGGGCACCCGCTTCTTGAGTGCTGTCAGGGCATCAGCAGCATCCTCCCAAACGATCAGTGCCGTGTGCAACACTGCGCCGGCGAGATAGATCTCGGTTAGATCGTCTCTGCTCAGGGAGGAACCGCCATTTTCGTCGTTGATTAACGACGAGGCCTTCCCGATCGACGTCACGAAGGAAGCGACGACCTCGCGGACTCCGAGTTCGTAGGCCCGGATGATTTTCTCGACAGACTGGCTGGTCGACGCGGATTTAACGCGAGCGCGCGCCCGAGTTTCCGTTTCTCGAAGCGACCGCAGGTTGAAGAACAGGCGCCAGGAGTAACTGTGAAGGGGGGTATCATCATGAATGCTGGGCAGCGTGTCCTCTATAGCGTCCCGCATCGCCTTCGTCAGTCGCTCCTTACCCCACTTCTCTCCGAAGTTCTTACGGTCTTTGCCCAACATCTTGGACAGCTCCGTGGGGCTGAACTCCGGTTTATGAGTTACCGGGTCCTCGAACCGCAGAACTTCGCTTGAGTAGAATGTTGACATCTTACCTCCACGTCGCTTGCCTTGAGCCGATAGCTTTCATTGAAGTGGGGCTGCGACTTAGCATTTTCCATGTCAGCCACGCTTTCACGGTCGATGGCTCACACTGGGGGGAAATGACCGAAAACCCCCCATGGTGACGGCGCGTACAGAATTCCGCAAACGCCGGGCATGCCCAGCGAAGCCAAGCACTGCGATTTAAAGGCTACGACAGCGCCTGTAGGGGGTGGCGGCGGCTGGTGAGTGCAGTTTTGAGCTGATGGTGATTGCTGAACCAAGACAACGATTACTCGGCGGCATAGCCAACTTTTTCAGACAAATGCCTGACAGCATTTGGTACTGACACCTAGTTAGCTAGGGGCTACCAAGTGCAAGTGCGGGTAGCGCATTCTGAATCCGAAGTCGGTATTCCAAGCAACGCCGTCCCGTAAGCTGACCGTCCGCTCACGGCCCCAAACGCGACAGTCTGAGTGGCGCCTTGGCGGTTTCCGTGTTTGGCGCGACTTTGCTGTCCGGAGCAGCCGGTTCGGAGGCCTCTAGCCCGCGAAACAAACTTGGCCTATGGGCCATGCAAAGCGAAGGAGGATCGAACTAGGAGTCGGTGCCAAGTGGCCAAGTCTGGACCTTCGGCTCGTGGGGGAAAAAAGGGCACGAATTTCGCTAGGAAATCGCTCTGGACTTCGTGGAATACCTTGT
Source organism: Mesorhizobium sp. B2-7-3 (assembly GCF_006440715.1). NCBI lineage: Bacteria > Pseudomonadati > Pseudomonadota > Alphaproteobacteria > Hyphomicrobiales > Phyllobacteriaceae > Mesorhizobium > Mesorhizobium sp. B2-7-3. The sequence goes on from NZ_VFTY01000002.1 coordinate 400,751, forward strand.
GGCACATACGCCGCCTAGGGCAACACAAGAGTCGCGAGGCTCGCAAACGCCGTGAACGGGCTTGGTTGGTTGCATGCGGGTGTGGTGGAATTGGTAGACGCGCTGGATTCAAAATCCAGTTCCGAGAGGAGTGCCGGTTCGACCCCGGCCACCCGCACCATCTTCTCAAATCAATTGCGGCGGAGGCAAGCCGCCTGGTCCCAACCAAGTGCCGCACTGCTCGTTCGGGTGGGGTATAGATAGACAAAATCAGTTAGTTATCAGAGTCAGTGTGTAATTCTCGCACACGAAAGTTCCGCTTCTTTTCTGTTCCGTTCTGGCGATGGGCCGTTGGTCCTCCGAAGCGCATTTCTCGACTGCGCTCGTCGGTGACGCGACGATCTACGTCAGCGCATCCGCATTCGCCGGAAGCGACCTACTTCGACTTCAGAGCGCGCCGATCTCAGGTCTAACGGCGGGTCGACGCCTATGAAGAGGCGCTGTCCCCGCGTAGCGAAGTGGCGCCGCGGAATCGCATATGATCCTCGACCTTGCCCCACGACAACACAGCGTTCGGGCTCATCGACTTCTTCAACGGCGCCGTCAAGGAGGAGCACGACCGACCGGCGCAACCCTGATCACATCACCCTCAATGTCGCTTCAAGAAGCGGTTCAAACGCCGTTAGGGCGAGTTTACCATGCCGTGCCAGAAACTTTCGGCAATGGGAGAGAGTGTTCGGTCGCTGCGTCGCACCAAATAATAGGGCTCGCTGCGGGCCGGCAGAGCGATGGGCAGCATGGTTGTGGTCCGGGTTCGGCTGAGCACGTTGGCGACCTCTGTCGAGAGCAGTGCGACGAAAGCAGGATTGCGCTGAAGTAGCGCCAGGGTGGAAAATGCTGAGGTGGTCTCAATGAGGCTGGTGGGAAAGCGCAATCCCTGGTTCTGGAATTCCTGTTCGAGATAGCGGCGCATGGGCATATTGGCGGCATAGACGATCCAAGTGCTGTCGGCGAGATCGCTCAACCGGGCCGGACCGCTGACCAGAGGATGGCCGACATTGGCAACCACGGCGAGTTGCTCGTCCGAGATACGGTGATCGTCATATACGTCGGGGCGAGGGCTGACGCTGGTGCGGCAGATAGCCATCTCTAGCCGGCCATTGTCGAGCAGGTCGAGCAGATGGGCGCTAGTGTCCTCGACCAATTCCACGCGGATCGCGGGCTGCCGCTCCAGAAGTTGGGTGAGATGATCGGTCAGGAGCGGCACTGCGCCCATGATAGTGCCGACGGCAAGCCGCCCGCCATGTCCGTCCAGAATCCCCCCTATCTCCTCGCGCAAATGGGTAACGTCTTGATAGATCAGCCGGGCATAGCGGGTAGCGCAATGGCCAAGCTCGTTGGGACGGAGGCCGCGATTAGTCCGCACATAGAGGGCGTTGCCGATCGCGTCTTCGATTTCCTGAAGGGCCTTGGTCGCGCCGGGCTGGCTGATGCCCACCGCGTCGGCCGCCTTCAAGAGTGATCCGTGATCGTCGATCGCGATCAGCAGCCGGAAGTGGCGCAATTTGAGGCGCGTCGAGATTGATTCGAGGTTTGGCAGCATCGGCTATTCGTTTTGGTTATAGTGATATCGGAGCTCTTCATTATACGGGGGGATCCCTATTGGCTATGGTCGGCATCGATGGGGAGCCTTTCCAAGTGAAAACAGCAGGATGCGGCCCTCGCACTCCGGCTAGTCCACGCGGCGGTCGCTGCCCAGTCCGTTCTGGTGCGAATAACAGGTCCGCCCTTCTAAAAATGGAGTGATTATGCGTCTGATTCAGTTTGAAACCGATACCCGATCGAGGGCGGTGGGGATTGTCGCCGGCGACGAGATCAGGGAACTCAATACTCTTTCAACCACGCGCGAACTGGCCCTGGATGCGATCCGCCGCGGCAATACGATTGCCGATCGCGTCAAGGAGTTGGGAACCGGCAAGACGCATTCCTACCAGATCCTGTTGGATGGGGGGCGAGTGCTGCCTCCTCTCGACCATTCCGATCCGGCCCATTGCATCGTTGCAGGGACGGGACTGACTCACATTGGCAGCGCCGCGTCGCGCTCGAAGATGCACCAGTCGGCCACCACAACCGCGGAAGCCGATCTCAACGATTCCATGAAGATGTTCAAATGGGGCGTCGAAGGCGGCAAGCCCGCGGATGGCGAGATCGGTGTCCAGCCTGAATGGTTCTACAAGGGTGACGGGTCTATCGTGGTGCGTCCCGGCGCGGCGCTCCTGGTGCCCCAATTCGCCCGCGATGCGGGCGAAGAACCTGAAGTGGTGGGGCTTTATGTGATCGGCGATGACGGCTTGCCCTACCGGGTCGGCTTCGCGGTGGGCAACGAGGCCACCGACCACGTGATGGAAAAGCAGAATTATCTCTATTTGGCCCATGCCAAGCTGCGCCATTGCGCTTTCGGGCCCGAATTGCGGCTGGGCGATCTCCCCGCGCATTTGGAAGGACTAGCGCGCATCCGCAGGAACGGGCAGATCGTATGGGAGAAGGCCTTTCCCACGGGCGAGGACAACATGTCCCATTCGATCGCAAATCTCGAATATCACCACTTCAAATACGATCAGTTCCTCAGGCCGGGCGATGTGCACGTGCAGTTCCTAGGGACTTCGGTCGCTTCGTTCGGAGACGGATTTGTGACCGAGGAGGGAGATGTGTTCGAGATCGATATTCCGGAATTCGGCAAGCCGCTGATCAATGGCACCCGGCGGGCCGCGACCCGCCTCAGGGTCGGAACCATAGCCTCCCTTTGACGGAGGCGTTTCTTCCTGCGGCAGGGAGCACGGACCATGGCTGTAATAGCCTATCTTACCGACATCGAATTCGGATCGGGGAGCCTCGCGCAGCTTCCTGGGCGGATGGAGCGGCTGCGGATCAGCCGTCCGCTGCTGGTTTCCGACCATGGCGTCGTTTCGGCGGGGTTAGTCGACAAAATCGTGCCCTTTCTGCCGGAAGATCTGCCGGTATTTCTTGACGTGCCCTCCAATCCGACCGAGGCGGCAACCCTGGCTGCGGTGGAACTCTATCGTAATAAAGGGTGCGATGGTGTTGTCGTAATCGGCGGGGGCTCGCCCGTCGATCTTGCAAAGGGCGTGGCGCTTCTTGCCACCCACCAGGGCAATCTGGCGCGGTATGCGTTAATCGAAGGCGGCCTCGAAAAGATAACCGCCGAAGTGGCGCCGGTGATCGCCATTCCCACGACGGCGGGGACAGGTGCCGAAGTTGGCCGGGCGGCGCTTATCACGCTGGAGGATGGCCGCAAGTTGGGGTTCGTAAGCCCGCACCTTATTCCCAAATGCGCGATCTGTGACCCGGAACTAACGATGGGGATGCCGCCCGGGCTGACGGCAGCGACGGCGCTCGATGCTCTATCCCACTGTCTTGAAACCTATCTGTCGCCGCGCGACAACGCGCCTGCCGAGGCCATTGCGCTCGATGGCGCGGTGCGGATTTGGACTCATGTTCGCGCGGCGTTCCACGACGGTTCAAACCTCGTGGCGCGAACCGCGCTGATGATGGGCGCGCTCGAAGGTGGGCTCATGTTCCAAAAGGGGTTGGGGGCGATCCACGCGCTTTCACACGCCATGGGTGGCCTCAAATCGCCCAATCTCCATCACGGCACGCTCAACGCCATTCTGCTTCCGGCGGTGATGGCGATAAACCGTCCGATGGCTGAGCCCAAGTTCGAGCGCATAGAAGCCGTGCTTGGCATCGAGACGGGAGGGCTGGTGGGCGCGCTCAATGACCTGAACCACGAACTCGGGATCCCTATCGGACTGAAGACGCTGGGGGTGAAAGAAGAGCAATTGTCCCTCATCGTCGAACGCGCCCTGGCCGACCACAGCCATGCGACGAATCCCTTGCCGCTCACACCGGACGAATATCGGCAAGTGCTCCTTGCGGTGATGCATTGAGCCACGGACGAAGGCGTCGAGAGCATCAATTTTGCTTGCGCAACCCCGAATGGCCGCAAACATGCCGCCTCAACCGCCAAGACGACGTTCGTGCTCCGTGGCTCGGCTCACGTCATACTGCGTAGACCGCAGATAAACTCCGGCCTGGCGGCTATTGAGTCGTGAGGAAGAGCGAGGCGCAGGTCAAACGCTGAGGCCTAACGAGCGCACTCGGGGCGGAAACTCCACCGTCCGTTCAGCTTGCCATCGCGCGTCGAGCTACGGCCCTGCGTGAGCAGGGCCCAATATGCCGGCGAGTTCGACACAGAGGGCTGTCCCACAGCGCCTTGACGACATCGAGAAATTCGGTGGCGCGTTCGTAGCGGAAGGCGTGCTCGATATTGCCGTCGCGGCCGAAATTGCGGGCCTCCTCGTTGTAGTTCGAAGTGACGACGTTCCACGACGCCCGGCCCTTGCTGATATGGTCAAGCGAGGCGAACATTCGGGCGACATTGTAGGGTTCGCTGTAGGAGGTCGATGTCGTTATGATCAGACCGATATGCCGGGTGACCGCAGCCAGCGCCGACATCAGTGTCAGCGGCTCCAGCCGGGCATTGGCGTAGTGGGCGACGCCGCTTTGTACTGAATCCCAGATCGCGACGTGATCGGCGATGAAGACCGCGCACATCCTGGCGCGCTCAGCTGCCTGCATGAGATTGCTGAAAAATTCCAGATCCAGCACCTCACGGCCCGGGCCGCGGGGATGGCGCCATGACATGCGATGATCACCCTGCGGGTTGAACAAAAACGCGCTGAGGATCATGTGGCTACGTTTCAAGCTTGTCTCCTGATAGAACTGTTCCGATGTGCTGGTAATATCAGACGAGGCAATAAATCAGTCGTTACTCAATAAATCTATCATTTATACCTTCCTTATAACACGCAACTCCGGGAGGAAGTAGACCGCCCGGAGCTGCACAGCAAATCGTATTATAAGAATGCCAGCCTCGATGACTTCCTTGTCGAACATGCGAAGCTGTTCAGACAATCCGAGCAGTCTCTGCTAGGCTTCCAGCCAGACATATTCGGCAAACGCGCCGCCCATCATCGGACCCAATGGATTGGATTCAAACCCGTGAAGTTTCGATGACATTGCGTCAGTCGTCGTTTTGAATGCTGGTATGACGGTGCCTGCATCTTCAGACACCATCATTTGCATTTCACCGTAAATTTGCTTCCGCTTGGCCTCATCCAACATGCCCCGCGCCTCAAGCAACATGGTGTCAAACTTCTCCGACTTGTAGCGGCTCTCATTCCAGGCTGCATTGGAAGAGTAGGCGATGGAGAAAATGATATCGGGCGTGGGCCGTGGAAGCCAGTGACCGAAATGCACAGGATCCTTGAGCCAGTGATTGGACCAGTATCCATCCGGAGGTACGCGCTTCACATCCAACTTCATTCCGATCTCTTCAGCGGACTGCTGAAGTATTGCGGCGATGTCAATAGAATTATAGGCTGTTTCAGAAGCAATCATTGGGATGGATGCTCCTAACAATCCCGCCTTGTTAAAGTGGAATTTAGCCTGATCTGGGTCGTAAGGCTTCGGTTTCACCTCGGAATTATAATATATGCTTGACTTGTCTATTGGCTGGTCGTTCGCGATCTCTGAAGTGCCTTTAAAGACGGCTTTTTGAATAAGCTCGCGATTCATCAAATATTTAAGACCGGCCACAAAACCGGCCTTGTCACCAGGGTCCATGTCCAAGCGGCTGACGAGATTGGTGTAGGAACCGGACGACGAAGTTGCCGCTTTGACGCTTGGTTGGTTTTCGAACAGCGGAAGCGATCTTGGGTTGATGATGCCGGCATATTGCACGTCACCCGACAGCACCGCATTGACGCGGGCAGTGTCGTCGCTGATTGCAAAGAATTCGAAGGAGTCCAGATAGGGCAGATTGGGCTTCCAATAATTCGGGTTTCTTGTCATGAGAGACTTAACACCCGGCTCAAAACTATCGAGTTTAAATGGGCCAGTTCCATTGCCTTTTGAGAAGTCCGTCGTTCCATCCGCGACGATCTGGAAGTGATTGAGCGCCAGAATTGTCGGAATGTCGGCGTTTGCACTTTCCAGAGTGATCTCTACGGTGTGGTCATCAACGGCCTTAAAGTCTTTCATCTGCTTGGCAATGGAGTTGACTTTCGACCCGACAGCAGGGTCAAGATGCCGCTTGAGCGTGAAGACGACGTCAGCGGATGTCAGCGACCGACCGTCGTGGAAGGTAACGCCCTTCCGCAACTTCACCGTCCATACCTTGGCATCGTCGGTCTCGACGCTCTCGGCCAACTCCATTTTCGGGCGACCGTCGCTTTTAAGGATTGTCAGCCGATTGTAGAGCGCGCAGCACCGGACAAAATCGGTGACCATGCCTGACTTTGCCGGGTCAAGCGTTTCTGCCGTCGAAGTGACGGCAGCGGCAGCCTTTAACGATCCGCCGCGCACCGGAGTTTGTGCAAAAGCCGGGGTTGCCTGGCTAAAAATACTCGTTCCCATCGCGGCGGCGGCACCACCTAGCATCATGTAGCGCAAGAGATCACGTCTCGTGGCTCCATGAGCAATCGCCTCTTCCACCATCTTATTATATTGTGGACCTAAGAACGTGTACTCGTTAGTCATGTCATTCCCTCTCTTTTATAGTGTGATATCGCTACAAAAGCATCGCAATCCTAGATCGCAATGCCAGTTTTAAACCAAAGATCCAGCTTGGCTTTTCTCATTCCGCAGCGACTCCCCAGCACTTCGCTTGTGGGTCATCTCCCGCAGGAGAGGCAATAATTCTCGACCATACAGTTTCGTATCCTCGATCGGATCGAAGCCTCGTATCAGGAACGTCGTAATGCCCATGTCGTAATAGTCCAACATCGCATCGACGACCTGTTCCGCGGTGCCAACAAGCGATGTTGAATTCCCCTGCCATGCTCCCGTCAGCTTCGCGAGTTCGGTCCACAACCTCTTGTCGACCCGCGGTCCCTGCGCAGCCGCTTCAAGCAGGCGATGCGCGCCCGTATTCTCCTGTGGTTTGAATACCGGCCCAGTCTTCTCAGACAATTGCCTGGTCTGCTCGAGGATTCCCTGCGCCTTTTGCCAAGCTGCCTCTTCGGTAGAAGCCAGTATCGGACGCATAGACAAACTGAACCGGATTTGGCGTCCATGTTTTGCAGCTGAGGCTTTAACTCTCGAAACCGTCTCACGAGCCTGCGCATAGGTTTCACCCCAAAGGGCGTAGACATCGGCATGCTTGCCCGCAACCTCTATGGCTGCATCCGAAGCGCCGCCGAAGTATATGGGAATATGTGGAGTGTTAACGCATTTGATTTTCGAAAAGGCTTGTTCGACGTGATAATACTTGCCGCGATAGTCAAAGGGCTTGTCGGAAGTCCATTCTTTCTTCAATATATCAAGGTATTCGTCGGCGCGAGCGTAACGTTCATCCTTGCCAATATGGCTGCCATCCTGACGGAGCTCAGCGTCATTGCCGCCAGTGATGATGTGTACCGCGGCGCGACCGCCGGTTAACTGATCCAATGTTGCAAATTGTCTGGCGGCGATCGTCGGAGCCGTGAAGCCGGGCCTATGCGCGACCATAAATCCAAGGCGTTTTGTGACCGAAGCGGCATGTTGTGCGACCATCATGCTCTCCGACCAGACCGAAGTGAAATGAATAAGCGCCCTATCGAATCCCGCTTCATCAAGCGCCTTAGCCGCAGCCTCCAAATGATTTATGTCAAAGTCCGCGCCCTTGGCCGACTGCGATTCCGACGAATTGTTGATGTTTAGATGGCCGATGACGTCGATAGACATGTAGATCTCCTGGATTGGGTACTATGGGCTTCAGCCATGAGCTTGAAGGCATATTCACTTCTTTTTCAGTCCAGCGCGAAAACTGTTTTCTTGAACTGGCCATTTTTATCAGCAAGGCCCATATGCGCTGCTAAATCTTCAACGGCTATTGTGTTCACCTGGCGCAGCTTAGATCAATCGCTCTGGTCGGTTGCCTTATCCAGCGATGCAAAGTGCCGCCCAGGCCTTCAACGAACGGCGGGCGAATACGGAGGTCAGCGCCACCTAGGCGGCGTCCTACCTTAAGAACATCGGAGCCAATATCCGCCAGTAGCACCCCACCGAACAGAGCGGCCGCTCCTTGGCAGCACTGGACCGCCGGACTGTCCTCGATCGATAGAGATGCCAACTCCGCCATGTTTCTCCGCCAGCCGTCATCCAGTGAAACCAGCCTCGACTGTCGTTCCATAATATAGAACGCTGTTCTATATGTTAGGTCACTGGTCCAACCCTGTCAACCTCCGAAGTCGGCGTGTTGGCGCCATCACGTGCTGGTTTGATAGAACCAGCACGTCATCAAATGCCGGAATTGAGGACAACGACCGTCAAGAACTACCAAGCCGTAGCGCGAAAGCGACGCTTACCAGGTCGAAGACGTTGTGACACTCATGTGATGCCATCAATGCAAGACAGAGTGGTGCACCTGCTTCCTAAACAAGGTTCAAACCATGGCTCAAAGAAGGGCAACGTGGGATCGCTTCGGCCTGGGTCGAGTTAGCTTATCTCGATACGCCTCGAGATAGGACAGGAACGTTCGATGGATCAAAGGACGAAGCTCAGGGCACTTCTTTCACTTAGGCGATAGTCGCGGCTGTTGATAGCATCCCGAAGCCGGCTCAGCGCCCAGAGCACGTCAAATTTTTGGTCGAAACCTTGGCCCTGGACGACGGGTTCGGATGTCGGATCGCGCCTGGGCCTAGCCTGTTATCCCGAGCTGTTCGAAGGCGATCGAGCGCCCACGGTAGTGAACGAGTGGTATTCCATCTTCTTTAATCATCGTGGCGACGACCCGACCCAACACAATCGCAACACCATGCCGATCAAATATTTCTTCCACCTGGCAATCTGCGGCCCCTAAAGCGTCGCGATAGATTGGGCAGCCTGTCTTCAATGAAGTCCAATCGCCGTCTGAAAATCGGCTAGCGCCTTTAATGCCGGCCTTTCCGGAGAACAGATCGACGAGGCTCTGTGACGTTGCCGGCAAATAGTTTATGGCGAAACGCCGCTGCCTACGAATCTCCGCGCAGGCAGAGGTTTTCCCATCGATCGAAACCACCATCGTCGGTGGGGTCGACGTGACGTGGGAAGCGGACAGTCCGAGGAAGCCAGCGGGTCCCTCAGCACCATCCACAGTGATAATGGTACTGCCGATCACTCGCTGACCGAGTAAGGCCCAGAAATCCTTCGCAGTCACACTCTCGCCATCTTCGATGACATGCAATGGATGTGCTGAAGGCACCTTTTCATCAACCATTCCAACCTCGATGGTCACTTCCTAGCCCAAAGTTGACTAAGAACATCAATTGTGTCGGCGATTTGCTTCTGCGAAAGATCGGATAACTCCTCGGCTTCGAATTGAAGCCACCTGCGCCGTATCGCTTCGCGACTGTCATAGCCAGCGTGGGTTAAACTAAACCTGTCGCCTTCTTGCACGGCGAGGCCCATCGACTTCATTTCAGCCAGGGCATCTTCAGTGTCCCGGATACCCTGGAACGTCTTCTTGGCCAGGGATGACACTGTTATGTTGGGCGTTTCACCCAGCGCGTCCATGGCGCGCGTGACGGACTGGTGCCCTCCCTCAGCCGCTCGCTGCTCCTCAAACTTTTGCAAGAGCAGACGGTTTACCCTGGTTATCAAGGAGATCATGCTGTTGGGAACTGGCTCCCAGCGGTCTTCGGCCTGTTTGGGAACTTCCGGACGTACTCTCATGCCGGGATGATCGACGGCGACGGCGTACCGACCCTGAACAAACATCAATGGATCGCCTTCGAATGCACAAACATTCAAAGCGCGCCCCACTTTGATGACGTGGTCACCACCATCGTAGGAACTTTCATTTTGGCATTCGATATGGACAAGAGCGCCATCGATGGTTGGAATATCATTCCAACCTGGCGTCGTCGCGACCTGTGCGAATTTGTCGGGGGCCGGGCTGGCGAAGTGCCGGGATAAATCCACTTGATCTTTTGCCAATATGTTGACGACAAACCCCTCGGCGTTCTGAAAAATGTCGAAGCTTCTTGAGGTCCGGCTGATAGACCAGAGGACGAGGGGAGGATCGAGTGACACTGAGGCCACCGAATTGACAGTGGCACCCGCGTTCTTTCCCTGGTGTCGAGTTGTGATGACAGCGACACCAGTTCCAAAGAGACCTAGACATCGCCGAAACAATCGCGAATCGTCGGCAGGGTTGCCTTTTTCGATCATCTTGAAACTGCCCATTGAGCTCCGTCCATCAAATGTAAGGTGTTGATTATAAGGCAGGCGGCGAAGGCGCGAGGCCTTCGACATCACGCGCCTTTGCTCCCAAAGAAAGCTTTCGTCAGTTTCGGATCTTGTTCGAGAGCATCAAGCCACCCAGAATCCAGCTTCGGAACAGAGGCGAAAAGGAGTTGTGAATAGGGATGAGCATCCGTACGGCCAAACTTTTCAGGCGAAGTCTGCTCTATTTTTTCACCCGACAACATGACGGCGACGTCATCGCAAATGGCGCGTACTGTCGACAAGTCATGACTAATGAAGAGGTAGGAAAGTTCCAACTCGCGTTGTAGCTCCTTCAGCAAGTCGATAATTGCGGCAGCAACAACCGTGTCCAAAGCTGACGTGACTTCGTCGCAGAGAATTAGCTTCGGCTCTGCAGCAAGTGCGCGTGCCAAATTGACTCTCTGCTTCTGCCCCCCCGAAAGTTCACTTGGTAAGCGAAATTTTGCGGTGCGAGGCAGTTGCACCATATCGAGGAGTTGATCGATGCGTTTGGCGCGAGATTCCCGATTCATGCCGTGATAAAATTGGAGCGGTCGCGCCAGTATATCCTCAATTGATCTGGAAGGATTAAGCGACGTATCGGCGGATTGGAAAACGATCTGCAGTTGGCGCAAGGCCTCTCGCGTGCGTTGACGAGCGTCAAGAGCAAGCTCGTTGCCATCGAAGATGACAGTTCCTGATGCCGCTGGAAAAATACCGGCAATTGCGCGAGCTAGAGTGGATTTGCCAGACCCGGATTCGCCCACAACGCCGAGATTGCGGCCTTTCAATATCTTGATGTCGACGGAATTTACGGCGACGACTTGTGGTAATCCTTTGGCCGTCTTTGCACCATAGCCGGCTATCAAATTGCGAACCTCCAGAATAACAGAGTCGCCTTGGCCCTTATCGTCGTCGCGTCGCAGGGTTGCTGGTTCAACTGCGCCAATCAGGTCTTTCGTGTAGGGATGTAGAGGACTCTTGATGATTTGGTCGGTCTCTCCGACCTCCTGTATTTCGCCGTCCTTGAGAACAATGATACGATCAGCAATCTGAGCTACTACGGCGAGATCATGTGAAACATATACGCCAGCTATATTTCTCTCGGCCAATACAGCCTTAAATGCGCGCAAGACCTCTACCTGGGTCGTAACATCCAGGGCCGTGGTGGGTTCATCGAAGATCATCAGCTTTGGATCACTGATCAGGGCCATCGCGGCAGCAAGTCGTTGCAGTTGACCGCCGGAGACTTGATGCGGATAGCGGTCTCCAATTGTTTCCGGATCAGCCAGCGCCAACGCACGGAACAGCTCAACGGCTTTGATACGCGCCTGATCCATTGGAATTGTTTTGTGGATAGCGGTGACCTCCGTCACCTGGTCAATTATCTTGATAGCGGGGTTGAAAGCCGCCGCAGCACTTTGTGGAACGTAGGCAATTTCATTTCCCCTGAGCCGCGCCCTTTCACGCTCCGGCAATGTGACGAGGTCGCGATCATTAAACATTACCTGGCCGCCGCTGATCCGGCAGCCTGGCCGTGCATAGCCCATCAACGTCAGGGCAATCGTGGTCTTTCCCGACCCACTTTCACCGATCAGGGCAACAACCTCACCCGCAACGATGTCGAAAGACACATCGCGAATAATTTCGACCAGCCGTCCAGAGTCCGTCTTGGCTTCGACCTTGAGGTTTCTAATTTTGACAAGTTCCTGCATTACTCACTCCGATCACGGATCTTTTGCGGGAGATTGTCGATAAGCAGATTGACGCTAATCGTAAGGGTAGCGATCGCCAGGGAGGGAAACATGACCGCTGGCGCTCCAAAGGAGAGACCATCGAGATTTTCTCGGACCAAGGCGCCCCAGTCCGCGTTTGGAGGTTGCACGCCAACGCCAAGAAACGACAACCCCGACAGAAGGAGCACAATATATACAAACCGCAAGCCAAAATCGGCGAGGACGGGAGCCAGAATGTTCGGTAGAATTTCGGATCTGATTATGTATCCCAGACGCTCGCCTCGAGCGCGTGCGACCGTAATATAGTCCATGGTGTTGATATTGACCGCAAACGCTCTGGCGAAGCGATAGGAACCCGGGGTGTAGATCACTGCCAACGTGAAGACCAGTACCTGGAGGGATGAGCCCGCACCGGCAACGACGACCAGACCGAACAGTTTGCTGGGAATGGAGATCAGCGCGTCCATCAGGCGGCTCACAATCGTGTCAAACCAACCGCCAATTACCGCGGCCATCATTCCCAGCACAACGCCATTGAAGCAAGCGATGAGTACGGCGATGAGAGAGATGCCTACTGTAAAACGCGCTCCCATCATTATGCGGGAAAACATGTCACGCCCAAGGTAGTCAGTGCCCATCCAGAAGTTCCGACTGATGGGGCCAAAATAGTTGGAGTCGACAATCTTTCCGATGGGATAATGTACTATTAGGGGAGCAAAAATCGCGACGAGTGTCCACGCTATAATGACAGCAAAACAGCCAATCGCCACTTTGTTGAGCTTATAACGCGACCTGCGACTTGCGACGGAGATTGCATCTGTTGCGACCATCACCGTAGCCTCGGGTTTGACAGAATTGCCACGATATCTGCGACCGTAACAAGCACAAGATATCCAACGCAAAAAATCATCGCGCATGATTGTATAAGTGGTAGATCGCGCGTGGATACAGCATCAACCATAAGCTTTGCTATGCCAGGATAGTTGAATATTGTTTCGACGATGATGACGCCTCCAAGCAAATATGATAGTGAAAGTGCAATTGCGTTGAAGATTGGCCCAAGCGTATTGGGTAGCGCGTGCCTGAATACGATTCGGCCGCGCGATGCGCCCTTAAGTCGTGCCATTTCGACGTATGGGGTATGGAGAGTTTCGATCACAGCCGCGCGCGTCATGCGGATCATCTGAGCCGAATTAACAAAAATCAAGGTGATCACCGGCATGGTATAGATACGCAGCAACTCACCTATCGAACTGATATCACTCGCAAGTGATAGAGCTGGAAGCCATTTCAGATACACAGCGAAGACAAGCTGGGCGGTTGTGGCTATGAGAAATTCAGGTACGGAGATGACTCCGACAGTAAGAGCAGATACTGCTCGGTCATAGACGGTGCCATGGTTGATTGCGGCCGTAATGCCAAGTGCCAGCGATAACGGCACAGATATCAGGGCTGTGACGAGACCGAGTTCTAGGGTGTTTACCAGGCGCCCCCCAATTAGGTCGGCAACTGGCATATTATTGGAATAGGACTTTCCAAGGTCGCCGATCACGAGCCCGCCCAGCCACTTTAAAAACTGAATGATTGCCGGATCATTGAGATGCATTGCGTCGCGCAGGCCCGCAACCGCTTCCGGCGTAGCTGCCTGACCCAAAAGAATCTCCGTTACATCGCCCGGCAAAAGCGAAGTGGCAAAGAATATTGCAAAAGAGACAATCAGCAGCGTTAGTAAGGCACTTGCCATACGTCGCCACAAAAGGTCGAGAATCGTACTCTTCATACTAATTTCTTATGGAGCGTCAGTGTTGCTGCATAGCAAAGAAGTTTAGCTTTCGGGCCACATATACCGCCCAAAATCAGTCGCGGGAACGGAAGTTTTTTCATTGAAGCTGCTTCCCTTGGAACATTTTCCCCTTCATTCAATGGGGCGGCGATACCGCTCAAAAAGACCTTCGGGAATCCAACATCTTTTTGAGACTCCCTGAAATTGTTCCGAGATGTAGAACACCTGGTTCGAATGTTGACACAAGGCGTAGGCTAATGCAAATTGTTTTTGTCGGCCAACCGGTCGACCTTATTGGGAAGAAAGATCGAGTTGTCCGCCACGCTCTCCAAGGGACTATTGATCCTCGAAAACCTAGCGTCATCGCCCACCTCCAAGGGCCTGACCGCGATTGCGTCCGAAGCTGACCTCACAAAGTCAAACACCCATCGAATTCTCGTGACGCTCAAGAAATTCGGTTTCATCCAGCAGGATGCCGATCGCAACTATCGATGCTCAATGAAGCTCTGGAAGCTTGGTAATACCGTTCTCACTCAAACGGATTTGCCCGGCGTCTCGTCTCTGGCAATGCGCTTCCTTGCGGACTCGTGCAACGAGTCAGTCCATTTGTCAGTGTTGGACGGGCTCGAGGTCCTTTACGTCGACAAACTGGAGTCAGATCGGCCCGTCCGGGCGTATACCCAAAAAGGCGGAAGCTCCCCGCTCCACTGCGTCGCAACGGGCAAGATACTCCTCGCCTATAATTACCGGCATTTGCGGTCGAGTGTCGCTGCAAAGCTGCAACGATACACCAGCGCAACCATCACCTCGCCCAAGCATCTCGACAAGGAAATGGAATGCATTGTGGCCAATGGCTACGCAATCAATTGTGGGGAATTTCGCGAGGAAGTGTACGGGGTGGCTGCGCCGATTTTCGATCCCACAGGCAATGCTATTGCGTCGATCGGAATATCGGGCCCGTCAACGCGGCTGACGATCGACACGATTGAGAAACTGATCCCGAAGGTAGTTCAGGCCGGCAAGATGGTGACGGCAGAACTCGCGGGTCTGCAGCATACCTTCCGCAATGAGTAAGCCTCAAAATGTCGCGGGGAACTCGTCTACCCTATTGCTCGCCATGGCCGCCTCGCGCTCACGGATAAAGCAATCGATCGCTAAGGAGACCATTCATTTGCGTGCCGCATAATTGGTATTTCGAAATGTCGTTAGACCAAAAAAGACAAACTGATAAGTTTTCGCCACATGCTCTGAGGGGCAGCATCTTGGATAAAAACATCCAAATCGCAGTTCGAACGTTTCGATAAATCAAACTTACCTTCCAGAGGAAAAAAATTGATGGAATATACTGGAAACATCGATCGAAATTTGCCGAAACTGCGAAACCGAACGGATTCAAGAGAGCGCACATCCGCCTCGTTCAAGGATGCCATGGCATGTCTGGCGACGGGTGTGGCCGTGGTGGCATGTGTCGAATCCGGATTTCCCAGGGGGATGTTGGTCAGTTCGTTGACCCCCCCCTCCTCTCGACCGATCCGGCGAGTGTGCTGTTTTGCATTAGGAAGGCCGCTCATAGTTATGAAGCGCTGTCCCGCTCAAGCCATTGCAGCATCGCGATACTTTCCGATACGGATCAGGCGGAGGCTGAGCGTTTCTCGAGCGCCCAGCGTTTTAACGAGCGCTTTGATCCGTCCTTATGGATGCGGGAATTCGGACAACTGCCCGAATTTGAGAATGCCTTGATCTCCATGGTCGGGAGCATCGAGCGGCTTATTGATGCGGGAACCCACGATATATTCATCGTCAATATAACGAGCATCAGGCGTAGAAACGCAGATCCGCTGGTCTATTTCGATCGGCGGTATCGCACCCTGAACATCTAAAAAATCATAAAATCCTAAAGAAGAGAGTGGAGCTATGACTGCGGTATATACAAACCTGAATTCGGAAAATTCATCTAGTATCGATAGCAAACTTGCCGAGCTGCGGGAGAACTTCAGTAAAACTGCTGCCCATTACGATGCTACGGGCACGGTGCCGGTGGAAAATTTCGAGGCGTTACGCGAAAAGGGATTGCTTGCTCTCACCATCCCTGTGGAGCGGGGAGGGATGGGAGGTGTGCTTGCAACCGCGGCAAAGGTGATCCGGGAAATTGCCCAAGGAGAGCCGTCAACCGCTTTGATCTTGGCTATGCAATATATGAGTCTGACCGGCATGGACGGCCTGGATAGATGGCCAAAGCATATCCGTCTCATGTTGGAGCAGCGGGCAATAAGCCATGGGGCATTGGCAAATGCTCTTCGCGTCGAACCCGAGTTGGGGACTCCTTCTCGCGGGGGACTGCCCGCCACGCTGGCGGAGCGCAAAGGTGACGGCTGGGTCATCACGGGGAGGAAAATATTTTCAACCGGAAGTTATGTACTAAACTATATGCTTGTGTGGGCAAGGACCGACGATGATCGCCCGCTCGTAGGATATTTTTTGGTTCCCAAAGGCGAACAAGGTGTCCGGATAGAGGAATCCTGGAACCACCTTGGAATGCGCGCGACGGCGAGTCACGATGTTGTTCTCGAGAAGGTCAAGATACCTTTGGATCATGCGGTAGACATCCGACAACCCCCCGATTGGCAGATAGCCAATGACCGTCAATCGTCATGGATGGCAGTTCTGCTTGGTGCATTGTATGATGGTATCGCACAGTCAGCCCGTGATTGGTTCATCCATTTCGCTCAGACGCGAACACCATCCAATCTCGGCGCCGCGTTATCGACCCTGCCGCGGTTTCAGGATCTGGTCGGCCGGATCGATGCGCTGCTATTGGCTAATCGCGCCCTTCTGAAAAACTTCTGTGACTGTACGGACAATGGTGCGCCGCCACCGACGACAGACGCCCTTCTCATGAAATATCTGGTGACCAAGAACGCAATTGACGCGGTATCGACTGCATTGGAGGCGATCGGAAATCCCGGATTGACCCGGCATAACGAGCTGGAGCGGCATTATCGCAACGTATTGTGTAGCCGTGCTCATGCTCCCCAAAATGACACGATATTGATTGCCGCGGGACGATCTGCATTTGATGCAGCGGCGCAAAAGCTGAATTTATCCAAACCGCCTCGACTTTCGGGTTCCCCAATCTGACGTTGTCACAACGAGCTTCTAGGAACGTCCAAGGTCTTCCTCCACCAGCTGATCGGCCCCTACATGGTATCCATTTGTCTGCGCCGTCGAGTGGGGCTGGTAAGTTGACCAATACCTTTAGCTGCAGACTAAGGGATTAGTGGGTGTACAACGATGCTCAATTTGCCAATGGAGTTATTGAGAAGTTTTGTCGCCATCGTCGAGTCCGGATGGATGGGGCGAGCCACCGAAAGAATATTCGTTACTCAGTCTGCTTTAAGCCTGCAGGTGAAACGTCTCGAAGAGACGCTGCAGACGCTTCTTTTTTATCGCGAGGGGCGTCGGCTTAGGCTGACCCCTGCGGGAGAGGAATTGCTGGGATATGCTCGCAGTATTCTGACGACCAACGATCAGGCAGTCATTGCGCTGACCGGTGAGTCCTTGGCTGGAGCTCTTCGCGTCGGCCTGGTTCAGGACTTCGCCGAGGCCCTGCTGGGCGAAATATTGTTACGCTTCGTTAAGGCAAACCCGAACACGCAACTGCAGGTTCGCGTGGGAGGTACAATGGAGCTAATGGATCTGCTGGCAAGCGACCGGCTCGATCTGGCTCTGGGAATCGGCGCGCAAGACGATCCGGCAGCGATATGCAGTGCTCCAACAGTTTGGCTTGGCTGCAAAGATCTCCTGAAATTAAAAGAGGTGCCCTTGGCTTTGATGCAAAGCCCCTGCCGCTTTCGTGACATGGCCATCGCTCCGCTGGAAGCAGCCGGCCGGCCTTATCGAATCTTTCTGGAAACCGCTAGTCTCTCAGCACTTAGGGTCGCGGTTGAATCGGATCTGGCAATTACTCTTCGAACAGAAATATTTGCTTCTGGACTGATCGATGTGCTTGCGACCGATCTGCCGAGGCTAAATCCCGTATCCTATATATTGAAGACCCGCGATGACAGTCATCCCGTAGTTGCGCGCTTTGCGGAAATTATCCGTATGGGAATCTCAGATCCTGTTGGGGAAGCGTTATCACCTTCGGATCATTAGGGCCGATACGGAGAAATAATAGCGACACCACTCGTCTCCAGAACGCATCTTCCGGCAATCAGCTACGTGGAAAGCGGACATTTACGAACTGCGTCGCGAGATTTGCTTTGTTGGATTGCCGGCGGTTCCACTTCGGCAACACCCAGGTCAAACAGCGCGATAAGAAGACTGATCGCTGCGGTTCTAACGTATCATCTCGACTTTTTGTCAGATGGTGCGGGAAATTCACTGAGCATCCAGTTCCGCACGTCTTCAACGTGCTGAGCCTGAGCTGGCTGTGATCGTGAAGCCACGATGTAAAAGGCCTTGTCGGTCTTCACCTCCAGATCAATAGCGCGGACCAGGGTGCCTTTTTTGAGGTGAACGCTCGAAAAGTCCTCCCAGCCAAGCGCAATGCCCTCACCCATTATCGCCGCTTCGACCAACGGCTGATAATCCGAAAATCGAAGGCGTTCCCTCGTATTGTATCGCGTCAAGCCCAACCGCTCGAACCAGTCGCGCCACCCTATGCCGCGTGGGTATGCTTCTGCCAAGTGTAGAAGCGTACGGCTTGCCAGGTCCTCCAGAGACGTGATTTTTCCATTTTTCTTCAAGTATGATGGGCTACAAACCGGGAAAACGACTTCTGGAAACAGATACCACTTATTCAGGTTGGGCCAGTCGCCGTAGCCAAGGCGCATGGAGATGTCTGCGCTTTCCTCATCCGGATCGACCTCATGATCAACGATTCTGAGATTAAGGTCGATATCGGGGCATTGTTGCCGCAAACTGCTCAACCGGGGCAGCCATATTTCCGAGGCCTGGGTTGCCGAGAGACACAACGTCACCACTCGCTTGTTTGTCGAGCGCTTTATTTCGGCCAACGCATTTTCAATCGCCCGAAAGCCAAAGTCCAACGCCTTCGCCAGTATCAGGCCGTTTGGTGATAACACCTTGCGACCTCCGCGACGAATGAAGAGCTCAACACCCAACGCTTCTTCAAGCTTTTTGATCTGATAGGAAATCGAGGGCTGGGTGACATTGAGTTCTGCAGCACCCGCTCGAAAACTTTCGCACCGTACGACCGCTTCGAAGGCAAAAAGCGCGTTCGGTGAAGAAATCATGCGGCGGAGTTTATTCTCCGCTCCAAGTTGTCGAGAGGGTGCCTGTGCACTGGCGGGTTCCGGTTTCCAATTGTCGTCCATAGCACCCTCGCGGTCTGACTACGAACGCGTTCCTGAGCGTCCTTCGACATCATAATGAAGGGACCTTCATCAATCCAGTCTATCGCCATCGCGATTTTTTTCCAAAGGCAGCCCCGGATAATTTCTTTCTTACACAGCTGAAAGTTCTATAGTTTTCCCTAAGTCCAGCGCCGAGATCAGATTTGGGCCGATAAGGATATTTTTATCTGTTAGCTCGACCAGCTACAAGAGGTTTCGATGACTGATGCCGCCGTTGGCCGCCGCCAGGGAAGGGAAAAGCGCAAGACTGACAGGGCCGACAGGCGCGCCTCGCTTCGCTTGCCCCACGTCAAAAACGTCTTGCCATTTACGGAGGTTCTAGACGAAGACAGCTTCAAGCGTGTCCACAGCGCCGCTATGACGATTCTTGAAGAGATCGGAATAGCCTTTCGTTGTGAGAGGGCTCTGGAGGACTGGAGGAAAGCTGGAGCGAAGGTAAAAGGCAGTCTCGTCTTTCCTGAGCGTGGCATGATCGATGAGCTGATTGCGAAGGCCCCCAAGCAATGGGAGTTTGCGTCACGCAATCCGGCCCGGCGGGTGAGTTTCGGAGGGCGCGATACTGTCTTCAGCCCAGTTCAGGGCCCGCCCTACGTTCGTGACCTTGAAGGCGTGCGTCGTGAATCGACCCTCCAGGACGTCCACAACTTCAACAAGCTCGTTCAGAAGTCCCCGTGTTATCAAATTGGCCCCGGGTTCATCGTCGAGGCAATGGATATCGCCGTTCCTCATCGGCACTTGGAATGGATCAGAAGCACGCTGATCTACACAGATCTTCCTTTTTTCGGGGTTCCAAACAACCCGGAATACTCTCTCGACTGTCTGGAAATGACCCGGATCGTCCATGGGCGGGACTTCGTCGCCAACAACGCCGTCCTGGTCAACCACATCAACTGCGTCTCGCCGCGCATGTGGGATGACGTTCTCCTGCAATGCGCAAGGCACTACGCCGATGCGGATCAGGTCTGTATGCTGTCTCCTTTCGTGCTCGCGCAGGCAAATGCTCCAGCCGATATCGCTGCGTCCATAGCCCAGTTGTCGGCGGAGGCGCTGGCCGGCATTGCCTACATGCAGATCTACAAGCCCGGCACGAAATGTATCTTCGGACAGTATACGGCTTCCACCTCATTGAAATCGGGTGCCCCGATGGCGGGTGTGCCTGAGATTGCTCTCATCCAATACGGAGTGGGCCAGATGGCGCGCCATTACGGCCTGCCCTGGAGGACCACGGCTGCGCAGGCCAGTTCAAAGGTGTTCGACGCGCAATCCGGTTATGAAAGCGCGATGGGCATGTATACCGGCATCACCGCGGGTGCAAATCTCATGTTGCATGCCGGTGGTTGGGACGAAAGTGGACTGGTGACCTGTTATGCAAAGCTGATGATCGAGGCCGAGCAATGTGTTCTGTATCGCAGGCTTGCTGAAGGCGTTTCGTTGGATCGACTGGATGCGGCCATGGAAGCGATCCGGCGGATCGAGCCACAGGGCCATTATCTGGGTGATCCATTCACCATGGAAGTGTTTGAAGACAGCTTCCTGATGCCCGAGCTGTTTGATTACGACACCTATCCGCAGTGGAAAGCCAATGGCTCCAAAGATGCGGCCACGCGCGCACGAGAAAAAGCCAAGGCAGTTTTGGCGGACTACGAGCAGCCGCCGATGGACGAGGCGGTCCGTGCAGAACTGGATGCTTTTGTAGATCGTCGGAAACGGGAAATATCGCCGTTAATCTCCTGAGGATTGAGAGGTAAGGTTCGCGACCCCTGGTCCGACGCGGCGCGATGTGCAGATTGATGGTGGAAAGTTAGTCTTATGAAGCGTTTCGACGGAAAGGTGGCGCTGGTTACTGGTGGACGCAGTGGCATAGGCCAAGCCGTCGCACGCCAGCTGCGGGACGAGGGCGCGCGCGTGTTTACCGCGCAGCGCGGAGACGATCCAGAATTCGACTGCATCCGGGCAGACTTTACCGACCCGAGCAGTGCCGCCAAGGTCGTTGCTGAGACCATCGGTCAGGCCAACAGGCTGGATGTTCTGGTCAACAATGCCGGCGTGATGCAGGAAGTCCCGACCGAAGAGATGTCGCTCGCGGACTGGGAGCGCACGCTGACGGTCAATCTCACCACGCCTTTCATGCTCATCAAGGCCGCATTGCCCCATTTACGAGCCGTCAGGGGGACCATTGTCAACATAGGCTCAATCGAAGGTTTGGCTTCCAATCCGCAGCACGCGGCCTATTGCGCTTCGAAGGCGGGGCTGCACGGGCTTACGCGCGCTGTCGCCGTCGAGTGCGGCGCCGAAGGGATCCGCTGCAATGCCGTTGCCCCCGGCTGGACCGACACCGAGCTCAATGTCGCTTTCATCGCCAGCATGTCGGATCAGGCGAATTTTCGTCACAACGTCGCCAAGATCCATCCGGTTGGCCGCACAGGGAAGCCAGAAGAAGTGGCCTCGCTTGTCACCTGGCTGGCATCGGAAGAAGCCTCTTTCGTCACTGGACAGGTGTGGGCGATCGACGGTGGACGCACGGCCAAGCTGAGCTTGCCGCAATGAAGCGCGTCTTCAGATTTTTCAATTCCGTACCGAGTACGAGGTAGTGCCGGGTTCGTGACACGGACCGTCGATCCTTACAGATGGGAAAACGTGGGAGGAGGGCATGGCTAAAAGAGCGGAAAAGTTAAAGCTCGGGGCGTTCCTGATGCCTGCCGGTCATCATCTGGCTTCTTGGCGTGATCCAGAAGCCCAGGCGGATGCCGGGATGAATATCGGACATTACGTTGCTGTCGCACAAATGGCCGAGCGTGGGCTATTCGACATGATATTTCTTGGCGACAGGATTGGTTTTGTCGCTGAAGAAAGGGAGATTCTAAAGAGAACGAATAGGAATATCGCGCACTTCGAGCCAATTACACTTCTGGCCGCGCTCTCTCAGGTCACCCAAACTATCGGTTTGGCGGCTACGCAGACCACCTCATTCATGGAGCCATATAATCTAGCGCGCAAGTTCGCTTCCTTGGATCATATGAGCAACGGGCGTTCGGCGTGGAATATAGTCACGTCTCACACCCAGGACGAATGTTTGCAGTTTGGTATGGACCAACACTTTGAACACGGCGTCCGGTATGATCGGGCACAAGAATTTGTCGAAGTCGTCTGCGGCCTTTGGGACAGTTGGGAAGATGATGCCTTTCCCATGGACAAGGAAGAAGGCACGTATTTTCGACCTGAGAAGCTGCATGTGATAGGGCATCGCGGCCAGTATTTCAGTGTGAAGGGCCCGCTCAACGTTTCAAGGCCGCCACAAGGCTGGCCCGTTCTTATTCAGGCCGGCACGTCCGGGCCTGGGAAGGAGCTTTCGGCCAGGTTTGCCGACGTTGTCTTCACGGCAGAGCAAGATATCCGGCCGGCAAAGGCATTTTATTCGGATTTGAAGTCCCTTACCGGCAAGTATGGACGCGCGCCTTCGGACATCAAGATCATGCCTGGCGTCATGCCGATCGTCGGCAGCAGCCGGGCCGAAGCGGAAGATAATTTCGGCAAGCTCCAGGACCTGATCCATCCCGATGTCGGGGTGAACCTCCTGTCATTGATGATGGAAACGGACATGTCGGGCTTTCCCCTCGATGAACCGTTCCCCGATGTCGATGTGAGCGGGAAATGGAGCCGGGCGAAGATGATCAAGGATCTCGCACGGGAGAGGGGTTATACCATCAGGGAGGCCTACAAAAACGTTGCGTCAGCCCGCGGCCACCGGACCCTCGTTGGCACACCTGCGGACATAGCGGATGGGCTGGAAGAATGGTTCGACGCCGAGGCCGCCGACGGCTTCAACATCATGCCGCCTGTCCTGCCCGGCGATCTGGAGGTTTTCGTCCGGACCGTCATCCCGGAACTCCAGCGGCGAAATCTCTTCAGGACTGCATATGAGGGTACCACGCTGCGCGAGAATCTCGGCGTAGCGCGGCCGTGCTTCGGCGCGAAGAACGGATCGCATCAAGACTGATCGCGCCATCCAAGCTGCCAATCGGCAGCGAACTCCAAGTGCGACGATTTCAAAACAACAACAGGGAGGTTTCGATGTCGGACAGGATCAGCAACTGGACCACCATAGACGAGAAATATGTAGAAGACGCCATCCGTCGCGGTGCGACACGACGTGAATTGTTGAACATGTTGATGTTCGGTGGCCTGGCAGCCGCGGCCGGAATTGGTCTTCTCGAGGGTGCCACGTCCGCCGTCGCCGCAACGCCCAAGCGTGGTGGCTCGATTAGGGTGGCCGCCTGGAACTCCTCGACAGCCGAGACGCTCGACCCAGCCAAGGCGTCCTTGCCGATCGACCATATGCGTTGCGCCGCCGTCTACAATCGTCTGACTTTCCTTGCCGAAGACGGCGAAACAAAAATGGAGTTGGCGGAAAGCATCGACACGGCGGACGCCAAGATCTGGACGGTAAAATTGCGCAAGGGCATTACCTTCCACGATGGAAAGTCCTTCACATCCGCCGACGTTATCTTCTCGCTGAAAAGACACCTCGACCCGGCGGTTGGCTCCGTCGTGAACAAAATCGCGGTACAGATGACCGGCTTCAAGGCCATCGACGATCAAACGGTAGAAATTACGCTTGCCAGCCCAAATGCCGACCTGCCGACGATTCTCGCGATCAGTCAGTTCCAGATCGTCGCCGACGGAACCACCGAATTCTCCAAGGGTAACGGCACGGGTCCCTTCGTCATGAAGGTTTTCGAGCCCGGTGTCCGCTCTGTCGCGGAACGGAACCCGAATTACTGGAAGCCGGATTTGCCTTATCTCGACTCCTTCGAACTGATCGCGATCAGCGATGACACCGCACGCGTCAACGCGCTGCTGTCAGGCGATGTTCAACTGGCCGGAAGGCTCAATCCGCGCTCCCTTCCACTGCTCGACAACCAGCCGAATATCAAAATCGTGAAATGGCTCCCCGGCAACTATACCGATCTCAACAGCCGGCTGGACATGGACCCGGGCAATAGGGCGGGTTTTGCGACCGGCATCAAATACCTCTTCAACAGGGAGCTCATACAGAAATCGGTCTTGCGCGGATTGGCTGAAATCGGCAATGATCAACCGATTGGCCCGACGAACGTGTACCACAACAAGGAACTCAAGCCGAAACCCTACGATCCGGACAAGGCCAAGTTCCATTTCAAGGAGGCCGGCGTTCTAGGCCAGTCCATTCCGGTCATCACCTCGGAAGCTGCGGTTGCCGCGATCGATTTCGCGACCGTGTTGCAGCAGGCGGGCGACGAGATTGGAATGAAGTTCGATGTCAAGCGCGTTCCCTCGGATGGCTACTGGTCCAACTATTGGCTGAAGGCGCCTGTCCATTTCGGGAATCTCCAGACGCGACCGACACCCGACATCATTTTTTCGCTGCTCTACGCTTCCGACGCGCCCTGGAATGAGAGCCACTATAGCTCCGAGAAATTCGACAAAATGCTGCTTGAAGCGCGCGGCATGCTGGACCAGAACAAGCGAAAAGAAATCTATGGCGATATGCAGGTGATGATCTCCGAGGAAGCGGGGACAGCCATTCCTGTGTTCATGTCCAACATAGATGCGATGTCTTCGAAGTTGCAGGGTCTGACAGCAAATCCGCTCGGCGGGTTGATGGGCTTTGCTTTCGCCGAATATGTCTGGTTGGAGGGCTGAGGCGAGGCTCACCCGGAGGCTGCATATGGGCGACAGGTTCAAGGAACTCCTCGCCCTGAGATTCGGATGCGAGGAGGCAGTTTTCGCGTCGGTGTCGCCTCCTGCAGCCGATATTCTTGCATTGATGGCAGGCCACCGCGTACATCGTGGCTTCGACGGGCGGCCGGTTCCCGACGATCTCGTCAGGACACTGGTGGCGTCCGCACTTTCGGCGCCGTCGAAAAGCGATCTCCAGCAGCGCGATATCGTCATCGTGGACTCCGCCATCCAACACAAGATCGCCGACAGGGTTCCAAAGTCTCCATGGGTGCGCGAGGCGCCGCGATGCGTAGTCTTCTGTGCAAACGGTCGACGTCTTTCCAGCCTGTTCAAGCGAAGAAAGAGGCTCTTCCCGAATGATCATTTCGATCTTCTTTTCAATTGTATCGGCGATGCGGCGCTCGCCCTCGCATGGTTCATCGTCGCTGCGGAAGCGGTCGGATTGGCAGGGTGCCCGCTCAGCGAAATCCGCAATTTTCCGGAAGAGGTGTCCGAGTGGCTTGGCCTCCCGGACAAGGTGATACCGTTTGCGGCCTATTGTTTTGGCTGGGCCAAGGACGACGCTCCACTAAGCCCCCGGCTTCCTCTGGAAGTGACGGTCCATGCCGGGCGTTTCGACGACGCCAAAGCGATGAGCTCAATCGACGATTATGATCGCCGCAGAAGGACTCTACAGCCCTTGAGCGAGCAACGTGATGTCGATCGTTGGGGGGTGTCGCCGGTTTATGGATGGTCGGAAGACAAGGCTCGTCAGTATGCTGTCGAGCAGCGGGCAACTTTTGGGACATTTGTGCGAAACAAGGGGTTCAGCACGAAATAGCCGGGCCGGCCTCGACCTCACCACAATAGGGTCAAAAACGTCCACTCCTCGTATTACAGCGACCGGTAAACCATGGTCGCTGCGAAGGAAGCCTGCATCAGCAGCCAGCCTGCGGCGCAGAAGACACGTCAATGCCGCCTAATCCGAAGCGGTCGGATGCGTCTCGCCAGCACGCGATCCTATGACCGTCGCCGGGCTGTCGGATAGGCGGTTGCGCCCTTGCGCAATCGGGCAACGCCACCGGACAGCGGCCGGCAAACGAGCACCCTGACATCTCCGACGCTTGCGTGGCCAGATCGAGCTGCGCCGGAGCTTTCGCTTCTGTCTCATCCGAAGACGCCGAGAGAAGGAGCTTCGTATAGGGGTGATTGGGCCCGCGAAAAATCTGCTCGGACGAACCAGTCTCGACCAGTCTGCCCCGGTAGAGCACGCCAATTCTATCGGCCATGTAGCGGACCACCCTTAGATCATGGCTGATAAACAGATAGGCCGTATCCTTGTCGCGCTGCAGGTCGTTGAGCAGATTGAGCACGGTTGCCTGTACGGAAACATCGAGCGCCGAGGTGGGCTCGTCTAGCACGACAAGCTTTGGCGCGCCGGCAAATGCGCGCGCAATGGCAGCTCGCTGCCGCTGGCCGCCGGACAGCGAACGCGGCTTCTGGTCAATGGTGGCGCCGGCCAGCCGAACCGAGGCAAGAAGGTCGCCGACACGCTGTCTTACCGCACCGCGTCCGAGGCCGGTCAGCCGCCGCAACGGACGGCCCAAAATCCTGCCGATCCGCTGGCGCGGATTGAGCGTGCCGTCTGGCGACTGGAACACCATCTGCACGTCGCGCCGTTCGCTCGGGCTTCTTTTCTCGACGCGCGGCGCCACCGCGCGTCCGAATAGCTCGACCGATCCGGTGGCCGGCACCTGTAGGCCGGTTACGATCCTGGCCAGGGTGGACTTGCCGGAACCGGATTCGCCGATCAGCCCGTATGTCTCACCCTGGCAGATGTCCAGATCGACATCGTGCAGCACGGGCTGGGTCCCGAAAGCATGGCTGATGCCTTTGCAGGTCACCGCGGTGGGGCGCGCCGTTTCAGCCGAAACGCCTTGGCCCGACACCAACGGGCCGGCCGCGAATGTCTCCGCCAGCCTGCCGTCACGCTTGGTGAAGTTAAGAGCTGGAATCGCGGCGATCAGCGCCTTGGTGTAGGCATGGGACGGGTTCTCGAATACATCGCTTGCGATACCGCTTTCGACCACCATTCCCGATTGCATTACAGCCACCCGGTCGCAGGCCCGGCGAACCATGTTGATGTCGTGGCTGATCAACAAGATGCTGGTCTTATGGTCGCGCCTGAGGTCCTGGAGAATGGCGATAATCTCGGACTGGACGCTGGCATCAAGCGCTGTCGTCGGTTCGTCCAGCACCAGCAACGACGGGTCGAGCGCAATGGCGATGGCGATGTTGACGCGCTGCTGCATGCCGCCGGAAAGCTCGTGCGCATAAAGATCGAGCACCCGCTCGGGATTACTCACCCTAACCCGGCCAAGCAGTTGCGCGGCGCGCCCGCGCGCCGCATCGTGCCGGACCCGGCGGTGCCGCATGATCGTCTCGGTGATCTGTCGGCCGATGGTCATGGCCGGATTGAGCGCCGCGCCCGGATGCTGGTAGACAGCCGCGATGCGATCACCTCTCAGCTGGCGCAGCTCTTCGCCTGAGAGATCGCGGATTTCGCGGCCCTGGAATTCGAGCGCCGATGCCGTTGTACGGGCATTGCGTGGCAGATAGCGCAAGACGGCCATTGCGACCGAGCTCTTGCCCGAACCGGACTCGCCGACGAGCCCAAGTGCTTCGCCTTCACCAATATGCAGCGACACCCCGTTGACGGCCGAATGCGATGCCTTCCGCCCTTCATAAGTGATAGCCAGGTTCTCTACGTTCAGAACCGATGACGACCCGCTATACATAACAACTTTTCCTTCAATGCTCTTATCAAGGTCGATCGCTGCAAATTCCCCAGTCTGGGTGCTGCGCAAATCCAGCCTCAGTTTCTCGCGCCGCCCCGAGTTTCTCAATCCGAAATGTACTTGCAACACGCCCAACAAGGACTTGACCAAAGTCTGGCTGAGGGTTGACGCACCGAGCTTCAATCATGCAGCGAAGGGTTCAGGCGCCAGATTCTCGCCAGACTGCTCATTCTCGCGCAGTGCTCGAAAGGACCTTTTTCAAGCCGTCCGATGGAATTAAAGGATCGTCGAAATCGACCACTAGCCGAGATTGTGCGGTGACCCAGCCCGACCCTTCGATCTGAGCGCGCACGGCCTCAAATCCATGATAGGATACCTCTTCGCTTAGAGTGGCCTTCAGGGATGTTCCGAAGATCGATGTCGTCTTGAGCGTTTCTCCCGGAGCCAACTTTTTCCGATCGTAAAGTTGCACCAGCATTGCCGTGGTCGGCACACCGGCTGGCGATCGGACGACATTGTTGCCAGGAAAAACATAGTTGCAGCCGCGGCACTCGAAGGTGACTTCCGTACCCTTTTCAGGCTCTCCTACAAATTGGACGAATGACAAAGGACCTTCGTCCCCGAAAACCGGATGAACCACTTTCACGGTCCGGCGGGCTTCCGCGAGAAACGCCTTCGCGAACCTGACTAACTCTTCCTCCTCATCCCTAATCAGCTTGAAACCGAAATCAGACGCCCTGATGAGCGGGTAGAAAGCTCCGGTCCAAGCTATATCAAAGTGGACAAATCCAACGCCGGGCACATCCACCGCCTGGTTCCTGGCGTACAGAAACGAGGGCGTGTCGGACTGGTACCGGATCCCTAGCACCTTGCCTCCCTGGCAATCGGCTGTAACTTTGACGAGCCCGGCAGGCGCTTCGAGAGCGATTTCCCTCGGGCCATCCTTCATGGGAATGCGGCCCGTCTCCAGCAGCGCGATGGCCGTACTCATCGTGTTGGTTCCGGACATAAGCGGGTAGCCCATCATCTCCATTATCACGTACCCTGCATCAGCTCCCGCTATCGAAGGAGGCACGATAATGTCCGCATACAGTGAAGGATGCCCGCCTCTCGGTTCATGAAGGAGCAGTTTGCGCAGACCGTCCGCTTCGTCGCGCAGATACTCCATCTTGTCACGCACCGTAAAACCGGGAATGTCTTCCACGCCTCCGAGGACGATACGGTGGACGTCGCCACCCACGTGGACATCAACCACATCAACGAAGCTGCGATTGACCTCTGCACCTGTGCGAACTTTATCCAACGAGCGGCTCCTTTCGAATGCGGCTTCGGCGGTCGCCGCCGACCTTTAGGAAAGCACGTGCGCTAGTGCGCTATCGATAGTCGACGTGATCCGGTCGATATCATCGGCTGATGCAATAAGGGCAGGGGACAAGCATAGCGTGTTGTTCAGGCCATAGAGCGAGCGGTTCGTAGCCCCAATAATCACGCCCTGTGAAAGGCATCGGGCTACAACGGCCTGGACGATTTTCTCGCCCAGAGGTTCCTTGGTGGCCCGATCCGCGACGAGTTCTGCGCCCAGAAATAGCCCTTTGCCCCTCACGTCGCCGATGACTGCGTGCTTCTCCATCAACGACCGCAGATTGGAAAGGCAGCGTTCCCCCATTTCCACGGTGTTCTCTAGAAGATTTTCCTCTTCGATAATGCGCATGTTTTCCAAGGCCGCGGCTGGGCCGGATGTGCAGCCTCCGAACGTCGAGATGTCCCGGAAATAGCTCATGACGTCATCTGGCACGTCCTTGAACAGATCGAAGACCCGTTCTGTGGTGACCGTGCAGGAGATCGCCGCATAGCCCGACGCCACGCCCTTGGCCATGGTCACAAAATCGGGCTGGATTCCGTAGTGCTGATATCCAAACCATTTACCGGTGCGCCCAAGCCCGCAAACGACCTCATCGATATGCAGAAGAATGTCGTATTTTCGGCAGATGTCCTGCACTCGTTCCCAGTAACCCGGAGGGGGCACAATCACGCCACCCCCAGCGGTAACAGGCTCCAATACCAGGCATCCCACGCTTTCCGGTCCTTCGCGCAGAATCACTTCTTCGATCGCGTCAGCAGCACGCTCGCCGTAATTTTCCACGTCCCACTGCTTCCGGTACTCCAGGCAGTGGGGAACCATTACAAAACCGTCGGGATAGGGGCCGTAGTGATCAGCACGCTGTGGCTGACCAGAGGTGGCGAGCGTTGCGATCGTCGTCCCATGGTAATCGCGTTCACGAAATAGGATCTTCCATTTTTTTCCGCCATGGTGACGATGCGCAATCTGGCGCACCATCTTGTACACCTTCTCGTTTGCCTCACTTCCGGAGTTTGAATAGTAGACCCGGCTCAAGCCTGGCATCTTTTCAACGAGTCTTTCGGCAAACATCGCGCCAGGAACGTTGCCGGCAGCGCCGGCGTAATAATTCAGTTTGATAAGTTGGTCGCGGACCACATTGGCGATGCTTTCACGGCCATAGCCGACATTGACGGTCCAGACACCGCCCGACACCGCGTCCAGATACTCGTTGCCCTTGGCGTCCCAAAGCTTGAGACCTTTGCCTTCGACAAAAACCCTGGGGTCGGTGTTTTCGTACGGCTTGTGTTGGCTGAGGTGATGCCAGACATGGGCGCGGTCGGCTGCCACCGCGTGTGTGAGGTAGTTTGAAGTCGCTGTCATGATCAGCTCCGAAATGATTCAGAAATATTGAATGAAATGTATGCTGGATGTGACGCCGAGCCGAGTGACCTTGCATTAGCGCGGATCGCCGCAGACAGGCCCGCCGGAGCAGCCGTCACGATCACGACGTCAAATTCCATGCTCTCGCGTTCCGGGAGTTGCATTTCTTCGCTCATCTGCGATCTCTCAGAATTTCGGCGGCGTGCGGCCGAGCTTGCGATAGGCGGCGATCACCGTGTTCGCCATCAGCATGGCGATGGTCATTGGGCCGACGCCGCCGGGAACCGGCGTTATGGTGCTCGCGACCTCCGCGCATTCCTCGAAGGCGACATCGCCAACGAGGCGGGACTTGCCCTCCCCCTTCTCGGGTGCCGGCACGCGGTTGATGCCGACGTCGATGATCGTGGCCCCGGGTTTCACCCAGTCGCCCTTTACCATTTCCGGGCGTCCGACGGCGGCGACCAGGATATCGGCATTACGTCACACACCGGCGAGGTCCTTCGTGCGCGAATGGGCCGTGGTGACCGTAGCGTTCGCAGCGAGCAGCAAGGCCGCCATCGGCTTGCCGAAGAGGTTCGATCGGCCAATGACGACCGCGCTGAGACCGGAGAGGTCCTCGCCGTGTGTGCGGCGCACGAAGACCATGGCGCCGGCCGGCGTGCATGAGACGAGGCCGCCGTCGAGATCGCCCGTAGCGACTTTGCCGGCATTGACGACATGGAGACCGTCCACGTCCTTTTCCGGCAGGATCGACTGGATGATCGGATCGGACTCGAGCGGCCTGGGCAGCGGCAGCTGGACGAGGATGCCGTGAACGGTCTTGTCCCGGTTCAGCGTTTCGACGAGGGCGGCGAGATCACCTTGCGTCGTTTCGGCCGGCAGCGTGTGCTGGATCGAGGTGAAACCGCACTCCTTGGCGATACGACTCTTCGAGGAGAGATAAGTGTGGCTAGCCGGATCGTCACCGACGATGATGACGGCAAGACCGGGCTTTACACCGGTATCCTTCGCGAGCGCCATGGTAGTGGTCTTCACAACGCCGATCACCGAGGCGGCGACTTCCTTTCCGTCAACTACAGTGGTCATCATTCACCCCATGCGCTCTGATTTGTAGGTGCCGGGGCTCGGCGGGAAGACGATGGTCTTGTTGCCGTTGATAAAGGTGCGGTTGTGGATATGAGCGTGCACGGCGCGAGCCAGAACCTGGCTTTCGACATCACGCCCGATCGAGACATAATCGTCGGCCGACTGCGCATGGGTGATGCGGGCTGTGTCCTGCTCAATGATCGGGCCTTCGTCTAGATCGGCTGTGACATAATGGGCCGTTGCGCCGATCAACTTTACGCCGCGCTCGTAGGCCTGCTTGTAGGGGTTTGCGCCCTTGAATGAAGGGAGGAATGAGTGGTGGATGTTAATGATGCGGCCCGACATCTTCTGGCACATCTGGTCCGAAAGGATCTGCATGTAGCGTGCGAGCACGATCAGCTCGCTGCCGGTCTGCTCGACCACGTCCATGATGCGGGCTTCCGCCTGCGGCTTGTTGGCCTTGGTCACCGGAATGTGGTGGAAAGGGATGTCGTGGTTGACGACGACCTTCTGGTAATCGAAATGGTTGGAGACGACGCCGACGATCTCGATCGGCAGAGCGCCGATCTTCCAGCGGTAAAGCAGATCGTTAAGGCAATGGCCAAAACGCGAGACCATCAAGAGAACTTTTGTTCTCTTGTCACTGCGGTTGAAATCGAAATTCATCGCGAATTTCGCTGCTATTTCCTTGAAGCCTTCGCGGATTTCAGCGTCGCTCAACCCGGTTTCTGGTAAGAATCCAACTCGCATAAAGAATTGGCCTGTTTCCAAATCGTCGAACTGTGAGCTGTCGACAATGTTGCAACCTTTGTCGGCAAGATAGCCGGAGATCGCGGCGACGATGCCGCGTGTCGATTTGCACGAAACGGTGAGGACGAGATTGGTTGTAGGCACAAGTCGCTCCAAAATCATTCATAAGCATGGGCTCTGTGGGTCGTTCACCATTGGCTGCGGGCGGACGAACTTGGCGGCAAGGCGTTCTGTTTTGGCGACGGCGAACCTCTGGGTCATGTTGGACACAGTGTCTCCAGCACTGACATCATAATAATGAGGTGAAAATAATGCAATCAAATTTCACAAATGCGAAAAAGATTTCATGAACGATAACTTCTGGTGTGGAATTGGCATCTGCGCGTGTGTCAAAGCGGCGAAAATTTGGTCCCTCAAAAAATTATGGGTTGTGTGAGGGATCTGTAAGCAGATTGGCCACAAGTGGTCTCCCCCTTATAGGCGGTGACCAAAACAAGACTTGCGATGGGTTCATAGATTTGAAGATTGGTCATGCGTTGCCGGTACCCCTTCGCAGTGGGTTAGACGAAAGCCAGCCATCTCCGGTTTAGAGCAGATACACGATCAGCAGGTCCTTGGTATCGATCTGGTCGCCGGTCTTGACGAGGACGTCGGCGATCATCCCGTCCTTTTCCGCGTGCAGCGCCGTTTCCATCTTCATCGCTTCGATGGAGAGCAGCACGTCGCCGCATTTGACCGTTTGGCCGGCCGAAACGAAGACCGTTGAAATGACGCCGGGCATCGGCGCGCCGAGATGGGCAGCATTTGTGAGATCGGATTTGCGGCGCGCGGTGCTCGACGCTACACGATTGCGGTCGGGAACTTTGATCAGTCGCGGCTGACCGTTGATCTCGAAGAATACCTTGACCATCCCCTGCTCGTCAGGCTCGCTCATCGCCTGGTGCTGGACCACCAGCGAGACGCCCTTTTCCAGTTCCGGCAAGAGTTCCTCGCCGGCGGTCAGGCCGTAGAAATAGGCTGGCGTCGGCAGGACGCTCACAGGACCGTAGGTGTCGGCAGCCAGCGCATAGTCGGTGAAGACCTTCGGATACATCAGGTAGGAGGCGAACTCGTTGTCGGACACCTCGCGGCCGAGCTGTTCTTCGATGGCCTTGCGTTCAGCATCCAGATCGGCCGGCGCCAGCAGCGAGCCGGGAACCGCGGTATACGGCTTTTCGCCCTTCAACGCCTTGTCCTGCAGCGCCTTCGGCCATCCGCCCGGAGGCTGGCCGAGATCGCCCTTCAGCATGGAGACCACCGATTCGGGGAAGGAGACATCCTTGGCCGGGTTTTCGACATCCGCGACCGTCAGGTCCTGGGACACCATCATCAACGCCATATCGCCGACGACCTTGGAGGACGGCGTCACCTTGACGATATCGCCGAACATCTGGTTGGCATCGGCATAGGCTTGAGCCACCTGGTGCCAACGCGTTTCGAGACCGAGCGACCTGGCCTGTTCCTTGAGATTGGTGAACTGGCCGCCCGGCATTTCATGCAGGTAGACTTCGGACGCCGGCCCCTTGAGGTCGCTCTCGAAGGCCACGTACTGGTTGCGCACGGCCTCCCAGTAGAACGAGATGCGGCGGATCCATTCCGGATCGAGGCCGGGATCGCGCTCGGACCCGCGCAATGCTTCGACGATCGAACCGAGGCAGGGCTGCGACGTGTTGCCGGAGAAGGCATCCATCGCCGCATCGACGACGTCGACGCCCGCATCCACGGCGGCAAGAACGGTCGCGGCGGAAATACCCGACGTGTCATGCGTATGGAAATGGATCGGCAGGTCCGTCGCTTCGCGCAAGGCCTTGAACAGCACCTTGGCGGCTGCCGGCTTCAGGAGACCGGCCATGTCCTTCAGCGCGAGCATGTTAGCGCCGGCCTTTTCAAGCTCGGCAGCAAGGGCGGCATAATATTTCAGATCATACTTCGGACGGGCCGAGTTGAGAATGTCGCCAGTGTAGCAGATGGCCGCTTCGCAGATCTTGTTCTCTTCAGCCACGGCGTCCATCGAGACGCGCATGTTGTCGACCCAGTTCAGGCAGTCGAAGACGCGGAAGATGTCGATGCCGCATTTGGCCGCCTGGCGGACGAAGTATTTGACGACATTGTCCGGGTAGTTCTTGTAGCCGACGCCGTTGGCGCCGCGCAGCAGCATCTGCAGAAGCAGGTTCGGCGCATCTTCGCGCACCTTGGCAAGACGTTCCCACGGATCTTCCGTGAGGAAGCGCATCGAGACGTCGAAGGTCGCGCCACCCCAGCATTCGAGCGAGAACAGGTTTGGCAGAGCGCGGGCATAAGTGCCGGCGATTCGGGCGATATCATAGGTTCGCACGCGGGTGGCGAGCAGCGACTGATGACCGTCGCGCATGGTCGTATCGGTGAGCAGCACGCGCTTTTCGGCACGCACCCATTTGGCGAACTCGTTCGGACCGAGCGCGTCGAGCTTCTGCTTGGTGCCGTCGACGATCTTGCCCTTGCTGCGCGGAATGATCGGCTTTGCAGCATCGGCGCTCGGCTTCGGCCGGCCCTTGGCTTCGGGATGGCCGTTGACCGTCACGTCGGCCAGATAAGTCAAGAGCTTGGTGGCCCGGTCCTGACGCTTGACCTGCTGGAACAGTTCCGGCGTCGTGTCGATGAACCGGGTCGTATAGGTATTGTCCTTGAATTTCGGATGCGTGATGATGGCTTCAAGGAAGGTCAGATTGGTGGCGACACCGCGGATACGGAACTCGCGCAGCGCACGATCCATGCGGGCGATCGTTTCCTGCGGGCTCGGCGACCAGGCGGTGACCTTGACCAGCAGCGGGTCGTAATAGCGCGTGATGACGGCGCCCGGATAGGCCGTGCCGCCATCGAGGCGGACGCCGAAGCCCGAAGCCGAACGATAGCCGGTGATGCGGCCATAATCAGGAATGAAGTTCTGTTCCGGATCTTCCGTGGTGATGCGGCACTGCAGCGCATGGCCGTTCAGACGGATATCCTGTTGCTTGGGAACCCCTGATTCCGGCGTGCCGATAGCAAAGCCTTCGAGGATATGGATCTGCGCCTTGACGATATCGATGCCGGTGACGACTTCGGTGACCGTGTGCTCGACCTGGATGCGCGGATTGACTTCGATGAAGTAGAATTTGCCCGAATCCATATCCATCAGATATTCGACCGTACCAGCGCCGATGTAGTTCGTGGCCTTGGCGATCTTCAGTGAATAGGCGGCGAGCTCCTGGCGCTCGACATCCGACAGGTAGGGGGCGGGCGCTCGCTCGACGACCTTCTGGTTGCGGCGCTGTATCGAACAATCGCGCTCAAAGAGGTGGACGACGTTGCCATACGTGTCGCCGAGTACCTGGCTTTCGACGTGACGGGCGCGCTCGACGAGCTTTTCGAGATAGACCTCGTCCTTCCCGAAGGCGGCCTTCGCCTCGCGCTTGGCTTCCGTCACTTCGCGGATGAGGTCCTTGGGGTCACGGATCGCGCGCATGCCGCGACCGCCGCCACCCCAGGAGGCCTTAAGCATGACCGGATAGCCGATCTCTTCCGCCAGGCGATGGATTTCCGTCTCGTTGTGGGGCAGCGGATCGGTCGCCGGCACGACGGGCACGCCGACGGAGATGGCGAGATTGCGCGCGGCGACCTTGTTGCCGAGCTGGCGCATCGTATCCGGCCGCGGGCCGATGAAGATGATGCCGGCGGCTTCGCAGGCATCGACGAATTCCGGGCTTTCCGACAGCAGGCCGTAGCCCGGATGGATAGCATCCGCCCCGGAGAGCTTGGCGACGCGGATGATCTCGGAAATGGAGAGATAGCTCTCGATCGGCCCGAGGTCGCGATCCAGATGCGCGCCGCGGCCGATCTGGTAGCTCTCGTCCGCCTTGAAGCGGTGGAGCGCGAGTTTGTCCTCCTCCGCCCAGATCGCCACCGTTTTTATGCCGAGCTCGTTGGCTGCGCGGAACACGCGAATGGCGATTTCGGAGCGGTTGGCACACAAGATCTTTGTAATTGGCAACAGCGGATTCCTTTATTTTCGTATGGCGGTGGTCCCGCGGTCGTCGATTCAAAGAACGTGCTGACTGCACGGCACTGTGGCACCGGACATCGTCGCGCCGGTCTCGATTGTCCTTGGCCGCGGCGTTGCCGTCGACGTCAACGGTTAGGGGCTTCGACGGCGAGACCCGTCAGCTGAGCACATGCTTCCAATCACACCGATGAAGGTGTCGGATGTTCTCAGCGATGTGGACGAGCCCAGTGGAAGCCGGGTGAAATCAGTACTGTGGAGGCGTGATGATCCACACCACCTTGGTAGGCTCTTGGCCGGGATTTGCGCACCGGTGGACTTCCGTACTCTTGAACGAGAAGCTGTCTCCAGCGTGCAAGACAAAATGTTGACCAGATACCCAGAGATCCAACGTGCCACTTATGACCAGGCCCGCCTCAACCCCGCCGTGGCTGTAGTCACCGCTGTCTGCGCCGGCTTCAATCGTACTCATCAGCACTTCGAGCGGACCATTTAGATTGGGGGAGAGCAGCTCTTCTTGAATACCGAGTTGTGTGAATGTCAGCTTACGCCTCTTGTCTGCTCGAACAATGATATCCCTCTCGTCAGCTGGAATGTCTGTTGCATGAAAAAACCAGGCGATTTGGACACCCAACGTGTTGCTGATTTTCTTCAAGGTTCCGATCTGCAGCTTGGATTGGTTGCGCTCAATCTGACTAAGGTGGCCGACTGATACTCCAGCGGCATCCGCAACTTCTTGAAGCGTCATTCCCTTCGCCTTACGCAATTCTCGGATCTGCGAGCCGATAACATCGTCGTTGGAAGGATCCTCGTTTGATCCATCGGATTTTTGCACGGCGTGTGTCGGCATATTCATTCCCTTCAATCGGTGGAATGATTACCCTTATGAGCCGCTAGAGACAATATTCATCGGTCCTCGCTTTGTTCCTCCATGCCGATATCACATAGCTAATCACGTCACTGTGAAAAAACAATACCAAATTTTCACGATTGCAAAAATCGTTTTATGATTGTAAAAGAAGGGCACTGCATTTGTTGGTGGCAACCGACAGAGTCGGACAATTCCTCGAATTGGGTGCTTCAGTATGAAGGTTCTGGTCCCCGTCAAGCGGGTCGCCGACTACAACGTGAAAATCCGCGTCAAGTCCGACGGCTCGGGTGTCGAGCTTGCGAACGTCAAGATGTCGATGAACCCGTTCGATGAGATTTCGGTCGAGGAAGCGTTGCGGCTGAAGGAAGCCGGAAAGGCAGAGGAAGTAGTGGTGGTGTCGATTGGTCCTGCGAAGGCCGAAGAGACGCTGCGCATGGCGCTCGCCATGGGCGCGGACCGTGCCGTGCTGGTCGAGACGGACGATGCTGTCGAGCCTCTGGCGGTCGCCAAGATCCTGCAAGGCGTTGCAAAAGCTGAGGCGCCCGATCTCATCATCGTTGGTAAGCAGGCGATCGACGACGATTCGAACCAGACTGGCCAGATGCTCTCGGCCCTGCTCGGCTGGGCGCAGGCGACTTTTGCCTCCAAGGTCGAGGTCGGTGCGAGTTCGGCTCGGGTCACCCGCGAAGTCGATGGCGGGCTACAGACCATCGATGTGAGGCTTCCGGCCGTCGTTACCACGGACCTTCGCCTTAACGAACCGCGCTACGCTTCGCTGCCAAACATCATGAAGGCGAAGAAGAAGACGCTCGACAAGAAGAGCCCGGCTGACTTTGGCGTCGATATCGCCCCGCGTTTGAAGGTGCTGAAGATCGAGGAACCGTCCGGCCGCAAAGCAGGCGTCAAGGTCAAGACGGTTTCCGAGCTGGTTCAAAAGCTCAAGACCGAAGCCGGCGTGCTGTGAGGCGGGAAAGGCAGAACATTACAATGACCGTTCTTCTTCTGGCAGATCACGACAACGCCCACCTTTCCGACCAGACGGCGAGGGCGCTGACGGCGGCAGGCAGGATCGATTCCGACGTGCATGTGCTGGTCGCTGGCTTCGAGGCCAGGGCAGCAGCCGAACAGGCTGCAAGGCTCGCCGGCGTCTCGAAGGTTCTTCTCGCCGACGATCAAAGCCTCGCCAACGATCTCGCAGAACCCCTCGCGGCGCTCATCGTCTCGGTTGCCAGCGGCTACGATGCGATCGTCTCCGCTGCGACCTCCGTCGGCAAGAGTGTTTTGCCGCGTGTGGCAGCATTGCTCGACGTCGCACAGGTTTCTGAGATCATCGAGGTCGTCTCCGCAGATACGTTCAAGCGTCCGATCTATGCGGGCAATGCCATCCAGACGGTTCAGTCAACCGACGCCAAGAAGGTCGTCACGGTGCGTACCGCTTTGTTTACCCCAGCCTCCCAAGGCCCAACTGCTGCCGTTGAATCGATTTCAACGGCAGCTTTTTTTTCCAATCTCTCGGTCTTCGTGTCGGACGCCCTATCGTCGTCGGAGCGTCCGGAACTAACCTCTGCCAAGATCATCATCTCAGGCGGCCGCGCACTGGGCTCGTCTGAAAAGTTCCAGGAAATAATCATCCCGGTCGCTGATAAGCTCGGTGCGGCCGTTGGCGCGTCTCGCGCGGCTGTTGACGCGGGCTACGCGCCAAATGACTGGCAAGTCGGTCAGACGGGTAAGGTTGTCGCCCCGCAGCTCTACATCGCCTGTGGCATCTCGGGTGCCATCCAGCATCTCGCCGGCATGAAGGACAGCAAAGTCATCGTCGCAATCAACAAAGACCCGGAGGCGCCAATTTTCCAGGTCGCCGATTATGGTTTTGTCGGTGACCTTTTTGATGTCCTGCCCGCGTTGCAAGGTGTGCTTTAAAAGCGCGCAATCGCCACAGGTTTTTACCTCAGGACCATTTGAGCAACGTACTCAGGTCTAGAACCGGGAAACTAAAAATGACCAACATTCCTACCAAGGCTCGCGTCGTCATTATCGGCGGCGGCATTTCCGGCTGCTCTGTGGCCTACCATCTCGCCAAGCTGGGGTGGAAGGACATCGTGCTGCTCGAGCGCAAGCAACTGACCTCTGGAACGACGTGGCACGCCGCTGGACTAATCGGCCAGCTGCGGGCCTCGCAGAACATGACGCGACTGGCGAAATATTCGGCCGATCTCTATGTCAAACTGGAGGCGGAAACTGGCATCGCCACCGGCATGCGCCAAAACGGTTCGATCACTGTGGCGCTAACGGAGGAGCGCAAGGAAGAGATTTACCGTCAGGCCAGCCTGGCCCGTGCCTTTGACATCGATGTTCACGAAGTCTCTCCACAGGAGGTCAAGAACCTCTATCCTCATCTCAATATTTCCGATGTGCTCGGAGCAGTGCACTTACCTCTCGACGGTCAGTGCGACCCGGCGAATATCGCCATGGCGTTGGCCAAAGGCGCACGCCAACTTGGCGCCAAGGTGATTGAGAACGTCAAGGTTACCGCGGTGCACGACCGCGACGGACGTGTCACCGGCGTCTCCTGGGTGCAGGGCGACGAACAGGGCACGATCGAGAGCGATCATGTTGTCAACTGCGGCGGCATGTGGGGAAGGGATCTCGCCAGCCGTTCCGGAGTCACGCTGCCGCTGCATGCCTGTGAGCATTTCTATATCGTCACCGAGGCGATTCCTGACCTTGCCCGTCTGCCTGTGCTGCGCGTTCCCGACGAATGCGCGTACTACAAGGAAGATGCGGGCAAGATGCTGCTCGGCGCCTTCGAACCGAAAGCCAAGCCTTGGGGCATGGATGGCATACGCGAGGATTTTTGCTTCGATCAGCTGCCTGAGGATTTCGAGCATTTCGAACCGATCCTGGAGAAGGCGGTCAACCGCATGCCAATGCTGGAAACTGCGGGTATCCATACCTTCTTCAACGGTCCCGAGAGCTTCACACCCGATGACCGTTACTATCTTGGCGAAGCGCCAGAGTTGAAGGGCTACTGGGTTGCCGCCGGCTACAATTCGATCGGCATCGTCTCCTCAGGCGGAGCGGGTATGGCGCTGGCGCAGTGGATGAACGACGGTGAGCCGCCCTTCGACCTATGGGAGGTCGATATCCGTCGTGCGCAGCCGTTCCAGAAGAACCGTCGCTATCTCAAGGAGCGCGTGTCGGAAACGCTCGGCCTGCTTTACGCCGACCATTTTCCCTATAGGCAGATGGCAACGTCGCGCGGCGTGCGCCGCTCGCCCCTGCATGAGCACTTAAAGGCTCGCGGCGCTGTGTTTGGCGAAGTCGCCGGCTGGGAACGCGCCAACTGGTTCGCCAAGGAAGGCCAGGAGCGCGAATACCGCTACAGCTGGAAACGGCAGAACTGGTTCGAGAACCAGAAAGAAGAGCATCTGGCGATCCGCAATGGCGTTGGTCTGTTCGACATGACGTCTTTCGGCAAGATACGCATCGAGGGTCGCGACGCGCTGGCTTTCCTGCAACGCGTTTGCGCCAATCAGATGGATGTCGCTCCGGGCAAGATAGCATATACGCAAATGCTGAATGAACGAGGAGGCATCGAGAGCGATCTGACCATCACCCGCTTGTCGGACACAGCCTTCTTTGCTGTGGTTCCCGGCGCTACGTTGCAGCGCGATCTCGCTTGGATGCGCAAACAGATCAAGACCGAAGAGTTTGCCGTCATCACAGATATCACGGCCGCCGAATCCGTTTTGGTTCTGATGGGACCGAAGGCCCGAGATGTCATCAGCGGCGTCAGCCCGAATGATTTCTCCAACGAAGCTTTCCCGTTCGGTACGACGCAAAAAATCGAAATTGGCATGGGCTTGGCGCGTGCGCATCGCGTAACTTATGTCGGTGAATTAGGCTGGGAGATTTATGTCTCCAGCGACCAGACGGCACATGTCTTCGAGGCGATCGAAGAAGCCGGCCACGAGTTCGACTTGAAGCTCTGTGGCCTTCATACGCTCGACAGTTGCCGTATTGAAAAAGGCTTCCGGCATTATGGCCATGACATCACCGACGAGGATCATGTTCTGGAAGCCGGACTCGGATTTGCTGTCAAGCCGAACAAGGGCGATTTCATCGGGCGCGATGCGGTGCTGCGGGTAAAACAGGAGGGGCTGAAGCGCCGAATGCTCCAGTTCCGCTTGAAAGACCCCGCGCCTCTGCTCTTCCATAACGAGGCGTTGGTCCGCGATGGGAAAATTGTTTCGATCATCACCTCCGGCAACTATGGCCACTATCTGGGTGGCGCGATTGGCATGGGGTATGTGCCTTGCGAAGGTGAAAGCGAGGATCAGGTTCTCGCGTCAAACTACGAGATCGAAATTGCTGGCGTTCGATACGGAGCGGAGGCATCGCTTCGCCCCATGTATGACCCGAAGTCAGAGCGTACCAAGATGTAGGCTCACCGGGCTCACGAGCGCTTAGGATAAACTGTCCTAATATTAGAGCTAACTCATTCTCGCTGCTTGGAGCGCTTTAAGAGAGGTTTCATGAGGAACCAGTTGTATATCGACGGGAAATGGGCTGATCCCGTGCAAGGTGGGATGTTTGATGTCATCAACCCCGCGACCGAAGAAGTCATCCAGCAAGTCGGCGCGGGTACGGCGGAAGATATCGACGCCGCAGTTTCTGCAGCTCGCAGGGCCTTCGATACGGGCGAGTGGCCTAGACTTCGAGGTGCGGAGCGGGCAAAATATCTGCGAGCGATTGCCGCAGGTATTCGCGAACGCCAAGCGGAAATTGCGCTTCTTGAGGTCCGGGACAATGGCAAGCCGCTGCCTGAGGCAGAGTGGGATATCGGCGACGCTGCGGGATGCTTTGAATTCTACGCTAACCTTGCAGAGCAATTCGACAATGGGGCTGAAGAGGCGATCACCCTTCCCGATCCTCGCTTTACCTCGAAGGTTGTCAAGGAGCCGGTGGGGGTCGCCGCCGCCATCATCCCGTGGAACTATCCCTTGCTGATGGCTGCCTGGAAGGTTGCGCCTGCGTTGGCCGCCGGCTGTACAGTCGTGTTGAAGCCTTCTGAGTTGACGCCATTAACAGCTCTGGAGCTTGCAGCGATTGCTGACAATGTCGGGTTGCCAGCAGGCGTACTCAATATCGTCACTGGTCTAGGTGGCGAGGCGGGGCAGCCGTTGGCGGAGCATCCCGGGGTAGACAAACTGGCATTTACGGGTTCGGTTCCGACCGGTTCGAAGATCATGGCCGCCGCAGCCCGCGACATCAAGAAAGTCAGTCTCGAACTCGGGGGAAAGTCGCCGTTTCTGATCTTTGAAGATGCCGACATCGAGCAGGCTGTCGAGTGGATCATGTTCGGCATCTTCTGGAACCAGGGTCAGGTGTGTTCGGCGACATCACGCGTCCTTGTACAGGAACGACTTTATGCACCTCTTCTGGAAAGGTTGGTTGCCGAAACAAGGAAGATCAAGATCGGGGGCGGCGAAGGGAAGGGCGTCTTGCTAGGGCCTCTCGTGTCGCAGCGGCAGTACGAACTTGTTACAAGGGCTATCAGCGTTGCAAAGGATGCAGGCGCCAATGTTGTCATTGGCGGAAATCGTCCCGAAAACCTCGAAAAAGGCTATTTTCTCGAACCGACGATCCTTACGGACGTACCTCTCGACAGTGCAGCTTGGACCGAAGAAATCTTCGGCCCGGTCGTCTGTATAAGGCCATTCTCGGCAGAAGATGACGCCGTGCGCCTGGCGAATGATTCCCGTTTCGGTCTGGCCGCAGCTGTGATGTCGAAAGACGGAGCTCGGGCCGATCGGGTTGCGGCTGCTTTACGCGCCGGCATCGTTTGGATCAACTGCTCTCAGCCAACTTTCACCGAAGCCCCTTGGGGCGGCTACAAACAGTCGGGCATTGGACGTGAATTGGGGCGTTGGGGGTTCGAAAACTATCTCGAAACCAAACAGATCACGAAGTATGCCACCGACGAACGCTGGGGTTGGTACATAAAGAGCTAGGCCGGCCGGAGTATTTTATGAAGACCTGGTTTATCACCGGCGTATCACGCGGCCTTGGTTTGGCAATCGCCAAGGCCGTGCTCGCCGATGGTGATCGGGTGGTTGGCACCGTCCGAGGCAATCCGCCCGACTTGGAAAGGCCGGGCCAGTTTCACGCTCTCAAGGTGGACATGCAGGACGTGTCGGCAATGGAGTTTGCCGTTCAGAAGTCATTTTCTATTTCCGGCACGATCGATGTCGTCGTGAACAATGCTGGCTACGGCTTGTTGGGGGCTGTCGAAGACTCGACCGAGGAAGAACTCAGGTCGCTATTCGAAGTCAATGTATTTGCTCCGATAAGAGTGGCGCGCCTTTTCCTTCCTCATCTGAGACGACAGCGCTCAGGGCATATTATATTTATAACGTCGATTGCAGGCAGGGCGCCGAGCCTTGGAGCAGCCTTGTACTCAGCGGCCAAACATGCGGTCGAAGGATTTGCGTCGTCACTTGCGGCCGAGGTTGCGCCGACTGGGATCAAAGTCACTGCCGTGGCGCCGGGACAGTTTAGGACAGAGTTTCTTAGCGCCGCCTCCGTGCGTACAAGCAGGGCGGCAGATAGTGGCTACGCTGAGACCGTAGGCAGGACAGTGGCCGCGCTTGGTACGGTTGATCGCAACCAACCGGGCGACCCTGACAAAGCGGCAGCGATGATCGTGGATATGGTGGAGTCGGCATCGCCACCGCTCCACCTTCTACTAGGAACTGACGCCCTCTTGCGAGCACGGCAGAAAATCGAGCAGGTGAAAATGGAGATGCAAGAATGGGAGGAATGTACGCGAGGAACTGATTTTAGTGACCGCTTATCGCGATATTAGGACATCTAGCCATCGCAATTCGTTCAGATAAAGGAGGCAGCCATCGCTCGAAAATTCCATGGGCTCCCACCCCTGACAACCCTCGCTGTCTTCGAGGCCGCGGCCAGGAGCGCAAGTTTTAAGCAGGCAGCGGATGAGCTGAATGTCACGACAGGGGCCGTAAGCCGCCAGATCAAAGCGTTGGAGGACGAACTCGGCGTACGATTGTTTCAGCGCGACAAGAGCGGTGTAAATCTGACGCCGCCGGGTCAAGATCTGTTCTCTGAAGTAGC
The DNA here is from genome assembly GCF_006440715.1 of Mesorhizobium sp. B2-7-3. NCBI lineage: Bacteria > Pseudomonadati > Pseudomonadota > Alphaproteobacteria > Hyphomicrobiales > Phyllobacteriaceae > Mesorhizobium > Mesorhizobium sp. B2-7-3. Next base: position 445,056 of record NZ_VFTY01000002.1, read on the forward strand.
GGCGAGTTTTGCACGGTGCGCCGACGCGATTCGGGCGGTGAAGTCGGAGCGTGCATTCGAGAGCGTCACATTCGCTTGCACCGATGCATTTGCTACGGCGTGGTTGATGCCAAGAATGCCGGACTTTTGGACGAGGTATCCGGGCGTTTCGATCAACTACTTCGTTTCGGATACCGTGCGAGATTTCAGGAACACACAGATTGATCTGTTTATACGTCCTGCGACGGGCGCTTGGCCAAATGAGGAAACCCATCCTCTGTTCGAGGACCTGATCTATCCAGTGGCTGGCCCGCGTTTCGCGGAGCTGCACGATCCTATCACGGCGGACAGGCTAAAAGACCTTCCGTTGTTGCACATGGATTGGACAAATCCGGATTGGCCGCTATGGCAGGATTTTTTCCAGGCAATGTCGGTTTCATTTCACGCTCTCCGAGGCGTCCGATTCTCGAAGTATGTCCTCATGCTCTCTGCTGCCGAAGCAGATCAGGGAATAGCCTTAGGATGGCATTCCCTTGTCCACCCGCTCATACAGCAGGGGAAGCTCTTACGAGTTACAACATTAAGTATGCGGGATCCGATCGGTTTTTGTATTGCGTGGAACAGGAAGAAGCCCCTCTCCAATGCTGCGAACCTCTTCAAATCATGGTTGATCGAGCAAGCGATGAAATTGCCCAAACCAGTAGAGTTGCAGCGCAGTTGAAAGAGGGATTAGCCTTTGATCTCAAACCCCTAAGGCTGTGAACTCAAGATGTGATGAGTTTTTTGCGCGGTACGCCGCGCCCATCTCGGTGGTAAGCGTATGTCAACCGCTGCGTAGTCGCGGCGATCCGGACATGCAGCAAGCAAGTCTATCTTGCAAGCCCCAAGATGGAGGATCTGATGATCTCAAAAAGCGATATGGCAAAGCTGCTCGACAGACGTCAGCCAGGTTTCGCGCTTGAGCGAGAATTTTACACTGACCCAGATGTATTCCGCGCAGACTTGGAGCATATTTGGTACCGCGAGTGGATCTTTGCGGGCCATCTCTGCGAGCTTCCGAAGACAGGTAGCTACATAACCCTCCAGATCGGCGAATATCCGATCATGATCGTGCGGGATGCAAAAGGCACGATCCGTGCAATGCACAATACGTGCCGGCATCGCGGAAGCAAAATCTGCAAGGATGCGAAAGGTACGTCTGCCAAGCTTGTCTGTCCTTACCACCAGTGGACTTACGACCTCGACGGCAAACTCATCTTTGCCCGCCAAATGGGGGATAATTTCGATAAAACTGGTTATGCCCTCGCTCCGGTGGCCTGTGAGGTCGTGGAGGGCACAATATTTATCTGCCTGGCTGAGCACCCCAGCGATTTTGGTCGGGTCCGCGACCAGTTCGCCCCCTATGTTTTGCCGCATAATCTCATGGACGCGAAGGTCGCGTATGAGAACACCATTATCGAAAAAGGGAACTGGAAACTCGTCTGGGAAAACAACCGGGAATGCTACCACTGCGCGGTAAATCACCCGGAGCTGTGCAAGTCGTTTCCCGAGGCGCCCACGTCTCTCGGCGTCGCCGACGGGGCGATTGACGATGAGGTAAGAGACCTTTGGTCACGCTGTGAGACGGCAGGGCTGAAAGCGGAGTTCCAAATTGATCCCTCAGGGCAATTTCGGGCAACGCGCGTGCCGCTTATAAATGGCGCTACCAGCTACACTATGGATGGTTTGCCGGCGGTGTCTCGAGTAATCACGGATACCCGGAACGTCGATAATATTGGTGCTCTTTTATTTTATCATTATCCGTCCAGCTTTAACCACTATCTGGCAGATTACTTCGTCACGTTCCGTATTACTCCAATCAGCGCCACCGAAACCGCGGTGACGACGAAGTGGCTCGTTCACAAAGATGCGGTCGAAGGTGTGGACTACGACAAGGATCGGCTGACCCACGTTTGGATCGAGACGAACGACCAGGATCGTCAGATTGTAGAAGGCAACGCCGCGGGCGTCCTGTCTCCGGCTTACAGGCCGGGGCCCTATTCGGAAGTCCACGAGGGCGGCGTTCTCCAATTCGTCGAGTGGTATGCTTCCTTCATTCGGCCAAGGCTTGACGGCGGGTCCCGGGCGCCGATCCTGAGCGTCGCATGACCGAGGCTACACGTATCGTCGCAGGCGATGCGCAGCGCGTCCATTTCGCTCCCGCCCTTCATAGAAATATTTGGAAGGGCGGCGCGGAGCGCCTGCGTGTGGTGAACGTCGTCGACGAAGCGCCTGATGTGAAGACATTCACATTTCTTCCCGAGGCCCCTGCCTTGTTCAATTACAAGGCAGGTCAATTCCTGACGCTTGATCTTCCTGCGCCTTCGGGACCCCTGCTCAGGACTTATACGATCTCTTCAACACCATCGAGGCCAATGTCGCTTTCCGTGACGGTGAAGGCCCAGGCAGCCAGCGTTGGCACCCGTTGGATGTTCGAAAATCTTGTTCCCGGAAGCTTGGTGAAAGCGGTCGGCCCTGCCGGCAATTTCACCTTGGAACTGGCGCAGCGAAACAAGCTGCTCTTTGTTTCGGCTGGATCCGGGATTACGCCGATGATGTCGATGCTGCGATGGCTGGCAGACGTCTCTCCGGATGCTGACGTTGCGTTCCTTCACTGTGCGCGCAGTCCCGCTGATATTATCTTCAGAGAGGAACTCTCTTTCCTCGCACGCTCGATGCCGAACTTGAGGCTTGGCTTCGTGGTCGAGGAGCGGGACCATCAAAACGCCTGGTCAGGCATGGTTGGCCGGCTGGACCTCGTAAAGTTGAAGGCCCTGTTTCCCACTTTTGCGGATCGTGAGGTTTACTGCTGCGGACCGGATCCATTTATGAAATGGGTTCGCAACCTCGTGGTCTCCAATGGCTTGCCGGAAGACAATTATCACGAGGAAGCATTTACTTTTCACGCGATGCCGGTCGTGGAGACAACTGCAGCCGAAATTGCGCTGCAGCCTGAAGTCACGCCACCTGCCGCGACAAATCTAGTTCGATTTCAGGTTTCCGGAAAAGAGTATCCGTGTAGCGCGGAGGAGACCTTGCTTCAGACCGCGCGCAAAGCCGGCGTTCGGATACTGTCGGTCTGCGAGATGGGGCTGTGCGGAACCTGTAAGGTGATGAAAATCTCCGGAGACGTTATAATGGAACACAATGGTGGCATTACGGAAGACGAAATCGAAGAGGGCTACGTTCTCGCCTGTTGTTCACGACCGACGTCACCCGTGGAAATCGAAGCATAGCGCAAGAACTGAGTGAGGCCGGGTGGTGCGTTTTCGAATGCAGGCCCCGTCCATTTCTCCAGATCGAACTCGACTTCGACAATTAGCTCAAATTTGGGAGGAGACAAGATATGAGCAGTAACAGAGGCGTTGTATATCTGCGACCCGGCAAGGTCGAAGTCCGCGACATCGATGATCCGAAACTGGAGGCTCCCGATGGCCGACGTATCGAACATGGCGTCATCCTGAAGGTGATCTCGACTAATATCTGCGGATCGGACCAGCATATGGTGCGCGGCCGCACTACGGCGATGCCTGGCCTTGTACTCGGACACGAGATTACCGGCGAGGTCATCGAGAAGGGCATCGATGTCGAGATGCTGGAAGTCGGCGATATCGTTTCGGTACCGTTCAACGTCGCCTGCGGCCGTTGTCGTTGCTGCAAATCGCAGGACACGGGCGTATGCCTTACCGTCAATCCGTCGCGCGCCGGCGGTGCCTATGGTTATGTCGATATGGGCGGCTGGATAGGGGGTCAGGCGCGATACGTCACCATCCCCTATGCTGACTTCAATCTACTGAAATTCCCCGACCGCGACCAAGCGATGTCGAAAATTCGCGATCTCACAATGCTGTCGGATATCTTGCCAACCGGCTTCCATGGTGCTGTGAAAGCAGGGGTTGGCGTGGGATCGACCGTCTACGTTGCAGGAGCCGGTCCTGTCGGTCTAGCCGCCGCCGCGTCCGCCCGTATTCTTGGTGCAGCCGTCGTCATGATCGGCGATTTCAACAAGGATCGCCTCGCGCACGCCGCAAAGGTGGGCTTCGAGCCGATCGATCTGACGCAGAGCGATCGTCTGGGCGAGATGATAGCGCAGGTCGTCGGCACCAACGAAGTTGACAGCGCTATCGACGCCGTTGGTTTTGAAGCCCGCGGGCACGCTGGCGGCGAGCAGCCGGCAATCGTTCTCAACCAGATGATGGAGATCACTCGTGCGGCGGGCTCGATCGGCATTCCGGGTCTCTACGTGACGGAAGATCCGGGTGCTATCGACGATGCCGCAAAACAGGGGAGCCTGTCGCTTCGCTTTGGTCTCGGCTGGGCAAAGGCACAATCATTCCACACAGGGCAGACGCCGGTACTGAAGTATAACCGGCAACTCATGCAGGCGATCCTTCACGACCGACTGCCGATCGCAGACATCGTCAATGCCAAGATCATACCGTTGGACGAGGCTGCGCAGGGCTACGACAGTTTCGATCAGGGCGCGGCGACGAAGTATGTCCTCGATCCGCATGGCGATCTGGCGAAGGTGGCATAGGGCAGGGACTGGTCAGTGTCTTCTTCAAGGTAACCAATTGCCTGGCGAAGATACTGGCTGGTCCATCAATTTGGCAGTCAGCTAACAGAGTGTGCGCCGTCGCGTTCCGAGTGGCGACCTTGTTGTGACACAGGCCAAATACACAAAGACGTACAGAGTTTGGTGTATCGAAATACCTTGGAATCAATCCGTTGCCTGTTTGCAAAAGTTCACTCGACACGAGTCGCGCATAAGCAAGGTGTCTACATGAGTTCCAGATCAAATATAGCAGAAGTGAAAACCTGGAGGATTCCGACGTTCTCTGTAAAAGAGGAATGGAGATCGGAAGAGTCGCCATGGCCAACAGTGCCGATCAATTTTCTGGTGCGAGTGACACTGGAAAACGGAATTTTTGGTATTGGAGAAATATCAACTCAACTCTGGTATCTCAACGAAACACCTGAGCAGGTTCAGAGCGCCATTCAACTTTATAACGATTGCCTCCGCGGCGCCGACGTAACGAATGTGGCCCTTTGCCACGAGATAATGCTTAAAACTTATGGAGGCGGTTCGGCTGGCGCTCGAGGTGCGCGATCGGGCGTAGACATGGCGATCTGGGACGCTCTCGGGAAACTGTATGGCGTTCCTGTTTTCAAGTTGCTTGGAGGCGGAAAACCGGCGCCCGTTCCCCTCATGTTTTGCACGTATGGCACCACTCCCGAACTGGCCGCGAGAGAGTGCGAACAGGCCCTTGAAAGAAATTACAGCGCGATCAAGGTGAAGGTGGGCGACAGTTTGCTGGCGGCTGGCTGGAGCCATCGTGCTTTGACCGCAGAGACCGACAAGCTTGCCGCCGCTTTGGAGGTTATCCCAAAGGAAATCATGGTAGACGCGGATGCGAACCAGGCGTGGGGTAACGCAGGTTCCGCTGTTGCAGCTCTTCGTGTGTTTCAGGGACATCCGAACCTGTCGATAGAGCAGCCTCTACATCATGACGACCTGAGCGGTTCGGCATATGTGCGTAAAACTGCCGGCTTCCCCCTAATTCTCGATGAATCGGTTTGGTCGGCGGAGGCGATGATTGCGATCGTGAAAGCCGAAGCTTGCGATCGCGTGGTATGCAAAATCAATCGCGTCGGTGGTTTGTACGAAGCTCGAAAGGTCGTAGCCATAGCCGAGGCGGCCGGCGTTGGCGTGAGCGTCGATACGGCGCCATACACGCTTCTCGGCGATACGTCGGCATTCCACCTGGCTGCATCTTGTAAAACCACGTACCCGGTCGACGAGGGCCACCTCTCAATGATCAACATCAGCGGCCAGAATCCATTTTCGGGAGGCACGAAAATCGAAAATGGTTACGTCAGTCTTTCCGACAATGATGGTTACGGCATCGATGTCGACTGGGACATTGTCGAAGGCTGGTAACGGCGCAACGAGGCCGTAGACGAAGCTTTGCTGGGCGATATGAAGCGCAGCAAGTGGAAAAATCCCGCGGTCGACAAACTCAAGATGACGCACTTATTCTGATTTCTCCCCAACTGGCCGTCCTCGTTGGACGGCCGCTTTTTTTTGGAGATACCGCAATGAAGATTGAGGAAATCCACGTCTATTCGCACAGCTTGCCCGTCAAGAACGGCCCCTATAGGATCGCAAGCAGTACTGTTTACGCGCTCGACACGACCCTCGTGAAAATCGTCGCCGACAACGGTCTCTTCGGCTGGGGGGAAACCTGCCCCGTCGGCCCGACCTACCAGCCCCAGCACTCGAAAGGTGCTGTCGCCGCGCTGGAAGAGATGGCTCCGGGACTCATCGGTGCCGATCCGCGTCAGCCGCTGGCTTTACGTCGCAGGATGGACGGCCTTCTCAACGGTCACCGTTACGCCAAGGCAGCGTTGGACATCGCGGCTTACGACATTCTGGGCAAACAAGTGAATATGCGCGTCGCCGACCTGTTAGGCGGCGCGGTGAGCGAGCGCGTTCCGTCCTACTATGCATCCGGTCTCGGGGAGCCGGACGAGGTCGCCCGCATCGCCGAAGAACGCGCGAACGAAGGCTATCCGCGCATGCAGATCAAGGTCGGCGGCGGCCGTCCGATCGAAGTCGATATCGAGGTGGTCAGGAAGGTGTGGGAGCGCGTAGGCACCCGCATGCGGCTTGCTGTCGATGGCAACCGGTCGCTGACGACGAGGGACACGCTCCGTCTCAGCCGGGAGTGCCTGGACATTCCTTTCGTTATCGAACAGCCCTGCAACACGATTGAGGAACACAAGGCGATCCGCGGTCAGCTACACCACGGTCTTTACCTCGACGAGAGCTGCGAGGATCTGAACACCGTGCTCCGCGCTGTCGGCGATGGCATCTGCGATGGCTTCGGTATGAAGGGCACTCGTATCGGAGGCCTGCATGCGATGGCGACGTTCCGCGACATTTGCGAAACCCGTTCAATGCCGCATACCTGCGACGATGCCTGGGGCGGCGACATCATCGCGGCCGCCAGCACCCATATCGGTGCGACGGTACAGCCCCGACTGCTTGAGGGCGTATGGATTGCCCAGCCCTATGTGGAAGGCAACTACGACCCGGAAAACGGGGTCAAGATCGAGGGCGGTCACATCAAGCTGCCCACCGGGCCGGGCCTTGGTGTGATCCCGGATGAGAGCCTGTTCGGAGAGCCCGTGGCGTCTTTCGGCTGATACGAGTTCGGATATCGTATATAACGAAATTTGTAGCGATCGGCAGAGGCCCGCTACTGGACTGCGAGAACGGGAATCGACAGGAGCTGGCTCGCGCCGGTTTTGACGAAGCCACGATAATCCTCTCGCCGAACGATCAATGATTTATACAAGCCGAGGTCATCCATCGACGCGGCCCTTGGCGCAGCTTCGAGGTGATCGAGTTGGCTATCCTCGAATGGGTCGTGTGGTTCAACCACAGGCGAATTGTAGAGTTTATGGGCAACATACCGCCAGCCGAAACCGAGGAGCAGTATGACGCCATGCTGGATACACCGGCCATGGTCGCATAACTTGAACCCGGCGCGGGTTGGCTTCACTTCAAAACGGCTTCAGTCCCGCGTTTTAGTCAGCAACTTTGGCAACGGAGCTTTTTGACATCAATCATCCGGAATGAGGACGAGCTTTCCAAAAAAGTCCTTCGATTTGAAGGCCTCCTGGGCTTTCGTGATTTCACTCAAAGGATAACTTCTGGCAACCTGGGGAACAATTTTTCCAGACCGAACGAGATCCACCAATTCTTTGAATTCGTTTCTTGTCCAAATAGTAGATCCAATCAACTCAAGATGACGTAGATATAGAATTCTTAGGTCAAGCGTAACTTTCGGGCCCGCAATCGCGCCAGCTGTTACATATCGACCGCCCTCGGGACGTAGGTTTTGGAGTAACACCTCAAAGGCGGCTCCTCCGACTACGTCGGCGAGCACATCGGCTTCCCGCCCGTCTAAAGCGTTTCGGACATCATTGCCGATATCAGCACTGTCCCTCTCAACGACGTAGTCTGCTCCGATCCGTCGAGCTTCTTGTTCCTTACCGCGACCGACAATCGCTAGCACCTCTGCTCCTCGAAGTTTCGCCAGCTGCACAAGCCCGGTACCCACACCTCCGGACGCGCCTGTGACTATGACAATCTCGCCAGCTACTTGCCGTGCACGGTTCAGCATATGCAGCGCCGTGCCGTATGCTGAAGGAAAGCTTGCCAATTGTGTGTCGGATAATTCACTCTCAACTTCGAGAGCGCTTTCTGAAGGAGCGGCCACAAATTGAGCGAATCCACCATCACGCTCACTGCCGAAGTGCCCGGCACCATACAAGCGGTCACCAGGTTGACGCAGGACAGGATCTACCAAAACGCGCTGCCCAACGCGCTTCTTGTCGATGTTTGAACCGACCGCGACAATTCTTCCTGCAATGTCAATGCCCTGAATGCGTGGGAAGGCTAGAGGCTCTCCTCGCCATCCGACCGCTTGGGAGGATCCGAGCACTGTGTTGTAGGCGCCCTCCCTTGCCCATATATCCGTATTGTTTACCCCAGCAGCACCAACCTTAATAAGGACTTCGTCCGCTTTGACATTTGGCAGTGGGATATCGCTACGATATTGCAGTTTCTCAGGCCCACCATGACCGGTCAGCAACACTGCTTTCATATGTGTCGGAAGGACAGCAGCCATATCATACCTTATTTAAAAGGGAATTTATGGCTCATGCCTAACACGAACCGAAATTAGCGCACGCGTAAAAAACTCACCACGTCTTGAGATTAGTGCGGGGCAAAAGTCACCAATGATATCAAGCGTTCCTCGGCTTGTAGGACTAGACCCAAGCACCGAACGGCAAATTGATCGCATGTTAGCGAAGGCGAAAAGGTCGCGTACGACAATGACGCCGGCGTCCTCGATCTTCTAGACATAGCCTACTGCCGGTCGAAGGGACGAAAGAGCGTGGTCGCAGACTTGCCCGGCGATCTACCGCCCAAGTGCGTCTGATATGATCTTCCAACGACAATAGGCTTGTCGCTGCTGCTATGGTCAGATGCACCGCATGGCTGACACCTCATCAAGCCGCTGTGCTTCGGTGTGGAATAGCGGCTCCTAGGATTATCGTAGTCATTGAAGGGCGGCGAAAAGACGCTCCTGTAGTCTTCGCCGCCGCCGTCTTGCCCGGTTCCGCCTACTCCATATAGGCGGAGCAGCGACTCTATTTGAAGCTGGCGACCGGATCACCGATCATGCTCCTATCGACCGTGATGCCAAGCCCCGGACCGCTAGGCGCCGCACCACGTCCATTTCGAACGCGGGGTTGGTAGCCCGCAACATGTCCATCGGTCCAGTCGTTGAAGAACGAAGTCTGAAGGAGGTGCGAAGGCCGCGAACTGGCAGCTACATGGGAGACGGCGGCGGCGGAGACATCTCCGCCCCAGATGTCCTCGATGTTGAAGTGCAGGCCGAGATTTTGGGCCGTATCTCGCATGCTCGCAGCCCGGGTAATCCCGCCAACGCGCCCGATCTTGATGTTAATGCCTGCTGCGCCGACTTCATACTTCGCCTGATGCAGGTCGCCACAGTTCACGACGCTTTCATCCATTATCAAGGGCAGGGGGCTGATTTTCCGAAGCAGTGCGCAGTCTGCGAGTTCCCTGCAGGGCTGTTCGAACCATAGGTTCAGGTCCTCCAAAGCCCGCATTCCAACCGATGCCTCGAGCAGGGTCCATCCCGCATTGGCGTCGACATAGAGAAACACATCGTCATCCGCCGCCTCGATTATCGCACGGACACGCGCTGCATCGCGTTTGGGATCGTCTCCGACCTTGAGCTGGAAGCGCCGAATTCCGGCTTTGGTTCTCTTGCGAAGGAATTCGATATTCGCCTCCGTGGAGGCGAGTGGTATGGCCTCGAAAATCGGCAGGTCTTCGCTCAGAACGCCGCCGAGCAATGCTGCGATGGGCATATCGACCGATTTTCCGAAAATGTCCCAACAGGCAACGTCGAAAGCACTCTTCGCGTTGAGTTGGCCCATCAAAATGCTGTCCATGATCGCTTCGATCCGCCGGGTCGCGCAAGGGTCCTCGCCAATCAGGTTCGGCGCTAGTTCTCGAAGGGCCGCTCTGGTGCCGCCAGCAAACAGGGGTAGATAATTGCCCGAGAGGATAGCGGCTTCTCCCCACCCCTCAATCCCATTGTCGGTTATGACTCGAACCAGGTTGGACGGCTGTTGGCTCGCCGCCCGACCCTTGGACATCGCATAGGTCCCATGGATGTATGTGAGTTTGTACTCATAGAGTTCAACGGCGGCGATTTTCATGTCGGGAACCTTTGTAACAGAGAGAATGCTAGAGCTTCACGCGTTCAGCTTTTTGGTCGTATGTCGGTTTAAGGCTCGCCTCGGCGGAGAAACGCTCAACCCGCAATCTCGATTGGGGAGACGGCGTCCGTCTCTGAACAGTTGGTCGCCCATAATTTGCTGCTGACTGACCCGGGATATCAGCCGTCCCTGGACCAGCCCATCCGATAGACTCGACCCGTCTGCGACCCCTCGATGCTTTTCAAGTAGCCGAGAACGACGTCGCGCACCGGAATGGGCTTCACCCCGGGGAAGAACTCCCCGTATGCGTCCAAAGATTCCTCAACGAGCGTCGGACTAACCGCGTTGATGCGAATGCCTCGTCGCGTCTCGATCGCCGCCCCTTTCACGAAACCTTCCAGCCCTCCATTCACCAGGGAGGAGGCCGCGCCCTGGACGATCGGATCATCGTTGGTCAAGCCGGAGGTCACGGTGAACGACCCACCGTCGCTTATCTGGTTCAAGCCTTGAAGGACCAGATTCACTTGGCCCATCAGCTTGCTGCGCAGGCCGACCTCGAATTGTTCGGGAGTGAAGTCAGCAAGATGCGCATAGTGGACGGCGCCCGCCATGCAGGCCAGCGCGTCGAACTCGCCGAGGTCTTTAAAGAACTGATCTATGGAAACAGGGTCGGCGATGTCGACGCGCAGGTCGCCAGCCGTCCGGCCAGCGCTGATCACATCATGTCGTCTGCGCAATTCCGCAGCGACTGCGGAGCCAATGGTGCCGGAGGCTCCAACGAGAACGATTTTCATCGGATCAGGCGTCCAGGTGTTCGAGGGTGGCTCGGAGGGCCTTTTCCTGACTGGCGGAAAGGGGTCCCAGCGGCTTACGAACATGGCCCGTGCCAAACCCGCGCCACTGCGCTGCCTTCAGCACCGACGGCGTATAGGGCGCGCGCCAAATGTAAAGGAGCGACGGCAACATCTTCGCCCACAGAGCAAGCCCCTGATCCAAGCGCTTTGCGGCGACGTGTTCGTACAGTTCGACGGCTTCCTTCGGCATGTAATTCGCTGAGCCCCAGATGACCCCGGGTACGCCCGCCATCAGCGCATAGACGGTGATCGTGTCGCATCCGTTGAGAACACCGCCGCTGATCTGCAGATATTCCTGATGGGTGGTGAAGTCGCCACCGCTGTCCTTTATGAAGTTGAAGTTGCTCAACTGGCTGAGGCGACGGAACAGGTCGGGGGATACCGACAGACCGGTCGCCTGCGGGATGTTGTAGCCGACGATGTCGATGCCGACCGCGTCGTTCACCTCCGAGTAGAAGCGCAGGATCCCGTCATCGTCCGACGGTCCCTCGAAGTAGGGCGGAAGGACCATGATGGCGTCGGCACCGATGGACTCCGCATGTTTCGAGCGGCGGATGACCTCGTCCATGTTCAGGGCCGATGACTGGCAGATGAGGCTGCAGCGACCGTCGATGCGCTTCGCTCCGAGTTCATAGAGACGGTTGCACTCTGCCTCGGTCAGATACGGATGCTGACCCGTTCCAGCACCCAGGACGAGTCCATGCACGCCTGCGTCGATGAACTTGTCGATCAGTTCCCCGAAGACGCCGTATTCGATATCCCCGTTTTCATTGAACGGGGTTTGCATCGCCAGATTGATGCCCTTCAGATCAGCCATTTCTTCTCTCCCTTGAATCCTAAACCTCTGCGCCTGCTTGCCGGAAGCGCATAGAAGTCACAAAACCTACGCCCATCGACGTTATGATCCGCGGATAGGGCCGACTTGGGCTCGCGCGACTCTTCAGGATGTCGATGACAAGCGACGACATTCCGCATGCCAACTCGGCGACTGCCTTTCCGAATGCGGCGCCGCGCGCGACGCCCGTGCCGTTACAGAATGCCGCCCCGTACACGCCTTGCGCCAGTTCGCCGAAGACCATCCCACCATTCTGTGCCAGCGTCAGCAGTCCGCCCCAACTCGCCTCGAAACCCATCTTGGAAAGCTGCGGCCAACGGCGGTCGAAAGCGACCTGCTGCTGGATGCGGGCCTTCATCACGTCGGCTTCGGTGGTCTTGAAGTCGGTGGCATAGGAGTAGACGTTCCGAAGGAACAGACGGTTGTCGACTGTCCGGCGGACCGTCGTGCCGAAGCTGTCGGCCGGGATGAGGCCGTAGGCGGAACGATCCCCGACCTGCGCCAACTCGGACTGCGTCAGCTCCCTTGTCATGCTCGCGAAGGTGTAAAGCGGTATCGCGCGGTGCGGGAAGAATCCGAATTTCGTCAGATAGCCTGACGCACAGAGAATTATCTTCTTCGCACGGATAGTTCCCGTCGGCGTCTCGCAGATGTGCTTCGAACCGTCCAAAGTCATCCCGACGATCGGGGTGTCTTCGTGAACGGTTACGTTGGAAGGCAGGGCGCGCGCCCCGTTCTTCAGGTACTTCGCGGGCTGGACGAGGATGGTGCCGGGATGGTGAAGCGCCCTGATGTAGTGCCTGCTTCCGGTGATCTTCTGGATTTCTGGTTTCTCGACCCAGCTGTATTTCTGTCCGAGAACGTCCAAGGCTTCGGAAAAGCGCTTTAGATCTTCGACGCCATGATCGGTCGCCGCGCTGTGGTATTTTCCTTGAGGGTCCCAATCGCAGTCGACCCCGCGCTCTTCGACCGCGCTGCGGATGTACGATATGCCGTCCAGATTGACGAAAAGCTCTTCCTTATTACCTTTGATGTCCTCGACGAAATCCTTCTTGCGGGGATTGTGGGCGAGATCAATGACGAAGCCCATGCACCGGCCCGAGGCGTTGTTGCCGATCCGGCCCGCATCGACCAGCAGGACGCGCGCATCAGGATTGAGCTCGGCGAATCTCCGGGCCGCATGAAGGCCCATCCATCCGGCACCGACAACGAGGCATTCGCACTCCACGTCGCCGCGCTGAGGTATCAGCGGCAGGTCCGCTCCAGAAGTCAGAAACCAGCCACACGGCGTCGGCTCCGGATGGGGCGGGTCAATCGCAATACGCTTATCAGAACGTGCTAGGGATGCCACGGTCAGCTCGCTTAGAGGGCCAATCGGAAACACTGGAGAGCATCCGATAAGATGTGTTCGTCATGCCGTTCTAGCGCGGCAGGGTTTCTGCTCGTAGACGGGAAAGATCGAGGCTGATATAGAATGACTTAATGTCAAAGCTTCGCCGACTGGTTCCCTCTACCCAATCGCTGTTCGTATTCGAAGCGGCTGCACGACATCTCAGTTTCAAAGCCGCCGCATTGGAGCTCAATGTGACGCAACCGAGCATTTCGTATGCTATCAAGCTGTTCGAGAAGCACTGCGGTACCGAGCTCTTCGAGCGGGACAATCGCGGCGTTCACCTGACTGAAGCCGGCATCCAGTTATACGAGGAAGTGCGCTTTGGTTTTCGCGGCATCGAGCAGAAGCTGGAAACCATCTCAGGCCACGGCGCCAAGTACATCACATTCGCCGCGTCGTCATCGATCGCCGCTCATTGGCTCGCACCCCAGGTATATCACTTCCAGGAGGAGCACCCGGATGTCCGGATCAAGGTGGTTTCGACAGATCGTGATATCGAACCGGACAAGGAAGTGGATGTCACCTGCTGGGTCCGGCCTCGCAACTTCTCTCGGGACAACAGCTGGTTTATAGCAGACGAAGTGATATTCCCGGTTTGCTCGCCGGGTTATCTAAGGTCCCATGCGAGACCGGAGACGGTGAACGACCTCGTCAAACACAAGCTGCTTCATTCTTCCGATTTGTACCGCAAGCGAATGAACTGGTCGGAGTGGGTGGAACTCGCAGGAGGTGACGCGACGGAGATTCAACCTGACATCGTATTCAATGACTATCAGCTCACGCTACAGGCGGCATTGGCCGGAGAAGGAATTTCGCTGGGCTGGGCGATGTCCGCACAGCAGCTGCTGAACAACCGTTTGCTCGTGCGTCCGCTGGATATGCAAATCCGGACCGACCGCGCCCATTTCCTGCTTGCGAACGAAAAAGCGACTGCGAACAGTTCATGCAAGAAGATCGTTGATTGGTTTCTCAGCAGCACTTCGGAACTGCGGGAACCCAGCTTAAGCTCACAGCCGGAATAGACTGTTTCAAAGTCGGTAGCGACATCGGCTGCTGGAAGCTTTCCGTGGGATTGGCGCATTCAGGTTGCGGCATTTCCTCGGGGGACACGAATGAACAGTTCCGTTCCCTGCAGCTCGACTGTGTAGCAGGCGAGATCTGCACATCCGAGCGGGGCGTTAAATGCTTCGCCGGTCTCCACGTCGAACTCGGCGAAATGCAGCGGGCATACGATCCGCCGTCCCTCTGTGAAACCTTCCGACAAAGAGGCATCGGCATGTGGACATCTGTCGTGGACGGCGAACGGCCTGCCGTCGAGCAGGCCGGCCGAAACATGACCCGCGGACGTGTGCTCGAAACGCGAAATCTGTCCTTCGCGGAGTTCATCTGCGTGGCACAGGTGTTCAAGCGTCGAGTTCGTGTCGTCGAGGGAAGGGCGCGACCTCGACAAGGATTCCGAAGAATGGTTCGGCCCTGATATTCTCGACGCGAACCGATGGACGTCGCCCGGTCGGTTGATGCCGACCGCGAAGCCATGGAATTCCCAGTATGGTGCAGACCCGTATAAACTGGAGACAGGTTTCGCTGAAGAGTCAGGGAGTCCTGCGATCTGCAAGTTCAGGTCATATTGCGTCGACCAGAACCTAGCAGGGGGCATAGCATCGGTCGGTTTCGAAAGGATCGCTCGCGCTGCCCGTACGGCCTGTTCATTGGCGTTGTGCCAGCTTTCGATACGTGATCCCTGCGCGGCATTGGGTCCCCGCTGGCGCGCGACGTCGCCGACGGCGAAAATCCGCGGATCTTCCGTGGCACCATTCTGGTCCGTGTCCACCCCATCATGGCAGCTCAGCCCGGCGTGCCTCGCGAGGAGGTCGTTGGCGGTCATTCCAATGGCGACGACAAGAGTGTCCGCCCGTTCGATGATTCCCCCGATCTCCGCCTCAATCCCCTCGGGTGTCTCCCTGAATGTCGGTTCCACGCCCAGACGAACATGCACTCCCTCCGCGCGATGCCTTGCCTCTAGGAAGTCGCTGACGACCTCAGGAAGCGCTTTCGCACAGAGCCGCTTCTGCCTCGCGAACAGTGTCACCTGGCAACCAATAGTTCTCGCCGCTGCGGCGATTTCGAGGCCAAGCCATCCTCCTCCGAGGACAAAGAGTCTCGAACTGCGAGCCAGGCGCTGCCTGAAGTGCCACGCGTCTTCTGCGGTGCGGACCGAGTGAACGTGGCCGTAACCGCGATCGATTCCTGGAAGGCGCCGCGCGGATCCGCCAGTAGCGAGAACGAGGAATTCATAGGCATGTCGGCTACCGTCCGACGTTTCGACCGTCCGGTTCGCACGATCGATGCTTGTGATACGGTTGTTGAGGTGCAATCTGATGTCCAGCCGCTCGATCTCGTCAGGTGGAAGCACGCTGGTTAGTTCCACCTTCCCGTCGTCCCGAGACCCGATGGATTTGGACAACGGAGGGCGCTCGTAGGGAGCGTGACGCTCGTCTCCGAAGATTTCTATGGGGGAATCTGAACCCAAGTCCCGAAGCGCCTTCGCCGTCATGGCTCCGGCTTGGCCACCTCCGACGATTACGATCGGCGCAAGCTCGGGGACCGGCCAGGATACGTTCAGGCGGTCCCCGATTTCTATCTCGCCTTCGGTTAGGACGTCGCAATAAATGCCAAAGTTCTTTTCGAACTGCGCGATGAGGGTGCGAAGAACGCGCCGATCCTCGGGCACTCCCTGCTGCTCGAGTGACGTGAAACTGCATCGGCCACACGGCTTCATGCCGCGTAGCAAAACATTGCCGATCCGGAACTCCTTTCCTAGGAGACTGTACTCGGGCATCTCACCTGACTCGGGAATGTCGACCAGAATATTGGGTCTGAAGCGACGTTCGTCGATCTCGCTTTCCGGTAGGGACCGACGCAGCGCCTCGATCGACTGCCGACTCAAAAGATGGACCGGGCTCAGCTCGTATCGAGAAGCGGCTATCTTGTTTCCGAGGTGCTCTCCATATCGACAAACCCGCACTCTCCGGCGGAAGCTTGTTGCCATGACCTCCGCGATTTCTGGATCGTCGGCGTCGTGCCAGCTTTCTGAGTCGCTCGAAATCTGGAGTGTGCCCGCGTCGACAATCCGAGCCGCGAATAGGGGCGCGACGTTCCAATGCTTTTGAATGGAGGGGGAGACGATGTCGTTCGTGTCTTCATCGAACAGACCGTAAGCGCGATCCAGATCGAGGCCGCGAGATGAAATGGGCGCTCGTCGCACACGCTCGCCCGTCAGCGAGCTGACCGGATAACGCCAAAGCTCGAGGGTGGACCCGATATCTCGATCCAGAGGTTCATCGGCCGATGACATCGTTTCCTCCAGGGACTGCATCTTGGAGGCGCTTTAGCGGCTAACGCTCCCCGATAGCCAAAATCTTCGGAGGTCAAGGTTGCCAAATGCCTCGCCGACCCATCGGCCGGCGCTTGTTTGATACCGGAACGAAGTTCAGCCTTGTAGGCGGAAAAATTGAAGTCTTCGCATTGACTGGATTGATAGCTGGCCGATCAAGCCTCAACTTCAACATTCGACAGCGGCCTGGAGCAGCAGCCAAGGATGAATCCCTCGGCGCGGTCACCGATATCGTCAGCGGAAGCGGCGGGCTCGACGACAGTGTATAGCTCCATGCAGAGAACCTTCGGCGGTCGGAAGCTCTAGCGTGATGAACTGACCAAGTCTGTATCTGAACCACGTCTGGGCATCCGACCGGAAGGGGAAGAAGACCGTAACTTCCGGGCTTGGTCTGTCGCTCCGACCACGTCCAGGCCCTGAGGGCGATCATTCCAGGGCGTCATCTCATCGAGATGGCGATAGAGCGAATAATTCACCGGCGCATTCACGGAACACTATGCGACGCTGGCGAGACGCGGTTTCGACCTAGATTGGAGGCGTGGAGTGATGAACGAAGAATACCACTCGACGAACTGCATGACGCCGCCTTCGACGGCTTCCGAGTATGTGCCTGGCCGATAGGCCGGAGACAGGATGCCGGCCGAGTTGTTCTCGACCACCTGGCGGTCTTGATCGTTGGTCATGACCCATACGTGGGTGAGGCGTTCGATGTCGTAGTCCACTCCTTCGACCGCGTCCTTATGAACAAGCCATTTGGTGGTGACCGCCGTTTCCGTGGCGCTGATCGGCATAACTCGGAATGAGATGGAGTGATCTTTCAAATAGTGGTTCCAAGTTGAAGGATAGTGATAGA
Source organism: Mesorhizobium sp. B2-7-3 (assembly GCF_006440715.1). Lineage (NCBI taxonomy): Bacteria > Pseudomonadati > Pseudomonadota > Alphaproteobacteria > Hyphomicrobiales > Phyllobacteriaceae > Mesorhizobium > Mesorhizobium sp. B2-7-3. Next base: position 462,732 of record NZ_VFTY01000002.1, read on the forward strand.
AAAGCAGTGCGCCGATCGATCCGACATCGTAGTTCATCGCTAGATTCTTGGAAACGGCCATCTTGCCGTCCATGGTGTAGCTGTCGACGCCGTCTACTAGAGGCATCCTGGTTGCACGAAACTGGCCACTCGGATCGACCGTATAGCGGCTCGGCAAGCCAACGCTTTCGCAACGGGACCAGAGATCGATCAGTTCGGGATCTGCACCGAAACCATCGTTGCCGCTGCTGGTGGGAGACTCTGGGACCGTCTTGCAGAGTTCGGGATGGTTAGCGGCGCAGTGATAGCATTCGCGGTTGTTCTCCCAAACCAACTTCCAATTGCCCTTCTCGATAATCGTTGTCTCGAAGGCGACCTTGGCGTCTTTCAACTGGTGACCGCGGACATATGGTCCGAGCATCGCCCTTATCGGAGCGAAGTCCCGTGGCTGATCCGCGAGGCAGACGTAGATGTTCCCTTCGACAGTCTCGCACGCCATGCTCGTCAACGAATGCGCCGACTTGTCGAAATCCGCTCCCATTTCGCGGGCGAACAGCAGGCTGCCATCGAGGTCGTATGTCCACTGGTGATATGGGCAAACCAGTCGCGCCTTGGTCCCCTTATGCTCGGTGCAAACCTTACTGCCGCGATGTCTGCAGGTGTTGTGTAGGGCTCGTATCTGGCCATCCTTGGCGCGTATTACCACGACAGGGTATTCGCCTATCTGGACGGTGAAGTAGCTGCCCGCTTTCGGCAGTTCGCAGTCATGCCCGACGAACAACCATTCCTTATACCATATCAACTCCATATCGGCTTGGAAGAAGTCGGGGTCGGTGTAGAACTGTCGCTTCAAACTATAATTCTTCGGCCTGTTCTGCAGCAGGTTCAGCATGGTGCTGTGGGTAGACATTGAATTCCTCGAACTAAATCTTGCGTTTCGCGCCGTCCTTCGAAGCGAAGCTCATGCACGTGTCAGCAATCGCTACCACGCGTCCCGTTCGGGCTGTATTCCCTAAAAGCTCACCGGGGGTGTGAGTTGAATGCAACGCTATGCCAGGGTCAGGCAGCCTGAAGTATCCAGTCCTTCAAGGTTCGGACGTGGTTCGACAACGACCTGTTGCTGTTCCATGTGACGTAGTACTCGATCGGGGCTGGTACGGTCAGGTCGCTCAACCGCACGAGGCGCCCTGACTTTATCAACGGACGGACCATGAAGTCCCATCCCAGGGCAAGACCTTGGTTGGCTTCCGCTGCCGCCATGAGAAGCGGATATTTTCCGAACCGCCGACGCTGCATCCACGGGTTGGCGATCCCCGCGCTTCGAAAGAAATCGTCCCAGCTTGGCCACTCGGGATCAGTCCAGTCCATATCCAGCAGCGGAAGCGATGAAAGCTCGGTTCGCTCAATTCCCTCGTAACGGGCGGCGAAGTCTTTTCCGCATACTGGATAAATCTCTTCACTCGATAACAGCTCTGCGGTCTCGTTTGCCCAGACGCCTTTGCCGCACCTGACGCGGAGATCGACCTCGGATCGGCGGAACTCTCGAACGTTGTCGGAAATGAGATGATTGACCGAGATGTCGGGGAACCGTTGCCAGAAGTCAGCCATGCGCGGTGTCAGCCAAAAGGTAGCGAAAGAATCGGTGCATGCCAAAGTTACACTTTCGTCCCGGCGTCCGGCTTTCGCTGCGGTCACAGCTTCCGAGCATTTTGCGAAAGCAGACGAGATCGCGCCGAAAAGGTCGGCACCCACCGAGGTATGATGGACTCCGTTCCCACGCCGGATAAAAACCTGAATTCCGAGTTCGGTCTCGAGTTGTTTGATCTGTCGGCTTACGGCCCCAGGCGTGACGTTCAACTCGCGTGCGGCGAGGGTAAAATTCAAATGCCTGCTCGCGGCCTCGAAAACAGCCAAGGTCGTAAGTGCAGGCAGGCCATAGAATCTCCGCGTCATACATTGCACCAAAGGCAATAGGTTCGAACCGGGCTTTTAAGCACCTGTACCTCGTAGTCCCCGCGCAGGCGAGTTTCCACTGATCAAGCGACGCGAGATAGACCATCAGCGTTTATTCAGCGGGAGAAAGTCGACCTGCCGAATGGGAAAATTTAGCAGTGTGATATAGAATGGCTTGATGTCGAGCCCGAGCGGGCAAAAACGTCGTCGGTGAGTCCTGTGACCGGAGAGCTGAATTCTCATTATTTTCCCAATGAAAATCATATACTTATGCGAGGAGATGGTGCGAATTTCTCTGGAAGCCCTTCGCTGGGAGCCGTCCACCGAAGACGTGTAGTATCTCTCAGCGATAAAATGCGTACCGTTTCCAAGTTTGACGGCGAGGTCAGTCCCCATCTATCCAGACCGGGTGACAAGAACCAATGGCCAACAAACATGGGAGAACTCAATGAGAACGTATTTGCTTTCATTTGCCGCCCTCGGCGCTCTGATGAGTGGCGGCGCTGCCCACGCGGCATGCGGTGACATCACACTGTCAGCCTTCAACTGGCAATCAGCTGAAGTGAACACCTATGTCGATCAATTCATTCTCAACAACGGCTACGGCTGTAACGTATCGGTAGTGGCTGGCGACACGGTTCCAACGCTCACGTCAATGATCGAGAAAGCTCAGCCCGACGTCTCTCCGGCCGTGTCGCCGTCCGTCGTCGGCGAGCTCTATGACAAAGGTTCTGCCGAAGGCCGCGTCAGCAAAATCGGTGTCGCGATCAGCGACGGCTCCACCTCGGGCTGGTTTATTCCCAAATACGTTGCCGACGCCCACCCGGACATAAAGACCATCGAAGATGTGATGAAGCACCCGGAACTGTTCCCATCGCCGGAAGATCCGTCCAAGGGATGGATCATCCAGGGACCGCAGGGTTGGGGCATGACGGTCGTGACGGGTCAGTTGTTCAAGGCTCTCGAAGCGGAAAAAAAGGGCTTCGTATTGGTTCCCACCGGATCGGGCGCGGCCCTGGATGGCGTCATCACAAAGGCATATGAGCAGAAGCAGGGTTTCATCACCGGATACTGGGCGCCGACATCGCTTCTGGTGAAGTATCCCATGTTGATGCTGCAGGGTCCTCACGACGACGCAGAATGGGCCCGTTGCACTTCCAAGCAGGATTGCCCCGATCCAAAGGTGAATTACTGGGTGCCTGCGGAAGAGGTGACGGTCGCAACCGCAGCCTTCATGAAGCGCGACGACGTCGCGGAAGCAAAAGAGTATTTCGCCAAACGCAGCTGGACACAGGCTGAAGTCGGCAAGATCATGCTCTGGATGACCGACAATCAGGCAAACGGCGCGGACGGCGCCAAGTGGTTCATCAAGAACATGCCTGAGGTCTGGACGAAGTGGGTGTCTGCAGATGTCGCAGAAAAGGTAAAAGCTGCCGCGAACTGAAGCCTCTGGCCGTCGTGGAGCCATCTGGTTCTGCGGCGGCCGCATCGTGCCTACCGGCTGCGACTACGGTCATATTCTACGGCACGGCGGCCTTTCCAGGTCGCCGTGTTTGTGCTGCGTTGACGCTGCTTAAAATTGTAATGGGATTGCTGAATGGACTGGCTCTTTAGATTCCCTCAACTCGATCCTGACCTGCTATTGGCCGTGAAACGCTTCATTGACGGGTCGTTGAGAACATTCACCCGTGCCTATGGGGCGGCGATCGAAAGCAGTTTCTACCCGCTACAGCGCATTCTCATCTTCTTCGAGAACGTAGCTACCGGAGCACCCTGGCCCATCGTCATCATCGTGCTCGCAAGCATAGCATGGCTGTGCGCTCGAAGCCGCTCGGTGGTTCTATCGGTCATCGGCGTTCTGATCGCCATTGGTCTGTTAGGGCTTTGGCAGGACGCGATGAGGACGATCTCCTTGGTATTCACGGCCACGATATTCGCCATCGCGATCGGTATCCCGCTCGGGATAATCCTGAACCGCTTCCGTCGTGTCGGCGGGGTCATGCAGACGATACTCGACATCATGCAGACCATGCCTCCATTCGTGTATCTGATCCCGGTGGTGATGCTGCTCGGCATCGGCCGGGTACCCGGCTTCATAGCGGTCGTCATATATGCGATTCCTCCTATCATCAGGCTCACCGACCTCGGCATCCGTCTGGTCGACAAGGAAGTGTTGGAAGCGGCTGATGCCTATGGATGCTCTCGGCAACAGAAGCTTTTTAAGGTGCAACTGCCACTCGCGCTTCCGACCATCATGGCTGGGATCAACCAGACCATCATGATGGCTCTCGGCATGGTCGTAATCGCTTCCATGATCGGCGTTCAGGGTCTGGGCCTCAACGTCCTCCAGGCGATCGCGAACCAGTATTTCACCCAGGGAATCTTCAATGGCTTCGCCATCGTGGGCATTGCCATCATCTTCGACCGGATAAGCCAGGCCTATGGCCAGCGCTTGCAAAAACACCGAGGTTCCGCACATGAATAGTAGCGGCGCATCGATCGAGATCCGTGATCTCTGCAAGATATTCGGCTCGGCACCTGAACGGTATATCCAAGCCGTCCGACACGGGATGTCGAAGTCGGAACTGGCTGACAAGCACGGTCGCATCCTAGGCCTCAACGGCATCAACATCGCGATGCCCGCCGGCAAGATCCAGGTGGTGATGGGCTTGTCCGGCTCGGGCAAGTCAACCCTTATCCGCCATATCAACCGTTTGATCGAGCCGACCGCGGGCTCAATCATCATCGACGGTCAGAACGTTCTGGACATGAAGGAACTCGAGTTACGTGAGTTCCGTCGCAACAAGACCGCCATGGTGTTCCAGCGGTTCGGATTGCTGCCGCACCGTACCGTGGTGGACAATGTCATCTTCGGGTTGGAAGTCCGAGGCGTCGAAAGGTCGAAAGCCCGCGACGTGGCAATGCGCTGGATCGATCGCGTCGACCTCAAGGGTTTCGAGCAACGATACCCGCATGAACTGTCCGGAGGCATGCAGCAGCGGGTCGGCCTGGCGCGGGCGTTGAGCAACGACGCGTCGATCCTTCTCATGGATGAGGCATATTCCGCGCTGGACCCGCTCATCCGTACCGATATGCAGACCATGCTGCTCGAACTCCAGACGGAACTGAAAAAGACCGTCGTCTTCATCACCCACGACCTCGACGAGGCGCTGAGGCTGGGCGACCGCATCGTGATCCTCCGCGACGGATTGATCGTCCAGCAGGGAGACAGCCAAGACATCCTTCTCCGGCCTGCGGACGACTACATCCGGCGGTTCGTGAAGGACGTGAACCGCGCACGGTTCCTGAAGGTCGAAGCCGTCATGAGTCCGCTGTCATCGTCAGAGCCGAAGTCGCTCCTCCGTCTCGCACCTGGCACGACGTTGGAGGCAGCGGCGAAAAGCTTGGCCAACTCCGACCAGGATACCGTTTTAGTGACCGGATCTGACGGCAAGCCGCTGGGTGAAATCTCGCTTCGACAGATCACGGCGGCGCTCTCCGCATCGGGCGAATAGGCCACCTGACAGGTAACGTGGCGAGCGGCAAACGAATCTTCGTGACAAGCCGAAACCAGGCTGCCGGGTGGGGTATCCATCCCTCGAAGCTCTCGTTTCGAACAGTCGCCTCGCAGAGCGCGTTTAAGGACGGAAGCATTCGGTGCTGAGATTGCATCCGCGCAACAAGTATATGCGAACAGAGGGTCAAGCGAAAAAGAGAGGAGACGTTGGCCACTCTTGCAGCCCAGATCGAGCGGTCACCCAGACAGAGTGGACTTATGACGGTGTCCACATACCGTGATCGGGAGACGGACCGTTACATGAAAGCTCTGACTTTGGAATTGGTACCGTGGGACTCGGATAGGAGCCGACGGTTTTCGTTTGCGTTGGACCTTCGGAGCGCCTGAGGAGTGACGCCGTTCACCTCGCGAAAACATTTTGAAAAGTGGGAAGCCGAGATGAATCCGCACCCGACGGCGATCTCGATGATCGGCATGTCCGACTGCACAAGGAGCAGCTTCGCACGCTCTAACCGCAGAAGCAGGTAGTACCTGCTTGGTGAGCAGCCGATTTCTCTTTGGAAGAGCCGCTCCATCTGGCGGCGCGAACGATCGACGAATTTTGCCAGGCTACTCATCGGGACGGGGTCACCGGCTGTCCGCTCCATCTCCTGTATCAGCTTTACGACTGTCGGGTTCGACAGTCGGCCGCCTTTCACAAAAGGAACCCGTTGCGCTTCTTCCGGACCTCGGCCACGTTCGATCAGTGCGTGTTCGCAAATCTGGGAGACGACCCCCGGTCCGAACTTTTGCCCGACGAGATACAGCATCATGTCCAGCGACGCCGAACTTCCTGAACAGGTCCAGATGCTATCGTCGATCGTGTAGATCGAGGTTTGGACGTCAACATCCATGAAGCGCTCACTGAAGCCTGGACGGAATTGCCAATGAACGGCACAAGACCTGTTGCTGAGAACGCCGGAACTGGCAAGAACCTGCGTTCCGGTTCCTAGACCAGCCAGCATCACCCGGTGATGCCGACATTCTCGGACCCAGGCTTCAAGGCCTCTCGTGCTGTGGTTGTCCACATTGTCTCCGGCGCAAACGACGACCATAGAAGGGCGCGAGCCGTTCAAAAGCGCCTTTCGCTCGGAGATGAGCGACATTTCGGCGAGCACAGCCGTACCGCAACTGGCAGTTACGGTTTCCTGCAGGTTCGAAGCCGTACGCCAGATATAGGCCTGATATCCGAGAGTTCGATTGGCGCGGTGAAGTATGCCCGCCGCTGACGCGAAAGCCAGCAAGTCGAACTCCTCCATGAGATAGAACACGATTGATATCGGTTCTGACTCGGTAGGCGGTCTGATAATTGGCTCCACCCGGAATTCTGCCTGCGTTTATTGCGCCAGTTCAAGATAGAAGTCCCCTTTAAAGGCTAAGCGCGATTCATCTTGCCGGGTAGTTCGAAAAAACCTGGGCATATATAGAGCAGGTTGATAGCTGGACCGGTCGATGCTTCGCCTTCGGATAGGCACGCGGTGCGACCGCATTCATCGCTGGGCGACAAACCACCCGCGCCGGAAGCTATCTTGTGGCCGGCTGTCTCGACCAGCTTCTAGCCACATCGTGATCGCCGCGATGTCCATAGTGAACTTCTTTCCGCTTTGCAGCAAAAAGCCGCAGATCAATTATGGGCTTGGCTGATACAATTTTTCCAGATCGTGAATTCGGGTTTCAAAAAGTGGGGATGAAAAAATGACTTTCGGTCCAAAATACATGCAGAAAATCGCGATAGCACTGATGGTTTGTGGCGCAACCATTTCCGGAGTCTTCGCTGGCGTCATGGAAGATGCCAAGCAACGTGGAAAGCTTGTATGTGGCGTCCAAGGGGTCACTCCCGGATTTGCCTTGCAAAATCCCACAACGGGTAAGATTGAGGGTTTGGAGCCTGAGCTTTGTGAAAAGATTGCTCAGTCTCTTGGTGTGCCGGTAGAGTACAAGCTGGTTGCTTCGGAAGCACGAATTGCGGATTTGCTCCAGGGCCGAGTGGATCTTCTCGCAGCAGCGATGACCTGGACGGCAGCTCGCGCCGAGCAAGTCGACTTCAGCGCGGTGTATTTCACTAACTACTTCAAGGTCATGGTCCGAAAGAATTCGGGGATCACTAATTTCGACGGCCTTCGCACCGCGCGTTTTGCTAACAATAAAGGTTCGCTTCTTGAAAAGGTAACTCGTGAGCGGTTCCCGGAGGCCACACTTATTTCCTATGATGGCAACCAGGCTTACGTCGCGATAGAGCAGGAATTGGTTGATGCCCTCGCGTCCGGCGAATTGTTCTTGCGAACCTTCCTGTCGAAAGCTGATAGCGCAAAATATGTCATCCTGGATGGCGATCTTGGTTATTCGAAAATCGGCTTCGCCGTTCGCAAGGGCGATCCAGCCTGGGTCGATCATCTCAACAAGGTTCTCGTCGACCTGGAAAAATCAGGTGAAGGCCAGAAAATGTACGACAGAACGATAGGACCGATCATGAAGGAACGCGCCTTCAAATTCGGTGATCCAATTAATTAAAGAGCAGGTCGCTCGAAATTTGGACAGCAATAGATGTGCAGAAGTTTTACTTGGAATCGGTGAGATGAATGATTCTAGGAAGGTTCTATAAATGGATGGACATACTATTGCGTCGCCCTCGGCGAGTCTCGACAAGGACTGGTGGCAACTTCGAACCGATCTGGCAGCTGCACATCGAATTGCGTCGGCACAGGAGTTGAATGAGGGCATATTCAACCATCTCACTGCATACTCAAAATCCAAGCCGGATCGCTTTCTTTCTCTGCCTTTCGGACAGCATTGGAGCGAGGCTGTTGCCAGTGAGCTTCTGGAAGTAGGCTTTGATGGCAGCACGCTGAAAGGCGATGGAATCGTCGAGTCGACCGCTTATTGCATTCATGCACCGATCCACCGCGTCCGTCCGGAATGCGCTGCGGTTTTCCATACTCACATGCCCTTTGCGACCGCTTTGACACGGCTGAAGGATCCCTCCCTCAAAGCCATCGGACAAATCGAAATAGGCTTTTTGAACGACATAGCGTACGATGAAAGCTATAATGGGAAAGCGACAACGCTAGACGAGGGCGAGAGGATGGCTCGAGTTCTCGGTCAGAAAAATGTCCTCTTTCTTGCCAATCATGGAATTGTTGTTCTCGGCAAGACCATCGCCCATGCCTACGAGCGGCTATACTATCTGGAACGTGCCTGCCAAATTCAGCTGTATGCGATGTGGACCGGCGCAGAGTTGCTCCATGTCCGACGGGAGATCATGGAATTGGTCAACGTGCCATCCGGCCACGACACCGGACAGATGCTTTTTGATGCGATGAAGCGCGTCTACCTGAACCCGACAAAGAAGCGCTTCGACGAATAAGCAGGCCGGATATCGGGAAGGCAGTATGTGTTTCGTCATACAAGTTTTCCCGGTATCCAGTTAAAAAAGCTGTCGAAAGTGATGCTGAATTAGCAATTCGCCTTCTCCGCACGGATCTGAGGGGACGGTGCGCGGCAGTGAAGATTCGAAATGGCGAAGTGCTCCGACATGTCGACCTCAGGGGCGACTGCGGCACGGTAGTGGTCGAACAGGCGCCATCAGTGTGGAGCAGGACTTTGCAGCGCTTTATTCGCGATCAGGCCGCAAATCCCGTCAGAGAAGCTCTGCAGGCGATGCTGCAGCAGATCTCTCTGCTCTCCGCTCCGCTGGTGAGACCATCGACGACGCGGCCTGCGATTATTTGGTCTTCCCGAAAGGCCGCGGCCGGTTGCTCAAGGACGGCATCGCGGCGAAGTTCCTGGACGCGTGCTGATCCTGCGCCTTGTCGTGGCTCCACGATGCTGCCGAGACTGCATACGCGGCGGCGTCAAAATTAGATTTGATCTCGCTCTGAGCGTCCGTTGGCTTTGACTTCAAGCGGATAGTCGCCGCCGGACTACGCTCGAGGCATTGATAAATCCCGACAGGGCAGGGCTTGTTGGATAACGTAGCCCGATCCCTAAGCCACGGCATAGGTAATGATCTTAGAGTCCGTTTGGGAATTGGTTCAATGGCTGTTGGGCATCAAAAGACTGCCCACGGCTACTTGGATCATGGCTGGGCGACGTCGATGTTCGTGGTCGCGCAGGCGCGGCGCCAGCGTACTAACCAGCCGAACGTTCATTCCACCATCTAACGCCTGAGCAGCGCCTTGAAGCCGGGGTCGGTATCGATACGGCGCATTACTTCGATGACGAAATCGTAGCCCATAATCACAATTCGATCGCGCGGCCAGTCAATTGGACTCTTACGCGGGAGGGGAACCACAGATGACAAAATCATTTGATTTTGGAAATGAACCTCGCCAGGACGAGTTTTCATGCTTGGTTGCAAAGGAAGTCCAGCGCGTTCTGGCTCAGTTCGCGGAAGTTATGAAGGGTGGGAGTTCAATCTCATTGCACATGGGGAAAGGCAGAGCCGCCGATTTGCTTTCTGCGACGCATCAACAAACCATTCATGACGATTTGACTGCCCTGGCCTCTGAATTTGTTCGCAGGCTCGCAGCCGAAGCAGCGCGACGTTGCGATGCGACCGCTCGCGAGACGGCTCCGCGCACGGCGCACACCGAGGGCGCACATGGGTGCGCAGTCCTAAAAGTGCGAGATCAGCAAAGCGATAGCCAGCGCATTGAAGACTGGGCGGGCGCGGTTGCGGGGCCAACATATCTGGAAGACCACTTCGGCATACCGCGATCGACATTGCATTGGTGGCAACGGCACAATGATGTAGTTGCGTTGCGGAAGGGCGCGCGCAAGCATGTGTTTCCCTTGGCCCAGTTCATCGACGGCAGGCCTGCGCCGGGGATACGACAAGTGCTCTCCTTGATTGCCAATCCCAGACCGGCGTGGATTTGGCTGACCTCCCCTTCACCTCGGCTTGATGGCCGAATTCCCATAGAGATGCTCCGGCAAGATCTGGCTGCAGAAGTCATCCAGGCTGCACGAGACTTTTCCTCGACATGAAGTCCAGCTGACTAAGCCAACTGCAAATCAATGCACTGCGGCAATCGGTTGGTCCCCTTGTGAGCCTGTGAAGGCTCTATTGAGGACCGCACGCGCCCCGACGCATTGCGCAATGTATTTTGCAATATCGTGCTGGCCGTCCAGCTTGTATAGTTTGTACAGTCTGAGCCAATTGTACAGTATATATTCGCTTTCGTGACATAAGAGCAACTGTTAATTTATATCTATCTTCTTACAGCACCATATATATTGAATTTTTCCATACCATGGATAGCGTCAAACTGCGAAAAGGCAGCGCGTCGCGCATCTTTTTCGATCGTGGGGAATGGGGAGGGATGCTGTCTTTCAGCAAAGAAGATGCCCTGGCCCTTTTTTTGATCTTTTTGACTGGAGATAAAAATGAACATCAAGAGCCTTCTTCTCGGCTCCGCTGCCGCCTTGGCCGCGGTCACGGGCGCACGCGCGGCCGATGCCGTCACCGTCGCCGAGCCGGAACCAGCTGAATACGTCAAGATCTGCGACGTTTATGGCGCCGGCTATTTCTACATCCCTGGCACCGAAACCTGCCTGCGTATAGGTGGCTATGTCCGTTACGACATCGGCGGTGGTGATGTCGGTTCGTTCGATGGTGCGAAGACCCGTGACGTGCAGGATGGCAGCGATCAGGCCACCTGGCGCAAGAACGCCCGCTTCAACCTGAAGACCTGGACCGGGCAGGAAACCGAGCTCGGCACGCTGAAGACCTATACGGAGACCCGCATCAACTTCGGCAACCGGAACAACTATTCAGGCCCGGATAGCCCGCAGAACTATGCCTACAATAAGGGCGTTACACTGAACTTCGCCTGGATCCAGCTTGGTGGTCTGCGCGTCGGTAAGGACGAATCGGCCTTCGATACGTTCATTGGTTACGCCGGTAGCGTCCTTAACGACACGCTGGTTCCCTACGGCAACTTCGACACCAACGTCATCCAGTACTATTTCGACGCTGGCAACGGCTTCTCGGCCGTGGTCTCGCTTGAAGAAGGCTCCGGCGTGGTCGGCACGATCGACAGCTACGTTCCGCATGTCGTCGGCGGCGTGAAGTACACGCACGGCTGGGGAGCCATTTCGGGCGTCGTCGCCTATGACAGCAACTACGAAGAAGTGGCCGGCAAGGTTCGTCTGGACATCAAGCCGATGGACAACCTGTCACTGTTCATCATCGGCGGCTACGGCACGGACGACAACTTGCTGGACAATGCCAACAACGCAATCGACGCCAGCGGCCGCGGCTTCTACAAGCAGTGGAGCGGCAACTGGGCAGTCTGGGGTGGTGGCACCTACACCATCAATGAGAAGACCTCGTTCAACGCTCAGCTTTCCTATGACGAAGGCAAGAACTTCGGTGTTGCCGCGAACATTGTCTATGAGGTCGTCAAGGGTCTCAAGGTCACTGCCGAAGTCGACTACCTGCATGTCGGCGAAGACACCGTGACCAACTGGACAAATGCCGACAAGCAAAACAACATCGGCGGTATCCTACGCTTCCAGCGCTCGTTCTGATGGATCGAAGCATTGATCCCTAAGCGCGCCCGTCGCATACGATTGGGTGCGCTAGACTCGCAGCTCAGCCAGCATTGGCTGAGCGGCGATATCAAAAGAAATGGCTTTTTGCGGCTCGCGCGAAATGCTTGATCCCGTGACCTCCCAGGGATCGAAGCGTGTCGCCGAAGCGAAGGGCGCCTTTGACCAAGGCGCCCTTCGTTCTAGTCTAAATGTACTCGTGCATTCTGACTGAATCGAAAGGATTGCCGTCGTGTAGCGAGGACTTGCCATAGCGACAGGGATCATGGCGTGAGAGACGTCGATACGCTTATCGTAGTCGCGCACGAGGCGGCGCCATCTCAGCGGCGGGGCAAGACTTCGAAGCCCTTCTGGTCGTTGGATCTGCGGATCATCTCTACCACGAAGTCCAGATAGGCGGCCTTGTCCATGAGGTTCAGCCGATCGTAGGCGCCATCGGCGAACAGATGCTTCACTCAGGGCCAGCGCTTGTGGATATCATCCAAGATCGCCTGAGCGCCGGCGCTGTCCGAGATATCGGCCGGCGTTAGGTTGACCATCAACAGGCGTCCATCCGTGTCGACGGCGATATGGCGCTTACGTCCGGCGATCTTTTTTCCGGCGTCGTAACCCCTTGTTCCATCTTGCGGAGCCTTGACCGACTGGCTGTCGATCACCGCCGCCGTAGGGCTCGCCTCGCGCCCAGCCCGCTCACGGTCCAGGATCAGGGCCGCGTCGTGGATGGTCTGGAACAGAAGCCGCCGCGCCAGCTCGCGAAACCACCCATAGTCCATCTGCCAGGGCCCGAAATGAATCGGCAGCATTCGCCGGCCGCACCCCGAACGAACCAGGTAACGCACCGCATTGCTCACCTCGCGAAATCAACCTCACGCAGACGCCCACGCCCAGGCTTGGGCATCAGCGGCGCGAACTGCTCCCACTTTTCGTCGGTCAAATCAGACGGGTAGCGCTTGGTCTTCTTGGCGATCTGGGCCATCCGGCTACGGCTCTGCTCTGTCCACCATCCAACGCTTGAATCATAACCCAGCCTCAGACCGAACGCCCAGCAAGTCGATTTTCAAAACAGCCTCTTTAGCGGTAGTGAGGCAGGATTTTCGAAAGAAAGTTCCGCACGCGTGGATTTTCCGACCGAATAAAATCGCCCGCGGCTGCGGATTCCACCAGCGCGCCACCCTCGAGAAACCAGACACGGTCGGCCATTGATGTCGCCAACCCCATGTCATGTGTCACGCACATAATGGTCATGTCGTCATCGGCTAATGAGCTGATGATCGACCTAACCTCGCCCGCCATTTGCGGATCCAGAGCACTGGTGGGCTCGTCGAACAAGAGTATGGCAGGTTTCATCGCCAAGGCCCGGGCGATTGCGACGCGCTGCTGTTCCCCGCCGGAAAGACCTGACGGACGGCGATGAGCTTTTTCCTTGAGGCCGACACGGGCCAGGAGTGCCAAGGCTTGGTCGGCAGCACTGTCCTTGGGCTGCCCCAGCAAGCGCCGAAGTCCAATCGCCACATTGTCGATCGCCGACAGGTGCGGGAAGAGATTGTATTGCTGGAAGACGAAGCCAATTCCGCACCGGAGCACATCCACATTGACCGTACGCTCAGCAACATCCTGCCCGTGCACAAGTACCCGTCCGCCTTGCAGTGTCTCCAGGCGATTGACCGTCCGGACGAGCGTCGACTTTCCCGATCCAGAGGGTCCGCACAGAACAATCACCTCATTCTTTCCAACCCGCTCGCTGAAACCAGCCAGCGCCGTGAAGTCACCGAAGCGCTTGTGCACCTGGTCAAAAACAATCGCTGCGTCTGACACGAAGTTGTCCGTTTCTAGGTTGCGCGCGCTTACAGATCACGCAAATTCAAAATTCTCTCGTCCAGTCAGGCCCGCTCCCCGCTTATTCTCGACCCGATTCTCCAACTTCTTCACCAGGTAAGAAAGCGAGAAACAGATCAAGAAATAAACGAGAGCGATAAGACAATAGATGCTCAAAGACTCCGTCACCAGGAAGGAGTCGACTTGCGTCGCCTGGAAAGTCAACTCATTCAAGGCTATGATAGAGCCGAGAGAAGACTCTTTGATAATGATCGTGAACTGGTTTAGAATTCCGGGAAGGACGTTGTACAACGCCTGCGGCAACACAACTTTCCGGGTGACGATGAACCACGACATCCCGAGGCTACGTGCGGCGTCTGTCTGGCCGGGCGGCAATCCCTCTATACCGGCACGGATGACCTCCGACAGATAGGCGGACTGGTAGATAACGATTGCTGCCAACAGTGTCCAAAAGGGCGTGATTGAAAAAGGCAGCAAGAGCGGCGACAGGAAATATAACCACAGAAGGAACGTCAAGATCGGCAGGCCGCGGACGACATAGACATAGCCGGTAGACAGCCAGAGCAACATGGGTACTCCGGAGGTGCGCGCCAACGCGATGCACACCGCGAACGGGAACGTGATGGCAAGACTCATCACCGCAATGACAATCGTGAGGACAAGTCCGCCTATTGGACCGTCGGGGAATTGACCCCAAAGCAGAAAGCTCCAGTGATCCTGAACGATCGTGAGCATCAAGCCTATTTCCTGTACAAAGCGGCATTGCGGGACGCCGCGGCAGCCAGGATCATGAAGGGAATGGTGACGGAGAAGTAGATTGCGCTGACGACGATAAAGACTTCGTAGATGCGGAATGTCTCGTTCTCGATCAGTCGCATCTGATAGGTGAGCTCTCCGACTCCGATTACTGCCGCGATGCTTGTGCTCTTGAATAGGTCGAGCGTATCGTTGATCAGTGCCGGCAAGGACAGGCGAAATGCCTGAGGCAAGATCACCCAACGCATAGACTGAAACCGACTGAAACCTATGGATCGTGAAGCTTCGAACTGGGTCCGAGGGATCGCGCGCAGCCCACTGCGGATGTCTTCAGCAATATAGGCGCCGCAGCAGAGCGAGAGCGCGATGACTGCATATGCCACTTCAGGCCTCCACGAATTAATGACGCTGGTGACAGACGTTGGCAGCGTGCGTGGGATTGCGAAATACCAAAGCATCAGCTGCACCAGTAGGGGAACGTTACGATGATATGCGACGAAGACTGCGACCAGCCACCGAAGCACCTTAGTGCGGTTGAGGCTCAAAACCGCCAAGATTGTCCCGACCGACATGGATGCCAGCCAACTCAACACGAAGAGGATAAAGGTGTATTGAACGCCGATGACGAATAGCTTGCCATAGTCACCGGTGACCACCGCCGAAAGATCGAATTGAGTGCCCATATATTGCTTCGCCTATCGGGGATCTATCGGTCCTGATCCATGAACTCGGATAAATTACTTTCGCAACGCCATCCCCATATTTCGGTGCTGGCGCCGGCTGATCTGTGATCATGCCACCACATCGACGCTGACAGACACGATCCGGTTGTTGCCATAGCCGAACTTGTTGTCGGCACTCGTCCATTCCTGGGTGCGCGCCGCTTCGTCGGTTGCCCGGGCGGCGATCTGATGCAAGCCGGTCGGGCCGTTGAATTCCACGGTCCCTGTCCATCGGGTCCAACCCCACCGGTCCTTTCCGGCGTCGAGCTGACACGGTGTCCAATTGCGACCGCGATCGATTGAGACTTCGACCTTCGCAATCCTCGACTCGCCCGCCCAGGCCAGGCCCTCGATGCCGACCTTGCCCTTTTCGACCACTTGGCGGTCGGAGGGGGACACGATCACCGAACGCGGCAGCTGATCCCTGACGACCGCGACCTGTTCACCTTCCAACGTCTGGAACGTATAGCGACGATGCTGCCAGAAACCGTCGAACTTTGCCTCGGCGGAAGGCTCAATGACGGCCGGCCACTTGACCCACCAGACGCCATACCATCCCGGCACGACCATCCGCGCGGGTCCGCCATGCAGAAATGGCAGCGGCTCGTCGTTCATGTTGATCGCGAGCAGTGTGTCGCCGTCGAGCACCTTATCGCGCGGCAATCCTTTGGCGAAGTCCGAATGCTCGTTCTCCGGCATTGTTAATCCCTGGTCGCCGCCACGAACGATCAGCGTCACGAAATCCAGCGGCATGCCGGCAAACTCCAGAACGTCCTTCAGTCTGGGTCCGCTCCATTTGGCTTTCCCTACCATACCGTGGCCAAACTGGGTGCCCGCGCGGGGATTCGGCAGGTAGCCGCGGCTCATACCGGCACATTCGACAATGGCAGTCACCGAGTGCAGGGGAAGGCTGCGCAGATCCTCAAGCGTCAGAACAGCCCTTTTTCTCGCGCCCTTAAGTTCCAGCTTCCAGGTCGATGCGTCGACCTCCGCCGGCGCATAATGATGCACGATGAAGAAATCCTCATTGCTCGTGATGCCGCCCGTCGGCGCTAAGCCTTCGGCCATCTGCGGTCTCTGTTTTGGATCGCGTGCGCGAACACGAAGCCTGCTTTGACGCTGCTGTGGATTGGCGCTGTGCATCATTGTCTTCCTCTGATTTTCCGAACCTTGCCGAACTCTGGCACCTTGCTAGATCGTTCCTCCACCAACCGGTCTGGCTTCGCGTGCAAGTCTAGTTGTCTGCACTAGTAACCGCGGTCGATATCGATGAGATTTCGTATCTGCGCGCCATCTATCAGCGCATCAATGTTGTCGAGCACGATCCGGCGCATCCGACCGCTGTTGGCGGAGCTTTCCCACGAAACATGCGGCGTCAGCCTGACCTTCGGATGTGTGTAGAAAGGATGGCCGCCCGGCAGCGGCTCGGGCTCGGTCACATCGAGCGATGCACGATCGACCGTACCGTCGTTTAGCGCCTTCAATAGCGCGCGCTCCTCGATAAGCCCGCCGCGCGCCACGTTAATCAGATGCATACCGCGACGTGCCGACGCCAGTACGCGGCTATCAACGAGATACCGTGTCTCAGGCGTCAGCGGACATGCCGGCACAAGATGGTCAGAAATCTCGGCCAACTCGCCAATCGAATCGACGATCAGGACACCTTTGGGCCGCTGTTCCCAGGGAGTGCGCTTGAACGCGGCGATGCGCATACCGAAGGCTCTGGCGAGGTGAGCAATAGCCTGACCGACCGCCCCGTAGCCCGCAATGCCGATCACGCGGTCTTCCACTTGGCCCATGGGAATATGCCGCCATTCCTCACTTCTGGTAATCCGCGCTTCGATGAAGCGCTTTTCGAAACCAAGGACTGCCGACATTACATATTCAGCCAGCGGCACCGAATTACTCCCGCGGGCATTGGCAACGTTGGGAGCGTGCAATAGCCATTCGGGATATCGGTCGATTCCCACAGTATCCATCTGCACCAGCCGCAGGCGTTCAAAGCCAGGCACCGGTCTGGCTGGCGCACCTTCCCAGCCTGACGGGGTCGTCAACAGTACGTCAATGTCGGACGGCCATTGCCAGCGTGGAGTGCCGACTGGCGGCGTCACAACCTTCGGCTTGGACCAATGTGCCAAGAGTTCGCGCTCCATCTCCTGACCCTGGTGGTTGAGAATGGTCAACACGTGCTAGCTCCTTCGTCAGACTGCCGAGCAGGTCGCTCGTAGGGTATTCCGGGCAAGCCCCGTGTGAAGCCGATCGAATGTGAAACGACTAACGGGTCTAGCGTGCGACCAAAGAGAGCGAGCGGCAATAAAAAGATTGGCCATTTTGATCACACGTCGCCCGGATTGGACAACGGCGAACAAGCAGGGGCGGAGTGCCGTAAGAGCCCGATAGTCTGCACTGGAACTGCTACAGCGCCATTAACGCCCGAACCGACGGAACGAACGAAGATATGGGCGGTCGCGGTCGCGGCGATCATTGGCCGCGACATCTATCCTCTCCGCAACGTGAGCATCCTGAATGTGTCGAAGCGCGAGTTCCGGACGGGGTAGGCTCAGGTCAATTCCTGAATTGGCACCTGAATAGGAAACGATTCTTTGACGAGCCGCCCTAACGGTGCAATATTTGGAATACCGTATCAACATTCAGAACAATGTCTCGATGGAAAGTCCTGCCGGCCGCATTGTCCTAGAAGAATGCTCCCGAAGTGAACATGCGGTCTTCGGACAGGAACATTTTCTAGGTCCAAGCCGAACGTGTGAGAGATGAGTATGCCATGAATGAGCTTGAGGTTTTACGCATCGTCACATTGATCGAAAAGGTTTATGGGGCCTTCGATCGCGCAATGCCCGATCGTGATGACCGGCCTTTCTGGAACACTGTCACGCATCTCGTGAGAAGCGAGTATATGAAGAAGACCGTGACTATTACTTCGTTGTGCAGCGTGACGGGCTTGCCCTACGCAACGTCTCGCCGGTTTATTCGGTCGCTAATCAGCCAAGGTCTCATCGTCCGGTCCGTGCGAGGCAAGTCGGAGAAGACACATTCTCTTCATCCCAGCGAAGGAATGATGAAGGCATTCGAGTCATACGCCCGCGAGATGAAGTCTATCTTCGCCGAAGCCATCGGCGCGCGTTGCCCAGGGGAAAGCGAGGACGAGTATTACTTCGGCGAAGCGCGGGCGTCGCAATTCGTTCCGCCGAACAAGCTGACAAGCGCTGCATTCAACCGCGGGGAACTGCAGTTCCTGGTGAACGATGACCCTTATTTCGCTGCACTGCGCAATGTCTGGACTGACTTCCGCAGCAATCTTGGGTCGACGAGTAGCTTCCACCCACATCAATGCGCGGAGATGAGGCGCGAGCTTATCGAGAACAGCAAGCGGGCGGTCTCGCGCTACGACATCGTCAGCGTCAACCTGTCCTGGTTGGGCGAACTCGCTGAAAGCAACGTGATCCAGCCAATCGCCGACCTGTTGGACCAGTCGGGATATGCCTCGTCCGTAGCCGACGCGGACATGAAAGCGCTCGGCCAGTGGAATGGCGAGAATTATGGCGTTCCGATCTACTGTAGCGTCAACACTTTTGCCGCGCGCTCGGACGTTTTCGAAGAGGCTGGGCTGAAATACCCGAAGACCTTCGACGAGGTGATCGCGGCCGGGCGCAAGCTTGCGGGACCGGGACGATACGGTATCGTTTGGGACGCCGGTCCTGGAACGCCAGTGGCGCAGAGCTTCATGGCTTTGATGGCCGCCGCGGGCGGCTCGCCTCTTTTGGCGCGTGGACCGCGCACCGGCCTTTTGCGCAAGCGACTTCAAGAGGAAGAACTTGCAGACGTGATAGTGTCGGATGCCGGTCATCGCACGCTCGGCTACATGCATCGTTTGGTCGAAATCTCGCCGCCGACGATCCTTAAATCCGCTTGGGACGATTCGCTTGATGTTTTCATGTCTGGCCAGGCCGCTATGGGCTACATATGGTCGATGCGCGCCACGCGACTCGAATACGACATCCGGTCCCTGATCAAGGCGCGCGTTAAATATCTGCTGCAGCCAGTTGCGTTCGGCGGAACACGCGCATCGCCGTTAAGCGGCTTCCTGTTGGCCATTCCGACGAACCTGCCGAAGGAACGCGCCCGACTTGCCATCGAAGCCGTCGGCTGGCTGATCTCCGCGAAATCCGACCACCAGCGAGAGCGTGGACTGCCAATGGCGCCGCGCTTTGCGACGGACTCGGAAATGAAGGCCAGCTCGAGGGTGCTGAGTTTCATCCATGACCTGGCCCAGAAGGGTCTTCTGCACACCCAGCACCGGCCTGCCACACCGAGATTTCCGCAGATCGAGGCCATACTTGGAGATGAGGTCCATGCCGCGCTCCGCAGGGAGAAAGACGATGTTAGCGCGTTGAACTCGGCCGCGCTGCGTATCTCCAGGCTTACAGAAAAGCCGAGAACTTTTCTCGATGTGCCGAACGGTCCCTTCCTGTCCGTTCGCGATCACGCAAGCGTTCGGCAAGGCGTAGGCTCGGCCCGGTAGGTAACGGCGCACGGGAGCAGTCCGCCGTATACAAGGCTACCGATACTCGTATCACGGATGCTTATGAATCGGGTCGACCCAGTAAACCTCTTCGGGTTTCTCGACAGGATCGACATCGGTTATGTTGACAACGACGGCTTCGTTGTCGGAACGTACCAGCACGCACTCAAGCACCTGGTCTGGGTCGGCGTTGATCTCCTGATGCGGTACGTAGGGCGGCACGAAGATGAAGTCGCCCGGCTCGGCTTCGGCAACAAATTCAAGCTTGTCGCCCCAGCGCATGCGCGCCTTCCCGCGCAGCACGAAAATGACGCTTTCCAGCGCACCGTGGTGGTGGACGCCGGTCTTGGCGTTGGGCTCGATGGCGACCGTGCCGGCCCAGATTTTTTGAGCGCCAACGCGGGCATGGTTGATTGCAGCCTGGCGGAACATGCCTGGCGTCTGGGCCGTGTTCGAATCGAGCCGATCACCCTTGATCACGCGGACGCCGTCGTGCTTCCAGCGCGGTTCGCCGTGACCGTGGTCAAGTCCATCGTGGTGATCATGATCATGATCATGGTGGTGGTGAGGGCTACCTGACATCCGAGTCTCCTATTTTCGTGACGGACCGATACGCAGGGTGGACCGCCGGGTCAAACCGGAAATGCCGCCACATTCGTTCGGCTGTCGATCGCGCCGCGCTTTAAGTGATCTTTGTGCTAACGATTGCGATGCCAAACCCCTCCAGGCCGACATAGTGGCGCTCGCGCGAGGTAATGAGGTTGATGGAACTGATACCCAGGTCCTTGAGTATCTGAGCTCCCAGCCCGATCTCCCGCCATTCGCTTTCTCGCTGTTGAGCTTGGTCATGCGCCTCGCCGGGCCTAAGGGCCGCCCTTTCGGTATTTCCGACCCCGACGGAGCCCTCGCGAAGATAGACTATGACACCGCGTTTTCGCTTTCCCATCTCACGCGTAATTTCATGGAGCCGCTCAACCGCTCCAAAAACATCATCAAGTACATTCTCCTGATGGAGGCGGACAGGCACGTTCTCGCCATCGCGGATATCGCCGAAGACGACGGCCAAATGATGCATTCTGTCCCACGGAACCGCGTACGTGTGCGCCATTGCCTTGCCACCCAGCGTGTGCACTTCCGACGATGCGATCCGTTCGACCAGCGTCTCCTTGCGCTGGCGATATGCTATCAGGTCCGCGACCGACAACTGTTTTAGACCGTGTTTCTCCGCAAAACGCGCAACCTGCGGGCCACGGGTTACTGTACCGTCGTCATTGACCAGTTCGCAGATAACGCCGATCGGGGGCAGGTTCGCAAGCTTGCACAGATCGACCGCCGCTTCGGTGTGGCCCGAGCGCATGAGAACCCCGCCCTCGCGAGCGACAAGTGGAAAGATATGACCAGGCCTTACAAAATCGGACGGGCCAACATTGTGATTGGCCAGATTCCGAGCAGTCAGCGTTCGATCTTCAGCAGAGATTCCGGTAGTCGTGCCGTGCTTAAAATCAACCGAGACGGTGAACGCAGTTGTGTGCGCTGAGTCGTTCTCCGCAACCATTGCCGTAAGATTGAGGCGTTTGGCTTCCTCGCGCGGCATCGGTGTACAGACGATGCCCGACGTGTGACGTACAATGAACGCCATCTTTTCAGGTGTGCAGTGAACAGCTGCGACGATCAAGTCACCCTCATTTTCACGTCCGTCGTCGTCAGTTACGACAACAATCTCGCCCTTCTCGAAAGCACGAATCGCCTCTACCGTTTTCTTCTGATCGTATGGCATAAAACCTCGGCACGACTTATTGGTGAGTTCAGACCAAAACTCTGGCAAATCATTGCACAGCGCTCTCTCATGAGATTCGCTGCGACTAGGTGGAATCATGACCGGCGCGTTGATGTTCCTCAATCAGGTCGGCCAGCCTTCCAGACCTCTCCTGGTCAAGCCGACATCTGCTCGAATGCGTCGAGCGTTCTGGCCGAGTATACAAGGGCGGCGCCTGCATTGAGGGCGATCGCGATGCCCAAAGCCTCGGCCAGTTCCTCGCGTGTCGCGCCATACTTGATGGCAGCCTCAACGTGGCTGGCGATACAACCATCGCAACGCGTCGTGACTGCGACTGCAAGTGCGATCATTTCGCGTGTCTTGCCGTCCAGATGTGCGGACTTTTCGCCTGAAGTGGCCAGCGCCGCATAGCCTTTCATAACTTCGGGAACCAGGCCGCGCAGGTCTCCGACCCGCTTCACGACGGCACCGCGATATTCTTTCCAGTTGAGCATCAATTCAGTTCTTTCTGTTGCTGTTGATGAATGCGTCGCTGCGCATGCCGCCGCAGCGCGAGGGCATGCGCAGAGATCCTCTCGGATTTACCTGCACCAGATGTTGGGTATCAGCGGGGATGAGTAGCCGCTGACGAAATCCTTACGAGACCCGTCATTGCCAAAGGCGTGACGACTGATGCGGCCAATATTTCCGCCATAGACATGGATGGAGACCGAGGCGCGCTCCTTCATGCCGTTCCGGACCTTATGGATGTCTCCGATCGTCGGCGACACCATGTCGATCGCACCGCTTTCGAGGTGTTCCAATCCGCCCTGGGTGTGAAGTCCGCCATCGCATTCGACATAGCGCTGAGAGATTTCGCAGCCTCGCAGCACACCCAGCAGGCCCCAGACTGTATGGTCGTGAATGGGAGTTTCGTGGCCCGGACCCCAGACGAAACTGACGATTGAAAATCGCTCCAGCGGGTCACAATGAAGCAGGTACTGTGTATACTTCTCCGGATCCGCGCGGGCGAAATCGTCCGGCAGCCAGCAATCGTTTTGCAGGAGGTCCATCATGAGCGGCTGCGCTGCTGAGAGCATACATTCTTCGCGCGCATTCCTGTCAGCCAGTTCGGTGAGCGAGCGCACGAAATCCTTAAAAGGCTGTATGCTCAAGAGGCCAACCTCTCGGGCTTCTTCGCTTTCTGCAGGGCCTCCATAATCTCGGAAGTGTGCTCCCCGAGCGCCGGTGGTCCGCGCCGGATGTGTGGGGATTGGCCGTCCAGGCGAACGGGACAGCCAAACGTATCGGTCGTGTCGCCACCCGGCAAGGTGATCCGCTCGACCCAACCCATTGCGGCCACCTGGGGATCGGCGAGTGCGGCAGCGAAATCGTTTATCGGTGCGCATGGCACGCCGGAGGCGCGGAAGGCGTCCAGCCAGCTTTCGACGGAACGTGCTATGAAGACGTCTCCGAGAAGGGCGCTCAACGCTGTCTGGTTGGCTGCGCGCAGGGAATTCGTGCCGAAGCGGGCGTCGGCGAGAAGCTCGGGCAGCCCGACGACGTCGCATACCGATACCCATAATTTGTCATTGCCTGCCGCCATGACGAAAGATCCGTCCATGGCGCGGAATGCCTGATACGGCGCGTTTCGCGGGTGCGCCGCTCCGAGCTTTCGCGGCGAGACACCCGTGCCGAAATACTCCGATGTCTGGAGAGCAGAGATGCCAAGACTTGATCCGAGGAGAGACACGTCGATGTACCTTCCAAAGCCTTCCTGCTCAGCCTGGCGCAACGCGCTCGCGATAGAAAAAGCGGCGTAGAGCCCGGTCGCGAAATCGCTCACGGGAACACCGCATTTCACGGTGCCGCCGTCGGGTTCTCCGGTGACGCTCATGATGCCGCTGATGGCCTGGATGGTGACGTCGAAACCGCCTTCATTCGAACGTGGCCCGATCTGTCCGAAGCCTGAGATCGAAGCGTAGATGATCGAGGGATTGAGGTGACGGATGTCGTCAAATCCGAGCCCAAGGCGCCCCATGACACCGGGGCGGTTGTTTTCGACAACGACATTGGCTTCGCGGCATAGCTGCAGCGCGATCTCTCTTTGCTCCGGCGCTTTGAGGTTCAGAGCAATCGAGCGCTTATTGCGGTTGAGCGAGGCGAAATTCTCGCTGAAGCCGCTCGTCAACGGAGGCCATTGGCGCATTCCATCGCCGCCCTCGACATTCTCGACCTTCACGACATCTGCGCCGAAGTCGGCCAGAAGCATTGCGCAGAACGGACCGGCGGCCACCTGACAGAATTCGACGACCTTCACGCCTTCAAGGGGAAGCGCTCGCTCCGACATTATCAATTTCCTTGTTCTAATATGTGGACCGGTGTTCTATTATGTGATAGTAATCATTTGGCGGTTGATTGTCCAGCGCACAGCTTTAAGCGCTGCATTGTTTATCGATGAATGGACATTTTAAGAGGATGATCGATGAGCGAAAGACAAGGAATCGTGGTGGTTCGTGACGAGTGCCGCGCGAGCGTCACCCTATCTCGCCCGGAAAAAGGAAACGCGTTGAGTGCGGGCTTGATAGAAGAACTCGATCGCGCGATCAGAACTGCGGTTCAAGGCAACTCGCGACTTTTGGTTATCGACGGCGCCGGAAAGCATTTCTGCACGGGCTTCGATCTGTCGGATATTGAAAGCGAGTCCGACGCCACGCTTCTGCTTCGATTTGTTCGTATCGAGACGCTGCTTCAGATGGTCCATTCCTTGCCCATCGCTAGCATGGCAATTGGACGGGGACGCTGTTATGGCGCCGGCGCAGACCTGTTTGCGGCTTGCGAAACGCGGGTTGCTCTGCGGGGTGCGCAGTTTGCGTTTCCGGGATCGGGTTTCGGTC
Organism: Mesorhizobium sp. B2-7-3; assembly: GCF_006440715.1. Taxonomy (NCBI): domain Bacteria; kingdom Pseudomonadati; phylum Pseudomonadota; class Alphaproteobacteria; order Hyphomicrobiales; family Phyllobacteriaceae; genus Mesorhizobium; species Mesorhizobium sp. B2-7-3. The sequence continues at coordinate 487,279 of NZ_VFTY01000002.1, forward strand.
TGGTTCTGGGGACTGCGCGGCTGGCATCTCTCGTGGGCCGGGACGCGGCGCGCCGTCTCGTTCTATCCGGAAAGCCTATCGGCGCTGAAGAGGCGCTTGGGATCGGATTGGTGACGGCGGTACTGGAAACCGAAGAGCAGATCGGCCAGCTTATCGCCGATGAAGCAGCGAAAGTCGCTCGGGTCGACGAAAGGACGGCGGCAATGCTGCGTTCGCAGATCTCCGTTGCTGATGATGACCGCGCGCTCGCTGCTCTGGTCCGTTCCGCTGCGCGTCCTGGTTTGAAGGAGCGGGTCCGTGGCTATGTAGAACGCGTCGCGAGCGAGCGGCGCGCGGCAACTGCGTAATTGTATTGCAGCGCTTTCGGCTGTATCTGAAGTGAGAAAGATCGTCACCGAGAGCTTCGGAAGCGGCATATGAAGCGCGGATCGGTGAGGGGCCGGTAGATGGACAAGACATTGTTGAAGGGCCTGCGCGCTTTGGAGGTGATTGTCACTTCTGGAGAGGACAGCGGTGTTACGGCATTGGCTCACGAGTTGAGCCTGCCGAAAAGCAACGTGCATCGCATCCTCAAAACCCTCGAGGCTGCAGGATACCTTCGCCGCGACCCGGCCGTAGGCCGCTATGCGCCTTCCCTCAAGCTCTGGGAGCTCGGCCGGCGTGTAATGGACAAGTTCGACATCAAGGCCGGAGCGGAAGCAATTTTGGGGGAACTCGCTGCAAAGACCCGCGAGACGGTTCACCTTTCGGTTCTGCAAGGCCGCGAGGTGCTCTACATCGATAAGATCGACAGTCCGGAGCCGGTTCGTGCTTATACCACGGTCGGCGGAAGGGCGCCTTGCTACGCGGTGGCAACCGGTAAAGCGCTCATCGCCTACCTGCCGGCCGCGGAGATTGAGGCCATTTGCGATGATCTCAAGGCATTCACGCCGAACACACATGCATCGCGCACCGGCCTCCTTGCAGAACTCGAGAAGGTCCGATCTCAGGGTTACGCGATTAACCAGGGAGAATGGCGCGAGTCCGTCTACGGAGTCGCGGCTCCAATACGGATTTTAGGAAAAGTCGAGGCGGCGATAGGTGTCTCCGGGCCGGCGGGCCGGATGAAGTCGCGCACAATGAAAGCGTACGCACAGGAGGTCATGGGTGCGGCGCACCGTATCTCCGAGCGTCTGGACGGGCTGTGAATCTAGGGTTGAAGCAGTCTACATCGGCGGACCAGTACAGCTGTCCGTCAAGGATTATTACTCGCTGCCGCGAGCGGGTTTGTGTCGGCTTCGCACATTTCAAACGTCTTCAAGACCGTCCACGGGATTACGCCGCAACAGCCTAGGGGCAGGAAGGGCGACCGGCCAAGTTAGGCCTGTCCGTCTTGATCGGTTGCGTGGCTTGCTGCAAACTCGGTGATCATCCGCACCCGGAATCGTTTCTGAATTCTAGCGAAGCTCATGCGATTGCTTGAGCAGCCAATTTACCAGCATCTTTGACTCTCTTCGAAGAGCCTTACCCGGTTGCGCCAAAACAAAGAAGCCTTGTTCAGTGGTCACTTCCGCTTGCAAGGGACGGCAGAGTAGGGACTGCTCCAGAAGAAATTTGCACGTCAAAGTCCAGCCAATCGCGATCCCCTCTCCGGCCATCGCCGAGTGCAAGACGAGCTGGTAATCATTGAATATCACCGCCGGCTCAATGGATTTATGGGTCATTCTCAAGGCCGCAAGAAACTCCGGCCAGTTTATCCTTTGCCGGTACGGGTCTTCATAAGAGAGGAGCTTATGATTTGGCAGATCATCAAGCTCCCGCAACGGCGGAGCATTTTCTAAGTATAGCCGAGAGCAAACTGGGAACACAGTCTCCCTGGCCATAAGCCACGCGTTTTTTCGCTCGGTCGCGAGTGGTAAAAGCCGAATAGTCAGATCAATAGAGTCGTCCGGCTCAACATTCCTATCGATCGTTAGTATTTTAAGCTTTATCCCTGGGTGCGCGCTTTGAAACTCATGAAACAGAGGCATCAGCCAATTTGTGGCCATCGACGTCGACGCGGCTATGGTGATGAAGCTCAGTTCCCGCCTCTGAAGTTCGTCGATTGCAGTCTCAATTGTCGCAAAGCTCCCGCTGACCGCCTTGAATAGATGCTGGCCATGGCCAGTGAGGATCACCCCCCGGTTCGCCCGGATGAAGAGCTGTTTGCCGAAAGTTTCCTGATAGAATGGGAAATGCTGGACTGGGTGACGTTGAGTTCTTCTGCTGCCCGGGCAAAATTCAGCGCATTAGCAGCGGCGACAAACGCGAACAGCGACTGGGGCGACGGGATTTTGGTGCGTAGGGTAGACATGACTGAGATTCATGTCACAGCGAGTCTTTCCCGTCTACCAAAATCCCGCAAAGGTGAGATTTTAGCCGATCTTTCTCTCCCATGTAGGTGGACGCGCGCGTTGAAAGTGCCAACAGTACATCCGGAGCTGTCCGTATCAGGCTGGTTCGCCACGATGAGGCAGATAGAGCCGGCCAAGACGTTAGCGGGCGAAGTCTCCTGTGATCATTTGGTTGTCGGGGGCGGTTGGATGGGCCTGCATTGCGCGCGCCGTCTGGCCGAATTGGACCCGGATTCCTCTGTCGTACTCGTCGATGCCGGCAGGATTGGAAATAATGCCGCAGGCAGATGTGCTGGGTTTGCCATCGACCTTGCCCACAATCCCCGAAATCCGCACTTTGCCGAGGACATTACCGGCAACACTGAGGAGTATGACATCAATCAGGATGGCCTGGGATACATAAGGAGTTCGGTCGAAGAGTTGGGCATCGATTGCGATTGGAGCCCTGAGGGCAAGTATCACAGCGCTGCGTCGGAGAACGGAGCAGAAAATCTCCTCATGTTCGCGCAGGCACTCGACAACCTCGGTCAACGCTACTCATGGGTGTCCAAGGAAGAGATCCAGGCCATCACGGGCTCTAGGCACTACATCACGGCATTGTTCGCCCCAGGTACGATCCTGCTTCAGCCCGCGAAATATATGTATTGGGCCGCGCGCAGAATGCCGAGCAATTGTTCGGTGTTTGAGGAGACGCCGGTCACCGAGGTGAATTACGATGCCGGCCGGCCGGACTCGCGTCATACGTGCCTAACCCCGCGCGGCTCTATAAAGGCCAAGAAGATATACCTGTGCAACACCGGGTATATGACGAAATTCGGCTTTTTCGATGGGACGGCGATACCCCTCTACACATTTGCCAGCCTGACCCGCCCGCTAACTGACAGTGAATCAAAGGTTCTGGGAGCCAGGGCGACGTTCGGCGTCATTCCGGCTGACAGCTTTGGGACCACTCTCAGGCGTACGGCCGACAACCGCCTCTTCCTTCGCAATGTCTACAGTTACGCGCGGGATTTTAAGGCTTCGCGCTCCGACCTCGAGCGGGCGAAGCGGACGCATCAGATCGCCTTCGAGCGCCGTTATCCCGAACTGGCTCCGATGGGCTACGAGCACAGCTGGGGCGGCATGATGACCCTCGCCCAAAACAACGGCATGATTTTCGGTGAGCTAGGGAAAAACGTATTCGGCACCGGCTTCTGCAACGGCACCGGTGTCTCTCGCGGAACAGCCTTCGGCAAGGCCTTGGCCGAGTTCTCGCTCGGAAAAAGTTCGCGCACGATCGATATCCTGCGCAAACGGCCGTCTCCAAACAAGGGTTACCCGTCAATAATCACCGAACTCGGTGTTCGGCTGACCACGTCCTATCGGCTAAAAAAAGCCGGCATCGAAGTATAAGAGAAAACGATTTATGGCGAACCTTGCCGGCATCAACTTGGCTCTGCAAACTCCTTTCAACGAGGATGGATCCGTCAACTACGAGGCTTGGGAACAACTCATCGACCAATATATCGACGCTGGGGTGCAAGGGTTGGTTTTGGGTTCTGGTACTGGTCAGCACCCTTACTTGACCGAGAAAGAATGCGACGAGCTTTTTCGCATCGGTATTCGCAAAATAGGCGGCCGCTGCAACGCCGTTTGCCAAAGCTCAGCGCTCAATATCGACGAAGTCATTCGCCGGTCAAAGAGAGCCGAGGAGTTGGGCGCGAACGCGCTAATGGTGCTCCCTCCATATTTGGAGGGGCCGTCCGATAATGACGGTCTGTTCGATTTCTACCGAGATATTGATGGTCAGGTTGGGATCGACATTGTTGGCTACAACATTCCACAAGCAACTGGAATAAGTGTATCGCCCGAGCTCTATCTGCGACTCAACGAGCTCAAGAACTTCAACTATATTAAGGATAGCGCCGGAGACTTAACGACGCATCAACGCTACCTGCAGGTCGGCGGACAGGTTCTTAACGGCTGCGACACCACCACTCCTTTCGCGCTGATGGCGGGCGCAGTCGGCGCGATATGGGGCGGCGCTAACTTCGCTCCCGTTGAGGCAGTCGCAATATACGGTCACATCGCCGAAGGCCGGCATGCGGAGGCACTCACTCTCTGGAAGCGCTTACTTCCGGCCATGCTACACATCTGGACCCATGATTACGTTCCATGTGTTTTAGCTGCCGCGCATCTCCGTGGATTCGGCACTGGCAACGTCAGGAGGCCTTTGCGGCCACTCGACCAGGCAGGAAAGAACGAGATCCGTCTTGCACTCGGTCCGTTGCTGGAGGGCGATAGATGAAGCCATCCGCCGCGTGGTGAGACCATGATCAGGAGATGCTCACTGAAAGACGCCGCGGTCGCCAAGCCGAAGCCAACGGCGCAGAACGCAGCCGCGCCGCGAGTATCGAAAAGATCATTTATAGACAAGATGAACCGCCGCTTGATATCGCGAAAGCGAGGTATTGGATGACTTCGTCATAAACAGAGATCAGAGGCGTCACCAAATCCCGCAACTGGAGATCGGTGATCTTTTGAAATCTTGGCTAGGCGAATTTTCATTTCGCCAGATAACGTGGGTCTGGCGCCTCACATCTACAAGCCACGACAATTGGAGGGTGAATACATGAAACGATTGATATATTCTTCTGCCATCCTGGGAGCTCTGTTGGGCGGGAGTGCTGCGCAGGCCGCTTGCGGTGACATTACGCTGGCCGTCTTTAGTTGGCAGTCCGCTGAAGCTATGTCCAATGTGGACCAATTCATCCTCAACAACGGTTACGGCTGTAATGCCACCACGGTTGCGGGCGACACCGTCCCAACGATTATTGCAATGATCGAAAAAGGCGAACCCGACATCTCGTCGGAATCGACACCTAGCCACCTGGGCAACGCCTATAAAAAGGGCGTTGAAGAAAAGCGTATCAGCGAAATTGGTACGGCAATTAGCGACGGCGTGACTTCGGGTTGGTACATTCCCAAATATCTGGCGGATGCTCACCCCGACATTAAGACGGTTGACGATGCCTTGACACATCCAGATTTGTTTCCTGCGCCAGAAGACCCCTCCAAAGGTGGCATTCTGCAGGGACCTCAGGGCTGGGGCGATACGGTTGTAACGTCGCAGTTGTTCAAGGCGTTCGACGCCGAGAAGAAAGGCTTCGTCCTGGTCCCCGCGGGTTCAGCGGCAGCTCTCGACGGGTCCATCACCAAGGCATACGAGGGCAGAAAGGGCTTTATCGCCTCGTATTGGTCGCCCACGTCCCTATTGGTGAAGTATCCAATGGTACGCCTCGAGGGCCCGCGAGACGACGCCGAGTGGGCGCGCTGTACGTCTGTACAGGATTGCCCTGATCCAAAGCCAAATTATTGGAAACCAGCTGAAATGGTAACTTTGGCCACTAGCAAGTTCACGGCGCGCGATGACGTGGACGCCGTCAAGGAATACATCGCCAAGCGTAGCTGGACACAGGCTGAAGTCAGCGAGGTCATGCTTTGGATGACTGAAAACCAGGCAAACGGCCAAGATGCCGCCAAGTGGTTCATCAAAAACAAGCCCGACATTTGGACGAAATGGGTTCCGGCTGATGTTGCGGAAAAAGTCAAAGCCGCGCTCTAAGGTGTGGTGACGAGTCAAGGTGGTCTCGAACCTATCGAGGCCACCTGTGTCTGATCTGCAATTTGCGCGGCGACCAGACTCACCTTTCCCATCCGGACGTTAAGGCTCGCGGCTGATACTGCACGCTCGCTCGCATCACCGAACATGAAAATGTTGCACACGGTGTCCGCCATCATGAAGAAATCTTATCGGGATACGTGGTATGGATTGGCTCTTTAAATTCCCCCAAGCGAGCCCTGACATTCTTCTCGCCATCAAGCGCTTCATTGATGGCTCGCTGCGCGCGTTTACGCGCTCCTACGGATCGGCGATCGAAGACCTGTTCTCTCCGCTTCTCCATACACTGATCTTCTTCGAGAATCTCATGACGAGTGCCCCTTGGCCGCTCGTGGTACTCGTCTTGGCCGCCATTGGATGGTTTGCGGCCCGCAGTTGGACCGTTGTGGCCGGTACAGTCGGCACGTTGATGGCAATCGGCCTTATTGGCCTGTGGCCCGATACCATGAAGACGATATCGCTGGTGCTTACAACGACCATTTTCTCTATCGCTATCGGAATTCCGCTGGGAATTGTCATGAACCGCTACAAAAAGGTTAGCGGCATCATGCAAACGTTCCTCGACGTCATGCAGACGATGCCGCCGTTCGTCTATCTCATTCCTGTCGTCATGCTGCTAGGAATTGGCCGAGTACCCGGTTTCATCGCCGTCGTAATCTATGCGATCCCACCAATAATACGCCTCACAGATCTCGGAATCCGTCTGGTCGATAAGGAGGTGTTGGAGGCCGCGGATGCTTACGGCTGTTCGAGATGGCAGAAGCTCTTGAAAGTGCAAATGCCACTTGCCATGCCGACGATCATGGCAGGAATCAATCAAACGATCATGATGGCGCTCGCGATGGTTGTCATCGCTTCCATGATCGGTGTTCAGGGGCTTGGTTTGAACGTGCTTCAAGCCATTGCCAATCAGTATTTTACGCAAGGCATCTTAAACGGGTTTGCCATTGTAGGCATAGCGATCATGTTCGATCGCATGAGCCAGGCATACGGTAAGCGTCTGCAAACATATCGGGGCGTCGGACATGAGTAAAAGCGATACCTCAATTGAGATTCGCGATCTCTATAAAATATTTGGAAATAGTCCGAAGCAATTTGTTGAAGCCGTACGCGGAGGACTCTCCAAGTCCGAGCTTTCGAACGCGCACGGGCATATCCTTGGGCTGAACAATATCAACATCTCTATCCCCGCCGGGAAGATACAGGTCATTATGGGGCTGTCGGGCTCCGGCAAGTCGACCCTAATTCGGCACATCAACCGTCTTATTGAGCCGACCTCCGGCTCAATCATCATCAACGGACGCGATGTCCTGAGCATGTCCGAACTGGATTTGCGGGAATTCCGCCGCGACCAAACGGCAATGGTATTCCAAAATTTTGCGTTGCTGCCGCATAGGACCGTCATCGACAACGTGACATTCGGTCTCGAAGTGCGGGGCATCGATAGAGCCAAAAGCCGGGAAACCGGCATGCGGTGGATCGACCGGGTGGGACTCCTGGGATTTGAGACGCGCTACCCGACTGAGTTGTCGGGCGGGATGCGACAGCGAGTGGGCCTTGCACGCGCACTGAGCAATGACGCATCGATTCTCATGATGGACGAAGCCTATTCCGCGCTTGACCCGCTTATCCGTACCGACATGCAGACCATGCTGTTGGAACTGCAGAGCGAACTGAAGAAGACTGTCGTATTCATCACCCACGACCTCGACGAGGCGTTGCGGCTCGGCGACCAGATCGTCATCTTGCGTGACGGATCGATTGTTCAGCAGGGAGACAGCCAATCAATCCTTTTAAGCCCCGCTGACGATTATATTGAAAGGTTTGTTAAGGATGTTAATCGCGGGCGTTTCATAAGGGTCGATACAATCATGGACCCAGTTGGGCTTTCAAACAGCAGTGCGCTACCTCATCTAAAATTCGGCTCCTCACTTGAAGCGGCAGCCAAGGTCCTTACCCATTCATCCAGCGATATGGGCATCGTAACTGGCAACAGTGATCAGCCTCTCGGCACAGTCTCGTTGCGACAGATCACGGCTGCTCTATCATCGGCGACGGCAGAGAGAACTCCCAAATGACGTGACTGCACATACGTCAGGTTTATTTTGGCACTCCCTGACAAATGACGCCGGATTGATGACTGAGCAGTAACAATGCGAGTTGTCATCGTGAGCGCGAGCGGCGTCATCGGTAAGGCGTTAGTCAAAGAACTCGGTGCCCGACACGAAATCGTGCGCGTCGGACGCATAAGTGACGCCTGTCAGGCGATATCGTGGATCCAGTAGCTTGAACCGTGTACTTCACACCGACGCTCTTCCCACAAAGGTTTGCTACCGCTGATTCGCTGATCGTCCAAGGTGCGGATTAGACCGAATGAGCCGCGGCGGCTTACCGGCTACTCCATATTCAGCGCGGTCCGAATCTTCAGGATAGTGTTTAATGGCGCGGCTCGAACTTACCTTCATGGACTTTATTGACGCACTTGAAACGGCTCATGACGAGGCTGGCTTAAAAAGCGCCGCCGAGCGTCTCGCGGCGCGGCTTGGCTATCGATGGTTTGCCTATCTAGGGTTTTCTGAGCCTGCACTTAAAGTGCTTTCTTCGTACCCGAGTTCATGGGCACAGCAATATGTCGAGCGACGATACGAGGTTATTGACCCCATCGTTCAGACGGCTCGATCAACGCAGCGGTCGTTTCAGTGGGATCGCCGGACGCTGCGAACAGCATTAGCCTCTCAGCAGCGTTTTTTCGCTGAGGCCGCCAAATTCGGGATTCATAGTGGGGCTACTGTTCCAATCCGCGGAGGCTTTGGTCGCTTCGCCGCATTCACGCTCGCGGGCAATAGGGACGCGAGTCTCGAGGTTCGCTCAACTGAAGTGATGGATACCCTGCAACTTGCCGGGCTCTACTATCATGCGCATGTCTACGCGAAACTCCAATTAGGCCTTACTCGCCTTGCTGACGCGCCGCTTACCCAACGGGAGCGGCAGTGCCTTTCCTGGGCGGCACGCGGCAAGAAGATGCCCGAAACCGCGAAGGTTCTCGGCATCACCACCCGAACAGTGGTTTTCCATCTCGAAAATGCCCGATCGAAGCTGGGCGCGTCCACGGTGGCCCAAGCCGTAGCCGAGGCTGCGCACCGCGGCCTCATCTCGTCCTGATAAAGCGCTCGACCCTTCCTCCCATCAGGCTACCGTTTGCGTTGTGGCGCCCCAGCGCCCACAGCAACTGTAGTGGAAACCGTTCGCCAATTTTGCGCTAGAGCTTCGTTTGCGCTACCGCCCTGTAAAACCCTACAGCTACGCCCCTTCGCTCGCCGTGCTCTTTGTTTCTCGTAAACAAAGGAGCCTGCAGCCATGCGCGTGATTGTGATTACTCACTCGGACTACTCTGAATTTTCTGACCTGATCGCGGGAATGCACCGATTGCGATATCGCGTATTTCGGGATCGCCTGAATTGGAATGTCTCTGTTTCGGGCGATATGGAGATCGACGCTTACGACGCGCTCAACCCGACATATATCATTGCTGTCGACGACAGTGGCTCGGTGGTCGGCTGTGCGAGGCTGCTACCTACTACAGGGCCGACGATGCTGGCGAATACTTTCCCAGCGCTACTTGGATCGAACCCGTCTCCGCGAAGCGATAGAATTTTCGAAAGCTCGCGCTTCTGCGTGGATACCGGCTCTGCTGACAGCGTGAGCGCATCGGGCCTTCGCGACGTGACATTCAGCCTGCTTGCGGGAATTCTCGAATGGGGGCTCGCGCACGGCCAAGACACCGTGGTCACAGTTACGGACGTTCGATTTGAGCGCATTTTGAGACGGGCTGGATGGCCGTTGGAACGCTTTGCTCCGCCAATGCAGATTGACGACACAAAGGCGTTGGCAGGACACCTGCCGATCACTGAATCCGCGCTGATGAGCGTACGTGAGATTGGGCAGATCCAAGGGCCTGTGCTGGCGGCTCGCTCCGCCCAACTGGCGGCATGAGCACGGCTGCTGTTCGTCAACAATGGCAATCGAACTGCGCCATCTTCGTTACGCTGTCGCCGCCGCGCACTACGGAAGCTTCCGCCGCGCGGCGGAGGCGCTTGGCGTCAAACAGTCATCGCTAAGCCGCCGCATCCGTCAAATGGAGGATCGCCTGGGAGTCGCGGTGTTCGAGCGTTCGAGCAGTGGCGTGCGGCTGACAATCGCCGGCACTGAAATCCTGCGCGCTTCCCGGCATCTAGTCGATGGGCTGGACCACATGATGGCGTCGGCCAAGGCCGCGGGCCGAGGCGAGGCTGGCCGGCTTACGATCGGCTTCTACACGTCGCTGTCAGCAGGGAATTTGCGCGCGAGCCTGATGGAATACGGACGACGATTTCCGCAGGTCGAAATCCGTTTGGCCGAAAGAGCGCGGGCGAGCCTTTTCGAGGGTCTGGAGCGTGGCACGCTCGACGTTGCCATCGTCACTGGCGAGCCCGCGGTTCGCGCAGGAGGAACGATGGCCTTGTGGAGCGAACGCGTCCTGGTTGCGCTTCCCAAAAGCCATACGCTGGCGGTGAAAGAGATCGTCTATTGGACAGATCTCAGAGGCGAAACCTTCCTGCTTAGCGAGTGCGACCCCGGAACTGAACTCCGGGACATTTTGCTGGTGAAACTGGCTTCGCCCGGCGTCCAGCCAAAGATTGCCGGCCAGGACGTCAGCCGCGAAAGCATACAAAGCCTGGTCGGCGCGGGTCTCGGGGTCAGCCTGGTACGCGAGGCGGAGATCGGCGCCAGTTACGCCGATGTGGTATATCGAGATGTACAGGACGGCAATGGCCCGAGCCGGATCAGCTACGCCGCCTATTGGCAACGGAACAGCGACAACCCGGCGCTCGTGCATTTCCTCAAGCTGTTGGAGGAGCGGTATCCTTCGCTGTCACCTATAACTACCGAACCCGCCGCGCCTTCGCGAACGCCCGATCCGTCGCCATGAAGCGCTCGATCATCGGCGCGATCAGCTTGGCTGGCTCACCAACTGGCTGCCCCGTCTCTCGGCCGAGAACCTCGGCATAGGCGATGAGGTCGCGATGAATGGCCGCCGGCAAATCGATCGAGATTTTGACCGGCTTGTCGTCGGCGATGGCCCCAAGTTTCAGCTTCGTCATGGATCACCCTTCATAGGGTTCGAGGACGAGATCGTGGGTGACGATCACGCGAACGGGGAAGCCCGGCCGAATGGTGAGCGTCGGGGCGATATCGAGCTGGCGGCCAACGATCTGCTGCCCGATTTGGCTAGTGCTGTTGGACGCGCCCTGGCGCAGCGCGCGGACGATATCACTTTCACCGCTCGACGATCCGCTCTCCGCACCGATGCTGAGCAGCGTGGAGAGCGCGGCGGCCTTGAAGAGTTCGCGCCAGTGATAATCGACACCGTCCTCGAGGCCGGCATAGCCTTCAGAGTCAGCGCCTGGCTGCCGTTCCAGCACGATGGACCTGCCGTTCGGCATGATGATGCGGTTCCAGACCAGCAGCACGCGGCGCTGACCAAAGCCAACGCCGTTGTCGTACTGACCAATCAGCCGCGCGCCCTGCGGGACAATGAGTATCTGCCCGGTTGGGCTGTCATAGACATTCTCTGTCACCTGCGCGGTAATCTGGCCGGGCAAGTCGGAGCGGACGCCGGTGATGAGGGCGGCCGAGATGATTGAACCTGCCTGCAGGATACTGGGCGCGGCCGGTGCTGCAACGCGATCGGGGCTGACGGTGCGACGGTCGACCGCGGCGTCGAGGAAAGCGGCCTGTCGTTCCTGCGCGGTGGGGGTCGCAGGCTGTGGCGCGAGGCCAAGGCCCGCGAGCGTCGGCGACTCCATGGCTGGCGTTTGGCTCGGCGCGGGTGACGCAGTGGCTGGTGCTGACCGCGTTTCGGTGCCGGCGAATAGACGGCTGGTGCGCGCGGCTTCGATCTCCTGGAGCCGCCGTTGTTCCTCGGCGCTGACGCCTGCGACGGGCTGCCCGCGGTTCTGGGCGCTGAGTATGGGACGCCCCAGATCACCTGGAAGCGGCGGTCCTAGTTGTGGAACCTCGGGCTTTGCCACTCCGGAATAATCGCGCGGGAGTCCGGCAAGTCCGTCCGCCGTGGTGCGGTTGTCGGTCGAATACAGTTCCTCGTTGCCGGGGCCACCATGACGTGTTTGCAGCGCGTAAATCAGCGCGCCACCAACGCCGAGGCCGGCGACCAGGCTGAGCCCGGCCAGCACACGCCGGGACAGGCGGGTGACGCGAGGCGGCTCGCCACGCAGACGCATGGGCTCGGGACCAGGCGCTCCGCCTGCCGCCGGCGCCTGTTCTTCCTCTTCCCGGTCATCGCTCATGACGCGGGCCTTCCGTCGGTGCGGATGATCCGGACGCGCTGTTGCTTGCGGCCGCTGCCGTAGCGGAGCTCGGCCGCAGCGAACATCCGATCCACGATCATGTGATTGCCTCGGACGCGGTAGTTGACGAGTGCGGAAGTACCGCCCTCGGGGCCGACGATGAACAAAGGTGGCATTTCGCCCTGGCCGATGCCGCGCGGGAATTCTATGTGGATGTAGCGCATGAACATCGCGACGGTCTTATGGGCGGTCAGGGCCATGCCGACCTTCAACGGCACGCCTGAATTGGCAATGTCCGTCGCGGCGCGGTGCCGGATGCCGTGCGTCCCCACATGCGGGATTCCCGCACGCTTCAGCACTCGCCTCCACGCATGGTGATAGGTATTCACCGTCATCGATTTCGCGGGATCGAAAATGGATGGGCAGACGAAGGGCGAGTCTTCGAAGCGTGGCGCTTGGCACAGAAGACGATGTGCCTCGTCGCCGAGCGGTTTGATCATGTCGCCGGTCTTGCTGTCCGGCCAAGTGACGCGGCGCTGTTCAAGGTCTATCCAAGACCATTCGAGTGACAGCACTTCTGACATCCGAGCGGCGAATTCGAATTGCAGGCGGATCGCCAGGGTTAGGAACGGATGTTCGAGCCCGTCCCGCTCCGCTGCGTCGAGATAGCTGAAGAGCTTGCGCATCTCGTCGTCGGTGATGAACCGCGTCGAACCCTTCTCTGCATACTTCTGCACATGGCGGCACGGATTGGACCCGTCCGGCCGATAACCCCAGATCTCCGAAAGATTGAACATCTTGCGGAGGCAAGCGAGCGTCCGATTTGCGATGATCGGACGGTCGGAGAGCGCCGTCATGAAAGTTGAGATATCCGCCCGCGTCACCTCGTGGACTTTCATCCGGCCGAGGCGCGGGACGATATGGTTCTTGATGTTGAGCTCGTTGCCTTCGACCGTGTTCGGCTTGTTGTGCAGCCTGGAATAGTCTTCGATGAACTTCTCGCAGAGCTGCTTCATGGTCGGCGCGGCGCGAGCGGCGGACTTATCAGCGCTGGGGTCATTTCCTTGGCGGACCTCGGCCAGCCAGTCCTGGGCGATCTTTCGTGCCTGCTCGACGGTCAGTTCTCCGAAGCGCCCGATGGCGGGCTTTCGGCGCACTCCAGAGTTGGTTTGATACTGGAGCATGAATACCTTGCGCCCCGCTGGTGTGACTTTCAGCATGAATCCGGGTACGGTAGTATCCCGGAGTTCATATTCGTGGTCCGTCGGGGTTGCTGCATCCACGGCGGTCTTGGTGAGCTTGATTTTGGCCATCGATCGTCTCCGAACCTCAAAAATTTCTAGGAGCCGAATAGGGGCACTCAGGGGGGTGGCTCCCGGTTACTGCCGAAAGCCATGGAGAAGGTTGATGACTCCACGATGCAAGACAAGTCTTTGATCGTAGTATGTTTTCGCGATCTTACTTGCATTCGGCGAGGTTCAGCATAGCCGTTCTTGGACGCCTCAAAATCGAGTTCCGCAAGGAGTGCTGGTTCGATCCCGGCTAGGGGCACCATCCTTCAAAATCAGAGCAAAGCTTAGCCATTTTGGGGGCAGTTATCGCGGGAGGCGCTCAGGCCATGCTTGCCGCCGCCACTTAGCCACGGAACGAGAAGGCGGCATGGAAGAAGCTCGACATCCGAGAATCCGGTCTCGCAAACCAGATCCTCTTCGGCGCCGGAAAGCAGCGGCAAACGGCCGGCCATTTCTGCCCAGGCCGCGGCCTTTCCCCAATCGACGTCGGCGCGGTCGGCGAAGGCGGACGAACGCGCCAACCAGCGCTTCGCCGTTCCGTTCGGCACGCTGTGGTGGGCGACAACAAGGCGCGCGCCGGTTTCAGCGGCTCGCTTCTGTCGAGAAAGTGCAGCGTAAGCAGACATGTCGCGCCTGCTGCACTTTTCATCAGACGCGTGTATAAGACACATATTACAGAGTGAGGGCGCAGCTCGTTCCTTGCAACGTGCGACACTTGCTGTTGGGTTATGGTCTAATCCTTCATCGTATCGACGAGCATTCGCATCAAGCGGACTAGATCGTCGAAGTCCTTGCGGTCCCAGTCGGCGAATTTGGCAACGGCTATTTGCTCCCGCGCCGCATCCAGCGCGTCCGTCGCCGCTTTTCCCTGCGGTGTGACAACGGCCTCGCGAACTCTCTTGTCAGCGGCGCTCAAGCGCCGCGTGACCAGTCCCAGCTCCTCCAGTCGTGACACCTGTCGACTGACGGTCGTGTAATCGCGACCGACGCGGCCAGCCAGATCGACAACGCCGATCGGGCCAAGTCTCTCGACAAGAACGAGCAGCGGGAAGAGGGCGCGCTCGAGCGTGAGGCCCGCCCTGGTAAGCAATTCCACGTCCCGCTCGGGTCGGTTCATGATGGTGACGATGTCAATCAGCGAGCGATGCAGCTCGGGCAACAACACTTTAATATGTGCGTTATGCACTTTCTTTATTGACACCGGCTTGGCTCCCTTTAATATGTGCATTATGCACATTGGAGCCGAAAATGGAAGAGCGAGCTGAAATTGACGTCCTGATCTGCGGCGCGGGCGCAGCCGGGCTGACGCTGGCAATCGACTTGGCGAGGCGAGGCGTGTTGTTCCGCATCGTTGAGCAGATGGAACGTCCCTTCGCCGGCTCGCGCGGCAAGGGCTTGCAGCCACGCACGCAGGAGGTGTTCGAGGATCTGGGCATAATCGACCGCATCATGGCAGCCGGCGGTGTCTATCCGCCGATGAGGGAGTATCGCAACGACGGCTGCTATGACGAAAAGGCAATTTTCGAGGCGCCCGAACCCTCGCCCGACGTCCCCTATTTCATCGCGCTCATGATCCCGCAGTTCCTTACAGAGGGCGTGATGCGCGAGCGCCTCGCGGAGCTGGGCCATCGTGTCGAGTTCGGCACCGCATTGATCGACTTCGAGCAGGACGATGATGGCGTCGGCGCCCGCCTCAAGTCGCCCGGCGGCGAGGAGCGGGTCCATACGCGCTATCTGGTTGGTGCTGACGGTGGCCGCAGCTCGATCCGCAGTGCGCTCGGCATTGACTTTCCCGGCAAGACGCTGGGTGTCCGTGCTATCGTGGCGGATGCCCATCTGAGCGGACTCGACCGCGCTGCCTGGCACCAGTTCAATGACGGCGACATGGAGCGGCTCGTCATGATCTGCCCGCTCGCCGGCACGGACCTGTTCCAGGTGCAGGCGCCGATCCCGCTGGACGGCGAGCCTGACCTTTCCGCGGATGGATTGACGCGGATGATCGCCGAGCGGACTGGCCGTAGCGACATCGATGTTCTGTCGGT
Organism: Mesorhizobium sp. B2-7-3; assembly: GCF_006440715.1. Lineage (NCBI taxonomy): Bacteria > Pseudomonadati > Pseudomonadota > Alphaproteobacteria > Hyphomicrobiales > Phyllobacteriaceae > Mesorhizobium > Mesorhizobium sp. B2-7-3. Next base: position 502,993 of record NZ_VFTY01000002.1, read on the forward strand.
GGCCTGGGCATCCGCCTACGCGATGAACGCGCGTCTGGCTGACCGCTACCGGGTCGGACGGGTTTTGCTAGCCGGCGACGCCGCGCATATCCATCCGCCAACGGGCGGACAGGGCCTCAACACCAGCGTTCAGGACGCCTACAATCTCGGTTGGAAATTGGCCGCAGTCTTGGCCGGCGCCCCCGCAACGCTGCTAGACACCTATGAGGAGGAGCGACGCGCCGTTGCGGCGGATGTCCTGGGGCTTTCGACCCAGTTGCTCGACCGTCAGCGCGAACAAGGCGGCATGCGGCGCGGCCGCGACACACATCAGCTCGACATCGGCTATCCCCACTCATCACTTTCTCACGACGGAGGTGGTCAGACGATATGCCCGCGGGCCGGTGAGCGCATGCCGGACGCGACCCTAACTGGCGCCGCTGGACAGCCCCGCCGTCTGTTCGACGTGATGACCGGCATGCACTGGACTCTGCTTCTATCGAGCCCTGACTACTGGCCGATCGTGGCTGCGCGCGCGGGCCTGCGAGTGGTCACGGTGGGCGAAGGCGCGGAACTGCGCGACCCCTCTAATCAGCTCAGCTTGGCCGAGGGCGGCTGCCTGCTCATCCGGCCGGACGGCTATGTCGGCGCCACTTTCGATGCCGCGAGTTCCACCCTGGTCGGTGACTATCTGGCGAAGGTACTTCCTTCCGAGAACGCCTGCTCTCAGTCAAACGGGAGGGTCGACGTTGCACCAACATGACGGACTTGCGAGATCAGGACGGCCTGCAGAGGCCGTCCCCGGACACGACAGCCGCTGGAACGCATGTCGGCCGTTCGACTGTCCTAGGCCCGCCATGCCAGAGGACATTTCTGAATGGGATTGCAAGGCCGACCAGCAGCGCGACCCACCGGGCAGGTTGTCGCCAATCTACGGTTTTGCATCACCCACCCCAGCGCAGGTCTAGCGCCGTCTGAGCAAACTCTTCATCCGGTTGCGCAGCAGGCGCGCCATGTTGCGGGTTTCGCGGTAGAGATGCAGCTGCGAGGCGGCTTGGCGGGCGAGACGGTCGGCGTCCCTTGTCAACCCGATCACCAATGTGCCGACCGGCTTGCGCTCGCTCCACAGCCGGCTCATCACCGGGTGGTCGGGCACGGCGCAGGAATCGGTTATCATGATGTTGGGATCGTCGAGATGCTGCCTGGTGACCTCGATCATCAGCAGCGTGCCCGGCGAATAGGCGGCCAGCGTCTCGTCATAGGCCGTCTTCCAGGTGTAGGCGACGCCAGCCTCGACGAAGACGATCAGGCAAGCGATGGTGCGGCCGTCGAGCGTCAGCGAATGGATGCGGCACATGTCCTGTTCGGCGAGCCGGTGCACCGCCTCGCGGGCGAAGGCGGCGCGGAAGCGGTCGATCGCCATGGCGGTGCGCTCGCGGCCTTTCCAGCCGGACGCCTCCAGCGTCAGGAAGTGCTCGATGGCGTGGCGGATTTCCTCGGGGCCGCGTGCCACGACATGTTCGAGCTTGCCGAGATCGCCGAGGCGCCGCTTCAGGCGGCGGAATTCGCGATAGTGGTGCGCGCGCAGCGAAGCCTTGAGATAATCATCGCCGTCGAGTTCGCTCTCCAGCACGGGGCGTGAAGTCTGGCCCGTGGTGACCAGCGCCAGGCCGCGCGTCTCGGCCACGGTGGCGACCAGGCTCGTCACCGGACCGTCGAGCCTGATGTCGGGCAGGACCAGGACTTTCGGCATTTTGAGATGCGGGCGCGACAGCATCGAGAAGAAGTCCTCGACCACGCCGACCGGATCGTCGCGGTCGATCAGCGGCGTGCCGAGTGGGCCGAACGGGCTCGACCATGTGCGCATGACCGGCACGCCGAGCGGCACCACCGGCCGTTCCACCGAGATCGGCACCAGCAGGCGCAGCCGGTTGCGGTATTCATCGCCGTCCCGGATCACGGCAAGGCGCACCTCGCGATCTTCCAGCCGGGGCATGGCCGGCGCCAGGAAACGCGGGTTGAAGAAGACGTTCGGCTCGATCGTGCGGGCGCAGAGATAGTCCAGTTCCTCGACCAGGTCGAAGCCGGCCGACGCCGGGTAGATGGCGAGTTTGCGCTCGGGCCGGTTGTTGGCGAGGATCTCGATATGGGCGGGATCGGCGTCGCGCGCCAGCCCGGCAAGGCCGGACACCATGGCGCCGGCGGGACCGCCGCTGGTTTCCTCGAGCAGAGGGATGGCGGCCATCAGGCGGCTCCTTTGGCTGGCACGAAGATCGCCATGACGATGCCGAGCTTGCGCCAGACCGTGAAGGACAGCGCGCCGGCCTCGAAGATCATGGCAAAGGCGGTGGCCATGGCCGCGCCCCAAAGGCCGAAAAGCGGGATCAGCACTACGTTGAGCCCGATGTTGAAGGCCAGTGTCATGGCATAGACGGCGGCGCAGACATTCTGGTTGCCGCTCATGGTGAGCAGGCTTTCGCAGGGGCCAACGGCGGCGCGCGCCACGACGCCGAAGACGAGCAGGAACAGAAGCGGATAGCCCGACGTGAATTCGGGGCCGAACAGCACCAGCATCGGTTCGCCCAGCGCCAGCACCAGGAACGCCATCAGCAGCGAGGGCCAGAAGGTCCACGATACCGTCTCGCGGGCAAAGGCGGCAAGCTTTTGCGGCTCGCCATGGGTGAACTGCGCGTAGCGCTGGGCAACGCCGGCCTTGACCGCGAAATAGACGAAATGCACCAGCGCCAGCGTCTTGACCGTGGCGAAATAGACGGCGACGTCATTGGGATCCATATAGGCGCCGACCATCAGCACATCGGCGTTGGTGAGCAGGAAGAAGAAGCTCTCGACCAGGAAGATCGGCAGCGAGACGACGAACCATTGCGCGAAATGCACTTTCATCGGGCCGGCCGGAATTTGCCTTTCCATGCGCTGGGTGACCCCGATGAGCTGGGTCAGCGTGGTGGCGTAGGTAGCGGCGATCGAGGCGAAGATCGCCGTCCGCGCGTCGGCGGCGTAGCCCGCCCAAAGCATCAGCGCCATGAACAGCAGGATCAGCACCGGCCGGATCAGGTAGGTCGGCGACAGCGCGAACAATGCCCATGAATTGGCGCGCGCCAGCCCTTGCAGCAAATCCGACAGCGCGATCATCGGCAGGCAGATGACGCCGAGGATGAACGGTATCACGTAGTAGTTTTCGATCCAGGGCGCGGCCAGCCAGACGCCGAGGGCGCCGAGCCCGGCGATGACCGTCGAGGCGATCAGCACGAACAGGCGGCTCGCAACGACGATGCCGCGCAATTCATCCATCAGGCCGCGCTCGCGGTATTCGGGGATGAAGCGGATGACCGATGTGTGGAAGCCGAGGCAGGCGAGGTTGCCGACGATGACCATCGTCACCCAGACCAGCACGAAGATGCCGTATTCGAAGGAACCCATCCAACGCGCCATCAGCACCTGGCTGATGAAGGCGATGACGGCACTGACGATGCGGATGGAGAAGGCGATGACCGACATGCGGCCGGCCTCGCCGCGTTCGTCGGCGGTGAACAGCACGGCGTCCAGACGGCCAAGCAAAGGCTCCACGCGCAGCGCCAAACGCTGCGGCAAGAACCGCCCGGCAGTCGTGGCCGCGGAAAAGCGCACCCCGATTTCTCTCCGTTTTCCGCCTCTTTTCAGGCTTTGGTGTAGCGAAGACACCTTAAGAAAGCGTGGGGGGAGGGCGTGCGTAGTAGCCGAGGGTCGAGCGACGACGAACGGGTGAGGGTGCCGCAAAGGCGACACAGGCGCAGCGCCGTTTGTCAATCAGTCAGGTCTACCGGCGTCACGTCTCGCCGTGCCTTGCAACATGGTCGATCGCGCAACGGCTGATACCGATGTCCTTCAGCATGAAACCGGGCATGGCCTCCAAGCGACGCCGGCCATGCCGCAGGTGCCATCCGTATGCAAGCCAAGCGATAACGGCCATCAGGCGCGAAGGCCGGGTGCGCGGCCTCGCCAGGACGATGTCGATTTCGGGCATGATTTCTCCTCGCGATGCGCGCGAAAAGCCTGCCGGCACGGGCCGGCAGGCGGCGCCGTCAGTCGGCCTTTTTCATGGCGTCGCACGAGACGTTCGGGTTCATGTCGGCGAAGGCGCCGGTCGGGTTTTGCTTCCAGGCCCAGACATGAAGTTCGTAGAAAGGGCCGAGGCCATAGCGGTTGGGAGCGCTGTTGAAGTTGAACAACTGGCCTCCGAGCGAGGCCGGACCCTTCGCGGTGATGTATTCGACGGCCACCAGCTTCAGCGTGCCATCGGACATCGGCTCGTACATCACGGCCTCCGGCTTGGCGAGGTCGATCGCATCGTCCTTCAGATAGGCGCCATTGACGTAATGAATGCCCATGGCGCCGCCAGTGATGCCACTGGCGCAAGGAATCGGCGCATAGCCCTCGGCGGTGGCCGCCGCGACGTTCGCGAAGCGGCTGTTGGCCGCCCGCACCTCGTCGGCAAGCGGATTGCCCTTCCCCGCCGATGCGGCGGTGGAAGCGATCGACGTGATGAACAGCGCGGCAAGGCGCCAGAAATTGACGTTCATTTTGTTCTCCATTGATTGTTGATGATCCGCAGGCGCCCAGGCCGGCCAGCAAGGCCAGGCCTGGCTGCAGACGCCCGCGGCATGGGATTGGCAGTACGGGACGGGTTCGATCCTCGTCCATCCCGTCTAACCGGACCGCGGTCTCATTGGTGCCACCACCAGTATTCCCAGTAGTCCCGCCGCATCTCGTGCTCCGGCAGACCGACGTCCCGTCTCAAATAATCGTCTTGCGGAGGCAGGCGCCCGCGCCGGCCTCGCAATGGCGATAGCAGCGCGGAGACAATCCGCGATGCGAGACCGCGCCGGTGGGGTGCAGGGTCGAACGCCATGCCGGCGGCCGTTTCGGGAGGGAACAACAGGGAAAACCGCCCACTATCATTGCCCAGGACAATTTCACGCTCATGGCTCCATCCTTGCTCCATTGGATCAGCGATAAAAGTAGGGGTCCAGGACCCTCACCTCCGTGATCTTGTCCACCGGCAGGGAATTCTTCTGCGCCGTGCTGCGGATGGCCTCCGGCGAGGGGGCGTCGTAGATGCAGAAACTCTTGCTCTTGTCGGGCGAGACGAAGGACTGCACCCAGGTGACCCCCTTCTCGGCATTGCGCATGATGATGCCGCCAAGCGCCGTTGCGCCGATGTCGTTCATCGGCAGGTTGAGTCCGTCGGGGAATGTCCGTTCGATCAGATAGCGAGGCATGGAATGGCTTCCTTTTACGATTGATTCACGCTCGAAATGAGCGCGGTCGGAGAAAAACCATGGCCTTCGAAAGCGCGCATCGGAGCCTTTCCCCATATTTCGCGGGACGATTCCCTATGTTTTCGACGTTCGATCTTGGAGCCACACTGCGGATACCGAAGCGTGGGTATCCTGGGGGATGGGGCAGACGACGATACTCATGGGCCAGTAACGATGCTTCTGGAGCGGCAGGCGCAACTTGATCAGTTGGAGGAACTGCTCGCGGCGGCGGCGCGCGGTCGCGGCCGCGTGGCGGCATTGCTGGGTGAGGCCGGCGCCGGCAAGACGGCACTCGTCGAGGCGTTCGTAAGCGGTGTTGGGCAGCACGTTTCCATATTCCGCAGCGCCTGCGAGGATCTGTCGATCCCCGATCCGCTGGGACCGCTCTACGATCTGGCCCGGGATGCGCAGTGGGCACTGCCCCGGGCGATCGATGACCGGCAAGGCCAGCGGCTGCCCCTGTTTTCAGACGCTCTCGAGGTTTTCGAGGCGAGGTCTCGGCCGGGCCTGCTGGTCATCGAGGATATGCACTGGGCCGACGACGCGACCCTGGATTTCGTCCGTTTCCTGGGCCGACGCATCGCCAACACGCATATGCTGGTGCTGTTCACGGCACGCACCGACCGCAGCGAAGGGCAGATGCGCGCGCGTCGGGTGCTCGGTGAAATTCCGGCCGCCAACGTCCAGCGTATCGAAGTGCCGCTGCTTAGCGAAGCGGCGGTGTTGTCGCTTGCCGAAGCCGCCAACCGCGACGGCAGCGCAATCTATCGCGCCACCGCGGGCAACGCCTTCTTCGTCACCGAGTTGCTGGCTGCCGAAAGCGAGATGATCCCGCCGGCCAGCGTCCGCGACGCTGTGCTGGCGCGTGCCGAGCGCCTGTCGCCGGGCGGGCGCTCGATGCTCGACGCGGTGTCGGTGTTTCCACGCCGCGCCGATGTCTGGGCGCTGCGCGGCCTCTGTGGTGTCGCCAGCGCGGGCCAACTGGCGGAATGTGTCTCGAATGGCCTGCTCGACGATCTCGGCGATGGCTATGCCTTCCGCCACGAGATCGCCCGTCGCGCCGTCGAGATGGCGCTGACCCCAAGCCATCGGCGCGAATTCAACCAGCGCGCGCTTTCCGCACTGCAGGAAAACGCCGAGGTGGCTACGGCAAGACTTGTCCACCATGCGGTGGAGGCCCAGAATTTGGAAGCGGTGCGCGAGCTTGCCCCGCTTGCGGCGCGCGAGGCTTCCCGCGTCGGCGCGCATCGCGATGCGGCCGGCTATTACGAGGTCGCCCTGCGGCACGCCGACGGCCTGCCCATGGGCGACCGGGCGAGGCTTTACGAAGGCTATGCCTTTGAATGCCATCTGATCGGCCGCATCGATATGGCCATCGAGGCGCAGGGCCAGGCGCGGCGGTTGCAGCAGGCGTTGGGCGACACGCTCAGGGAGGGCGACAGCCTCAGATGCCTGTCGCGCTTCGCCTATCTGGTGGGTGACCGAGAACAGGCGGACCTGTTCGGGGCACAGGCGGTGGAATTGCTGGAACAGGCGCCGGCCAGTCCGGAGCTTGCCATGGCCTATTCCAATCTCTCGCAGCTGGCGATGCTGGCCGAGAAGCTCGACGAGACGCTGCTGCTCGGCTGCAAGGCAGTCGGTTTGGCCGAACGGTTGAACAAGCCGGAGATAGTCTGTCATGCGCTCAACAATCTTGGCTCCGCCGAGCAGTGGCTTGACCTGGCCAAGGGCCGTCTGCACCTCGCCCGCAGCCTTGACATCGCGCTCGGGCAGAATTTCCAGGAGCACGCCGCACGCGGCTTCACCAATTGCGCCTGCGCCGAAATGAACCAGCTCGACCTTGTCCGGGCGCAATCCTTTCTCGACCGGGGCATTGCCTATTGCGTCGAGAATGATCTCGCGACCTGGCGCGACTATATGCGGGGCGTGCAGGCGCAATTGCTTTTGCGACGCGGCCTTTGGGACGATGCGGCCGCGATGGCTCACGACGTCATCGACGATAGTGCGACCACGGCCCTGGTGCGCTACCCATCCTTGGTCGCGCTGGCGAAATTGCGCATAAGACGAGGCGATCCGGCCGCGCCCTTGCTGGACGAAATGAAGCGGTTCCTAGACAAGGGAATGGAGCTGCAGCGGCTGGTCCCCTACACGGCGTCGATGGCCGAACTGGCATGGCTCGGGCAAGGCGACACCGAAGAGGCACTTCGCCTGATCGATCTGGCCGAAAGCCTGTCGCCGACGAGGGCAATGTTCGCCGAGTTGGCCGTCTGGCGGCTGCTCTTGTCACCTGAAAGCGATCCTGGCGACACGACCGGCATGGCGGAGCCCTATCGCCTGCTGCTCACCGGCGACTGGCGTGGTGCCGCGATGCTGTGGGCCCGGCTGGGCGCTCCGTTCGAACGGGCGCTCGCCCTGTTGTACGGCGACGAGCCGGCGCTGCGCCTGGCCCTGGACATATTCGAAGGGCTCGGTGCCCGGCCGGTGGCCCAGCACGTCCGCGCCGTCATGCGGCAGAATGGCGTCCATAACATCGCCAGGGGACCGCGGCAGAGCACACGCGCCAATCACGCTGGCCTGACGCTTCGCCAAATGGAGGTTCTGCACCTGATCGAGCGCGGTTTCTCCAACAAGAGAATCGCCGAGCATCTAACCATCTCACCGAAGACCGTCGATCATCATGTCTCAGCGGTGCTGGGCAAGCTGGACGCCGTTTCGCGCGGCGAGGCAACCGCCGCGGCGCGCGATTCCGGGCTGATCTGACAATATGGGAGCCGCCCCCGGATCAGAAGTCCGGGGAACACCGATCCTGCAGGTCTTTACGCGAAAGTCCCGTGGCAGTGCTTGTATTTCTTGCCGGAGCCGCAGGGGCAGGCTTCGTTGCGGCCGACCTTGCCCCAGGTTGCGGGGTTGTTAGGGTCGCGGTCCTCGGGAGCGACGATGGCGGTGCTTTCCTGGCGTACCAGAAGGGCCGTTTCGCCGCCTTCGAAATCATTCTCGCCAGTGGTGCCGTCAATATGCGTGCCGAACATGTCGGGCGCTTCCGGCGGCGGCGCTTCGGCGGCCTGGCGGACCAGTTCGACGCGCATCAGCTGCGCGGTGACGGCCTGGCGCAGATTGCCGAGCATCGCCTGGAAGAGCTCGAACGCCTCGCTCTTGTATTCCTGCAGCGGATCGCGCTGGGCGTAGCCGCGGAAGCCGACGACCGAACGCAGATGGTCGAGATTGACGATGTGCTCGCGCCACAGATGGTCGAGCGTCTGCAGCACCACGGAGCGCTCGACATAGTTCATCACCTCGGGACCGAAACGGTCGGCGCGTTCTTTTGCCGCGGCGTCGGCGGCTTGAGAGATGCGCTCGCGAATGTCGTCCTCGGCGATGCCTTCTTCCTTGACCCAATCCTCGATCGGCAGGTCGAGATTGAGGAATTCGGCGACCTCGGCCTTCAGGCCGGCGACGTCCCACTGTTCGGCATAGGCGTTTTCGGGAATGGCCTTGGCCACGATCTCGTCGATGACGCCCGCGCGCATCTCGCCGATGGTCTCCGAAAGGCCCTCGCCGTCCATCAGCTCGATGCGCTGCTCGAACACCACCTTGCGCTGGTCGTTGGAGACGTCGTCATATTTCAACAGGTTCTTGCGGATGTCGAAGTTGCGCGCCTCGACCTTCTTCTGCGCCTTTTCCAGCGCCTTGTTGATCCAGGGATGGATGATGGCCTCGTCTTCCTTGAGGCCGAGCTTCTGCAGCATGCCGTCCATGCGCTCGGAGCCGAAGATGCGCATCAGATCGTCCTGCAGCGACAGGAAGAATTTCGATCGACCGGGGTCGCCCTGGCGGCCAGAGCGGCCTCTGAGCTGATTGTCGATGCGGCGCGATTCATGGCGCTCGGTGGCAAGCACGTAGAGGCCGCCGGCGGCCAGCGCCTTTTCCTTCAGGCGCTCGACGTCGGCATTGATTTCCTTTTCGCGCGCTTCGCGTTCGGGGCCTTCCGGCATGTCGCCCAGCTCCTCGGCAATGCGCATCTCGGCATTGCCGCCAAGCTTGATGTCGGTACCGCGGCCGGCCATGTTGGTGGCGATGGTGATGGCGCCGGGCTTGCCTGCCTGGGCGACGATTGCCGCTTCCCGCTCGTGATGGCGGGCGTTCAGAACCTCGAAATCCGTGAAGCCTTCCTTGCGCAGGCGCTCGGCCAACTGCTCGGACTTTTCGATCGAGGTCGTGCCGACCAGTGTCGGCTGGCCCTTGGCGCTGGCTTCGCGGATCTCCCTGACGATCGCCTTGTACTTCTCCTCGACCGTCCGGTAGACCTCGTCGTCCTCGTCCTTGCGGATGACCGGCAGGTTGGTCGGGATCTCGGTGACTTCGAGACCGTAGATGTTGCCGAATTCCTCGGCTTCCGTCAGCGCCGTGCCGGTCATGCCGGAAAGCTTCTTGTAGAGGCGGAAGTAGTTCTGGAAGGTGACGGAAGCGAGCGTCTGGTTCTCCGGCTGGATCGCCACGTGCTCCTTGGCTTCCAGCGCCTGGTGCAGGCCTTCCGAATAGCGGCGGCCGGGCATCATGCGGCCGGTGAACTCGTCGATGATGACGATCTCGCCGTTGCGCACGATGTAGTCCTTGTCGCGCTGGAACAGCCGGTGCGCCTTCAGCGCGTTGTTGACGTGGTGGACGATGGCGACGTTCTCGACGTCGTAGAGCGACTCGCCCTTGAGCAGGTCGGCATCGCGCAGCATGTTCTCCAGCTTCTCGGTGCCTTCCTCGGTGAAGATCGAGGTCTTCTGCTTCTCGTCGATCTCATAATCCTGCGGCTGCAGCTGGATGATGAAGGTATCGATGGTGTTGTACATTTCCGAACGGTCCTCGAGCGGACCGGAAATGATCAGCGGCGTGCGCGCTTCGTCGACCAGAATGGAATCGACCTCGTCGACGATCGCGTAATTGTGACCGCGCTGCACCATCTGGGCGCGCTCGTACTTCATGTTGTCGCGCAGATAGTCGAAGCCGAGCTCGTTGTTGGTGGCGTAGGTGACATCGGAGGCGTAGGCGACGCGACGCTCCTCGTCCGACAGGCCATGGACGATGACGCCGACCGAGAGGCCGAGGAATTTGTAGACGCGGCCCATCCATTCGGAGTCGCGGGTGGCGAGGTAGTCGTTGACGGTAACGACATGGACGCCGTTGCCGGCGAGCGCGTTGAGATAGACCGGCAGCGTCGCGACCAGGGTCTTGCCCTCGCCGGTGCGCATCTCGGCGATGCCGCCATTGTGCAGCACCATGCCGCCGATCAGCTGGACGTCGAAGGGGCGCATGCCAAGCACGCGGCGCGCGGCCTCGCGGGCGGTTGCGAAGGCTGGGATCAGCAGATCGTCGAGGCTGGCGCCGTTGGCGATATCCTGGCGAAATTTTTCCGTGCGGCCGGCAAGCTCGGCATCGGAGAGCGCCCGCATCTCGTTTTCCATGGCGTTGATCGCCTCGACACGGGGGCGGGTCGATTTGACCCGACGGTCGTTGGAGGAACCGAAAACCTTACGGGCGAGACCGCCGAGACTGACCATCCAATGGTCCTTTCGATAGAATTCTCAATCTTGAGACAGGCGCCGGGCGGCCCCATCACATCCACGTGAACGCACCGCCTGAATACGGGCAAACACAAAAAGCGCCCGGAAAACGGTTCTGGACGCCAAGTCGATGGACAGATAAGAGGGGGCTCAACTGATGTCAACGCCGCGCTGGCCCTGCCGGTCGCGCCAAATTCCGCCACAATCTGGCTGATCTGGAAGCCACCCTCCCTACAATCCCTGACCGGAGTCATCCTTATGTCCTTGTTGTTCAGCCGTGCGTCGCTTGCCAGTCTTGGCCTGGCCCTCGGCCTGTCGGCTCTTTGCCTGTCGCCTGTCACGGCGCAGGAGACCGCTCCCGCTCCGGCCGCCCCCGCCGCGCCGGCGGATGCGGCTGCCCCGGCCGCGGCGCCAGTCGACCCGAATACGGTGATCGCCACCGTCAACGGCCAGCCCTTGACCGAAGCCGATCTGGTGCTTGCCGAAGGCGAGCTGTCGCAGCAGTTCGCGCAGTTGCCGCCCGAGCAGCGCCGCGCCGCGGCACTTTCGGCGGCCATCGAAATCCGCGTCATGGCGGCCAAGGCCGTCACCGACGGTCTCGACAAGGATCCTGACTTCCAGCGCCGCATGGCTTTCCTGCAGCAGCGCGCGCTGCATGGCGAGATGGTCGAGAAGGGTGTGGTCGACAAGGTCACCGACGCCGAGGTTCGCGCCCGCTACGACCAGGAAATCGCCAACACGCCGCCGGTCAACGAGGTGCATGCCCGTCACATCCTCGTGAAGACGAAGGAAGAGGCCGAGGCGATCATCAAGCAGCTCGACGGCGGCGGTGATTTCCAGAAGCTCGCCAACGAGCACACCAGCGATCCCTCGGGCAAGTCCAATGGCGGCGATCTCGGCTGGTTCGGACTTGGCCAGATGGTGCCGGAGTTCGACAAGGCGGCCTTCGCGCTCGAGGTCGGCAAATACACCAAGGAGCCGGTGCAGACGCAGTTCGGCTGGCATGTCATCAAGCTCGAGGACAAGCGCGCCAAGCAGCCGCCGGCCTTCGACGACGTCAAGGACCAGGCCAAGCAGGCGGTCATCCGCGACAAGTATTTCGCGCTGGTCAAGTCGCTTCGCGCTGGCGCCAAGGTCGAGATCCCCGACGCCAATCTGAAGAAGGCCGTCGACACGCTGGAAAGCGCCAAGTAGGACGCAATCGCGAAGGCGCGGCGAGTGATTGCTCGCCGCGCCTATTTTTTTGCCGTTTTTTAGCGCCTGGGCGTGACGATGCCTCGCGTGACATAGCCAACAGCGGTTCGTATCGTGGCTTCATTCACGTCGAGGCGGTTGGTCAAAAGATGCTTCCAGGCGAAGGACCCGATCAGATCGGCGACCACCTCTGAATCGATATCGTCGGCAATTTCACCCCTTGCCTTGGCGCGGTCCACGATCTGGCTGTTGTGAGTCCGGCGCCCCGTGGCATAGCCGGCGAGCGCCGCGCCGGCGGTCTCGTCCGATTGCGCCTCGGCAATCAGCGACCTGTACACGCTGCCCGAAGGCGTGTCGCGCCAATGCGCGAACAGGTTTTTCAGGAAGCCGACGAGGTCTTCTTCCAAGCTTCCGCTGTCTGGGATGTCGACGCGTTTCTGGCGCTGATAGACTTCGAGCAGCAATGCCGCCTTGCTTGGCCACCAGCGATAGATGGTCGGCTTGCCGGCGCGCGCGCGGCGCGCCACGGCCTCGATCGAGAAGCCGGCATAGCCGCCTTCGACCAGCACTGCCTCGGCCGCCTCCAGGATGGCGTCCGCGCTGTCGGGATTGCGCCGCGCACCGATCGATCTGCGCGCCGTATCCGCCTCCTCGGCCATGCTTTTCGTCCTCGTTTCAATTCGCTGGCAATGATAAGTGATCCCGCCTGCCCAATGTGGAAGATCATAGCGCCACGGACCCCGGCGACGCCAACAGATTTGAAATGCAAGCTTGATCCTGAACGGGTTTGCCCTCCGCGGGAGCGACGAAAACGCGCTTGCACCGGCTCGCCGTATCGGGCAAACCGGCCTTCCCTTGCGATTTTCCCGCCCGAGGTCTGAATGTCCACGACGATTTCCCCGCTTGCGCCGAAGAAATACCCCAAAATGCCAGAAATCGAAGGGGTGCGCATCGCCACCGCCGAAGCAGGGATAAAGTACAAGGGCCGCACCGACCTGCTGGCCATGGTGTTCGATGCAGGCACCGCGGTCGCCGGCGTGTTCACCAGGTCGAAATGTCCCTCGGCGCCGGTTGATTTCTGCCGCCAGAACCTTGGCTCGGGCAAGGCGCGGGTGCTGGTCGTCAATTCCGGCAACGCCAACGCCTTCACCGGGCAGAAGGGCCGCGAATCCACCGCTCTGACGGGCGAAGCGGCGGCGAAGGCCGCGGGCTGCACGGCAGGCGAGGTTTTCCTGGCCTCGACCGGCGTCATTGGCGAACCGCTCGACACGGCCAAGTTCAGCCATCTGCTCGCCGGGCTGGTCAGCGACGGCAAGCCGGACCTGTGGACAGAGGCGGCAAAGGCCATCATGACCACGGATACGTATCCGAAAGTGGCGACGGCGACGGTCAAGCTCGGCGACGCCGATGTGACCATCAATGGCATTTCCAAGGGCGCCGGCATGATCGCGCCCGACATGGCGACGATGCTGTCCTTCATCGCCACCGACGCGCCGATCGCGGCTCCTGTCCTGCAGGACCTGTTGTCGCGCGGCACGGCCAAGACGTTCAATGCTGTCACCGTCGACAGCGATACCTCGACCAGCGACACGCTGCTGTTGTTTGCCACCGGCAAGGCGGCAAAGCGCGGCGCGCCCGAGATCACCGATCCCAGGGACGCCCGCCTTGGCCAGTTCCGCCGGGCGCTCGGCAAGGTGCTGAAGTCGCTGGCGTTGCAGGTGGTGCGCGACGGCGAGGGCGCCCGCAAGCAGGTCGAGGTCACCGTCACCGGGGCCAAGTCGGCCCGCTCGGCCAAACGCATCGCGCTGTCGATCGCCAATTCGCCGCTGGTCAAGACGGCGGTCGCCGGCGAGGACGCCAATTGGGGCCGCGTCGTCATGGCCGTCGGCAAGGCCGGCGAGCCCGCGGATCGCGACCGGCTGTCGATCTGGTTCGGCGACAACAGGCTGGCGCATGAGGGTGAGCGCGACCCCAGCTATTCGGAAGAAAAGACCTCGGCCTATATGAAGCGCGACGACATTCGCATCCGCGCCGATATCGGCATCGGCCGCGGCAAGGCGACAGTGTGGACCTGCGATCTCACCAAGGAATATGTCGCCATCAATGGCGACTACCGGAGCTGATCGCCTTGGTTTCGCGTCATCCCGCAAGCATGCTCGCGACCGTGCGCCGCTATGAGGCGGCCGGCTTTCGCGCCTGGCCCGCGGCCGCCGTCCACTATGACGGCACCTGGGTGGTGCGCCTGACCGCCGGTCATCCGGCCAAGCGGCTGAACTCGGTCAATCCGCTCGATCCCGGCGACATCCAGCACATCGCCGACCGCATCGGCCGCGCGAGCCGCCGTTTCGACGCGTACGGCCGGCCGCTGACGTTCCGCATGTCGCCATTGTCGGGTCCCGATCTTGCCAGTCATCTCGACAAGGAGGGCTGGAGTCGGTTCGACGAATCGCTGGTCATGCGGCTGCCGCTGGCCGACGCGCAGCTCGACGCCGCCATGGACCAGATCCCGCTCAAGGACATCAGCCGCTTCATCGGCGCATTGCTCAAGGTCAGCGGCTCGGACGTGTCGCTGCGGCCGGGCCTGTCGGAGATCATCGGCGCTATCCAGCCTGAAGCCGGGCTGTTCGCACTCGAGGATGGGACGGAGCCGCTGGCGACGCTGATCTGCGTGCATGACGGCGATCTGGCCGGCCTGTTCGAGGTCGCTACCGACAAGGCGGCGCGCAACAAGGGCCACGGCCGCAACCTGATCCTGTCGGCGCTGAAATGGGCGAGGCTGCGCGGCGCACGGGAAGCCTGGCTGCAGGTCGAGGCTGGCAACGCGCCGGCGCTGGCGCTCTACCGCGCGCTCGGCTTCGAGGAAGTCTATCGCTACCACTACCGCCGGCCCGCTGTTCATGGGTGAAATCGGGCATGAATGATGTGCAATCCAGCGGCAAGCGCCTGCTTCTGGTCGCCGCTTGCGCGCTGGTCGATGCCGATGGTCGGGTGCTGCTGGCGCAGCGGCCGCAAGGCAAGCAACTCGCAGGCCTGTGGGAGTTTCCCGGCGGCAAGGTCGAGGCCGGCGAGACGCCGGAACAATGCCTTATCCGTGAACTGCAGGAGGAGATCGGTATCGAGACCGATATCCCATGCCTGGCGCCGTTGACCTTCGCCAGCCATTCCTATGACGACTTCCACTTGCTGATGCCGCTTTTTGTCTGCCGCCGCTTCCGCGGCATCGCCCAGCCGAGGGAAGGGCAGACGCTGAAATGGGTGCGGCCCAAACAGATGCGCGACTATCCGATGCCGCCGGCCGATGCGCCATTGATCCCCTTCCTGATCGATCTCCTTTGAGGATTTGATTGGACCACCGTCCATATCAGCCAGCGTTAATGGAAGATTTATCTCATCATGAAAAATTGATGCACGGCCGTTTTTTCGTGCGGCCGCCGTCATTTCGCTGGGGAGCGATAGAATGAGCCTGGACAGGGATTGGGATTCGATCCGGCCCGAGCGCAGCTTTCGTGTCGCTGATGCGGGCATGGGCGTCCTGCGCCTCACGCTGCTGTTCGGATCGGCCGCCGTGGCGCTGGCGTTGATCGCGACCCCTTTCCTCGACAGCCAGGCGCGTTCGCAAACGGCCCGCGACGGTTTCCCCGGCCTGGACATGACGGCTACCGGTTCGATCAGCCATCGCAGCACCTATACGGTACGCCGCAGCGTGCTGCAGGCCGATCCGGGAGGCGTCTGCATTATCCGTTCCGATGGCAAAAGCAGTGGCGACTGCTGACAAGGCCAGGACATTTCCGACGGTCGGCGACTTCACCGCCTGTTAAGCCTTTGCCGTTAACCTTTCTTAACAGGTCCGCGGTAAAGTTTCCGCAACGGGGATCGAGGTCATGAAAACAGTGCTGCTGCGTTTTCTGGAGGACGAAAACGGCGCCACGGTCGTCGAATATGGTCTGATTATCGCCGTGCTGTCGCTGACGATCATCGGCGGTATCGGCCAGGTCTTCAACTCGCTGACCTGGCTGTTCAGCGACAACTCCAGCAGGCTTGCCAACGCCTTTGCGCAATGAGGCTGGTGCCTGCGAACAGGTCAATGCCCATCAGGTCCCTCCAGTATAGTCTTCAGCGAAACCTTGGCTGAACCGGGTTTCAGCGGCTTTTGCTGCGATGCATCGGGCGCCCAGCCGGACATCCAGACCGTCGAGAAGCTTGCCCTGATACGACCGTCGGGGTCGGAAAAGCGTTCGGCGTAGATTTCCGCGGCGCGGGCAAACAGCTGGCGCGTGCCCGGCCGCCGGCTGCGATCGGCCAGCGCGTTGGTTTCGCCCATGGCACGCAGATCCGCCATCAGGGCAAACGGGTTGGCATAGCGCACCGTCACCGTCTCGACGTCGGCGACCGGCAGCGCGAAACCGGCGCGCTGCAGCAACGCACCGGCATCGCGTACGTCGGTGAAGGGGATGACGCGAGGGCTGACGCCGCCGTAGAGCTCTGTCTCGGCGGCAAGCAGGCTTTCGCGCAGTTCCGCAAGCGTGCCGGCGCCTGCGAAAGCGCCGAGAAAAAGTCCGTCCGGCCGCAGCGCGCGACGGATCTGGATCAACATGCCCGGGATGTCGTTCATCGCCTGCAGCGACAAAAGCGATACCACCAGATCAAGACTTTGCGGCTCGAACGGGACGGTCTCCGGCGGCGCAATCAGGCCGGCGGCACCGTTCAGGAAAGCCGCGGCCGTCTCGACACGGGCGAGATCCGCCACCTTGCCGCTCCGCGCAAGGACATCGGCCGCGGCCGATGTCTGGCAAAACAGCACCGCCGCCTTGGCGAACTTTCGCTCGACGGCGCCCAGCCGGTCGGCGAGATCCTCGGCGGCACGGCGCATGAGGAAGTCGGCGCCGTCAACCGGATGGATGAGCGCGCGCCGCTTGTGCGCCAGCCACAGAGAGGTGTCCATTATAGGCTGCAAGGGATTGATCCTTGTATGTCGGCGCCCTGATATGGTTGGTATGGTGGTGCCGAGCAACCAATCACGTGGCCGATCCGATGCCCAAGATCAAGTCCGTCGAGATCGGTAAGCTAGCCGGGTCTGCTGCCCGGTCGGCTCTGGGCTGGCCGGCGCGCATCCTGTTTCCGCCGGTCTGCGCCGGCTGCCGCCGGCAGGTCTCGCAGCCCGGTGTGTTGTGCGGCGACTGCTGGCCGAAGCTGCGGCTGCTGGAGCGGCCCTGGTGTCCGGTGATGGGCACGCCGTTCACCCATCACATGGGCGATGGTTTTCTGTCGGCGGAGGCTATCGCGGATCCGCCTCCCTTCGAACGGGCACGGGCCGCGGTCGTCTACTCCGGCGTTGCCCGCCAGATGGTGCAAGGGCTGAAATACCAGGACCGCACGGATCTCGCACCCTGGATGGCGCGCTGGATGGTCCGTGTGGGCGCCGAGCTCATCGCCGACGCGGATGTGGTGGTGCCGGTGCCGCTGCATTGGCGCCGTTTCTTCAGGCGGCGGTTCAACCAGTCGGCGGAACTGGCGCGCGCGGTTTGCGAGCTCAGCGGGCTGTCTTTCGCGCCCTCCGCCATGCGGCGCGTGAAACTCACCCGCCAGCAGGTCGGACTGGAGCGGCAGGAGCGCGAGGAAAACGTACGCGCCGCCTTTCGCGTGCCGGCAGAGGCCGAGATCGAGATTGCCGGCCGCAGGGTGCTTCTGATCGACGATGTCTACACCACCGGCGCCACCGTGCGTGCCGCCACCAAGGCGCTGAAAAGGGGAGGTGCGGCCGCCGTCGACGTGCTGACCTTTGCCCGCGTGTTGCCGGGGGACTTCCGGGCGGACGAGTCCGTGACTATATAAGTCGGCAACGGAAGCGGAACTCGTCATGGTCGATGTCACGATCTATACGCGCATGATGTGCGGCTACTGCACGGCGGCCAAGCGGTTGCTGGAGCGCAAAGGCGTCGCCTATACCGAGCACGACGCTTCCTTCTCCCCGGAACTGCGCCAGGAGATGATGTCGCGAGCGCACGGGCGCACGACCTTTCCGCAGATTTTCATAGGTGACACACATGTCGGTGGCTGCGACGACCTCCATGATCTGGAGGCAGAAGGCCGACTGGACAAACTGCTCGCCAACGGCTCGTCGATTTGAGGGTATGACAATGGGTGTTTTCAAGACGGCGGGTGTTTTCAAGGCGGCGGCAGTGCAGATGCGTTCAGGCGAGAGCCCCGAGCGCAATGCGACCGATATGGAGCGGCTGGTGCGCGAGGCCGCGGGCCAGGGCGCGATCTATATCCAGACGCCGGAGATGACCGGCGCGCTGATCCGCGACAAGGAAGCGCGTGCCGCCTCCTTCACCTCGCAGGACAAGGACATCGTTGTCGCAACCGCGCGGAAGCTCGCCAGTGAGCTTGGCATCTTCCTGCACGTTGGCTCGACCGCCATACTGCGCGCCGACGGCAAGCTCGCCAACCGCGCGCTCCTGTTCGGACCCGATGGCGCGACGCTCGCCACCTACGACAAGATCCACATGTTCGACGTCGACCTCGATAACGGCGAAAGCTGGCGCGAATCCGCCGCCTATGAGCCGGGGACCGAAGCCGTCGTTATCCCGATCAACGATGCGAAACTAGGCTTTGCCGTCTGTTACGACCTGCGTTTTCCGCAATTGTTCCGTGCCGAAGCGATGGCCGGCGCCGAGGTGCTGACCGTGCCCGCGGCCTTCACCCGCCAGACCGGCGAAGCGCATTGGCATGTGCTGCTCAGGGCACGCGCCATTGAGAACGGCGCCTATGTCGTCGCCGCCGCGCAAGGCGGCCTGCACGAGGACGGCCGCGAGACCTATGGGCATTCGCTGATCGTCGATCCGTGGGGCCGCATCATCGCCGAAGCCGCGCATGACGAGCCAGCGGTGATTGTCGCGGAGATCGACCCGGCGCAGTCGCTTGCCGCGCGCAAGAAGATCCCCAATCTCAGGAATGCGCGGGATTTCACCATCAATACCGGCGAGGGGCCGCGTCTCAGGGGCGCCGCATCTTGATCCGCTTTTCCCTGATCTGCGAAAACGAGCATGAGTTCGAGGGTTGGTTTCGCAGCAATGACGATTTCGACACGCAGAAGAAGCGCGGTTTTGTCGATTGCCCCAGCTGCGGCTCGCACAAGGTCGAGAAGGCGCTGATGGCCCCGGCCGTTTCCACGGCCCGCAAGCAGGAAACCATAGCGCTTGCCATGGGCGAGGCGCAGAAGCAGGCGCTGGCGCAGCTGAAGGCGATGGCCGAGAAGGTGCGCGAAAACGCCGACTATGTCGGCGACAAGTTCGCCGAGGAAGCGCGCAAGATCCATTTCGGCGAAACCGATGCGCGCGGCATCTATGGCGAGGCGACGCTGGAGGAGGCCAAGGGCCTGGCCGAGGATGGCGTCGAGTTCATGCCGATCCCGGTGTTTCCGGACGACCGGAACTGAGCGATCAGCTCACGCTGCCGATCAACTTTTCCAGCAGGTGCGAAAGCGTTTCCCGTTCGGTCTGTGTCAGGCCGGACAGGATCTCATGCTCGTTCGCCACATGGGCCGCAACGGCCTCGTCGATCAAGGCGAGCCCCTTTTCGGTCAGCCGCACGACGATGCCGCGCCGATCGTTGGGGTGCGGTGCACGCAGGATCAATCCGGCCTTTTCCAACCGGTCGAGCCGGTTGGTCATGGCGCCTGATGTCACCATCGTCGCTTCATAGAGAGCGGTCGGCGTCAGCGCGTAAGGCGAGCCGGAGCGGCGCAGCGTCGCCAATACATCGAACTCTCCCGCCTGCAGTCCGAAACGGGCGAACAGCGGGGCGAGACGATCGCGTGCTATCAGCGAGGAGACCTCATTCAGACGCCCGATCACGGCCATCGGCGATACATCCAGGTCCGGCCGTTCCCGCTGCCATTGCTCGATGGCTTTCCCAGCGCGGTCCATCTATCTCACCATAATGTATCTTGACGTTAAGAATCTTTCCATTATCTTATCTCAGTATTCAACGCCGGCCAAGAGGCTGTGCCACCCATAGGATTCCATCATGAAATATCTCTGGGATTCGGCGCTAGGCCTGCTGGTTGTCACCGGCGGCCTGTTGGGCCTGACGCTGCCCTTCGGCAAGCTCGCCACGGCGGCCGGCGTGCCAGCCATGGTCTGGGCCTTTGTCATCTCGCTCGGCGCTGGCGGCGTGCTTTTGGGCGTGCTCCTGGCGCGTGGTCAGCGCATCCGGCTCACCCCGCACAAACTGCGCTATTTCTTCGTCACCGCGGCAGTGTCCTATGCCGTCCCCAATCTCCTGATGTTTTCGGCCATTCCGCATCTGGGCGCCGGCTACACCGGCATCATGTTCACGCTGTCGCCGGTGATCACATTGGTGTTTTCGATCCTGCTCGGCGTCCGGCGCCCCAACCTGCTGGGCGTATCAGGCATCGCCGTCGGCTTCGTCGGCGCCGTCATGGTGGCGGTGACGCGCGGCGAGGCCGGCCAGCCGGCCGATCTGTTCTGGGTGATGATGGGACTGCTGATCCCGGTCAGCCTTGCCGCCGGCAACATCTACCGCACCATCGACTGGCCGGAAGGAACCGGTCCGATCGAACTCGCGGTCGGCAGCCATCTGGCGTCCGCGGCGATGCTGCTCGTCGGCATCCTGACCTTGCTCGGAGGCAAGGCCTTCGTCCAGCTTGGCGCCGTGCCGCTCATCGTCGTGGCGCAGATGGCCTCGGCATCGGCGATGTTTGCTTTCTTCTTCCGGCTGCAGGCGGTTGGCGGTCCGGTCTATCTCAGCCAGATCGGCTATGTCGCGGCAGCGGTGGGACTGTTTGCCGGCACGATCTTCCTTGGTGAACACTATCAACTGCTGACCTGGGTCGGCGCCGTCATCATCACCGTGGGCGTGTTCATCACCACCAAGGCGCAGAGCCAGAAAGCCTGAAGGCTTCGAGGCTCACGTCGCACTGCCGTCAGCATCAACGCCGGGCTCCGGCCCCGGCTGGCTGAGGATTGGCTGTTCAGACCGATCCCTTTTCCGCCAGCACCATGTAGTTGACGTCCATGTCCTTCGACCGCGCCCAGCGATCGGCAAGCGGATTGTAGGAGACGCCGGTGCGGTCGATGATGGTCAGGCCGGCGCCGCGCAGCGCCTTTTCCAGCTCTTCCGGGCGCACCAGCTTGCCGAATTGGTGGGTGCCGCGCGGCAGCCAGCGCAACACATATTCGGCGCCGATGATGGCGAGGCCGAGCGCCTTGAGCGTGCGGTTGATAGTGGCCACGAACATGATGCCGCCGGGTTTGACCATCTCGCCGCATTTGGCGACGAACAGGTCGATATCGGCGACATGTTCGACCACTTCCATGTTGAGGATGACATCGAATTTTTCACCGGCCTCGGCGAGATCTTCCGCCGTCGTGGCACGATAGTCGACGCTGACATTGCCCTCGGCGGCATGCAGTTTCGCCACTTCGATGTTTGTTTCGGACGCGTCCGCTCCGACCACCTCGGCACCGAGCCGCGCCATCGGCTCGCACAAAAGGCCACCGCCGCAGCCGATGTCGAGGATGCGCAGGCCCTCGAACGGCCGCGCCGCCCGTGGGTCGCGGCCGAAGCGCGCCGCGATCTGGTCGCGGATATAGGAAAGCCGGACCGGATTGAATTTGTGCAGCGGACGAAACTTGCCGTTCGGGTTCCACCATTCGGCGGCAAGGGCGGAAAAGCGTTCCACCTCTCCGGCATCGATCGTCGATCGTCGGGGCTCAGGCATCGGTTGGTCTCCTCGGACGCTACAGCGCCGCGCGTCCTTCGGACGCGCAAAGGACGCTGTAGCACTTTGATTCTGCGCATGATCCCTTTCCGAAATCGAAGTCGATTTCGGGGTCATGCGCTAGGAAGTCGGGCGTGAGGCATCGAATGTCAAGGCAACATTTTCCTCTGCTGACAAAGTGGCTGGGCGATCAAAGGCCCGGTTTATTTCGTGTCCAGAACATCACGCAGCTTGGCCGCCAACTGCTCGATGGTGAACGGCTTGGCCAGGAAGTGCACGTCATGATCGAGCATGCCGTTGTGGACCACGGCATTCCTGGTGAAGCCGGTGGTGAAGACCACTTTCAGCTCGGGCTGGCGCGCGAGCGCTTCCTCGGCGAGCTTGCGGCCGTTCATCACCGGCATGACGATGTCGGTGAAAAGCAGGGCGATGCCTGGTGTCGCGGCGAGCTTCTGAAGGGCCTCCGGTCCGCTTCCCGCATGGATGACGATGTAGCCGAGCTCGCGCATGACATCCGTCGTGGAGGCCCGCACGCGGGGGTCATCCTCGACGACGAGGATCGTCTCGGTGACCTTGGCGGCGCTCTTATCGCGCCCGACGGGCGCTGCCGGCTCCTCGGCTCCGAAAAACCGGGGCAGGTAGATCTTGATCGTCGTGCCTTCGCCGGGCTCGGAGTAGATCTTGACGTGGCCGCCCGATTGTTTGACGAAGCCGAACACCTGGCTCAGCCCAAGTCCCGTGCCCTTGTTGACCGGCTTGGTCGTGAAGAAGGGTTCGAAGGCCCTGGCGATGGTCTCGGGCGACATGCCCGCGCCGGTGTCGGTTACCGCGATCATCACATATTGGCCAGGCGTGACTTCGGCGTGCGTCGACGCATAGCCGTCGTCGAGGTGGCTGTTGACAGTCTCGATGGTCAGCTTGCCCTCATTGTCCATGGCGTCGCGGGAATTGACGGCCAGATTGAGGATCGCGTTCTCGATCTGGCTGGGATCGGCGTGGGTTTTCCACAGGCCCCCCGCTAATACTGTCTCGATGCGGATGCCTTCCCCCAAGGTCCGGCGCAGAAGATCGGACATGCCGGTCAACAGCCCGTTGATGTCGACAACCTGCGGCGCCAGAGGCTGCAGGCGGGAGAAGGCAAGCAGGCGGGATGTCAGGTTGGCGGCGCGGCTGGCCGCGTCGGTCGCGGCCTCGACGAGTTTTTCGATGTCATGCTCGCCCCGCTTCAGCTTGCGCTGGGCAAGGTTCATGGCGCTGAGGATCACCGCCAGCATGTTGTTGAAGTCGTGGGCGATGCCGCCTGTCAGCTGTCCGACAGCCTCCATCTTCTGCATCTGGCGTATCTGGGATTCGGCCTTTTCACGGGTCTGGATCTCGTTGCCGAGTTCGATGTTCTTGCGCATCAGCTCTTGCTGGGCGACGACCACCTCGTGGAAGCGGCGACGGGATTGACGTATGGTGTAGGCGGCAAGCAGGAAAATCGCCAGCAACGCGGCCAGTGAGCCGATCCGCAGCCAGGCCTCGACCCGGTCGGTACGCTCTTCGCGCGCGGCCACCGCGGCGGCGCCGATGCGTCGGATTGTGTCCATGCTGGCCCGCATCTCGTCCATGGCGGCCTTGCCCTGGCCACTGCGGACCAGTTGCAGGGCCTTTGCCGCATCGCCTCGCTCGTAAAGAGCTATGGTTTCGGCCAGGTCGGCCTGCTGTTGCGAAAGCGCGTCCTTGATGTGGCCGATCTGCTGGGCGATCTGATCGTCGGGAGCGGTCGCGCTGTCGACCCGCGCCAATTGTCCCGGAATTGCCTCGACGGCCTTCCGGTAAGGCTCCAGATAGGATTTTTTCACCGGTCAGCAGGTAGCCGCGCTGACCACTCTGGGCCTCCTGCGCCAATGAAAGCAGCCCGGAAAGCTGCTCCTGGTACTCGATTGTCTCACGTGCGGCGGCACGATTGGCCCTTTGACTCTCGACGAGCACCGCACGGGTGCCGACGATCAGTGCCAGCACCGCAAAGCCCGCGACAAGCGGGAGCGATTGCAATCGCATGGCGCGCCGAAGCCGAGCAATCATCCGTTATGCCGAACCAAAAGCAATTTCCCGCAGGCAGCATTTGGTAAGCGGCGCCGGCCCGGAAGGCAATATGTCGTGCTGTTACGCAATCCGCCGTCAGCCTTGCGAAACTTTCCTCATTTGGCTATGGAGGCCGCGCATTCAGTGGCTGGCGGCAGCCGGACGCTGTTCTTCCATTTTCGGCCGCGAGCCGGCTCCAGTCAAAGGCATTTCGCTTCCATGGCGCGTATCGTGATGAAATTCGGCGGGACCTCCGTCGCCGACATCGCTCGCATCCGCAACGTGGCACGTCACGTCAAACGCGAGGTCGACGCCGGTCACGAAGTGGCTGTGGTGGTTTCGGCGATGGCCGGCAAGACCAACGAGCTGGTCGGCTGGACCCGCGAGGCCTCACCGATGCACGATGCACGTGAATATGATGCGGTCGTCGCTTCCGGCGAACAGGTCACGGCTGGCCTTCTCGCCATCACCTTGCAGAACATGGGCGTGCATGCGCGCTCCTGGCAGGGCTGGCAGATTCCGATCAAGACCGACAACGCGCATGGCGCGGCGCGCATCCTCGACATCGACGGCGCCTTCCTGGTCAAGCGCTTCGGCGAAGGCCAGGTGGCCGTCATCGCCGGTTTCCAGGGCATCGGGCCGGACAACCGCATCGCCACGCTCGGACGTGGCGGCTCCGATACCAGCGCCGTGGCGATCGCCGCCGCGGTCAAGGCCGACCGCTGCGACATCTACACCGACGTCGATGGGGTCTACACCACCGACCCGCGCATCGAGCCCAAAGCGCGGCGGCTGGCCAAGATATCGTTCGAGGAAATGCTTGAAATGGCCTCGCTCGGCGCCAAGGTTCTGCAGGTGCGTTCGGTCGAGCTTGCCATGGTGCACAGGGTGCGTACCTTCGTGCGGTCGTCCTTCGACGATCCCGATGCGCCCGGAATGGGGGATTTGCTCAATCCTCCGGGAACGCTCATTTGCGACGAGGAAGAGATCGTGGAACAGCAGGTCGTCACCGGAATTGCCTATGCCAAGGACGAGGCCCAGATTTCGCTGCGCCGCGTCGGCGACCGGCCGGGCGTCGCCGCCGGCATTTTCGGACCGCTGGCCGAGGCCAACATCAATGTCGACATGATCGTCCAGAACATTTCCGAGGACGGCAAGCTGACCGACATGACCTTCACCGTGCCGTCGGGCGATGTGGACAAGGCGCTGGCCGTGCTCGACCGGCTGAAAGCCGAGATCGGCTACGATGTCGTGCAGTCGGAAGCCGGCATGTCGAAGGTCTCGGTCATCGGCATCGGCATGCGGAGCCATGCCGGTGTCGCCGCCACCGCCTTCAAGGCGCTGGCCGACAAGGCGATCAACATCCGCGCCATCACCACGTCCGAGATCAAGATTTCGATACTGATCGACGGTCCCTATACGGAACTTGCGGTTCGCACTTTGCATTCCGTCTACGGTCTGGATAAGCAGTAGCAGGACTGAATCAGCTGTTGCGCACTTGCCGGGCGCGGCGGAAACTGCCCCGGCAAGAAGTCTATTGGAGAAGAAGCCGCGATGCGTGACACGGCCGTTGGCCCGCGCGTTTTGCTGAAACGGCTCCGCGAGCTCATGCAGGAGCCGCTGGAGCCGCAGGAGCGGCTCGACCGGATTGTGCGCGACATCGCCTCCAACATGGTCGCGGAAGTCTGCTCGCTCTACGTGCTGCGCGCCGATTCGGTGCTGGAGCTCTACGCCACCGAAGGTCTGAACCCGAACGCCGTCCACCTGGCGCAACTGCGGCTAGGGCAAGGCCTGGTCGGCACCATTGCCGCGAGTGCCAGGCCGCTCAACCTGTCCAACGCGCAAGAACACCCGGCCTTCGCCTACCTGCCGGAGACCGGGGAGGAGATCTACAATTCCTTCCTCGGCGTGCCGGTGCTCAGGGCAGGGCGCACGCTGGGCGTCCTGGTCGTCCAGAACAAGACCATGCGCCACTACCGCGACGACGAGGTCGAGGCGCTGGAAACCACGGCCATGGTCATCGCAGAGATGATCGCCACCGGCGATCTGGCGCGGCTGACCCGGCCAGGCCTCGAACTCGACCTGCGCCGGCCTGTCAGCTTCACCGGCCTGTCCTTCAACGATGGCGTCGGGCTCGGTCACGTCGTGCTGCACGAGCCGCGTATCGTCGTCACCAATTTGTTCAACGAGGACAGCGAGGAGGAGGTCCGGCGGCTCGAAGCCTCGCTTGGTTCTCTGCGGCTTTCCATCGACGACATGCTGGAGCGCCGCGATGTCGCCTTCGAGGGCGAGCATCGCCAGGTGCTGGAAGCCTACCGCATGTTCGCCAACGACCGGGGCTGGGTACGGCGCCTGGAAGAGGCGATCCGTAACGGCCTGACGGCCGAGGCGGCGGTCGAAAAAGTTCAGAGCGACATGCGCGCCCGCATGCTGCACATGACCGATCCCTATCTGCGCGAGCGGATGAGCGATTTCGACGATCTCGCCAACCGGCTGTTGCGCCAGCTGATGGGACGTGGGCCCGAGGATGTCGCGGCCTCGCTGCCCAAGGACGCCATCATCGTCGCCCGCTCGATGGGCGCTGCCGAACTGCTCGACTATCCTCGCGACAAGCTGCGCGGGCTGGTGCTGGAGGATGGCGCGGCGACCAGCCATGTCGTCATCGTCGCGCGCGCCATGGGCATTCCCGTCGCCGGACAGATGAAGGGCGCCGTTTCCATGGCGGAAAACGGCGATGCCATCATCGTCGACGGCGAGGAAGGCGCGATCCATCTGCGGCCGCAATCCGATCTTGAAGCCGCCTATGCCGAGAAGGTGCGGTTCCGGGCGCGCCGGCAGGAGGTCTACCGCGAACTGCGCAAGAAGCCGTCGACGACTCGGGACGGGGTCCAGGTCGACCTGCTGATGAATGCCGGGCTTGCCGTCGACCTGCCGCAGTTGGCGGAGGCGGGCGCCGCCGGCATCGGCCTGTTCCGCACGGAACTGCAATTCATGGTCGCGTCGACCTTTCCACGCGCCGAAGCCCAGGAAAAACTCTACCGCGACGTGCTCGAGGCAGCGCGCGGCAAGCCGGTCACCTTCCGCACCATCGACATTGGTGGCGACAAGGTGCTGCCCTATTTCAAGGGCGCGATCCAGGAAGAGAATCCGGCGCTCGGCTGGCGGGCGATCCGCCTGACGCTAGATCGGCCGGGCTTGCTGCGCACCCAGATCCGCGCCTTGCTCAAGGCCAGCGGCGGGCGCGAGCTCAAGCTGATGCTGCCGATGGTGACCGAGCTCGGCGAAATCGCCCAGGCGCGCGAAATCATCGACCGCGAGGTGCGGCATCTCTCACGCTTCGCCCATCACCTGCCGACCAGTCTCAAGTTGGGCGCCATGCTGGAAGTGCCGTCGCTGCTGTTCCAGCTCGACGAACTGATGAAGGCGGTCGACTTCGTCTCGGTCGGATCGAACGACCTGTTCCAGTTCGTCATGGCGGTCGACCGCGGCAACACGCAACTGGCCAACCGCTTCGATACGTTGTCGGCGCCGTTCCTGCGCGTGCTCAAGCAGATCGCCGACGCCGGCGCCCGCAATCATACGCCCGTCACCCTGTGCGGTGAACTCGCCGGCAAGCCGATCTCGGCGATGGCGTTGATCGGCCTCGGTTTTCGCTCGATCTCGATGTCGCCGGCCTCGATCGGTCCGGTCAAGGCCATGCTGACGGAGCTGCCGCTGGAGGAGCTGAAGGCTTTCTTCGACGACAATCTGATGGCGCCGGCGCAAGGGCTGCCGATGCGGGCATTGCTGCAGGCCTTCGCCGACGACCGCTCGATCCCGTTGTAGCACCCTCATCATGGTCAATTTGCCCCGCGATCGTATGGATCAAGTCGTCAAGCGTTTCGAGATGCTCGAAGCGCAGATGTCGGCCGGGCCGGCGCCGGATGCCTATGTGAGGATGGCATCGGAATATGCCGAGTTGCAGGAGATGGTGGCCAAGGTCAGGGAATTGCGCTCTGCCGAGCACGAGCAGGCCGACCTCGAAGCGATGCTCGCCGACAAGGGCACCGACGCCGAGATGCGGGCGCTTGCCGAGGCAGATCTGCCCGGCGTCGAGGAGCGCATCGAGACGCTGCAGAAAGACATCCAGATCCTGCTCCTGCCCAGGGATGCCGCCGACGACAAGAACGCCATTCTCGAAATCCGCGCCGGCACCGGCGGCGATGAGGCGGCACTCTTCGCCGGCGACCTGTTTCGCATGTATGAGCGCTATGCCGCCGAACGCGGCTGGCGGTTCGAAACGGTATCGGCCAGCGACGGCGATGCCGGGGGCTTCAAGGAAATCATCGCCACGATCTCCGGTAAAGGTGTGTTCGCCCATCTGAAATTCGAATCCGGGGTGCATCGCGTCCAGCGCGTGCCGGCCACCGAGGCCAGCGGGCGCATCCACACGTCAGCCGCCACAGTCGCCGTGCTGCCGGAAGCCGAAGAGGTCGACATCGACATCAGGGCCGAGGACATCCGCATCGACACGATGCGTGCCTCCGGGTCCGGCGGCCAGCACGTCAACACCACCGATTCCGCGGTCCGCATCACCCATCTGCCGACCGGCATCATGGTGGTGCAGGCGGAGAAGTCGCAGCACCAGAACCGGGCCAAGGCCATGCAGATCCTGCGCGCCCGGCTCTATGACATGGAGCGCAGCAAGGCGGATGAGGAGCGTTCCGAGTCGCGCAAGTCGCAGGTCGGTTCCGGCGACCGCTCCGAGCGCATCCGCACCTACAATTTTCCGCAGGGCCGGGTCACTGATCATCGCATCAACCTGACGCTCTACAAACTCGACCGGGTGATGATGGGTGAACTCGACGAAATCGTCGACGCGCTGATCGCCGATCATCAGTCGAAGCTGCTGGCCGATATCGGCATCGATGGCTGACCATCCGCCCGCGGCGCTGGGGCCGCTGCTGCGGGACGCGCGGACCCGGCTTGCCGCAGCCGGCATCGATGATCCCGCGCTCGATGCGCGGCTGATCGTCGAGCACTATTCCGGCACGACGCGCACCCAGGCGATCGCCGACCCGGAGTGCAAGATCGACGGGAACGCCATCGCCGCGATCGACGGCGCCTTGAGACGGCGAGCCCGTGGCGAGCCGGTGCATCGCATCCTCGGCTATCGCGAGTTCTACGGTTTGCGCTTGTCGCTGTCGCCGGAGACGCTGGAGCCGCGACCGGACACCGAAACGCTGGTCGAGGCGGTGCTGCCCTTCGTCAAGGCAATAGCCACGCGGGAGGGCACATGCCGCATCCTCGATCTCGGCACCGGAACGGGCGCGATCGCCCTGGCGCTGCTGAGCGTCGTGCCGGCCGCGACCGCCACCGGTGTCGACATCTCCGCCGGCGCTCTGGCCACGGCGGCCCGCAATGCCGGGCAATTCGGCCTCGGCGGCCGGTTCACGGCGGTTCAGTCAGACTGGTTTAAAAAAGTTTCCGGCCGGTACCATGTAATTGCCGCAAACCCTCCCTATATACCAACACAAGAGATTCGAAATCTGCAGGACGAAGTCCGCGATTTCGACCCGCGCCTTGCCCTTGATGGCGGTGTGGATGGGCTGAACCCCTACAGGATCATCGCCGCCGAGGCGGCAAGGTTTCTGGAAGCCGAAGGCAGGATTGCGGTCGAGATCGGCCACACGCAAAGCAACGAAGTCAACGATATATTTCGCGCAGCCGGTTACGCGGCTGGCGAGGTTTTTAGCGATCTCGGCGGAAACGACAGGGTTCTTGTTTTTCAACGAGCAACGTCTTGACGCAGTGCAAAAAAAGCGCTTGGCAATACCGGGGAATGCGGCTAGGGTCGCCTAACCGGATGAGACGAAGCAGGCAGTGCTCTTAGCGATTCGGTTTTTCCTTGGAAATAGCTGCCTTCTTGCGCAAACGACGCCCAAGCTTCGTGCGGGAATCGTCCGGCAAGTGATGTAGCCGGAAACAGGATGACACGTGGCGCCAACGCAATCGATGCGGGCGAACGCCGGTGAAGAAACGAAACGGCTGGCTGCATGAGCGCCTCCGTTCGTGAAGAGTTTTTCAAAATTTCAAGATGAAGAGAGTCGAATGAGGCCACAACAGCAGAACAGGCGCATGCGCGGTCGCAACAACAATGGCGGCGGCGGTGGCAATAACAATAACAACAACAATAACAACAACCGCAAGGGGCCGAATCCGCTTACGCGCAATTACGAGAGCAACGGCCCGGACGTGAAAATCCGTGGATCGGCTCAGCAGATTGCCGAAAAATACGCCACGCTTGCCCGTGACTCGCACAGCTCCGGCGACCGGGTGATGGCGGAGAACTACCTCCAGCACGCTGAACACTACAATCGCATTATTGCCGCCGCGCAGGCGCAGATGCCGATCCAGAACGTCCAGCAGGCACGCGACGAGTTCGACGAGGACGGCGATGACGATCGCGACGAGTTCGACAATGCCGGCAGTGGAGCCGGCAACAGTGGGGCGGGCAATAGCAGCGGCAATGCCGGTTCCGATCCACAGCTTCCCGTAATCAACCATGGCGCAGGTCCGCAGCCGGTGATCGAGGGCATGCCGGCGGAGGTTGCGCTGAACCGGGAAAACGGTCGCGACAATCGCGACAACAGCGGGCGCGACAACAGCGGGCGCGACAATAACGGTCGCAACAATGGCGGCCGCGACAACGGTGGCGGGCGCCATCGCGATCGCCGCCCCAATGGCGGCTACGGCCAGCGCGACTACGCTTCACCCGAACAGGGCGGACAGCAACAGCGCAACGAGGCCCCGGGGCAGACGGAAGTCCAGGCAGAGGCCGCTTCGCCGCCCGAGACGGTCGCGGCGGCCGAGCTGGCTCCACGGTTCGAGAATTTTTCACCGGCAGGTCTGGCCGCCCAGGCCGAACTCAATGAGGCGGCCGCCGAAAGCGGTGCTGCCCGCCGTCCACGGCGTCCGCGCCGTCCGCGCACCAATGCCGATCAGGTCGAGAGCGGCAGCGAAAATGGGGACGCGGCCGAGACAGCGGCGGCTCCGGCCGACAGCGGCGGTGCCGAACCCGTGGTTTCCGACATCGACAACTGAGCGAACGGCATTCAAGGCCTTGAGCGGCGGAGAGAAATCTCCGCCGTTTTCGTTTGGGCTGACGTGGAATATTATGCACCTGCCATATTGCGACACCTTGAGGGGCAAGGGTCCATGCACCATATCTGGCCTGAACAGGATCCGGCTCGAATGGGCGGGTCCGTCACCGCAATCTGATCCGGTGCCGCAAAGCGGGCCGGTGATGGAAGGAGACAAATATGAACCTTGAGAAATACTCGGAGCGCGTGCGCGGCTTTATCCAGTCCGCGCAGACCATGGCGCTCTCGCGCAACCACCAGCAATTCACCCCCGAACACATTCTGAAAGTCCTCGTCGACGATGACGAAGGCTTGGCCGCGTCGTTGATCGAGCGCGCCGGCGGCAATGTCCGCGATGTCAAGCTCGGCGTCGAGACGGCGCTCGAGGCGATGCCCAAGGTGGAGGGCGGCAATGGCCAGCTTTATCTGGCGCAGCCGCTGGCCAAGGTGTTCTCGACCGCCGAAGAACTGGCCAAGAAGGCCGGCGACAGCTTTGTCACCGTCGAGCGGCTGCTGCAGGCGCTTGCCATGGAGAAATCGGCCAAGACCGCCGAAATCCTGGCCAAGGCCGGCGTCACCGCGCAGGCGCTGAACCAGGTCATCAACGACGTCCGCAAGGGCCGCACCGCCGATTCGGCGAGTGCCGAACAGGGCTATGACGCGCTGAAGAAATACGCACGCGACCTCACCGCGGACGCACGCGCGGGCAAGCTCGACCCCGTGATTGGCCGCGACGACGAGATTCGACGCACCATCCAGGTGCTGTCGCGCCGCACCAAGAACAACCCGGTGCTGATCGGCGAGCCGGGCGTCGGCAAGACGGCGATCGCCGAAGGGCTGGCGCTGCGCATCGTCAATGGCGACGTGCCGGAATCGCTGAAGGACAAGCAGTTGATGGCGCTCGACATGGGCGCGCTGATTGCCGGTGCCAAATATCGCGGCGAATTCGAGGAGCGGCTGAAGGCTGTGCTTTCGGAAGTCACTTCGGCCAGTGGCAACATCATCCTGTTCATTGATGAGATGCACACGCTGGTCGGCGCCGGCAAGGCCGATGGCGCCATGGACGCGTCGAATCTCCTGAAGCCGGCGCTGGCGCGCGGCGAACTGCACTGCGTCGGCGCCACCACGCTGGATGAATACAGGAAGCATGTCGAGAAGGATCCCGCCCTTGCCCGCCGTTTCCAGCCCGTCTTCGTCGACGAGCCGACAGTGGAGGACACGGTCTCGATCCTGCGCGGCCTGAAGGAGAAATACGAGCAGCACCACAAGGTGCGTATCTCCGATTCGGCACTGGTGGCGGCGGCGACATTGTCCAACCGCTACATCGCCGACCGCTTCCTGCCGGACAAGGCGATCGACCTCGTCGACGAAGCCGCCTCGCGGCTCAGGATGCAGGTCGATTCCAAGCCCGAAGCGCTGGACGAGATCGACCGCCGCATCATGCAGCTCAAGATTGAACGCGAAGCGTTGAAGGTCGAGACGGACGATGCCTCGAAGGACCGGCTCGCCCGCCTGGAAAAGGAACTTGTCGGCCTGGAAGAGGAATCGACAGAGATCACCGCGAAGTGGCAGGCCGAGAAGCAGAAGCTCGGGCTAGCGGCCGACTTGAAGAAGCAGCTCGACGAAGCGCGCAACGACCTTGCCATTGCCCAGCGCAAGGGTGAGTTCCAGCGCGCCGGCGAGCTTGCCTATGGCAAGATCCCGGAATTGGAAAAGAAGCTGAAGGAGGCCGAAGCCCAGGACGGCAAGGCCGGCATGGTCGAGGAAGTGGTCACGCCCGACCACGTCGCCCATATCGTGTCGCGCTGGACCGGCATTCCGGTCGACAAGATGCTGCAGGGCGAGCGTGACAAGCTGCTGCGCATGGAAGACGAGATCGGCAAGCGTGTCGTCGGCCAGGGCGAAGCGGTGCAGGCCGTTTCCAAGGCTGTGCGGCGTGCCCGTGCGGGCCTTCAGGATCCGAACCGGCCGATCGGCTCGTTCATGTTCCTCGGGCCTACCGGCGTCGGCAAGACGGAACTGACCAAGGCTTTGGCCAATTTCCTGTTCGACGATGAGACGGCGCTGGCGCGCATCGACATGTCTGAATACATGGAGAAGCACTCCGTCGCCCGGCTGATCGGCGCGCCTCCCGGCTATGTCGGCTATGAGGAAGGCGGTGCGCTGACCGAAGCGGTGCGGCGCCGGCCCTATCAGGTCGTGCTGTTCGACGAGATCGAAAAGGCGCATCCGGATGTCTTCAACGTGCTGTTGCAGGTGCTCGATGACGGCCGGCTCACCGACGGGCAGGGCCGCACCGTCGACTTCCGCAACACACTGATCATCATGACGTCTAATTTGGGCGCCGAATATCTCGTCAATCTCGGCGAGGATCAGGATGTCGATGCCGTACGAGACGAAGTGATGGGCGTGGTCAGGGCATCGTTCCGGCCGGAGTTCCTCAATCGCGTCGACGAGGTGATCCTGTTCCACCGGCTGCGCCGCAAGGACATGGACCGTATCGTCGAGATCCAGCTCAAGCGGCTCGAGAGCCTGCTGACGGATCGCAAGATCACGCTGTCGCTGGATCCCGAGGCGATCGAGTGGCTGGCGGCCAAGGGTTACGACCCCGCTTATGGTGCCCGGCCGCTGAAGCGGGTGATGCAGAAGGAACTGCAGGATCCGCTGGCGGAAAAGATCCTGCTCGGCGAGATCCTGGACGGCTCGACTGTCAAGGTCACGGCCGGTTCCGACCGGCTGAATTTCCGCTCCAAGCCGGCGATCGTCGCGGCCGAGGTCGCGGCCTGATTCAAACGCCGCGCGTCCACCGGACGCGCGGCGTTTTCATGCAATTGGCGGGGGATTGATGACGCTGGACGACTACAACGGCTTCTGCGCTTCGCTGCCTGCAACGAACCACGTGGTGCAATGGGGCGGCGCCCATGTCTGGAAGGTCGGGACCAAGGTGTTTGCGATCGGTGGCTGGGATCAGGGTCGGCAGCTCTTCGTCACCTTCAAATGCTCCGACATCGCCTATGACGTGCTCAAGGAGCAGCCGGGCCTGCGCTCCGCGCCCTATCTTGCCTCCCGCGGCATGAAGTGGATCCAGCGTCAGACAAGCCAGAGCATGGATGATGGTGCGCTGGAGGACTATCTGCGCGAGAGCCACCGCCTTGTTGCCCTTAAGCTGACGAAGCAGGCGCGCAAGGAATTGGGGCTTGGCGCAAGCTAGCCAATATTCCCCGAGGCGCCGGAAAACCGCCATCTTCATGCCCGGTTCATGTTGGAACCATATGGTGGGTAACTGGTTTGCTGGCGAAGGGTTCGCCGAACTGAACAATGCCGGGCGGCGGCACATACGGACCGGAGAGTTTCGCACGATGCTGCGCAGTATCTTTACCCTTTCGGCGCTTGCCGCGGGACTGGTGTTTTCCAATGCGTTCGCCGCGCCGACGCATGACGGTGCCGCCCAGCCTGTCCGCACGTCCGGGAGCGGCGGCATTCTGCTCGCGCAGGACGGCAATCTCGACATTTATTACGATGCCAGGGGCAATCGCGTCATCGTCGATTCGGACACCGGCAAGGTGATCGCCATCCAGCCGCCACAGACACGGCTCGACCGGCGGGCGCTGCGCCGAGAGAGCCGGATGCGCGAACTTGGCCGCGCACCCGCCGACGATGACCGTTACTATCTCGACGATCCCCAGGACATGGCCCGCTTCCGCCGCAGACAGCTGGAAGAGGAAGGCCGGGTCATTCCACCGCCCGCCGACGAATACGATCCTGACGGAAATGGTTCAGTCGATGCCTATCCGCCGGCACCGCAGGACGACGGCAGCTACGACAACAATTATCCCGACGCGCCGCAGCCGGGTACAATCAAGCGCCAACCGCTGAACGAGGCGTCGATAGACCCCGTCCGGCCGGCAGACCCGACGGACCAGGCAGCGCCCTCCGACCAGGCGGCATCGCCGCCAAAGGCCGGCGGCAAGACGTCGGTCGACCCGTCGCTTTCGTTGGGCGCACGCCAGGATGTCGCGGCGCTGCAGGTGCTGCTCGACCGGGGCGGGGCTTCGCCTGGCGTCATCGACGGGCGCTTCGGTTCGAATGTCGACAAGGCGCTGGCGGCCTACAATCAGATCAACGGCAGCAGCCTCAAATCGACCGATTCGGTCGGCATCCAGGCCGCATTGTCGCAGTCCGGTGGCGACGCGTTCGCCAACTACACCATCACCGCGGAGGATGCGGCCGGCCCCTATGTCGCGTCGATCCCGGAAGACTACAGCCAGAAGGCGCAACTCGACCGCATGGGCTTCACCTCCGTCACCGAGGCGCTGGCCGAGCGCTTCCACATGGACGAGAACTATCTCAAGGCGCTCAATCCGGACGCCAACTTCAATCGTCCGGGCACGATCATCAAGGTCGCGAATTTCGGCAAACTGGTTTCTACCCCGGTTGCCCGCATCGTCGCCGACAAGGGCAAGAAGGAAGTCTTTGCCTATGACGGGTCGGGCAAGCTGGTCGCGGCCTACCCCGCCACCATCGGCTCGTCGGACACGCCGTCCCCGACCGGCATCCATGCCGTGTCGCGTGTCGCGCTCGATCCGAACTACACCTACAACCCCAACATCAACTTCAAGCAGGGCGAGAACAACAAGATCCTGACCATTCCGCCTGGGCCGAATGGCCCGGTCGGATCGGTGTGGATCGCCCTGGACAAGCCGACTTACGGCATCCACGGCACGCCGGAGCCCTCGAAGATAGGCAAGACCGAGAGCCATGGCTGCGTGCGCCTGACCAATTGGGACGCGCGTGAATTGGCCAAGCTGGTCTCGCCGGGCGTGCCGGTGGAGTTCGTCGAGTAGGGTATGTCAGTGTTCAGGCGATGCCGGCCTGACCTGAATCTCAACATAAATCTCAACCAATGATCCCGCGCACCCACTTCACATTCGGCGTTGCCGCGTAGATCAACTGCACCACCAGAATGAAGCCGACGCTCGCCAACGGGGTGATCAGGCAAAATGCGGCGCCGACGGCCCACAAGACCTGCGCCTTGACGATGCGCAGGTAGACCGTGCGTTTCGTTTCCGCGTCGACGTCCTCCGCGACAAGGCCGCTTTTCTCCGCATACCGCCAGCTGACGAACAGCGTGATGCCGAGCATCAAGAGGTTGAGCCAGTAAACCAGCACCGCGGTCCTGAATTCCAGAAAATCGGCCAGAAGGTCGGTCGAGAACGGCAAGAGCGCGATGAAGGCGAGAAGCAGAGGTTCAGCGTGGCCAGCCGTCTGTCGGATTTGGCGATCAGACCATGCTGGGCCTGCTGGCCGAACCAGAAGATGGTCAGGGTCAGAAAGCTCAAGGCATAGGTGAGGAAGCGTGGCGCGAGTGCCGCGATGGCGGCGAGCAGATCATGTTCGGAGTGGATCGCCTCATGCGCCGGCACCCTGATCTCGAGCACGATCAGGGTGAGCGCGATTGCGAACACGCCATCGGTGATACCGACAATACGGCCGCGCCCCTCAACCGATGCTTCGAGCGGACGCTTCATCGATTTCTCCTGCCTGCGGGTCCTGGAAAACCTAAAGCGCGTCTCGTCGAAACGGATTCCTGCGACACGCTTTAAATCTTGCCTGATGCATGTCGTTGTCGCAAAAGCCGAGGTCACTTTTGCGCGACATGCATTAGCATGACTGCCGCGGTTTGCATCGGGGCAGATGCGATCCCTGGCAATATGGCTGGTTTCAAGGACAACAAGCCGCTGGCCGGTTGTTGCCGCCGCGCCGACGGTCTAATGAGGGTGACATGCATGCGCCCAATCAAGCCGCCGCCGTTCCGCTGACCGCTCCGGTCGCGAATGGCACGTTCTGCCCGCAATCGCAGCGGCGTTATGTGTTGATCGCGGCGATCCTGGCCTCGGCACTCGGCTTCATCGACGGATCGATCCTGGCGATCGCCATGCCGGCGATCCGCGTCGACCTCGGCGCCAGCCTTGCCGAGGCGCAGTGGATTTCCAATGCCTATGCGCTGACACTCTCAGCGCTGATCCTTGCCGGCGGTGCCGCAGGCGATCGGTTCGGGCTGCGCCATGCTTTCGTGGCCGGCATTGCGCTGTTCGTCGTGACCTCGCTTGCCTGTGCGCTGGCGCCGAACGCTGTCGTGCTGATCGCATTTCGCGCGCTCCAGGGCATCGGCGCCGCGATCATGGTGCCGGGCAGTCTCGCCATTATCGCCAAGGCCTATCCGAAGAAGGAACGCGGCAGGGCGATCGGCATCTGGGCGGCGGCCTCGGCGCTGACCACCGCTCTCGGCCCCGTGCTCGGCGGCCTGGTGCTCTCGGCTTTCGGCGGCGGCATCTGGCGGGCGATCTTTGCCGTCAATCTGCCGCTCGGCCTGATCTCGATCTATCTGCTGCTCGCCAAGATTCCGGCCGATGCGCCGACGGAGAAACGCAGCCTTGACCTTGCCGGCGGGGCGCTTGCGACGCTGGCCTTCGGCGCGCTCGCCTATGGACTGACTTCAATGAGCGCCAGCGGCGAGAGCCATATGGCCGGTCCAAGCATTGCCGCCGGCGCCGTGCTGCTTGTCGTCTTCATCCTGTTCGAGCGGCGGCAGCGCGAGCCGATGATAGATCTCAGCCTGTTTCGCATCGGTGCTTTCGCCGGCGCCAACGTCGCGACGTTCTTTCTCTATTTCGCACTGTCAGCCAATCTTTTTTATCTGCCGATGCTGCTGATCGCAGGCTGGGGGCTGAGCACCGCCGAGGTCGGCTTCATCTTCCTGCCGCTGTCGGCGGCGATCGCGCTTCTGTCGGGACCCGTCGGCAAGCTGTCGGACCGGATCGGGCCCCGTTTTCCCATTGCCTGCGGCAGCCTGATCGTGGCGGTTGCCTTCGCCGGGCTGGCCTTGCTCGCCTATGCCGGCTTTCACCATTTCTGGACCGGCATCTTCCCCTTGATGGCGCTGATGGGGCTCGGCATGGCGTTGGTCGTATCGCCATTGTCCACCGCGATCATGACGGCGGTGGAAGACAAGGACACCGGCGCGGCTTCCGGCATCAACAACGCCGTCTCACGCATCGGCGGTTTGATCGCGGTGGCGGCGATGGGATCGCTCGCTGCCTGGATTTACGCCAATGGCCTGGAGGTAAATGCCGCGCCCGGCGTGCCTGGCTTCGGCGAACCGCCACCGGCAGGACTTTCGCCGGCACTCGATGCGGCGAGGATCGCCGCCAGCGACGCGGCCTTTTCCGCCGTCTCCTTGGTGACGGCGCTGCTATGCCTGCTTTCCGCTGTCATTGCCTGGATGACGATTTCGGGCGAAGCGCTGCCGTGGTCGCGGCGTGCCGAACCTCTGCAGGACGAAGGCTGAGTCTCAGCCTTCGATCTTGGCGCTGGCGACCTTAAGCGAATTGCCATCTTCCTGTTTCAGCAGATCGTCGATGCGCTCGCGCTCGCGCTTGAAGGCGACGAGATCGTCGCCCTTCAGCACCTTGCCGACCGGTAGACGGACGCGCATCGGATCGACTTTGGTGCCATTGACGATCAACTCGTAGTGCAGGTGCGGGCCTGTGGCGAGGCCGGTCTGGCCGAGATAGCCGATGGTCTGGCCCTGGCGCACGTGCATGCCCGGCTCCATACCTTTGGCAAAGGCACTCTGGTGATTGTACGAGGTCTCGTAGCCATTGGCATGGCGAATGATGATCTGCTTGCCATAGCCGCCGGCCCAGCCGACCTTCTCGATGACGCCATTGCCGGCGGCGATGATCGGTGTGCCGATCGGGGCTGCCCAGTCGACGCCTGTGTGCATGCGGACATAGCCGAGGATCGGATGCTTGCGGGCGCCGAAGCCGGAGCGGAACTTTCCGGCGGGCAGCGGATTGCGCAGCAGGAACTGCTGGGCGCTCGAGCCGTCTTCGTCGAAATAGTCCGTGCTGCCATCCTGCATCTGGAAGCGGTAGAAATTGCGCGTCGTGCCGCCGAAGGTCGCCGAGACATAGAGAAGCTCGGAATTGTCCGAGGTCTGGTCGTCGCCATCAGGCTGCGAGAACAGCACTTCAAGGCGGTCGGAGGGATTGAGGCGGGACTGGAAATCGACATCGGATGCCAGGAGCTTGATCAGCCGCTGGGTCATCGCCTTGGACATGCCGTAGGAATAGGCGGCGCGGTAGATGCCGTCATAGACGTTGGGCAGATTGCCGCGCACCACTACCGGCGCCGACGAATCGTCGAATGCGGTCAGCAATTCGGGATTGGGCTCGGGCTCCTGGGCCGGCACGTACTGGCCGCGGTCGTCGAGCGCGATGGTGACGATATGCGTGGTCTTGTCATAGACGCTTGTGCGCACGACCTTGGCGGCATCGCCGTGGACCTCGAGGCCAACACGCAGCACGGTACCTGCCTTGAGCGCCGGCGCGTTGAGCAACTTGGCGATCGCTTCGGCCATGCCGGTGGCATCATCGCCCGTGTAGCCCGAATCGGCGAAAGCCTCCGTGAGGTCGGTGTCTTTGGTGAAGGGGATGATTTCCTCGGCGAAAGCCGGTGCTTGGTCGTCCGCGT
>NZ_VFTY01000002.1:547500-550000 GCF_006440715.1 Mesorhizobium sp. B2-7-3
TAACGTCCGTCGTGAAAAGGGAAACAACCCTGACCTACAGCTAAGGTCCCCAAGTTATGGCTAAGTGGGAAAGGATGTGAGGATCCCAAAACAACCAGGATGTTGGCTTAGAAGCAGCCATCATTTAAAGAAAGCGTAACAGCTCACTGGTCTAAATAAGGGTCTTTGCGCCGAAAATGTAACGGGGCTAAAGCCATACACCGAAGCTTAGGGTTTGGTCCGCAAGGGCCAAGCGGTAGCGGAGCGTTCTGTAAGCTGACGAAGCCATACCCGTGAGGGGTGGTGGAGGTATCAGAAGTGCGAATGCTGACATGAGTAACGTAAGGGGAGTGAGAGACTCCCCCGCCGAAAGACCAAGGGTTCCTGCTTAAAGCTAATCTGAGCAGGGTTAGCCGGCCCCTAAGACGAGGCGGAAACGCGTAGTCGATGGGAACCACGTTAATATTCGTGGGCTTGGAGGTAGTGACGGATCATTGAGGTAGTCCAATCTTATCGGATTGAACGGGCTGCTGCGTGGTTCCAGGAAATAGCTCCTCCTTATAAACCGTACCCGAAACCGACACTGGTGGTCTGGTAGAGTATACCAAGGCGCTTGAGAGAACTATGCTGAAGGAACTCGGCAAATTGCACGCGTAACTTCGGAAGAAGCGTGACCCTTTTCCACGCAAGTGGAGGAGGGTGGCACAGACCAGGGGGTAGCGACTGTTTATCAAAAACACAGGGCTCTGCGAAGTCGCAAGACGACGTATAGGGTCTGACGCCTGCCCGGTGCTGGAAGGTTAAGAGGAGGGGTGCAAGCTCTGAATCGAAGCCCCAGTAAACGGCGGCCGTAACTATAACGGTCCTAAGGTAGCGAAATTCCTTGTCGGGTAAGTTCCGACCTGCACGAATGGCGTAACGACTTCCCCGCTGTCTCCAGCATAGACTCAGTGAAATTGAATTCCCCGTGAAGATGCGGGGTTCCTGCGGTTAGACGGAAAGACCCCGTGCACCTTTACTATAGCTTTACATTGGCATTCGTAGTGGCATGTGTAGGATAGGTGGTAGGCTTTGAAACCTGGGCGCCAGCTCAGGTGGAGCCACCCTTGAAATACCACCCTTATCACTATGGATGTCTAACCGCGGCCCGTTATCCGGGTCCGGGACAATGTATGGTGGGTAGTTTGACTGGGGCGGTCGCCTCCTAAAGAGTAACGGAGGCGCGCGATGGTGGGCTCAGAACGGTCGGAAATCGTTCGCTGAGTGCAATGGCATAAGCCTGCCTGACTGCGAGACTGACAAGTCGAGCAGAGACGAAAGTCGGTCATAGTGATCCGGTGGTCCCGCGTGGAAGGGCCATCGCTCAACGGATAAAAGGTACGCCGGGGATAACAGGCTGATGACCCCCAAGAGTCCATATCGACGGGGTTGTTTGGCACCTCGATGTCGACTCATCGCATCCTGGGGCTGGAGCAGGTCCCAAGGGTATGGCTGTTCGCCATTTAAAGCGGTACGTGAGTTGGGTTCAGAACGTCGTGAGACAGTTCGGTCCCTATCTGCCGTGGGTGTAGGAATATTGAAAGGATCTGTCCCTAGTACGAGAGGACCGGGATGGACGGATCTCTGGTGGACCTGTTGTGGCGCCAGCCGCATAGCAGGGTAGCTATATCCGGACGGGATAACCGCTGAAGGCATCTAAGCGGGAAACCCACCTTAAAACGAGTATTCCCTGAGAACCGTGGAAGACGACCACGTTGATAGGCCGGGTGTGGAAGAGCGGCAACGCTTGAAGCTTACCGGTACTAATAGTTCGATCGGCTTGATCGTTCTCATTCCTAATACCCATTTGATGAAGTCAAATGGTCTGACCAGCGCTCACGCATGAGCGGCCCTTACGGGCCTATGCTCCGCGAGGGCGCCGGACGACCGGCGACGCGCAGTCGCGCTTGCGGGCTTTGCCCGGAAGCAACCTGCAAAGCATCGCCTTGGCGCGGAAAGACGGGCAACGGCACGACCGGATGGCGAGCAGGTATCCCCTACTCACCATTCCCTACTGCTTAATCCCTAACCCAGCTTCTCGAATAACGTGCGTTTTGCCGACCTGGTGGTTATGGCGGAGCGGCTGCACCCGATCCCATTCCGAACTCGGCCGTGAAACGCTCCAGCGCTGATGGTACTTCGTCTCAAGACGCGGGAGAGTAGGTCGCTGCCAGGTCTGCAAAACGCACGTTCAAACTCTCATCCAATCGGATGACCGTGAAATCTTCTCTGCACGTCGTTCGATGCATGTCGTTGCCCCAAACCGCTAACTCTTTTGGGCAACATGCATAAAGGCCCGCCAAGGGATCCCGGGCCGCTCTAAGCGGCCCTTTCATTTGGTGGAGACAAAAAGCAAGCAAACGCTTGCCAAGATCGGCAAGAAAACGCTTGCCTAGATTTGCAAGCAAAC
Organism: Mesorhizobium sp. B2-7-3; assembly: GCF_006440715.1. Classification (NCBI taxonomy): domain Bacteria; kingdom Pseudomonadati; phylum Pseudomonadota; class Alphaproteobacteria; order Hyphomicrobiales; family Phyllobacteriaceae; genus Mesorhizobium; species Mesorhizobium sp. B2-7-3. Next base: position 549,929 of record NZ_VFTY01000002.1, read on the forward strand.
GCTTGCCTAGAGGTGGCGCGGGGTGGAGCAGCCCGGTAGCTCGTCAGGCTCATAACCTGAAGGTCACAGGTT
>NZ_VFTY01000002.1:555000-705495 GCF_006440715.1 Mesorhizobium sp. B2-7-3
GTAGAGCACTGGATGGGCTAGGGGTCCTCACCGGATTACCAAACCTAACCAAACTCCGAATACCTGGGAGTACTAGTCGGCAGACACACGGCGGGTGCTAACGTCCGTCGTGAAAAGGGAAACAACCCTGACCTACAGCTAAGGTCCCCAAGTTATGGCTAAGTGGGAAAGGATGTGAGGATCCCAAAACAACCAGGATGTTGGCTTAGAAGCAGCCATCATTTAAAGAAAGCGTAACAGCTCACTGGTCTAAATAAGGGTCTTTGCGCCGAAAATGTAACGGGGCTAAAGCCATACACCGAAGCTTAGGGTTTGGTCCGCAAGGGCCAAGCGGTAGCGGAGCGTTCTGTAAGCTGACGAAGCCATACCCGTGAGGGGTGGTGGAGGTATCAGAAGTGCGAATGCTGACATGAGTAACGTAAGGGGAGTGAGAGACTCCCCCGCCGAAAGACCAAGGGTTCCTGCTTAAAGCTAATCTGAGCAGGGTTAGCCGGCCCCTAAGACGAGGCGGAAACGCGTAGTCGATGGGAACCACGTTAATATTCGTGGGCTTGGAGGTAGTGACGGATCATTGAGGTAGTCCAATCTTATCGGATTGAACGGGCTGCTGCGTGGTTCCAGGAAATAGCTCCTCCTTATAAACCGTACCCGAAACCGACACTGGTGGTCTGGTAGAGTATACCAAGGCGCTTGAGAGAACTATGCTGAAGGAACTCGGCAAATTGCACGCGTAACTTCGGAAGAAGCGTGACCCTTTTCCACGCAAGTGGAGGAGGGTGGCACAGACCAGGGGGTAGCGACTGTTTATCAAAAACACAGGGCTCTGCGAAGTCGCAAGACGACGTATAGGGTCTGACGCCTGCCCGGTGCTGGAAGGTTAAGAGGAGGGGTGCAAGCTCTGAATCGAAGCCCCAGTAAACGGCGGCCGTAACTATAACGGTCCTAAGGTAGCGAAATTCCTTGTCGGGTAAGTTCCGACCTGCACGAATGGCGTAACGACTTCCCCGCTGTCTCCAGCATAGACTCAGTGAAATTGAATTCCCCGTGAAGATGCGGGGTTCCTGCGGTTAGACGGAAAGACCCCGTGCACCTTTACTATAGCTTTACATTGGCATTCGTAGTGGCATGTGTAGGATAGGTGGTAGGCTTTGAAACCTGGGCGCCAGCTCAGGTGGAGCCACCCTTGAAATACCACCCTTATCACTATGGATGTCTAACCGCGGCCCGTTATCCGGGTCCGGGACAATGTATGGTGGGTAGTTTGACTGGGGCGGTCGCCTCCTAAAGAGTAACGGAGGCGCGCGATGGTGGGCTCAGAACGGTCGGAAATCGTTCGCTGAGTGCAATGGCATAAGCCTGCCTGACTGCGAGACTGACAAGTCGAGCAGAGACGAAAGTCGGTCATAGTGATCCGGTGGTCCCGCGTGGAAGGGCCATCGCTCAACGGATAAAAGGTACGCCGGGGATAACAGGCTGATGACCCCCAAGAGTCCATATCGACGGGGTTGTTTGGCACCTCGATGTCGACTCATCGCATCCTGGGGCTGGAGCAGGTCCCAAGGGTATGGCTGTTCGCCATTTAAAGCGGTACGTGAGTTGGGTTCAGAACGTCGTGAGACAGTTCGGTCCCTATCTGCCGTGGGTGTAGGAATATTGAAAGGATCTGTCCCTAGTACGAGAGGACCGGGATGGACGGATCTCTGGTGGACCTGTTGTGGCGCCAGCCGCATAGCAGGGTAGCTATATCCGGACGGGATAACCGCTGAAGGCATCTAAGCGGGAAACCCACCTTAAAACGAGTATTCCCTGAGAACCGTGGAAGACGACCACGTTGATAGGCCGGGTGTGGAAGAGCGGCAACGCTTGAAGCTTACCGGTACTAATAGTTCGATCGGCTTGATCGTTCTCATTCCTAATACCCATTTGATGAAGTCAAATGGTCTGACCAGCGCTCACGCATGAGCGGCCCTTACGGGCCTATGCTCCGCGAGGGCGCCGGACGACCGGCGACGCGCAGTCGCGCTTGCGGGCTTTGCCCGGAAGCAACCTGCAAAGCATCGCCTTGGCGCGGAAAGACGGGCAACGGCACGACCGGATGGCGAGCAGGTATCCCCTACTCACCATTCCCTACTGCTTAATCCCTAACCCAGCTTCTCGAATAACGTGCGTTTTGCCGACCTGGTGGTTATGGCGGAGCGGCTGCACCCGATCCCATTCCGAACTCGGCCGTGAAACGCTCCAGCGCTGATGGTACTTCGTCTCAAGACGCGGGAGAGTAGGTCGCTGCCAGGTCTGCAAAACGCACGTTCAAACTCTCATCCAATCGGATGACCGTGAAATCTTCTCTGCACGTCGTTCGATGCATGTCGTTGCCCCAAACCGCTAACTCTTTTGGGCAACATGCATAAAGGCCCGCCAAGGGATCCCGGGCCGCTCTAAGCGGCCCTTTCATTTGGTGGAGACAAAAAGCAAGCAAACGCTTGCCAAGATCGGCAAGAAAACGCTTGCCTAGATTTGCAAGCAAACGCTTGCCTAGAGGTGGCGCGGGGTGGAGCAGCCCGGTAGCTCGTCAGGCTCATAACCTGAAGGTCACAGGTTCAAATCCTGTCCCCGCAACCAAACAAAACGGCCCGCCTGGCTCTATGCCGGCGGGCCGTTCGCGTTCCGATCTCATAATGCTGCGGATGTCTTGTTTTGGGGTGCGGCAGAACCGCTTTATGTAAGCCATTACCGACCTTCTGCCGCGGTTGCATTCACGCCACGGCACTGCCGCGCGATCGCTTTCTCTCGGTGGCGGCGAGCAGGTCCACGAACGCGCGCACCTTGGCGGGCCTGAACCTTGCCGGCGGAAAGACGGCGTGGATGCCGCCGGTGGGCAAGGCCCAGTCGGCAAAGACCGGCACCAGCCGCCCCGCGGCGATGTCGTCGCTGATGCTGTAGTCGGGAAACACACCCAGCCCTATGCCGGCAAGCACGCAGGCATGGGCAGCTGGGCTCTTGTCGCATGTGATGACCGGGTTGAGTTCAGTCAGCACCTTGTCGCCATCCCTGGAAAACAGCCATTGGCCGACGCCGCGAAGCTGGGCGTTTCCGACCCAGGCCAACGACCGCGCCTGCCGCGGGCTCACGTCCTGCGGCAGGCTTGCGGCGAACGCAGGGCTTGCCACCACGATCTGCCGGATCGTGCCCAAGCGCCGCGCCTGGTTGGAGGAATCAGCAAGCCAGCCGACGCGGATGCCGAGGTCGATCTGCTCGTCGACCAGATTGCTTACCGCGTCGTCGAAGATCACCTCGACGCGCATATGCGGATAAGTTCTCAGATAGGCGGCGATGACCGGTGCAACCACCTTCGTGCCGTAGTCGAGCGGCGCCGTCAGTCTCAACATTCCAGCCGGTTCGACGGCCGCGCGCGAAATCTCGCCATAGGCGGCCTCCGCTTCCCGCAGGATTATCATCGCACGATCATAGAAGAGGCGTCCCTCTTCGGTCGGCGCGACACGCCGTGTCGTTCGTCGCATGAGTGTCGCGCCCAACTCCTCCTCGAGCTTGCCGATCTGATGGCTGACCACGGCTTTGGCGACGCCAAGCCGGTCGGCCGCCGATGTGAAGGAGCCGGTCTCCATCACGGTGGTGAAGTAGACTAGTCGATTGAGGTTCAGCAGGTCAGCCACGGCGATCGCTTTGTATGAACTGGTCAGACAATCTATATTATTGGATGGTGTTTATCGCAAGATCGTTGTCTGCCACATAGGAGCAACAGATTTTGGCAATCCAGACCGCTGCACGCCGCGCCAAGGGATATCAGGCAATCATGAGCAATTCGGATGTGATTTATCTTTTCGATCCGCTCTGCGGCTGGTGCTACGGCGCCGCCCCGATGCTGGACAAATTGGCTGCCAGCGGCGTGCGCGTCGAATTGCTGCCGACTGGTCTGTTTTCGGGAGCGGGCGCGAGGCCGATGGATGAAGGTTTTGCCGCTCACGCCTGGGCGAACGACCAGCGTATCGAGCGTCTGACCGGACAAGCGTTCACGCAGCCCTATCAGCACAATGTCCTCGGCATCCGTGGCACCTTGCTGGACTCGCATGCCGCGACCCTCGCCATCAGCGCCGCCGGCCTGGAAGACCCGAGCCGCCGGTTGACCGCGCTCAAGGCAATCCAACGTGCGCGCTATGTCGACGGTCGCGATATCGTAACTGTGGAAGGCGTGGCTGCCGTGCTCGCCGGCGCTGGCATGATGGATGCCGCCGCGATCCTGAAGAGCCCGACCGAAACCTTGCTGACGGCGCACCTCGACCTGGTCAATCGGGGCAGCGCGCTGTTCCAGCGCTTGCATGCCAAGGGCGTGCCTTCGCTAGCGGCCATCCGCAACGAAGCGCCTCGGCTCATCGGTTCGAACGCGCTGTTCGGCAGCTTTGACAATCTTGTCGCCCATATAGCGGCGGCGTGATCCTCAACCGACCTCCAACAAGGACTGGAAAAGAACATGGCAAACGTCGCTCTCATCGGTGCATCCGGCGCTGTCGGCTCGCGCATACTCAAGGAACTCTCCGATCGTGGCCACACGGTCACCGGTATCGCCCGCAGCCCTGAAAAAATTGCCGCGCTGCCCGGCGTGACCCCCAGGAAGGGCGATGTCTTCGATAAGGAAGGCCTTGCCGAGTTGATCCGCGACCATGATGCGGTGATCAGCGCGGTGCATTTCGTGGATAGCGACCCCGACACGCTGATCGCCGCGGTGCGTGCCTCGGGCGTGAAGCGCTATCTCGTCTTGGGCGGCGCGGGCAGTCTCGAAGTCGCGCCCGGCAAGCGTCTGGTCGATACAGCCGAATTTCCTGCGATCTACAAGGCCGAGGCACAGAAGGGTGCCGACTTCCTGGACAAATTGAAGACAGTCAGCGACATCGACTGGACGTTCCTGTCGCCGTCCGCGATGTTCGTCTCAGGTGAGCGCACCGGCAAGTTCCGCGTCGGCAAGGACACGCTTCTCGCCTCGGATAAGGGTAGCAGCATCTCCTTCGAGGACTATGCCATCGCCATGGTCGACGAGATCGAGAAGCCGACGCATGTCAGGCAGCGCTTCACCGTCGGCTATTGATTGAAAGGACCGACGCGTCGCCGGCCAGGGTCGCGCGCAGCCATGCGGCGATGGCCTCGAAGTCGATCGGCTGCGTCGTATCGACGTCGAACAGCGGCCCGCGCCGCAGCGGTTCGGCGCGCTTGGCCAGCTCGATCAATTCGGGGATATAGGCAGCGCCGGGATGACCCGGGAGGCGCTGACCGAGCCGGGCGCCGTAGCGTTCGGCCAGAACTTCGCCCGGCGCGTGGCACCAGATTTCGACCGTGTGTTCGACGCCGGCGTTGCGCAGATGATCCTCGAGCACTTGCCGCGGCTGGAAGCCGAACCAGGCATCGACGATGAAGGTGCTGCCGGCCGGGGCGTCGCCTACGAGCGACCAGATTGCCTGGTAGCTGGCGCGGCCCAGCGTGCGGTTGAATTCGCGGTCGCCGCCGCCGAGCACTTCGAGGAACGGGTTCTTGACCGTATCGAGCGCGAGCAGCGGCCATCCCATGCGATCGGCAATGCCGCGTGACACCGTGCTCTTGCCGCTGGCCGGGATGCCGTTGACGAGCACGGCGCGTCTGGCGCGGCCGTGCTGAACGGAAAGCGATGTCGATGTCGGTGCCGAAAGCGCCTGGAGACCGGCGCCGATCACTCCGGCGTCGTCGCCGAGCCGCGCCGGCGCCACCGGGCATTGGTACCACGGCGCCAGCGCCGGCGCGTGGCCAAGCGCTCTGTGTGCCGCCCGGCCAAGACCGCCGCCAAGCAGGACGAGGTCGGGGTCGAACACGGCAACGGTGGTATCGATGGCCGCGCGCAGTGGCCTCGCCCAGGCTTCCAATATGCCTCGCGCCTGGATGTCGCCGGCGGCATCGCGGGCAAAGAGTTGGTCGACCGAAACCTCGGGACCAAGGCCAGCCCGCGCTATGTGACGGCCGAGCGCCGTACCCGAACTGGTGGTTTCGACACAGCCGCGCCGCCCGCAAGCGCAGAGTTCGCCGTTGTCGTCCACGGTGATGTGGCCCAGCTGCCCCGCCGTTGCCCGGCCGCGCATGATCCGTCGGTTTTGGACGACGGCGCCGCCAATGCCGGTGCCGATGGTGAACATGGCGATGTTGTCGTGGCCCTGGCCGGCGCCAAGCGCCATCTCGGCGGCCAGTGCCATGTTGCAGTCATTGTCGACGATGACAGGCTTGCCGGTCATGTTTTCCAGGCGCTGCGCGAGCGCGACCGAAGCGAGGTTGACATAGCCTCCCGACAGGACCGCGCCGCGCCGTACGTCGACGCGGCCGGGAACGCCGACGCCGATTGCCGCCACATCAGGCGTATCGAGAAGGCGCACCATGTCGCCGATGCGGCCAAGCACCAGCTCCGCGTCGGGCGCGCTCTTTTCGGAAAGGCGTTCGAGGATTTCACCGGTGCCCGAGATGCGGGCGGCACGCAAATTGGTGCCGCCGATATCGATCCCTATGGCCATCGACTTTTGTGGCATGACGTCCTGCACGTGCCGGCGCTCAAACGTGGATATCAGGCGGCAGCCTTCCGCCGATAGTGCCCGATCACCGCCTGGATCTCTCGCAGCCGCGGCACCGCGATGGTCTTAAGCCTTTCGCGCTGAATGTCACGATCGAGCGAGATGCAGTCCTTCCACAGCGATCGGCCGGCGATGACGCCGGAGGCGCCATTTTGCATGGCGACCTCGACCTGGCCAAGGAAAGTGGTGTGGTTGACGCCGGCCGAAAGCACGGCCCACGGCACTTCGCCGGCCATTTCAGTGATGTTGGCGCAGGCTTCCGGCGTTCCGGGATAGGGAAGCTTCAGCACCTTCGCGCCGCATTCCAGCGAAATCCTCGTACCCTCCTCGACCAGCCAGGGCGTCTTGGCCGCATAGTCCTCTGGGCTTTCCCCTTCAAGCTGATAGGTCAGGAATTCGACGACGAGCAGCAGGTCCTCTTTGCCGAAGTCGGCGATGCATTGGCGCAGGATGGCGATGTTGTGTTCGTTGGCTTCAGGCTTGTCGGCCCTGAGATACACCATGATCTTGCCGCCCGTGCCGCCGAGTTCGCGCACGCGCCGCGCATCGATGCCGGGGACCAGCCGCGACAGGCGATAGCCCTCCGGCGAAACGTCGAAACCGGACGCGTCGAGGCCGATGAGGAGTGCGGTATCCCGGTTCAGTACGCCGTCGTCGACAACCCTCGGCACCGCGCAGAGTGGGTCGAGCAGCACGCAGGACGCCGCACTTGCGAGATAGCGCGTGATGTCGGCCTTGGTGTCGCCGAGCATGTCGTTGGTGATCCTGGCCTGGTCCTCGGGGGCCGACGCCAACAAGGTGCGCATGCCGCCGCGCTGGTCGCAAGCGATGGCCACCATGGCTCCGTCCTTGCCGCATATCTGCTGGTAGCCGCGCAGTTCCGCGGTGGTCATCCTGGTCATGGTTTTCTTCTGTCCGATGTTGGCGCGCCGAGGCGCTGATCCCGTGGAAACAAAAACAAATGGTCAGTTTGCCCGCCTGCCGGCAGGAAGAGTTTGCCGCCTGATGCATCGCCGGCTGCTGGGATAAGCAGCCCAGCCGGCGTTTGGCCTGGTATCGCCTCAAGTTGCGAGTTCATCGGATTTGCGCGATAACTCGCATCGGCGTATACGTGTGTAACACGTTGCTGAAAGGAATTGCAAGCTGTCTGTTCCCTCCGCCCAGGACGCGACCGCATCGCGCACGATGCTGCACACGGTTGCCAAGTTGCACTATGTGGAGGAGATGTCGCAGGTCGACATAGCGCGGCAGCTCGGTGTCTCCACCGCGACGATTTCGCGCCTGCTGCAGCGGGCGCGGGCCGAAGGCATCGTGCGCATCGAGGTGATCGACCTGGCGACGCCGGAGGATATTACCAGGCAACTTGTCGACGGATTGAAATTGCGGGACGCCGCCGTTGTCGAAACGCCGGCAGCGGGTGCGCTGACGGCGCTTTCCGCCCCGCTTGGCGCTTTGCTCAGGCAGGCGCAACTGGTGGCCGGCTCCGTGGTCGCCATCGGCTGGGGACGCGCCGTGCGCGAGGTCATTCGAGCCGGCCTGCCGCGCATGCCGGGCGTGCTGACTGTGGCCGCGACTGGCGGCATGCAGCAGCACGCGGCGCATTTCCAGGTCAATGAATTCGTGCGGCTCGCCGCCGAAGAGTTTGGCGGGACACCGCACTTTATCCATGCGCCCTATCTGCCGTCCAGCGAACTGCGTGACACCTTCCTCGGAGACGCCACCATCCGCGATGCCGTCGCGCTGTGGGACAGGACCGACGTCGCCATCGTCGGCATTGGCCTGCCGCACGCCATCAACCCACCCGAGGCGAGTGCCGCCACGCCGACCGAGCAGGCGCTGGTCCATGCGGCTGGCGACGTCCTTCGCCATTATTTCGATGCGGAAGGCGCCCTGATCGCCTGGGAAGGGGAGAGCCGGATGATCGCCATGTCGCCGGCGCAGCTTCGCGCCGTGCCCCTGGTGATCGGCGTCGCAGCCTCGCCGGAGAAGGCGACGGCAATCATCGGCGCCGTTCGTTCCGGGCTCATCAACACGCTGGTGACGGATACCAAGACGGCTCAGGCCATCCTCGCGGTTCTTGCAATGCGATAGCGGCAGATATGAGGACTGATGCGGCGCTGTCGGCGCGGAGAGAAGCCGCTGCGAAATCGATTGTGTCGCCGGGGAGTCGGGACGATAGTTCGCCCGGGGCTCGGAGGAGCAGTCAGATGGCGTCTGGATAGCCGGCGTTGCAGTCGCGGAAAAACCGAGTTGCAATTTATTTCTGCAAAGTGTTACAAATTGCCGACCCGTCGTGCAGGATGCCGGGCGCGATGGTTCCCTGACCTCGCGGAGGCGAGGAAAGTGAGCACGGGATTGTGCCGGTCGGCTCGGCCGGCTGATATTTGACTGGAGGGCGCTTGGGAGGAGCTGCCCGCGAAAGGCAAACAGGCGTTCCGGCATCCTGCCTCTGAGCGGATAACGGCCATTCCAATGTCACCGAAAACGGCAGAACTGCCAACAATGAGGAGGATGTCATGAAGAAGATCGTTGCCGCGCTCGCGGCGCTTGCCGTCAGCGCAACGGTGCTGATGGCGCCCGCGCAGGCGCAGGACAAAAAATACACCATTGCGCTCATTCCGGGCCTCACCACCGACGGCTTTTACATCACCATGCGCAAGGGTGCCCAAGCGGCCGCCGACGCGCTCGGCGTGAACCTGGTCTTCCAGGGCGCTCCGGACTTCAACCCGGTCACCCAGGTGCCGGTGCTCGACGCGGTCATCGCCAAGAAGCCGGATGCGATCCTGATCGCGCCGACCGACAAGGTCCAGCTGGTCGAGCCGCTGCGCAAGGCCAACGACGCCGGCATTCCGGTCATAACAGTCGATACTTTCATCGGCAGCGGCGTCTACCAGACGGGTGCTGGCGATGCCGATTTCCCGCTGGCCTACATTGCTTCTGACAATGTTCTGGGCGGCGAGATCGCCGCGCGTGCGCTTGCCACCGCCGTCGGCGACAAGGGCAAGGTCTATGTGTCGAACGTCAAGCCCGGCATCTCGACCACCGACCAGCGCGAAGAAGGCTTCAAGAAGGAAATGGCCAAGCATACGGACATCACCGTGCTGGAAACCCAATTCAATGACGACGACGCCAACAAGGCGGCCTCGCAGCTGCAGGCCGTCTTCGCGCGCAATCCCGATCTGGTCGGCGTGTTCGGCGCCAATCTGTTCTCCGCGCTGGGTGCGGCCAACGGCGTCAAGCAGGCCGGGCAGAGCGGCACCGTCAAGGTCGTCGCCTTCGATGCACCGACCAGCATCGTCGACAACATCAACACCGGCCTGGTGGACGTGGCGATCGCCCAGCATCCCGCCGAGATCGGCTACTTCGGCGTCGTCTCGGCCTATGCCCACCTGACCGGCCATTCAATCCCGGTCACGATCGGCACCGGCTTCACGATCATGGACAAGTCCAACATCGCCGACCCGAACATCTCGAAGTACCTCTACTCCGAGTAGGTCAAGACGAGCTTGGCTCCTCCCGGTCCGCCGGGGGGAGCTCGTGCCGGCTCCCAAAGGCGGGGCCTGTTTGAACGCAGCCGCGCCGCGGAGTATTCATGACCTCGACATCACCAGCCCAGTCGGCCGAGAAGCATGTCGCCCCCCAGGCCGATCATGGCGATCCGGCCAGGACCCTGATCGGACGCATCGCCGAAGGGCGCGCCTGGTTGTTCCTCGCCGGTCTGATCATCTGTTTCGAGGTATGGTCGAGGTTCGCCTTCGGCGCGACGTTCGTGCTCAACCCGTTCAACCTGCAATCCATCGCGATCTTTGCCATAGCGCCGCTGCTGCTTGCGACCGGACAGACCTTCGTCATCATTTCGGGCGGCATCGATCTGTCGCTGGGGTTCATCATGGGGCTTGCCGCCGTCGTTGCCGCGCATGCCACCAATATGGCGGGCGCCGCCATTCCCTTGCCGCTGGCCATGCTGGCGGGCATCCTCGCCGCGGTGATCGTCGCCGGCTTGCCCGGCATCATCAACGGCCTGCTCATCTCGCGCCTCAGGGTGCCGCCGTTCATCGGCACGCTCGGCATGTTCGGCGTCGCGCGCGGCGTTGCCTTCCTGCTTGCCGGCGGCACGACGGTGCCGGTTCAGAATTCCTGGTTCGCGCTGCTCGGTAATGGCAAGTTCTACGGCGTGCCCTATCTGGTCATGATCGCTGCCGTGTTCGTCATCGTGATGCATTATTTGCTCAGCCAGACACGGTTCGGCCAGCACAATTATGCCATCGGCGCCAATGTGCAGGCGGCGCGGCGCGCCGGCATCGACATCAGGGGCCACATATTGCGGCTCTATGTGCTGTCGGCGATGTGCGCCGGCCTTGGCGGGGCGCTCTACGCGGCGCGCTTCACGGCCGGTGCGGCACAAGCCGGCGAGCCGCTGCTGCTCGACAGCGTCGCGGCGGTCGTCATCGGCGGCGCCAGCCTGTTCGGTGGCTCCGGCACCATCCTGGGCACGGTCGCCGGCGCGCTGGTGATCGCGGTCATCCAGTACGGGCTGGTCTTCGTCAATGTCGAGCCGTTCTGGCAGTTCATCGCCGTTGGCGTCGTCATCATCATTTCCGTGCTCATAGACCAGGCGCAGCGCCGGTTCAGTGGAGGCCGCCAGGATGAATAGCACCGACCAGAACACCCCCTTGCTCGAGGTCCGCAACCTGTCCAAGCATTTCGGCGCCGTGCGCGCGCTCAACGATTTCTCCATGGCCGTGCGGCCGGGCGAAGTGGTGGCGCTGGCCGGCGACAATGGTGCCGGCAAGACGACGCTGATCAAGGCGATCTCGGGCGTGTTCCAGCCGACAGGCGGCGAAATCCTGCTCAGGGGCCAGCCGGTGGCATTCGCGACGCCGCAAGAGGCGCGCGAAAAAGGCATCGAGACGATCTACCAGGATCTGGCTCTCGCCGACAATCTGTCGATCGGCGCCAACATTTTCCTTGGCCGCGAACCGATGCGCAAGGCGTTCGGCTTCCTGCCGATGCTCGACCGCAAGGCCATGGCCGAGGCGGCCAGGGAGACGATGAAGCGGCTGGATTTCCACGTCAGCCGGATGAACGCCCCGGTCAGCAATTTCTCCGGCGGCCAACGCCAAGCCGTCGCCATCGGCCGCGCTGTCTACTGGGATGCGCAGATCCTCATCATGGACGAACCGACCGCGGCACTTGGCGTGCCGGAACAGCGCAAGGTGATCTCGCTCATCCACCAGCTCAAGGCGCAAGGACGCGGCGTGATCTTCATCTCGCACAATCTGCAGGATATCTTCGCGGTCTCGGACCGCATCGTCGTGCTGCGCCGCGGCGTCCAGGCCGGCGAGCGCAAGATTTCCGAGACCAACCATGACGAGGTCGTCAGGTTGATGGTTGGAGGGTAGGCCGTCCTGTCGGTGTGATCTTGTTCGAAGAGCGGATCATGGTCTGTTTCTGTTCAATCTAGGCGCGGCCGCCACCAGTGCCTTGCCGATGGCCGATCGCGGCGCGTCGATGACGGTTCGGGCATCGCCGCTCTCGGCAATACGCCCGGCATCGAGAAGGATGATGCGGTGGGCGACCGCCCGGACGACGCCAAGATCATGCGAAATGAAGAGATAGGCGATCCGTTCCTCGCGCTGCAGGTCCAGCAGGAGATCGAGGATCTGGCCGCGCACCGAGACGTCGAGCGCCGACACCGCTTCGTCAAGCACGATCAGCGACGGCTTGGTGGCGATGGCGCGGGCAATCGCCACACGCTGCCGCTGACCGCCGGAGATTTCATGGATTGCGCGGGGTGCGAGATCGGCCGCCAGGCCGACCCGCTCCAGCAAGGCGGCGATGCGACGCGGGCGCTCCGAGCGCGGGGCGACGCCATGAATGCGCAAGGGGTCATCGAGGACGCGCGCCACCGTGGCGCGCGGGTTGAAGGCGGCCAGCGGATCCTGGAACACCATTTGAAGGCGCGCGCGACGGGCTCGAAGTGCCGAGCCGCCCAGAGCCAGGAAATCACCGCCTTCGAATTCAATGCGTCCGCCATCCGGCTCGATCAGGCGCAGCACCAGCCGCGCGATGGTCGACTTGCCGCTGCCGGAAGGGCCTGCCAGCGCCAGCGTTTCGCCGGGCTCGATATGAAAGGAGACGTCGTTCACCGCAGCAAGGGTCTTGCCGCCGCGACTGTATCGTTTGGTGAGATTGGACACTGTCAGCAGGCTCATGCATTCAGCCTGCTTCGGTGCAGCAGCGGCTCGGCGTCGAGGTCGATATGGGCGTCGAGCAGCGCGCGGGTATAGGCTTGCGTCGGGGCTTCGACAATCTGCTCGGTCTTGCCAAACTCCACCAACTGACCGTGGCGGAACACGGCGATGCGTTCGGCAAGCTCGGCGGCGAGCGCAATGTCATGGCTGATGAACAGCAGCGTCATGCCGTCCTCGGCCACAAGCCGTCGAATCAAAGCGACGATCTCGGCCTGCACGATGGTGTCGAGCGCACTGGTCGCCTCGTCGGCGATCAGCAGTTTCGGCCCGGCGGCAATCGCGGCGGCAATCGCCACGCGCTGCTTCTGGCCGCCGGAAAGCTGATGCGGGAAGGCGTGCAGGGCGGAGTCGGGGTCAGGCAAGCGGACGCGTTCGAGAAGGGCTTTGGCTTTGGCATATGCTTGGGCCCATGTGAGGCCGAGATGCGTGCGCGCGACTTCGGCGATTTGTTTGCCGACTGCCATTACCGGATCGAGGCTTGCGGACGGATCCTGGAAGACGAAGCCGATGTCGCGGCCGCCAAGGGAGGCTTGATTGTGACGGTAGAGAGGTAGGCGATCCTTCCCACCCCCCTCTATCCTGCCGGAGGGGGGTGCCTTGGCCCCCAACGTTGGCGGTGATCGCATGAACCAGTCGATACTCCCCTCAATCCTGGCGCTCGCCGGCAACAATCCCGCGATCGCCAGCGCCAGCGTGCTCTTGCCCGAACCGCTTTCACCGATGATGGCCAGCCGTTCGCCTGGCTGGATATCGAGAATAATATTCTTCAGCGCGGCGACCTCGCTGCCATCACGGCGGTAGGTCACCGTCAGATCTCGGATCGACGCCAGTACCGTCACGACAGGCCCCTTCGCACGGCCGTCGTCTCGACGATGCCTTCGCCGGCGAGATAGACGCCGAGCACCGTCAGCACCAGCGCAATGCCCGGGACGATCGAGAGGAACGGCGCGGTGCGCAAGACAGCGCGACCTTCCGCGATCATGCCACCCCAGGTGACCCGGTTGGGGTCGCCAAGACCAAGGAAAGACAGGGCTGCTTCGGTGAGGATCGCGGCGGCGACGATCACCGACGACATCGCCAAGATCGGCGGCAAGGCATTGGGCAGCACCTCGCGAAAGGCGATTTCCAGGGGATGCATGCCAATGACACGGGCACTGGCGACATAGTCGCGTTCGCGAATGGAGAGGACTTCCGCGCGGGCGACCCGCGCCGGCCCCGTCCAGGTGCCGAACGCTATTGCTACGACGACGACGCCGAGCGAGGGCCCAACCACGCTGACGAAGGCCAGTGCCAGCAGGAAGCCCGGCACGGTCTGGAAAGCATCGGTGACGCGCATCAGCACCTCGTCGATCAGGCCGTCGGCGAAGCCGGCCAGCGTGCCGATCACCGCGCCGAAAGCGAGTGCCGCGGCCGCCGCCGCCAGACCGACGGCCAGCGAGGTACGGGCGCCATGAAACAGCTCGGCCAACACGTCCCGGCCGAGCCGGTCGGTGCCGAGCGGCAGCGACCAGTCCTGGAAAGGCGGCAGCAACGCCGCGCCAGCAATGGCTTGCGGGTCGCCGGGAAACAGCAGCGAGGCCGACAGCGCCATGGCAAAAAGCGCCGCCAGGATGATGGCACCGGCGGCCGCCTCGGGCGTGCGCAGAAAGCGGCGCAGACGGCTCATGCACCGGCCCCGCTGGCGCCGACGCGCGGGTCAAGGAACGCGTAGGCGATGTCGACGACAAGATTGATGACGATGACCAGGACGGCGCTGGTAAGAATGATGCCGAGCAGCAGCGGCGTGTCGCGCGCGGCGACCGCTTCCTGCGCCAGCCGACCAAGGCCGGGCACGGCAAAGACGCTCTCGATGACGACACTGCCGCCCAGCATCTGCGCCGACTGCAGGCCGAGCATGGTGACCAGCGGCAGCAATGCGTTGCGGGCGACATGAGCGAGCACGATGCGGCGGCGCGACAAGCCCCTGGCGCGGGCGGCCAGCACAAAATCCTGGCGCCAGGCCTCGGCCATGCCGGCGCGCATCATGCGCAGATAGAGCGCCAGATAGATGAAACCGAGCGCGCAAACCGGCAGCACCAGATGGGTGGCGATATCCGTGGCGCGGTCGAGACCGGTCTTGTCCGAGGCCAGCGTCTCGACGCCGCCGATCGGCAGCCAGCGCAGGTCGACGGCGAAGATCACGATCAGCACCAGGCCGAGCCAGAAGCCGGGCACCGCGTAGAGAGCCAGCGAGGCGGCGGAGAGAAAACGGTCGCGGAAGCTGCCTGGCCTGGCGCCGGCATAGATGCCGAGCGCCGAGCCGAGGCCGAAGGAGAGCGTAGTGGCGCTGACCATCAGGATGAGCGTGGTCGGCACGCGCTCGAGGATGACGTCCCGGATCGGCCGGGAAAAAGTGACGGACTGGCCGAGATCGAGATGCAGCAGTGCCCAGAGGTAGTTGGCGAGCCGCGTCAGCTCCGACTGGTCGAGACCCCAGCGGTGGCGCAGCAGCTCGATCATGCCGGCGTCGCCGCCGGTCGAGACGATGTAGGCGTCGACCGCATCGCCGGGCGCTGCTTCGAGCAAAAGGAAAGTGCCGATGACGACGATCAAAAGCACGAAGATGCTGCCGACGAGGCGACGGCGCAGGAGGACGAGGGCGCGATTCATGCGGACCTCGAATGCGCGATAAGGGACATAACGAAATGTCGAGCCCAGGCGCGCCCCTCTGTCCTGCCGGACATCTCCCCCTCAAGGAGGGGGATTGGCTGCTGCCGACGGCTTTCCTCGCGAATTCTCATCCGCGTGAGTGTGTCACGATTCCAAATATGTGTCCGCCCAGTTCGACACCGCCCAGCGCGGGTTGTTGGCGATGTTACCGACCTTGTCACTGGCGACGCTGATAAAACTCCATTCGGCGACGTTGATCAGCGGCAGGTCGGCCGCGACCTGTTTCTGGAACTCCTTGTAGAGGTCGGTGCGCGCCGTGGTGTCGAGCGTTTCGGAGGCCTTGGTGATCAGGGCGTCGAGCGCGTCATTCTTGTAGCCGCCCTGATTGGAAAACGGCACGCCATCGGGAATGCCGCTCTGCACCAGGATGGTGGTCGAGATCGCCGGGTCGCCGCGGAAAACCGGCGGACCGACCGCGAGGTCGAAGGCGTGGTCGGTATAGACCGCCTTGATGTGGGCGGCCGAGTCGTTGTTGACCAGCTGCGCGTCGATGCCTATTGCCGCGAGCGCCTGGCGCAGGTAGTCGCCGAACTGTTTCGTCTCATTGAAATAGGGGGCAGGCAAGAGCCTGAGCGAGAAGCGGTTGCCGTCGGCGCCTTTCTTATAACCAGCTTCGTCGAGCAGCGCGTTGGCCTTGGCGACGTCGAAGGCATAGATCGGCACGTCGGCGGTGTAGAATTGCGGATCGTTCTTCGGCACCGGGCCGGTGGCCGTGGCGGCGTAGCCGAGGAACACTGTCTTGACGACGAAGTCCTTGTCGATGGCGTGCGCGATGGCCTGGCGCACCTTGAGGTCGGCCAATTCCTTGCGGCGATGGTTGATCTCGACCACGAGCTGGTAGGTCAGACCCTCATAGCCCCTGGTGATGACCTTCAGGCCGGGAACCTTGGAGATGCGGTCGAGATCGGCCAGCGGCACGGCCGAGAAAGCCGCAAGTTGGATTTCCTCGGCCTCCAGCGCGGCGGCGGCCGAGGTACGGTCGGGCAGGACCTGATAGATGATCTCGTCAAGATAGGGCTCGTCCTTGCCCCAGTAGTCGGCGTTCTTCGTCAGCCGGTAGTACTGGCCGGCCTTATACTCGCCGAACTTGAACGGACCCGTACCGATCGGTGCGTTGTTGGCGGGGTTGTCCTCGATCTTGCCGACTTCGTAGATGTGCTTCGGCACCACGCTCGACAGCGCCGGCAAGGCGTTGCGGATCAGCTGGAACGGCGTCGGCTTGGCGAATTTGAACACGGCGGTCAGATCGTCTGGCGTGTCGACCGTGCTGAGGTCCTTGAACACGGTGCGGCCGAGATTCTGCAGCGGCTTCCATATCTGCAGCGCCGAGAAGGCGACGTCGGCCGAGGTGAACGGCTTGCCGTCATGCCATTTGACTCCTTCGCGCAGCTTGAAGGTCGCCGAGAGACCGTCGGCGGCACCTTCCCAGCTCACCGCCAGCCGAGGCGCGAGCCCGTCCTTGCCGTCGAAGGAGGCTTCGGCCAGCGTCTCGACGATCTTGCTGGAGATGAAGAAAACGCCGTTGGAGGCGACGATCGCCGGGTTGAGATTGCGCGGCTCGGAATCGGCGGCAAGCACGAGCCGTCCGCCCTTCTTTGGCGTCTGCGTCCAGCCCAGGGCCGGCATGGCGGTGGACGCCAGCAGCATTGCCGACCCGGTAAGCACGGTGCGTCTGGAAATGGTGAAACCTGACATGATCGAACTCCGTCCTCTCCTCCACCCGACCGGGCGCGGCCTCGAACGCCGGCGCGCGCATCGGCATCCTTGCGGCGGGGATTATGGGCCTTGCCGAGGGTTTCGCCAGAGACGGAATTGGCGCATCCCTGCTTGGCTTTGAAATTTCCGTCCGCTGGACCAGTTTAGCACAAGTCCAGTCAATTCGGTTGGCTGGTAGGACCAGATTTCCGGATATGTGAACAAATGACGCTTTGGTGACCGCCCTGGCGCTGTGTTCGTAAACATTCTGGCTGGACCAGAACGAGAAAAATGGTGCAGATTTGACCGCGAGCCAGTGGATCGGGTGCGAAACAGCGCCGATCCCGGCAATTCAGGGAGAGAGTGATGAACATTGCGCCGGGCAAGAGTGCCGTCAGCGATATCCCGTTCGAGCAGGCCAGGGTCGACCGGCTGATGGAGGAGGCCGGCATCGACGTGCTGCTCGCGACCTCCAAGCACAACACGCAGTATCTGCTGGGCGGCTACAAGTTCATCTTCTTCGCCGCCATGGATGCGATCGGCCACAGCCGCTATTTGCCGATCGTGGTCTACGAGAAGGGCGGTCCGGATCATGCTGCCTATATCGGCAATCGCATGGAAGGCGGCGAGCACCAGAACCACCCGTTCTGGACGCCGACGCTGCATGCCGCCTGCTGGGGCACCCTCGACGCCGCCAATCTTGCCGTCGAGCATGTCAGGAAGATCGGCAAGGGCGATGCCCGCATCGGTATCGAGCCCGGTTTCCTGCCGTCGGACGCCTATGCGCTGATCCGCAAGGCATTGCCCGACGCGAAGCTGATCGATGCGACCGACATGCTGGAACGCATGCGAGCCATCAAGACCGACGCGGAGTTGGAGAAGCTGCGCACGGCCTCCGAGCTGATCACCGATTCCATGCTAGCGACCATCGCCTGGGCGCGCGAGGGCACGACCAAGGCCGAGATGATCGAGCAGATCAGGCGCGAAGAGACCAATCGCGGTGCGCATTTCGAATATTGCCTGCTCACGCTGGGCTCCAGCCACAATCGCGCCACCTCCCCGCAAGCGTGGAAGAAGGGCGAGGTGCTGTCGATCGATTCCGGCGGCAATTATCACGGTTATATTGGCGATCTCTGCAGGATGGGCATTTTGGGCGAACCCGATGCCGAGCTCGAGGATCTGCTGGCCGAGGTCGAGACGGTGCAGCAGGCGGCCTTCTCGAAGGTGAAGGCGGGCACGCTTGGCGGTGACATGATTTCTCATGCGGAGAGTGTGCTGAAGACATCCAAGGTCGCGCCCTATACGGATTTCTTCGCCCACGGCATGGGCCTGATCACGCATGAGGCGCCGTTCCTGATGACCAACCATCCAGTGACTTATGAAGGCACCTATGCGGCCAAGCCGCTGGAGAAAAACATGGTGCTGTCGGTGGAGACCACCATGCTCCACCCGACGCGCGGCTTCATCAAGCTGGAGGATACGCTGGCGGTGACCGAGAGCGGGTACGTGATGTTTGGCGATCGGGGCCGGGGATGGAATAGGGGTGGGACAGCCTAATTTTGAAGGCCGGCGCTGCCCCTCATCCGCCCTTCGGGCACCTTCTCCCCGTAGAACGGGGAGAAAGGAGCAGCCTCAGAGGTGGCGCTGCCTCTAGCAGAATAGATTGATCAACTGCCCGCCGGGATTAGCCTGAAATCCGGCAGTTCGCGCAGGCCCAGTTCCGGCCCGGCCGGCGAATAGACGACGAACAACTGCATCGGCCCGTCGCCGGTGTTGAGCGTTGAATGAAACCGGCTCTCCGGCACGTAGATGGTGCAGCCGGGGCCGACTTTCTCGACTACCGGATTGCCCTTCTCGTCCTCGACCATCTGTTCGCCATGGCCCGAGATGACGAAGATGATCTCTTCCGCACCCGGATGGTTGTGGCGGGTGTGGCCCTTGCCTGAGGGCAGGTCGACGACGCCGCCGGAAAAACGGGTCGCGCCATTCACTTCTGGCGCCACCGTCAGCGCCAGCCTGCCCCAGTCGAAGCCGAAGGCGCTGACGTCCTTCGGGTAGACAAACACCTTGCTCCTGTCGGTCATCTCTCTCATCCCTTCTTGTTCTTTGCGCCGCCGCCGAGCGTCACCGCCTTGAAATCCACAGTCTGCCTGGCGATCGCGGCTTCCGCCGGCAGCCGTTCCATCGAACTCGCGCCATAAAAGCCGTGCAGGCCCTTGGCATGGGAGAGGATGTAGCGGGCGTCGTCGGGCATCGAGATCGGGCCGCCATGGCAAAGCAGGATGACATCGTTGCGCACCGAGCGCGCCGCCTCGGCAATGGCGTCGATGGCAATGACGCAGTCGTCGAGCGACTTGGCCGAGGTGGCGCCGATCGAGCCGCCGGTGGTCACGCCCATATGGGCGACGACGACATCGGCGCCCGCCTTGGTCATGGCGCGTGCTTCTTCGGGGTTGAAGACATAGGGCGTGGTCAGGAGGTCGAGCTTGTGTGCCTCGGCGATCATGTCCACCTCTAGGCCGAAGCCCATGCCGGTCTCTTCGAAACTCTGCCGCATCTGGCCGTCGAACAGGCCGATGGTGGGAAAGTTCTGAACGCCGGAAAAGCCCATCGTCTTCAGTTCCGCGAGCAGCAGCGGCATGATGACGAAGGGATCGGTGCCGTTGACGCCGGCCAGTACCGGCGTCTTCTTGACCACCGGCAGCACCTCATAGGCCATCTCCTTGACGATCTCGTTGGCGTTGCCATAGGCGAGCAGGCCGGCGGCCGAGCCGCGGCCAGCCATGCGGTAGCGGCCGGAATTGTAGATGATGATGAGGTCGATGCCGCCGGCCTCCTCGGCCTTGGCCGACAGGCCGGTGCCGGCGCCGCCACCGACGATCGGCACGCCTTTGTCGATCATCCCCCGGAACTTTTTCAGTATGTCCTTGCGCGGTATGGCTGGCATGTCTGGGTCTCACTGTCTGGCGATGTCGAGAAAGGCCGCGACCGCCGCCTTGGCAAAGTCCGGATCGTTGATGTGCAGCGGCAGGCGGGTGACGCGGCGCGTCGCACCCGGCCTGATGGTGCGCTCGACGGCTTCGAACAGAGCTGCGTCGGCTTCCGGATCGAAGAAGGCGCCGCCTTCGATGTCGAGCGCGGAAACGCCTTTTTCCGGGATCAGGAAATGCAGCGGGCCTTCGCAATGGGCGAGCCTTGTGCCGATCCATTCGCCGATCGCGCGGCATTCCCGCGCTGTCGTGCGCATCAGCGTGACGTTCGGATTGTGCTCGTAGAACAGCCGGCCACGATAATGCTCCGGAATGGTCGATGGCGCCCAGAAATTGACCATGTCGAGCGCGCCGACCGAGCCGACATAGGGCAGCTTGGTGCGGGCAATGGCACCGAAACGATCCTGCGTCGCCGGCAGCACGCCGCCGAACAGCAGGTCGCAGACCTCCGTCGTGGTGATGTCGATGACACCCGACAGCAGGCCGCTGTCGGCCAGCTTCTCCATGCTGCGGCCGCCGGTGCCGGTGGCATGGAAGACCATGCAATCATAAGTCGAGCGGAGGTGTTCGGCGATTGCCGTCACGCAAGGCGTGGTGACGCCGAACATGGTGAGGCCGATCGAGGCCTTGCCGTCCGCCGCAGGCGCCGGATTGACCGCCATGCCCGCTATCGCCTGGGCGGCGTTGTGCAGCACGACACGAGACAGCCGGTTGAGGCCGGCCATGTCGGTCACCGATGGCATCATGATGATGTCGGACACGTCCACATAGGGGGCGGTGTCGCCCGAGGCCAGCGTGGAGACCATGAGCTTGGGCAGACCGAGCGGCAGCGCGCGCATGCCCGCTGTGATGATCGAGGTGCCCCCGCCGCCGCCAATGCCGATGATGCCCGATATGTCGTCGCGGGACTGGACAAAGCGCGTGAAGGCCCCAGCCATTGCCGCAACCGATCTGCCGCGGTCGTCGATGCCGAGCACCGCACCGCGGCCATCGGGATGATGGGCGGCGACCTCTTCAGCCGAGACGTCGACCGGCACGGTCGCGCCTCGCGTGCCGACATCGACACGGCAGACGACGGCACCCGTCGCGGCGATCGCATCGGCCAGGAAGGCGAGTTCCTCGCCCTTGGTGTCGGCGGTGCCCACCACATGGATGCGCTTCATCCGCGCCTCCCTCTGCTGGTTGGTTCGAAGGTGGTGATGTTCAGCAGATGAAAGCTTTGTGCGCCGTAGAGCGTCAACGTGGCCACTCCAGGAAAAGGGCTGCCATTGCAAATTTTTGAGACGCGCGTATCGTATTGGCATGGATGTCTCACGTCAACAACCAGCAACGGACGACAATGCCGGGGAGAGAGCCGAGCGCGGACCGCGGGCGCGGACAAAGCGGCTGATGCTGGAGACGGCCACGCGGCTGATGCAGGCGGGTGGGACGCCTTCGGTCAGCGAGGTGGCAGAGGCCGCCGAGGTCTCCCGGGCCACGGCCTACCGCTATTTCCCCAGCCAGGCAGCCTTGGTGCAGGCGGTGGTCGATGAAGGGCTGGGGCCAATCTTGACCTGGAAGTCCACCGCTGCCGGTGCCGAGCGCCGCGTCGCCGAACTGTTCGATACGGCCATGCCCCGCATCGAGGCTTTCGAGGCGACGTTCAAGGCTGCGTTGAAGCTGTCGCTCGATCAATGGGCGCGGCGCCAGGCGGGCACGCTGGGCGGAGAGCCGGCCTTCACGCGCGGCCATCGCGTCGAATTGCTGAAGGAGGCGCTGACGCCGCTCAAGGGCCGCTTGCCGCCGCGCGACTTCAAGCGGCTGGCGCAGGCTCTGTCGCTGATCTTCGGCGTGGAGGTGCTGATCGTGCTCAAGGATATATGGGGGCTGGACAGCCGCCGGATGATGTCGGTGGCGCAATGGGCGGCGAGTGCGCTGGTGCGCACGGCAATCGCGGAGTCGGCTTATGGTGGTGATGAGTCCGCTTCAGGAGCGGCGAAATAGCCCCAATCTGGTTCGACCAGATTTGCCTGCATACCGCTGATCCTAGCCCAAAATGCGATCATGGGGCAAGGTCAATGTATATCATTGAGTAGGAAAATCATGGGAAAACAGGCAGATAAAGCTTTAATTCGACAGTAACGGCCCATGCCGGCTTTCAAGAAAGGGCTTGACGTCGCCGCAGGATTGGTAATACCAGATCAAGGAAGATAAGCGGATCGAAAGTGAGGGCTGCGATCCATTTCCGGACAGAGCGAGGAGGCTCCGAATTCGGAAAAGCGCGACCACGGGAGGAACTACCAGGGCCGGCTCCGTCGCTGGCTCGTACGACAAGGTAGAATGCGCACAAGGGAGGAAATCATTATGCGCAAGTTAGTGACCAGCATGCTTGCTGGTATCGGCTTAACGCTTGCCTGCGGAACGTCCGTCTACGCGCAGGAAAAGTCGCTCACCATTTTCTGGGCGGAATGGGATCCGGCCAATTACCTGCAGGAACTCGGCAACGAGTACGAGAAGGAAACCGGCGTCAAGATCACGGTGGAGACCACGCCCTGGTCCGACTTCCAGACCAAGGCATTTACCGAGTTCAACGCCCATGGCGACGCCTATGACCTGGTCGTCGGCGACTCGCAGTGGCTCGGCGCCGGCTCCACCGGCGGCCACTACGTCGACCTGACCGACTTCTTCAAGAAGCATGATCTCGGCAACGTCATGGCACCGGCGACGGTGAAATATTATGCCGAGTATCCCGGCAACAGCGGCAAATACTGGGCGATCCCGCTTGAGGGCGACGCCGTCGGCTGGTCCTATCGCAAGGATTGGTTCGAGGATCCCAAGGAAAAGGAAGCCTTCAAGGCCAAATACGGCTACGACCTCGACGTGCCGAAGGATTTCAAGGCGCTGCGCG
This sequence comes from Mesorhizobium sp. B2-7-3, assembly GCF_006440715.1. Lineage (NCBI taxonomy): Bacteria > Pseudomonadati > Pseudomonadota > Alphaproteobacteria > Hyphomicrobiales > Phyllobacteriaceae > Mesorhizobium > Mesorhizobium sp. B2-7-3. The sequence goes on from NZ_VFTY01000002.1 coordinate 578,132, forward strand.
ACATCGCCGAGTTCTTCCACCGGCCGGATCAGAAGAGATACGGCATCGCCATCTACACCGACAATTCCTACGACGCGATGGCGATGGGCTTCGAGAACGCGCTGTTCTCCTATGGCGGTGAGCTGGGCGACTACACGACCTACAAGGTCGACGGTCACATCAACTCCGACAAGGCAGTGGCCGCGCTCGATGCCTACAAGGAGCTCTACAAGTTCACGCCTCCGGGCTGGGCCAAATCGTTCTTCGTCGAGGACAACCAGGCAATCACGGAAAACCTGGCCGCGATGAGCATGAACTTCTTCGCGTTCTTCCCCTCGCTGATCAACGAGGCGTCGAACCCGAATGCCAGGAACACCGGCTTCTTCGCCAATCCTCCCGGCCCAAATGGCGACCAGTTCGCCGCGCTCGGCGGGCAAGGCATCTCCGTCATCTCGTACTCGAAGAAGCAGGACGAGGCGATGAAGTTCCTCGAATGGTTCATCAAGGACGAGACCCAGAAGAAGTGGGCGGCCCTTGGCGGCTATACCTGCAGCCAGGCGGTGCTCAAGTCGCCTGAGTTCCAGAACGCCACGCCCTACAACAAGGCCTTCTACGAGACCATGTTCAAGGTGAAGGACTTCTGGGCGGTGCCGGAATACGCAGAACTGCTGCAGCAGCTCAACCAGCGCGTCTACCCCTACATGATCGGCGGCAGCGGCACCGCCAAGGAAACGCTGGACGCATTGGCTGGAGACTGGAACGCGACCTTCAAGAAATACGGCCGCGTCCAATAATCCTTCATGTCCCGCGGAGGGGGCGATGTCGCCTCCTCCGTTTCTTTTTCTTGAACCGGGAGCAGGGTCTTGGCGACCACGATGATCACCACCCTCGACAGATCCTCGCGCGCCGCGGCACGCGGCCTAAGCGATATCTCCATCCGCAATCTCTTCATCATCCCGACGGTTCTGTTCCTGATCGTCTTCAACATTTTCCCGCTGATCTATTCGCTCGGCTATTCCTTCACCGACTTCCGCGCGTCGACCAATGCGCCTGCGAATTTCGTCGGGCTGCAGAATTATCGCGACCTGCTCAACGACCCCTATGTCTGGTCGAACTTCGCCATCACGGCGAAATACGTGATTGTCTCGGTCGTCGGACAGCTGCTTGTCGGCTTCGGCGTGGCGATGCTGCTCAACCGGGACATTCCGCTCAAGGGTCTTATCACCACGCTGCTGCTGCTGCCGATGATGCTGTCGATGGCGGTGGTCGGGCTGTTCTGGAAACTGCTTTACGACCCGTCATGGGGGGTTATCAACTATGCGCTCGGGCTCGGCAATTTCGAGTGGCTGGCCGACCCCAAGATGGCGCTCTACGCCGTTGCGCTGACCGACATCTGGATGTGGTCGCCCTTCGTCATGCTGCTGTCGCTGGCCGGGCTGTCGGCGGTGCCGAAGCATCTCTATGAGGCCGCCGCGATCGACCGCGCCGGGCCGTTCTACACATTCTTCCGCATCACCCTGCCGCTGGTCGCGCCGATCCTGATGATCGCCGTCATCTTCCGCACCATGGAAGCCTTCAAGACCTTCGATCTCGCCTACATCCTGACCAGCCAGCCGACGGCGGAGCTGATCTCGATCCGGCTCTACAAGATGGCGTTCCAGGAATGGCAGACCGGGCGCTCCTGCGCGATGGCCTATATCGTGCTGATCATGGTGCTGGCGATCACCAACATCTACGTCAAATATCTCAACAAGGTGAAGGAGCGCTGAGATGGCCGCCGTCCGCACTTCTTCCGAAATCACCTTCAACCGCGTCGCCATAGTCGCCGTGCTGCTGGTGACGATCATCTTCCTGGCGCCGATCTACTGGATCGCCTCGACGGCGTTCAAGCCGCGCAATCTCGCCACCACCATTCCGCCGACCGTCGTCTTCCAGCCAGAGATATCGCCGTTCGTGAAGCTGTTCACCAAGCGCTCTCAATTGCGCAGTCCGCCGTCGCCGGAAGAGTACGCGGCGGCCCCATGGTGGGAGCGCGTCGTCTTCGACGGTGGCGAAAAGATCGTGCGCGACGGCAAGGGCCAGGTGCAGTGGTCGGGCTATCCGAGCCGCTTCCTGAACTCGCTGATCATCGCCATCACCTCGACGGTGCTGGCCGTCGGCATGGGCACGTTCACCGCGTATGGCTTCTCGCGCTTCAGGGTAAAGGGGGAGGCGGACCTGCTCTTCTTCATCCTGTCGACACGCATGCTGCCACCGGTGGTGGTCGCGATCCCGATGTTCCTGATGTACCGCGCGGTCGGCCTCAACGATACCCACGTCGGGCTGATCATTCTCTACACCGCCTTCAACCTGTCCTTCTCGGTGTGGCTGATGAAGGGTTTCATGGATGAAATCCCGAAGGAATATGAGGAGGCGGCACTGGTGGACGGCTATACACGCATGGAAGCCTTCTTCAAGATCGTGCTGCCGGAGGCCGCCACCGGTATCGCCGCCACCGCCGTCTTCTGCTTCATCACGGCGTGGAACGAATACGCCTTCGCGCTGATCATGACCAACCGCCGCGCCCAGACGGCGCCGCCGTTCATCCCGAGCCAGGTCGGCTCGGGCCTGCCGGACTGGACGGTGATAGCCGCCGGCACCTTCCTGTTCCTGCTGCCGGTCGCCATCTTCACCTTCCTGCTCCGCAACCATCTGCTGCGCGGCATGTCCTTCGGAGCGATCCGCAAATGAGCTTTCGCGCCATCAATCAGAAATATCTGGAACCGGGTTCGCAGATACTCATGGTGCTCGGCATCGTGGCCCTCTGCCAGCCCTGGAATATGACCCTGCACACCTACGGCCTGACCATCATCCTGATCGGGCTGATCGGCTTCAACATCACCTCGAAGATCGCACCCGAGGAACAGGCCGGCACCGGTCATGCCGGGGACGCGCGAAATCCGGGAGCACAGCATTGACCCAGATCGAGCTTCGCGGCGTTCAGAAATTCTTTGGTGCCGTCCAGGTCATCAAGGACCTCAACCTCAAGATCGCGGACAATGAGTTCATCGTCCTGCTCGGCCAGTCCGGTTGCGGCAAGACGACGACGTTGCGCGCCATCGCCGGACTGGAAACCATCGACGAGGGCGACATCCTCATCGACGGCAAGCCGGTCCAGCATCTGAAAGCCGCCGACCGCGACATCGCCATGGTGTTCCAGTCATTCTCGCTCTACCCGCATATGAGCGTCTATGAGAACATCGCCTTTCCGCTCCGTGCCACGCGCAAGAGCAAAAGCGAGATCGACCAGGAAGTGCGCTCGGTTGCCAAGACGCTGCAGATAACGGATCTGCTGGCGAAGAAGCCGTCGGCGCTTTCGGGCGGTGACATGCAGCGCGTTGCCATCGGCCGGGCGCTGGTGCGGCGGCCGAAGGCGATGCTGATGGATGAGCCGATCGGCGCGCTCGACGCCAAATTGCGCGAGGAGATGCGGGCCGAGATCAAGCGGCTGCATATCAAGCAGGGCTCGACCACCATCTATGTCACGCATGACCAGATCGAGGCGATGAGCCTCGCCGACCGTATCGTCATCATGCATGAGGGCGTGCTGCAGCAGGTGGGAACGCCCGACGAGGTCTATTCGCGGCCGGCCAATCTGTTCGTGGCCCAATTCGTCGGCAGTCCGGTGATGAATGTCGCCGACGCGGCGGTTGCCGAAACAACGTCATCGGCCTCGGTCACCGTTGGTGGAGCGGCTTCCGGCTTCGAGTTTCCGCGGGCGCTGCTGTCGAAACTCAACGGCCACGCCAGCGGCCAACTCGCACTCGGCATCCGGCCGGAAGGCGTCCTCATTCGTCGTGACGCGGCCGATGGCTTCATGGCCGTCGAGACGCAGATCGTCGAACCGCTCGGCTCCTTCGACATCGTCGACCTCAAGGTTGGCTCGAAAATGCTGCGGGCCCGCACGAAGAGCGGCTTCGTTGCCGGACCGGGCGAGAAGGTGTTTGCCCGAATCGATCCGACCCAGGCGCATTTCTTCGACAAGGCAAGCGGCAAGTCGCTTGAGGTGAGGCTCTGATGGCCCATATCCAGCTCAAGAACATCTCCAAGACTTTCGGCAACCACACGGCCTTGACCGGGCTCGACCTCGACATCGCCGATGGCGAATTCTTTGTCCTGCTCGGCGAGACGGGCGCCGGCAAGACGACGACGCTGCGGCTGATTGCCGGCTTGGAGAAGCCGAGTGAGGGGCAGGTCTTCATCGACGGCGTCGACGTCGCCGACTGGGGCGCGGCCGAGCGCGACGTGGCGCTGGTGCTGCAGCAATATTCGCTCTACCCGCGCTATACGGTGCGCGAAAACCTCGAATTTCCTCTGAAGCCGAAGATCCGCCGGCTGCCGGATGCCGAGATCAAGGACCGCGTCGACCGCGCCGCCCGCACGCTGCGGATCGAGCATCTGCTCGACCGCAAGACCGACCGCCTGTCCGGCGGCGAGATGCAGCGCGTCTCCATCGGCCGTGCCATCGTGCGCAAGCCGCGCGTGTTCCTGATGGACGAACCGCTGTCGGCGCTCGACGCCAAATTGCGCGAGGCGCTCCGCACCGAGTTGAAGAACCTGCAGATACAGCTTGGCGCCACCTTCCTGTTCGTGACCCACGACCAGATCGAGGCGATGTCGATGGGCGACAAGGTCGGCGTGCTCAACCATGGCCGCATCATCCAGACCGGCACGCCGCACGAGATCTACAACAATCCGCGCGACACCTATGTGGCGAGCTTCGTCGGCTCGCCGCCGATGAACCTCATCGACGGCAGGCTGGTTAACGGCCGCGCGGTGATGGCGCCATTGAATTTCGAACTGCCCTTTGCGGGGGCCGCCAAGATTTTTACGGGGGCTGGGGCGAGTGCGGCGACCGACGGTCGCCCGCTCGTCTTCGGCATCCGTCCGGAGGATGTCTATCTGGAAAGCGGCGCACCGGTCGAGGCGCGTGTCCACGACGTCGAGAACCATGGCGTGGAAAAGATCCTGACGCTGCGGGTCGGCGATACAACGCTTCGCGCCACGGTGCCGGCCAGGACCGATGTCGCGATCGAGCAACCGGTGCGCTTTGCCTGGAATCCCGACAAGGTGGTGCTGTTCGACAAGGGCAGTGGTGTCAGCCTGCGGCACGCGTCATAGGGCGCGACTATTTCGGCAGGTAGGTCTCGTAAGGCGTGTCGTTGATCAGCAGGATCACGCTTCCGTCTTCGAGAGGCAGGCATCGTCATGCATCTCATTGGCCTTCCGGGTCCAGTAGGAGCCAGGTGGCAGTTCGACCTTGGTCGCCTCACCGCCAGTTGCCGGGGACTTTCAGCAAGGTTCCGGCAGCGCCTTTGGCCCTTTCGCCCCACAGTGGTCCCAAGCGTGCCGGTAGAGCTGCAGAGCTGGCTGGTGCGGGCAGCGCCCGACCAGGCTGAAAGCGCCGGTGGCCTGATGGTGGCGACCTTCCAGGGAGCGATTGCGATGGGCGCCGTCTTCGGCGGGCTGCTGGTCGACCATGCCGGTGTCGGCAGCGCGTTTGCCTATTGCGGCGCCGCGACGCTGCTGGCGGCCATCGTGGTGTTCCTGCGCGGCCCAAAGGCCGAATAGTCTCTCGCAACGGCCACCGATAGGGGATGATGGGAAGCCTAGACGGCCCGCCCGTCGAACTCGAAGATCGACAAGGTGGACGGGTCGGGACCGATGACGCAATTGATATTGATGTAGGCGCTGCGTTCGCCGCCTTCGCTGGTGTCCTCGGCAAAAGGATGGATGCCGCAGGTTCGGCAGAAGCGGTGCGCTATTTTCGTTTCGCCGAATGTGTAGCGGCCGAGGTCATCGCCCCAGGCGACGAGCGTAAGCTTGTCGTGTGGCACGGCCCATAGCAGCGCACCCTTGCGGGCGCAGATCGAGCAATTGCAGCGCACGACGCCTTTAAGTTCGCCCTCCACCTCGAACGCAACCTTGCCGCAATGGCAGCTGCCTTTGTACAGCATCAGTATCTTCCTGTCGCTGGCAGGTGCAAAGGCACGCTGGCCGGGTTATCCCTTCGGCAGTCCCAACGGCTGCTTGCCTTACAGACGTTCCATCCTGGCGGAGTCCGACACCAACATGCAACCAATCCGCGACCGCCTCGAAATCATCCTGTCACGTCTTGCCAACCGTGCGGCCGACGAGAAGGTCTTCACGAAGCTCTATGCCGAAGCGGCGCGGGTCGCGGCTGACGCCAGCGATGCCCGCAAAAGAGTGGGCGTGACACTCGGCCCGCTCGACGGCACCATTGTCTCGATCAAGGACCTGTTCGATGTCGCCGGCGAGCCGACCACGGCCGGGTCGCTGATGCGCAAGACCGCCGCGCCGGCACAGCGCGACGCCGCCATCGTCAGCCGGCTTCGGCAAGCCGGTGCGGTCGTCATCGGCAAGACCAACATGACCGAGTTCGCCTTCACCGCGATCGGCGACAACATGCATTACGGCACGCCAGGCAACGCCGTTGATGCCAGCCGCATTCCAGGCGGGTCGTCCTCGGGCGCCGGCGTGTCCGTGGGCGAGGGGACGAGCGACATCTCGATCGGCTCCGACACTGGCGGCTCGATCCGCATTCCGGCGGCGCTCAACGGCGTCGTCGGTTTCAAGCCGACTGCACGGCGCGTCCCGCTCCATGGCGCCTTTCCACTTTCGGGTACCCTGGACTCGGTCGGACCGCTCGCCCAAACCGTCTCGCAATGCGCCGCCGCCGACGCGGTGATGGCCGGCGAAGCGCCGAAGGAGTTGGTGGCCATTCCACTCGCCGGGCTTCGCATCGGCATTCCGCGTGGCGTTCTTTTCGGCGACACGGAAGGCGAGGTTGGATCCGCCTTCGAGTATTGTCTTGGCAAGATCGAACAGGCTGGCGCACACATTACGGATCTGTCGATCGACGACATGATCGCGGATCTGCGCGCGGCCACCAGGCGCGGATCGATCGCGGCGATGGAGGGCGCGGAAGTGCATGCCGACTGGCTGGCGACAGGCGCATCCGTGCCGGTCGACCCGCATGTCAGCGGGCCATTGTCGCGGGCGGCGCTGCTGCCGACGCCGGTCTATATCAGGGCGCTCCGCCGCCGTAACGCGCTGGCCGCCGCCATGGATGAGCGGCTGGCATCGGTTGACGTGCTGGCGTTGCCAGCCACACCGGTGACGGCGCCGGCCATCGCTTCCATGGCCGAGGATGCTGAGTTGCGTGATCGCACCGAAGGCCTGCTGCTGCGCAACACCCAGGTCGCCAACCAGTTCGACCTTTGCGCGATCTCGTTGCCGATGCCGGGGCCATCGCTGCCAATGGGGCTGATGCTCGTGGCGCGCAATGGCCATGACCGGCATCTGCTGCGGATCGCCGTGTCGGTGGAGAGGCTGCTGGGGGTTGATCGGCAGCGAGTCACGGATGACGGATCAGTGCGATGAACAGTGCTTGCGTTCGCCGTCCTTGGCGGTGCGCACGATGCGGGTCGCGACCAGCCAAGGCAGGCTGTATTCCTTGCCGGTGAAGGTCTGGATGCGGTGCTCGATCGAGCCCCTGACGACGATCTTTCCGCTATAAAGCACGTCGGACTGGGCCGTTATCGCCTCGTCGGCCTGCGGCAATCCGCTGGTGTCGATCGACACGCCCTTGATGATGGCGCCGGTGGCAAGGTCGAGCGCGCTGTTCGACGGGCAGGGCGCCTTGAAGCAGCGTAGTCCGTTGTCGCAATAGACATAGCTGCTCTCGGCCGCTGCGAATGCCGGCAAGGTGCAGATGGACGAAGTTGCGACAATCAGAACTGCAAGGCGAAAGACCGGACATGGCTCGCAACGTCGCGGAGAATTGGGGCGAAACGGCGATGTTAAATCTGCGCTGGAAACCGACGCCGGTAGTGGTCGACCACTTCGGGATTGCGCAGATTGACAGGCAGTTTGCCCGCCAGCACCAGCAGGGCTTCGCCGGCCGCGCCGACGCCCATGCGCATCATCGATTCCTCGGTGATTCCCGCCATATGCGGGGTGACGATGACGTTGTCGAAGCCGAAATAGGGGTGGTTTGGCGGCAGCGGCTGCGTCGAGAAAACGTCGAGCGCGGCGCCGCCGATGCGGCGCTCCCGCAGGGCGTCAACCAGCGCGTCGTCATCGACGACCGGCCCGCGCGACACGTTGATCAGCAGTGCGTTGGGTTTCATGCGGGCGATGCGTTCGCGGCTGATCAGGCCGCGCGTCTCCGGCGTCAGCGGGCAGCAGAGCACGATGATGTCGCTCTGCTCGACCAGCGCGTCGATCGACAGGAAGCCGACCTTTTCCGGCGCCGGCTGCATGCTGCGTGTCGTTGCCACCACTTTGAGGTCGAAGCCGTGTGCGGCGATGTGGCCGACCGCCTGCCCGACGGCGCCGAGACCAACGATGCCGATGGTCTTGCCGGCGAGTTCGATGTTGGCATTGGCATGCTCGCGTCCGGCCAGCCAGCCCTTGGCGCGCAGGTCGCGGTCGACCCGGCGGAACTGCCGCAGCAGTGCAAGCGCGGTGAACATGACATGTTCGGCCACCGAGCGGGCATTGACCGCCGGCACGTTGGCCACGAGCACGCCGGCCGCCGCGGCCGCTTCCATCGGGATCATGTCGAGACCGGCGCCATGGCGGATCGCGGCCCTCAGCTTCCATGCGCCCTCGAACAGCGCCGGCGGCAGCGGCGCCCGCACGATGACGATGTCGGCATCCTTGGCCTCCCCCGCCAATGTGCCGGGGTCGAGCGCCGAAGCGATGACCAGCTGGCCGGCGCCGGCCAGCTTGGCCGTGGCGCGCGGGTGCAGCGGATGCGTCGACAGGATCTTTGGCACGGTCTGGGTCACGGTCAGGCCTTTTCGAGTGCCGCGCCCGCGGGCGAAGCCGCCATGCCGCCCTCGATCAGGCCCTTCCAGTAGCTTTCCGCGCCTTGCAGATGGGCGCTCATGAGCGCCTGAGCGAGATTGCCGTCGCGGCGCAGCAGCGCCTCGTAGATCTGCACGTGCTCGGCATGCGAGCGCACGCTGCGTTCAGGATCGTTGAAATAGATCGGCAGGCGCTGCTCGCCCATCAGATAGTAGACGCTGCAGATGTTGTGGAAGACGCTGTTCTTGGTGGCGCGCACGATCTCGAGGTGAAACTCGCGGTCTTCCTTGGCCAGACCTTCGCCAGCGGCGATGCGGTCTTCCGAGACTTTGAGGATTTCGCGCAGGCGCTCGAAATTCTCCTCGGTGGCGCGCGAGCAGGCAAGCTCGGCGGCCTTGATCTCATGGATCTTGCGCAACTCGACCGTTTCATAGATCTGCAAGGGATCGAGCGGCAGGCCGGCACGTGCGAACAGCGCCAGCGCCTCGACGCTGGCCTGCTTGGTGTCGATGTAGATACCCGACTTGGCGCGGCGCTCGACAATGCGCATGGCTTCGAGGATGGCGAGCGCTTCGCGGATCTGGCCGCGGCTGACGCCGAAATGCTCCGCCAATTCGCGTTCCGACGGCGTGCGGCCGCTCTCCTTGTCCGAATGGGAGAACAGATAGGCGGCGAGTTCGGCGAGAAGGTTCTTTTCTTTCATCGTCAATTGCGTTGCGCGTGCGCCTCCAGGAATCGCTCCGAAACGGTGAATCCCAATCCGGGCTTTTCCGGGATCGCTATCATACCGTCCTTGGCTTCGACAGTCTCTTCGACCAGATCGTGGATCATCGGGTTGGCGCCGAGCGAATACTCGACTGTGAAACTCGAAGGCGACGCGGCGCAGACATGCAGCCCGGCGAAGAAGCAGGGCGCGCCGGCCCACAGATGCGGCGCAAAGCGCAAATTGAAGGCGCTGGCGATGGTCCCGATCTTCATCGCCTCGCTGATGCCGCCGCAGAAGGCCGGGTCCGGCTGGAAAATGTCGGCGGCCCTGAGAACGGCGAGATCGCGGAAGGCATAGCGTGTCGCCTCGCTTTCGCCGGTGGCGATCGGAACGGCGCCGGAGGCGCGCACTTCGGCCATGCCTAGCTTGTCGTCGGCGATGACAGGCTCCTCGAACCAGGCGAGATCGAGGTCGTTTACGAGATGGATGAAGCGTTTGGCTTCCGCTACCGTATAGGTGCCATGGGCGTCGACCATCAGATCGATGTCGGGGCCGAGGGCCTGGCGCGCGGCGCGCACGCGGGCGGCGGAAACGTGCGCCGCGCCGTCCATGGCGCCGACCCGCATCTTCAACGCCTTGAAGCCGCCTTTGGCGATATAGGATTTCAGCTGTTCCCCGATGGCATCGGCGGAGGCCCAGCCGCCCGAGGCATAGGCCTGCATGCGATCGACCTTGCGGCCGCCAAGGAGCCGCCAGACCGGCTGGCCCAGCGACTTGCCCAGTATGTCCCAGAGCGCGATGTCGACCGCGCTGATGGCGGCGACGCTCATGCCACGCCGCGCCAGTTGTGGCATGGCGTGGCCGGCGCGGGCGGCGCTCTCATGGCGCACGCCGTTGTAGAGCATCTCCCAGATGACTCCGATGTCGGCCGGATCGCGGCCGATCAACTGCGGCCCGACCTCGTGATTCAGCATGTGAACGAGTGCGCCGTAGCTGCCGGCACTGCCGGCTGCGTTCTTGCCTTCGCCCCAGCCGACCAGCCCGTCATCGGTTTCGACGCGCAGGATGGCGGCGTCGAAGGTCGTCACCTGGCCGAAGTCGCTGCGATGCTGCTTCGCGGCTTCGATCGGCACGCGGACCCACCAGGCCTGGACTGTCTTGATGCGCATATTTTTCCCCAGCCCTGCCGCCGGTCGGGGCGGAAGGGCAAATTTCCCAGCGGCAGTCGACTATTTGATCAGCGGCAGCAGTGTTTCGGCGGTGATGCGCATCTGGTCGGTGTAGAATTTCTCGGTCAGCACGCTGGAGCCATGGTCCTGGATGAACTTCAGCTGCTCGGGCGAGATATCGACCGGATGGCGCTCGACCATGTCGGGATAGGGTGCTGCCGGCGTGCGGTCGACCGGGGCGACGAACTCGTTGGTCAGTGCGCCGTCGTAGCCGACTTCCTTCAAGGTGGCGACGATCCTTGGCCAGTCGATCTGGCCGAGGCCGGCGGCAAAGCGGTTGTTGTCGGCGACATGGAAGTCGAACAGGCGCTTTCCGACCTGGCGGATAGCGTCATGGACGTTAAATTCCTCCATGTGGATGTGGTAGGCGTCGAGGCAGACGCCGCATTCGGGGCTGACCGCGTCAGCCAGCGCCAGCGCCTGGGCGCCGCGGTTGAACAGATAGGTTTCGAAGCGGTTGAGCGGTTCGACGGCGATCTTGACCCCGACCTTCTTGGCGTGGGTGAAACATTCGCGGGTCGCGTCGACCACCCACTTCCATTCCTCTTCCTCGGTACCGTCCGGGACCACCTTGCCGACGGTTGCCGGAACCAGCGTGATGATCTCGCCATCGAGTTCGCCGACCATCGTCAGCACGTCCTTGACGTATTGCACGGAGCGCTCGCGCTGGCCCTGGTCCCTGGCGGCGAGGTTGCGTTCACCCAGCATCAAGGTCACCGCGCCCCAGCAGCGAATGCCATGCTCCTTCAGCAGCGCCCGCGTCTCCTTGGTCTTGTACTGCGCGGGCTCGCCGGAAATCTCGATCGACTCATAGCCGAATTTCTTGATGCGCTTCAGCGTCGTCTCAAGCGGTTCCGCGCGCATCCAGTTGTGCGTCGAAAGATGCATGGTCTGTCCTTCCCAGATTCGTCCGTATGGTTTGCCTGCGACATGCATCGCCGGAAGACGATGCAAGGGTTCCTCCCCAAGGCATCCCCAGCCTGTTACTGTAAACTGGTTAGACCAATTGGGCCTGAAATGAGGTCTACAGCAAATTCCTTTAGACGGCAACAACTGTGGCGGCGCAACTTTCAGGGTGAATTAATTTGTTGATTACATTGCGATATGTGCCGTTATTTCGGGCGTTCGGAGTGTCTTTTCGGCGCATTCCAAGGCTTGACCAGATTGCCTTATTTGGTCATACCAGAATGGCGGTGTCGGCAGAGCGTCCGACGCGATGAGACCAAAATGACTGGCCCTGCTTTCATCAGGCGCTATGCTTGGTCGTGACAAACGAGGAGGATGCCGATGCCGACGACAATGAAAGGCCCTGGACTGTTTCTGGCGCAGTTCGCGGGCGATGCCGCACCGTTCAATTCGCTGGCGTCGATCACCAAATGGGCCGCCGGTCTCGGCTACAAGGGCGTGCAGATCCCGACCTGGGACGCGCGCCTGTTCGACCTCAAGAAGGCGGCGTCTTCCAAGGCCTATTGCGATGAGGTGAAGGGCATCTGCACTGATGCCGGGGTCGAGATCACCGAACTGTCGACCCATCTGCAGGGGCAATTGGTGGCGGTGCATCCGGCCTATGACGCGCAGATGGATGGGTTCGCGCCGCCGTCGGTGCACAACAACCCGAAGGCGAGACAAGAATGGGCTGTCGAACAGATGAAGTTCGGTGCCAAGGCATCGCGCAATCTCGGGCTGAATGTCTCGGTGTCGTTCACCGGCTCGCTGGCTTTCCCTTACCTCTATCCCTTTCCGCAGCGGCCCGCCGGACTGATCGAGGAAGCCTTCGGCGAACTCGGCAAACGCTGGAAGCCGATCCTCGACGCCTATGAAGACAATGGTGTCGATGTCGGCTACGAAATCCATCCTTCGGAGGACGTGTTCGACGGGGCGACCTTCGAGATGTTCCTCGACGCGGTCGGTGGCCACAAGCGCTGCAACATCAATTACGACCCTTCGCATTTCCTGCTGCAGCAACTCGATTATCTCGAATTCATCGACATCTATCACGAGCGGATCAAGGCGTTCCACGTCAAGGACGCCGAGTTCAATCCGACTGGACGGCAGGGCGTGTACTCTGGTTACCAGAGCTGGACGAACCGCGCCGGCCGCTTCCGTTCGCTCGGCGATGGGCAAGTGGATTTCGGCGGCATCTTCTCCAAGCTGACGCAGTACAATTACGATTCCTGGGCGGTGCTGGAGTGGGAATGCTGCCTGAAGCATCCGGAGGATGGTGCGGCCGAGGGGGCGCCCTTCATCCAGCACCACATCATCCGGGTGACGGAGAAGGCATTCGACGATTTCGCCGCCGGCACCACGGACAAGAAGCTGCTGCGCGCCATGATGGGAATTTGACACGGCTGTCCCTCTCCCTCGGGGGAGAGGGACATCTCACACGAGGGAGAAAAACATGGTTGGTGCATCGAAGTCGGAAACGGGAGGCGGCCCGATCCGCTACGGCATGGTCGGCGGCGGGCAGGGCGCATTCATCGGCGCGGTGCACCGGATCGCTGCGCGCATGGACAATGATTTCGTGCTGGTCGCCGGCGCCCTGTCGGCCGATCCGGCGCGTGCGAAAGCCTCGGCCGCCGAACTCGGGCTCGATCCCTCGCGCAGCTATGCGTCCTACGCCGAAATGGCCAAGGCCGAGGCGAAGCGCTCGGATGGCATCGAGGCGGTGGCCATAGTCACTCCCAACAACGTGCATGTGCCGGCGGCCAAGGCCTTCCTGGAAGCAGGCATCCACGTGATCTGCGACAAGCCGCTGGCAACGACCCTGGCCGAGGCGAAAAGGCTTGCGGCGATCGTCGAAAAGACCGGCAAGGTGTTCGTGCTCACCCACAACTACACCGCTTATCCGATGGTGCGGCAGGCGCGCGAAATGGTCGCCAAGGGCGTGCTCGGCGACATCCGCATCGTGCAGTCGGAATATCCGCAGGACTGGCTGACCGAGGACCTCGCCGCCACCGGCCAGAAGCAGGCGGCTTGGCGTTCAGACCCCAAGCAGGCGGGTGCCGGCGGCGCGCTCGGCGATATCGGCACCCATGCCTACAATCTCGCCCGCTTCGTCTCCGGGCTCGAACTCGACTCCCTGTCGGCCGATCTCGACGCCTTCGTGCCGGGCAGGCTGCTCGACGACAATGTCAACGTCATGCTGCGTTTCAAGCCGACGGGGAAAACGCATCCGGCCAAGGGCATGATCTGGGCGAGCCAGGTGGCGCCCGGTCATGAGAACGGCCTGAAGCTGCGCATCTACGGTTCGAAGGGCGGGTTGGAGTGGGTGCAGGCCGATCCTAACTATCTCTGGTACACGCCCTTCGGCCAGCCGAAACAGCTGATCACCCGCAACGGCGCCGGTGCGCTGCCGGTGGCGGGCCGTGTCAGCCGCGTTCCGTCAGGCCATCCCGAGGGTTACCTCGAAGGCTTCGCCAACATCTACCAGGAGGCCGCACGGGCCATCCGCGCGGCACGTAAGAAGGGTGGAAAGCCGGCAAAGGATGTCGTCTTCCCGACCATCCAGGACGGCGTCGAGGGCATGGCCTTCATCGAGGCCTGCGTGAAGTCGTCGAAGAAGAACGGGGCCTGGACCAAGCTGTAAGAGGCGCCGAGTAACGAGGGCCCTCACCCAGATAGCCAACCGGATTGCGAAAGGCAATTCGGGGCAATCCGGCCTCTCCCCGAGGGGGAGAGGAGGCGTTGGCGCATATCTCTTCTCCCTCTCAGGGAGAAGGTGGCCGCGAAGCGGCCGGATGAGGGGAGCGGCGAACACCGGCGGTGCAATCGGCCGGCCGCCAAAAAGGGAGGGCGTCGATGAAGATCGGCATGTGCATGTTCTTGTGGACGACGGCGGTATCGAAGAAGCACGAGCCGCTGCTTCGAGACATCAAGGCAACCGGCTTCGACGGTGTCGAAATCCCGATCTTCGCCGGCACGCCGGACGACTACAGGAAGCTGGGCGAATTGCTCGACCGTATCGGGCTGGAGCGGACCGCTGTGTCAGCCATGGGCGATCCGGCGATGAACCTGATTTCGGCCGATGCGGCAACACGCAAGGCCGGTGTCGACTACATGAAATGGGCGATCGATTGCGCCGATGCGCTTGGCGCCCGCACGCTGAGCGGACCGCTGCATTCGACGCTCGGCGGATTTTCCGGGTCCGGACCGACCGCCGCCGAAAAGAAGCGCTCGATCGCCTCGCAGCGTGCCATCGGCGACCATGCCGGAAAGCGCAACGTCACCGTCGGGCTCGAGGCGCTGAACCGCTTCGAATGCTACCTCCTCAACACCATGGCCGACCTGTCGGAGCATATCGATGCCATCGACCGGCCGCACATCAAGGCGATGTACGACACGTTCCACGCCAATATCGAGGAAGCCGACCCGATCGGCGCCTATACGAAGCACCGGGGCAATGTCGTGCATATCCATATATCGGAGAACGATCGCGGCGTGCCGGGGCGTGGCAACATTCCGTGGAAGGAAACTTTTTCCGCCATTCGCAAGAGCGGCTATGACGACTGGCTGACGATCGAAGCGTTCGGTCGCTCGCTGAAGGATCTGGCGGCGGCGACCAAGGTGTGGAGGGATTTTTCCGAGATGCCGGAAGCCGTCTATCGCGATGGGTACAGGCATATCAGGGACGGGTGGAGGAAGGCGGCTTAGGCGCCTACGTCTGGTCCATTTTCTATTTGTGTTCGCGTCGCTTGCCAGGTGGTTCCCCCACTCCGTCTCGGCTTCGCCGAGCCACCTCTCCCCCCTCCGGAGGGAGAGGAAGGGGCTGGTGGGGCCGGGACACGAAGAGAGCCTCGGCCTTCGGGGACAAGCGCGGATCGGACAGTCTGGTGCCTTTCCTCTACCCCGTCGACCGGGGGAGAGGTGTCGAGCGAAGCTCGACGGAGTGGGGGTCGACCCCTCGGCGCCGGGCGAGACGATGCTTGCGCTTCTGCGTCACAACACTAACCCTGCCTGGCCTGGATCCTGTTGTAATCGTGGATCGTCCGGCTCAGCCGGCGGCGCAGGAAGTTGGATATGTTGTCGAAAACGAAGACGACGAGCAGAATTAGCAGCACCATGTAGAACACGTTAGCCCAGTTGGAATTGGTGCGCATCGCTTCCCACAGTTTCAGGCCGATGCCGCCGGCGCCGACGGCGCCGATGATGGTGGCGCCGCGGGTGTTGGATTCCCACTGGTAGAGTGTCTGGCTGATGAAGACCGGGATCACTTCGGGCATCACGCCGTAGCGCTGCACCAGGATGCCGTTGGCGCCGGTCGAGAGCACGCCTTCGCGCGGCTTGTCGTCGATGTTCTCCAGGCCTTCCGAATAGACTTTGCCGAGGGTGCCGATCTCGGTGAAGAAAATCGCTGCACTTCCCGCCAGCGGGCCGGGGCCGAAGGCGCGGGTGAAGAACAACGCCCAGATCAGCATGTCGACCGAGCGCATGAAGTCGAAGAAGCGCTTGAGCACCTGGCTGAGCACGCCGTTCGGCGTGATGTTGCGCGCCGCGAAGAAGGCAAGGGGGAAGGCGACGATGCCGCCGAGCAGCGTGCCAAGGAAGGCCATGACAATGGTCTGCAGCAGCTTCGTCCAGACGTCGCCGTGCTGCCACTGGGCGTTGTTCCAGATGTTGTCGCCGGCGAGGGCGAGGTTGGTGGTACCTGGTTTCAGCTCTGGTCCCGAGATGATCAGCGAGATCACTTCCCGCGCTGACTTGCCGAAGAACGGCGAGCGCGTGTCGAAGACGAAGTTCGCCCAGCCGAGGAAGCGCTTGCGCACCTTGACGCGGTCGACAGTGACGCGCACCTCGCCAGCGAAGCCCATTTTGGCCACCACCTCGTCGTCATGGGCGGTGATCCAGTCCGGTACCGCACCCGTGACCACCGGCTTGCCGCTGGTCAGCGAAACAGGCACGGTCTGGCCGTTGGCGACGATCGTCGCCTGCGTCTTGTCGAAGGTGACGGATTTTGCCGGCCCGTCGATCAGCACGGTGAAGGTGCCGTCTGGATTCCTGACCACCCAGTCGGGATTCGGGTTGTCGCCCAGCGCGGAAAAGCGCGGGTATTTGGGCGTGATCTCCGGCTGGTCGAGACGGAATTCCGGCTGCAGATCGTAGCTGATCCATTGTGTCAGGAAGAGCGGCAGGCGCTCCCAGTGCGATTCCCGCAGCACCTGCGGCAGGCTGAAGAACCACAAGGCATAGATCAGATAGAGGAGAGTGCCGACGAACAGAAGGAGCGGACCGAAGCGCTTGTATGCCGGGCGCCGGAACACCTGCGGGTGGCGCGCCTCGATCGACAGCATCTCCTCAGCGGTCATGGTCGCCATGATTTACGCCCCCATCATGAAGGCTTGTTCGCCGACCAGCTTGCGACGAAGCCAGGCGGAAAACTGGTCGATGATGAAGATGGTGGTGAACAGGAGCAGCACCAGTGCCAGCGTCTTGGCGCCGAAGCCGCGCGAGATCGAGAGCTTCAGCTCTTCGCCGATGCCGCCGCCGCCAACGGCGCCGATGATGGTCGAGACGCGGACGTTGATCTCCACGCGCAGCAGCGTGTACGACATGAAGTTGGGCAACACCTGCGGCAGGCCGGCAAAGCGAACCCGCTCGAACCAGTTGGCGCCGACTGCGCGCAGGCCTTCCTCGGCTCGCATGTCGATGTTCTCGTTGATCTCGTAGAACAGCTTGCCGAGTGCGCCGATGGAATGCAGGCCGATGGCGATGATGGCGGCGATCGGACCGGTCGAGACGATGGCCGCGAACAGCCCGGCGATGACGATCTCCGGAAAGGCACGCAGCAATTCCATGAAGCGCTTGACCACCAGCCTCAGTGCCGGATGAGGCGTCAGGTTGCGCGCCGCGATGAAGGAAAAGGGCACGGCGAAGACAAAGCCGATGAAGGTCGAGACCAGCGCCACGTTCACGGTGGTCAGCATCAGCTCGACATATTCGGGGATGTAGAAACCGTCCCAGACGTAGACGCGGCCGAGCGGGAAGTTGAATTCCTGGGTGCCGGTATCATGCGGCGAGGCAATGTCGAACAGCGCCCGCCAGACGTCGTTCCAGTCCTTGGGGACCAGCCAGCTCAGGAAATCCAGAATATGCGGCAGCCGGTCGAAGAAGTGCCCGGCGTTGGCTTCGTCGGCGAACCACATGCTGGAAAGCATCGCGGCAAGCAGCAGCCCGACGCCCAGCACGGTATAGAACCGGCGCAGCGACGTCTGGCGTCGCCAGGCATCGGCCATCTCGTGGGTGGCGCCGGAGGGGGCTGTCACGGAAAGGGTCATGATCGGAGATGCAAAAAGGGCGGTACTTGATGAGGTACCGCCCTTTTGCAATTTCGCCGTTAGCCGCCGATGGCTGCCTTACGGGCTTCTACGATGACGCTGTAGAAGTCCGGCTTCACCGGAACGTAGCCGGTGAAATCGCCGCCTTCGACGCCTTCGAAGCAAGCCTTGTCCTTCTTGGGCAGGTCGGTGAAGAAGGCCGCCAGCTTGGCGGTCATGTCGTCGCCGATCGCGGTGCGCACGACAAGCGGGCCGTTCGGGATCAGGCCCGAGCGCCAGACTTCGACGAAGTCGTTAGGGTCGACGGCGCCCTTGGCGACTTCCTTGTGGAAGGTGCCGGAGGTGTAGCCGTTCTTGAAGTCGCCGATGCCCGAGGAATCGTCGACCGCGACATCTACCTTACCGTCACGCACGGCCAGAACGTTGTTTTCGTGGCCGCCATTGAACTGGGTCGAAGCGAAGTAGGTCTCGTTCGAGGCGCCGGTGGTCTTCGGAATCTGGGTCAGCGGGATCAGATAGCCGGAGGTCGAATCCGGATCGGCATAGCCGAGCTTCTTGCCCTTGGCCGACTTGATGTCGGTGATCCCCGACGTCTTCAGCGCCAGCCCGATCGAATAGTAGCCGGTGGAGCCGTCGGTCTGCTTGGTGGTGAGGATCGGGGTAACCGCCTTCGGATCCTTGAGATAGACGCTGGCGTAGCCGGAAGCGCCGAGTTCGGCGAAGTCGAGCGTGCCGCCGAGCAGGCCCTGGATGACGCCGTCATAGTCAGCGGCGGGGAACAGCGAAACCTTCTCGAAGCCAAACTCTGCCTTCAGGTGATCGGCCAGGCACTGGTAGTTGCGCAGCCGGTCGGTTTCGTTTTCACCGCCGAGAATGCCGACGCGAAATTCCTTCATGTCGGCGGCATGGGCCATGCTGGTGGCCATGGCGAGCACCGAAACGGCACCGAAAACCATCTTCCTGAACATTGATATCTCTCCTGTAAGTTCCGGCCCCGCGCCGGCAGCGTTCTTGATCTTGACAAGTGCCCTTGACGCGGACGGACGATCCAGGCTGCTCGCTATTGGCCCTTACTGGGCTCAGTATCCCGGGAATGCGGGCTCGAGCGGTCCGGCGGATGCGGCGATCTTCTGCTTGAAGGCAACGCTGGTGGAGGTGATGACCTCCGATATCTCGCCGCCATTGCTGTCGGCGCCGTAGACAAGACGCACGGCTTGGCGGTCGAGCTCTTCGGGCGGCCCGTCGAAGACGACCTTGCCGGTGGCCATGCCGATGATGCGGTTGCAATAGGTGCGGGCGGTATCGAGCGTATGCAGATTGGTGACAACGGTGATGCCTTCGCGCAGATTGATGTCCTGCAGAGAATCCATCACCACCTTGGCGTTGAGCGGGTCGAGCGAGGCGATCGGCTCGTCGGCGAGGATCACCCTGGGCTGCTGCATCATGGCGCGGGCGATGGCGACGCGCTGCTGCTGGCCGCCCGACAGCGTGCCGGCGGGCTGAAGTGCGGTGCGGGCGATGTCGAGCCGCTCGAGCGCGGCGACCGCCTCCGCGCACTCGGCGCGCGAAAACATGCCCAGAAGATTGGACAGGGTCGAACGGTGGTTCAATTTGCCGAGCAGCACGTTGGTCAGCACGTCGAGGCGCGGCACCAGGTTGAACTGCTGGAAGATCATGGCGCAGTCGCGCTGCCAGCGCCGCAGCGGCGACCCGCGCAGCCTGGAAACCTCTGCGCCGTCAAAAAAAATCGACCCCTGGCTGGGGTCGACAAGACGGTTGATCATGCGAAGAAGAGTGGATTTGCCTGCACCCGAACGACCGATGACGCCGACCATCTGCCCTTGCGGGATCGAGATGCTGACGTCGCTGACGGCGGTGTTCTTGCCAAATCGTCGGCTGACGCCGCGGATTTCGAGCGTGGCAGAGTTTGCTGACATGGGCTGGTTCCAGTCCGGTCCATATTGATCGTCAGGCACTCGCCTAACGCAACCACATGAACCTGCCGTGTCGCGATGATGTCAGTTTTGTTACGCTCCACAGGCGCGGCGACTGGCGCCTTGCGGGCGATCAGCCGAGCACCAGCAATTCCTCGAAATGCTTCATGTCGCGGAATGCGCAGAAGGCGGGAGCCTTGATCTCGATCACCGGCGCCTGGCGCGCGAAAAGTGCCAGGCAATCGTCAAACAGCGCCTGCCACGCGGCGGCCCTATCATCATCAAAGCGCTGGATCTGATAGGCGAAGGTGATGTGGAAGACGTAGGTGTCGTGGTCGGGATGCCGGTAGCCGAACGGCACCGCGAGCGCATCGCGCCAGGCACGCATGATGCGCGCATCCTCGTCGGTCACGCCGGCAACGGTGAGGCCGGTCGGCAGGACCTCGGCCACCTTGATGTTGAAAGGCCCGAAGCCCTGGAACCCCTTCAGGCGCTCCAGATAGAGGCGGGTCATGGCGTCGATGCTGGTGTCGAGCGGCACGTCCCGCGGCCAGAAGGGCAGGCGACGGCGATATTCGATTATGCCCTGGAAAAGGGTCATGTGCAGGCTGGAAACGGGCATGAAGGCGAGGCGGTCGGCATCAGGCATTGCCAGCATCTTCTCGCGGACAGCTAACACCACCGCTTCCGAAGGCGAGCCGCTGACCAGATGGCTGACGACGGTGTTGCCCGGCTCGAGGAGGAAGTTGCCTGACGCGTCGTAGCGCGTGCCGAGATGCGCCGGCAACGCCGGATTGGAGCCGGCAAAGAATCCGGCGAGCGAGGGTCTGAGGGTGTCGAGCATGGCGATCTCCTTGAAGGAGATCGCGTCCTGTCCGAGTCCTGTGTCAAGGGTATGAACAAGCCGGCGATATGACGATGATGCGAGGGCTATGCCTCTTTGCCCGATGCACGTTCCTCGTATTTCTCCAAAAACGCTTCGGCCGTCAGCTCCCGAAAATCATCGAGCGCGGCGCGCAGCCTTGCGTGATCCCAATCCCACCAGGCAAGCGCCTGGTAGCGCGCGGCGGTGCGGCGGTCGAAGCGCTCGCGGATCGGTTTTGCCGGTACGCCGGCGACGATCGTGTAGGGCGCGACGTCCTTCGAGACGACGGCGCCGGCGCCAACGGCGGCGCCGTCGCCGACGGTGACGCCGGGCAGGACGGTCGAGCCGTGGCCGAGCCAGGTGTCGTGGCCGATGGTGACGCGCTTGGCGCGGCGCTCGGCGAAGAATTCGCTCTCATGCTCGGCATCGTCCCAATAGTCGGAGGCGCGGTAGGTGAAGTGGTGCAGCGTCGGCCGCCAGGTCGGGTGGTTGGTGGCATTGAGGCGCACGCTGGCGGCGATGTTGGCAAATTTGCCGATCGTCGCGCACCAGACCGCGCAGTCCTGCATCATGTAGGAATAGTCGCCGATCTCGCTTTCCGAAACCCGGCTGCGGTCGGCGATCTCGGTCCAGCGGCCGAGTGTCGAGTTGTGCACCTCCGCCGTCGGGTGGACCAGCGGCGTCTCCGATAGCTTCCTGGTCATGCGGCGATTTTTCCCGGAGCGAAGGCGGTGACGTCGATGATGCGGTCGGCCACCGCCTCGCGCACATCGTGATCGTGGAAGATGCCGAGCAGGGCGACGCCCGCCGCCTTTTTGGCGGCGATGAGTTCGATCACCACGTCGCGGTTCGTCGCATCGAGCGATGCGGTCGGCTCGTCGAGCAGCAGGATGGGGTGCTCGGTGATGAAGCCTCGCGCGATGTTGACACGCTGCTGCTCGCCGCCCGAGAAGGTTGCCGGTGGCAGCATCCAGAGTTTTTCCGGCAGGTTGAGCTGGGCCAGCAACGCGCGTGCCTTGGCTCGGGCTGCCTCGCGCTCCTCACCGCGTTCAACCAGTGGCTCAGCGACGACGTCGAGAGCCGAGACACGCGGCACGGTGCGCAGGAACTGGCTGACATAGCCGATCGTTTGCCGGCGTACGGCAAGCACGGTGCGCGGGCTGGCATGGGCGAGGTCGATCAGTCCGTCCTCGTGCCTGACGATGATCTGGCCTTCGTCGACGGCGTAGTTGCCGTAGAGCATCTTCAGGATCGAACTCTTGCCGGCGCCGGACGGACCACCGAGCACGGTGCATTCGCCCGCCTTGATCGAGAACGAGACACCCGCGACGACAGGGAGTTTGATGCCGTCGCGCAGATGCATGGTGAAGCTTTTGGCAACGTCGGAAACAACGAGTGGGGTCGGCATCAGAAGGTTCTCCGATTGTCGTCGGTCGGCGGGACACGCGCCATCATCACACCTGCAAAATCGAGGAAACGAGCAATTGCGTGTAGGGCGCGCGCGGGTCGTCGAGGACGCGGTCGGTGAGGCCGCTTTCGACGACGCGGCCGTCCTTCATCACCATCATGCGCTGCGACAGCAGTCGCGCCACGGCGAGGTCGTGGGTGACGACGATCGCGGCAAGGCCGAGGTCCGTGACCAGGCCGCGCAAGAGATCAAGCAGGCGGGCCTGCACCGAGACATCGAGGCCGCCGGTCGGCTCATCCATGAACACCAGCCGTGGCCCGGTGACGAGATTGCGGGCGATCTGCAGCCGCTGACGCATGCCGCCGGAAAAGGCGCGCGGTTCGTCGTCGATGCGGTCTTCCTCGATCTCGACGCGCGACAGCCAGTCGACCGCGGTAGCGCGGATCTTGCCGTAGTGGCGGTCGCCGACCGCCATCAGCCGTTCGCCGACATTGGCGCCGGCCGAGACCGTCATGCGCAGGCCGTCGGCTGGGTTCTGATGGACAAAGCCCCAGTCGGTGCGCATCAGGAAGCGGCGCTCGGCCTCGCTCATGCGGTAGAGCTCGCGGAACTGGCCGTCGCGCATGCGGTAGCTGGCTGTGCCGGAGGAAGGCAGCAGCCGCGTCGACAGGCAGTTGAGCAGCGTCGTCTTGCCGGAGCCGGACTCACCGACGACCGCCAGAACCTCGCCCGGCCACAGGTCGAAGGAGACATTGTCGCAGCCGACCCGCGAGCCATAGAACTTGGAGAGCGCCGAGACGCGCAGCAGCGGTTCGTCGGTCATTGCGCCGGCTCCATGTTTCCTGCGGCAAGATCGGTTTCGGGGGCAAGGTGGCCGCGATGGCCGTCGGCGCGCCGCTTCTCGCAATAATCGGTGTCGGAGCAGACGAACATGTGGCCGCCATGGTCGTCGAGGATGACCTCGTCGAGATAGACATTCTCGGCCGCGCACAGCGCACAGGGCTGATCGAAAGTCTGCACCTCGAACGGATGATCCTCGAAGTCGAGGCTCACCACATCGGTGAAGGGCGGCACGGCGTAGATGCGCTTTTCGCGGCCGGCGCCGAACAGCTGCAGGGCCGGCGAGCGGTGCATCTTGGGATTGTCGAATTTCGGTGTCGGCGACGGGTCCATCACATAGCGGCCCTCGATCTTGACCGGATAGGCATAGGTGGTGGCGATGCGGCCGTGCTTGGCGATGTCCTCATAGAGCTTCACATGCATGAGGCCGTATTCTTCCAGCGCATGCATTTTCCGCGTTTCGGTCTCGCGCGGCTCGAGGAAGCGCAGCGGTTCGGGGATGGGCACCTGGTAGACCAGCACCTGGCCCGCCGTGAGTGGATGTTCGGGGATGCGGTGACGGGTCTGGATGATGGTGGCGGTGGCGGTATCGGTGGTGACCGCGACGTTAGCGACTTTCTTGAAGAAGGCGCGGATCGACACGGCATTGGTGGTGTCATCGGCGCCCTGGTCGATGACCTTGAGCACATCGTCGGGGCCGATAATCGACGCGGTGACCTGCACGCCGCCAGTGCCCCAGCCATAGGGCATCGGCATTTCGCGCGAGGCGAACGGCACCTGGTAGCCCGGAATGGCGATGCCCTTGAGGATCGCGCGGCGTATCATCCGCTTGGTCTGCTCGTCGAGATAGGCGAAGTTGTAGGTGGCGATGTCTGTCGGTTGCGCAGTCATTCCGCTGCCTCCTTTTTTTCTTCCGCCTTCGCTGGATTTTCGCGTGCTTCGTACTCGGCGCGCATGCGACGTACGAGATCGAGTTCGGCCTGGAAGTCGACGTAGTGCGGCAGCTTCAGGTGCTCGACGAAGCCGGTGGCCTGGACATTGTCGGAGTGCGAGATGACGAACTCCTCGTCCTGGGCGGCGGCGACGATATCCTCGCCGAGCTCCGCGGCGCGCAGGGCCCGGTCGCAGAGTGCCATGGCCATCGCCTTGCGTTCGCTCTGGCCGAAGACGAGGCCGTAGCCGCGGGTGAATTGCGGCGGCGCCTTGGCCGAGCCCTTGAACTGGTTGACCATCTGGCATTCGGTGACGCGCACCGTGCCGAGCGGCACGGCGAAGGGCAGTTCGGGAACGTCGAGTTCCAGTTCGACCTCGCCGATGCGGATTTCGCCGACGAAGGGATGGTTGCGGGCATAGCCGCGCTGGGTGGAATAGCCGAGCGCCAGCAGAAAACCCTCGTCGCCGCGCGACAGTGCCTGCAGGCGGATGTCGCGCGCCATCGGGAATTCCAGCGGCTCGCGGGTGATGTCGCCGGGCACATGGTCCTGCGGCATCTGGCCATCGGGCTCGATCAGGCCTTCACGGGCGAGGATCGCCGAGACGCGCGGCATTGGCTGCGCTTCCGTCTCGCGCTGCAAGGGATCGGCGACATCGGCCCCAGCGGCAAGTTCAGGGTCGAGCAACCGATGCGTGTAGTCGAAGGTCGGACCGAGCAACTGGCCGCCTGGCAGATCCTTGTAGGTCGCCGAGACGCGCCGTTCGACCAGCATGCAGCCGGTGTCGATCGGCTTGCTGTAGCCGAAGCGCGGCAGCGTTGTGCGGTAGGCGCGCACCAGGAAGATCGCCTCGATCATGTCGCCGCGTGCCTGGACGATGGCGAGTGCGGCCAGTTCACGGTCATAGAGCGAGCCTTCGCTCATCACCCTGTCGACGCCGAGCGCCAGCTGTTCGACGATCTGGTCGAGGCGAAGTGCGGGCACCGAGCGGTCGCCGCGCCGGCGATCGGCGAGCAGGCTGTGGGCGTTGGCAATGGCGGCCTCGCCGCCTTTTACCGCGACATACATTTTACACCTCCATCGTCTTGATGCGCGTCGTGCGCGGCAGGCAGGCTATGCCGTCCGATGTGGCGAGGATGATGTCGACGCCGCGCGGAAAGCGCCTGATATTCTGCTTCCACTGCTCGACGAAATGGCGCGGCATCCGTGCCGGCGCGATCGTGGCGCTGGTTTCAATGCCCGGGCCTTCCAGCAGTAACGGAGTGCCTGAAACGAGGTCGCCGACCTGCAGGATCAGCGTCGTCGATCGGTCGGGATAATCCTGCGTGCCCTGCGAAAAACCGTCGAGCGTCATCATCTCGGCCGGCGTGGCAACAAATGCGAAATGCGCGTCGGCCGGCGTGTTGGCCAGCGGCGCGCCGGTGTGGAAACCAAGCCAAGACCCGATCGCGGCGGAGGCATGCAGGGCCGGGTCGAGCCAGAGCGGCGTGTCGTTGTCGCATAGCGCCAGTGCTACGGCGCCCGACGTCGCCGAGAGCGGAGCCGGCGGGCGGGCCAGGGGTGGCAAGGGGTGGACACTGCCCGGCCGCGCCATGGCATCCATGACGGCCCGAAACACGGTCTGAGCGTTGAAGACCGGATCGGCGAAACCGCCCTCGATCGATTGCGCAGCGATATCCATCAATCTTCTCCGCGAACCATGGTGAAGAAATCCACCTTCGTTGCCGCCGTCTCGGCGCGGCGTTTTTCCTGGGCAGCGGCAAGCGCCGACCGCAAAGGCGCGATCAGCCTGGTCTCGACCTCGGTGCGGCGGGCAGGGTCCTGCCAGAGCGCGTCGGCTATTGCTCCCAGCTTCGCCTTCTGCTTGTCGCGGCCAAGCGCGTAACAATGGCCGACCTGCCCGGATGACAGCCGGACAGTGGCACGCGTGACGGTCGCCTCGCCGACATTGAAGGGCGCGCCGCCGCCGCCGATGCGGCCACGAAGCGTGACAAGGCCCGTCTCGGGACCGCGCAGAAGTTCGGCTTGCGAAGGCAGGCCAGACTCGTTCCAGAGCCGGACGATGTCGTCGCCGCTCGATTGCGCCAGCGTCGCCATGGCGGCCTTGCGCTCGGCCTGATCGCGGGCTTCCTGTCCTCGCATCGCCAACTTCCTCTCTGCTAAATTTGTCTATTGATATAGACAACTATACAAATTATACATATTACCTAACGCGAGTCCATGACGGGTGCGTGACAGGCCGGGGGGCAAAACATGATCGAGCATGATGTGGCCGACAGCATCGAGCGACGCAGCGGCGTCTCATTGTGGCGCCAGATCGCCGACAGGATCCTGCAATCGATTGCCGCCGGCGATTTCGCCGAAAATGCCGCGCTGCCGCCCGAAGTCGCGCTGGCCGAGCGCTACGGCGTTAACCGTCACACCGTACGCAGCGCCATATCGGCCCTTGTGCAGGAGGGCGTGCTGCGGGCCGAACAGGGGCGCGGCACCTTCGTCCTGTCACGCAAGCGGCTGTCGTATCCGATTGGCGCGCGGACACGCTTTTCGACTGGCCTGCAGGGGCAGACGTCGGAACGGCACGTCGTGCTGCTCGCTTCGTCGGTCGAGCCCGCCAGCCAGCGCGTGGCCGAAGGCCTTGGCCTTGCCCGGGGTGCCGAGGTGATCCGGTTGGAGACACGCGGCGAGGCTGACGGACGGCCAGTGTCGCGCGCCGCTGGATGGTTCGATGCCCGGCGCTTTGCCGGCATCGACAAGGCGATGGCGCAAACCGGTTCTATCACCGCCTCGCTCGCACGTTTCGGTATCGACGATTATCTCAGGCAATCGACCGTGCTCTCGGCGCGCCATGCCGACGCCGCCGATCTCGCCGATCTCGATCTGCAGCCGGGCGCCATCGTGCTGGTCACGGTTGCGGTCAACGTCACACCCGACGGCCAGCCGATCCAGTTTTCGGAGTCGCGTTTTCCGGCCGAGCGGGTGGAGTTGAAGCTGTCGGCGCTGTAGGGCTATCCGATCTCGATCACGGCCTTGATCAGGCCCGACTTTTCATGCGCCCAGCGTGCGAGATCTCCTGGCGTATCGGCCAGCGTGGTGCGGTGGGTGACAAGCTTGGCCAACGGCACGGCACCATTGCGGATCGAGGCCGCGACATGGTCGAAGTCGGCGCGCAACGCATTGCGGCTGCCGATCAATGTCATTTCTCGCTTGTGGAACTCGGGATCGGAAAAAACAATATCGTCCTTGACGACGCTGACCAGCACCAGCGCTCCGCCATGCGCGACGTGGGCAAAGGCCGATTGAACCGATCGCGTGTTGCCGGTGGCGTCGAAGACTACGTCGAAGCCTTCGCCGTCGGTCGCATCACGCACCAGATCGGACACGGGTCCTTGCGAGCCGTCGAGAATCGAAAAGCCGAGTTCACTCGCCGCGAAGACCAGTCTTTCGGTGCTCATATCGAGAAGTGTCACATCCAACCCGGCAATGCGGGCGAAGATGGCGGTGCCGAGCCCGATCGGGCCGGCGCCGATGACCAGGGTGCGGGCGCCAGGCTCGGCCCGGGCGCGCCGGACGGCATGCGCCCCGATGGCCAGGAATTCGACGGCGGCGGCGTCGGCGAGCGACAGGCCGTTGGTGGGATAGAGATTCTTAGCCGGCACCAGGATCTGTTCGCACATCGCGCCGTCGCGGTGCACGCCGAGCACTTCGATCCTGACACAGCAATTGGGCTTGCCGTGCCGGCAGGCGATGCATTTGCCGCAGGAAAGGTAGGGGTTGATGATCACCGGTTCGCCAAGGGCGAGGTCGACGCCTTCGCCCCGCTCGGTCACTGTGCCGGAGACTTCATGGCCCATGATGCGGGGATAGGCGAGGAAAGGGTGCTTACCCTCGAAGATATGGTAGTCGGTGCCGCAGATGCCGACATGACTGACCGCCACCAGGGCCCAGCCGGGAGGCGGGGCGCCGGGAGCCGGGTGGTCTTCGACAACAAGGTCGCCGGGCGAGCGGCAGACGACGGCTTTCATGCTTTGATCCAGTCTGTTCAAGAAATCGCCGGCCCGCGCCAGGCCGGCGATCGATTGGAATGCGTCATTTGCCGCGGCGGCGCAGTCCGTCGAAGTAGACGATGATGATGATCAGCGCGCCGGTGATGATGCGCTGCCAGAACGAGTTGACGTTGAGCAGGTTGGCGCCGTTGTTGATGGTGGCCAGGATGAAGGCGCCAAGCAGCGGCCCGTGCACCGAGCCGACCGCGCCGAACAGCGAGGTGCCGCCGATGACCGAAGAGGCGATCGCCTGCAGTTCCCAGCCCTCGGCCTGGGTCGGGTTGCCGATGCCGATGCGGGCGGCGAGCAGCACGCCGACGAAGGCCGCGCACAGGCCGGACAGCGTATAAGCCATGTAGATGGTGCGCTGGACATTGACGCCGGACAGGCGCGAGGCCTCGGCGTTGGAGCCGACCGAAAAGAGGTAGCGGCCCCAACGGCTGTGATGCAGGAAGACATAGGCGGGCACACCCACCAGGATCACCATCCAGAACAAATTGGGGATGCCGATAAAGGAATTGCGCGAGAAGGCGGTAAAGCTGTCGCTGTTGATGTTGATCGAGTTGCCGTTGGTCATCAAAAGGCCGATGCCGCGCAGCGAGGTCAGCGTCGCCAGCGTGATGATGAACGGCGGCAAGCCCATCTTGACGATGCCGAAGCCATGGAAAAGGCCGATGGCGACACCGACGAGCAAGGTGATCAGGATGGCGACCGCGATCGGAACGCCGGCATTGATCAGCATGGCGACGACGACGGTGGCGAAGCCGACCACCGCGCCGACCGACAGATCGATGCCGCCGGTGATGATGACGAAGGTCTGGCCGACCGCCATGATGGCGATCATCGAGCCCTGCCGCAGAAGATTGGCGATGTTGTTACCCGAGGCGAAGCTTGGCGTCGCCAGGGACAGGACGATCCAGAGCAGCACCAGCAGCGCCAGCAGCGTCAGCCCGAACAGGACGTTG
This sequence comes from Mesorhizobium sp. B2-7-3, assembly GCF_006440715.1. NCBI lineage: Bacteria > Pseudomonadati > Pseudomonadota > Alphaproteobacteria > Hyphomicrobiales > Phyllobacteriaceae > Mesorhizobium > Mesorhizobium sp. B2-7-3. The sequence continues at coordinate 607,178 of NZ_VFTY01000002.1, forward strand.
TAGTTGCGCTTCGGTTTTTCGGCGGGGATCGCCTCGATGCTCATGTCTGTCCTCCCAGTTTTTCTTGTTTCTCGGCGAGCGCCTGCGTGAGAATGTCCTCGTGACTGGCGGTATGGAACCCGTGCGTGGCCACCAGCTTGCCGCGCCGGAACACGTGCAGCGTGTCGGCCAGTTCGTAGACCTCCGGCAAATAGGACGAGATCAGGATGATGCCGGCGCCCTTCGACAACAGCTCGCCGAACAGGCGATAGATCTCCGCCTTGGTGCCGACATCGACGCCGACCGTCGGTTCGTCGAAGATGAACAGCTTGGCGCCGTGCGCCAGCCATTTGCCGATGACGATCTTCTGCTGGTTGCCGCCCGAAAGGCTCGACGCCAGCGCCCCGCGCGTCGGCGTCTTGATCCTCAGGCCGGCGATCTGACGGTCGGCCTCGGCCTTCTCTTTCGCATTCGAGATCAACAGATTGCTGGAGATGCGCTTGTAGATCGGCAAATTGAGGTTGAGGCCAACCGGCAAATTGAGGCAAAGGCCTTGGTCGCGGCGGCTTTCCGGCGCCAGTGCCATGCCGAGCTTGATCGCGTCGTGCTCGGAGTTGATCTGGACGTCCTTGCCTTCCCACAGGATCTGGCCGGCCGACTTCTTGTGACGTCCATAGAGCGAGGTGACGAACTCGCTGCGGCCGGCGCCGATCAGTCCGTAGAGGCCGACGATCTCACCGGCACGCACCGTCATCGAGATGTTCTCGAAGCCTTTGCCCGACAGGTTCCTTGTTTCGACGATCGGAGCGCCCGGCGTGAAATGCTCCTTGTGATAGACCTGTTCGATAGAGCGGTTGATCATCATCTTGACCAGCTCGGCATCATTGGTCTCGGCGATATTGCGTGTGCCGACCAGCGTGCCGTCGCGCAGCACGGAAACCCGGTCGGCGAGTTCGAAGACTTCCTCCATGCGATGGCTAATGTAGATGATCGTCACGCCTTCACCCTTCAGGCGCCGGATCAGCGTGAAAAGCTGGTCGGCCTCCTTGCGGGTGAGGTAGGCCGTGGGTTCGTCGAAGATCAGGAATTTGGTGCCGCGCACCGTGGCGCGGGCAGCGGCGATCAGCTGTTGCTGGCCGATGGTGAGATCACCCAGCACGACATGCGCCGGCAGGTCGAAGCCGAGATCGTCGATGATCGTCTGCGCTTCCCTGACCATGGCGCGCTGCTGCAGGATGCCGAAACGGGAATTTTCCTCGCCAAGGAACATGTTGGCGGCGACCGTCAGGTGACGGCACAGCACGACTTCCTGGTGCACGGCATTGATGCCGAGCGCCATCGCTTCATGCGGCGTCGCCAGGGCTGCCGGCTGGCCTTCCCAGAGGACCTCGCCAGAGGTGCGCGGCATGACGCCGGTCAGGAGTTTGATGAGGGTCGATTTGCCGGCGCCGTTCTCGCCGACGATGGCGTGGATTTCGCCTGACTTGAAGGCGAGATTGACCGGCTTCAGCGCATGGGTGCCGGGGTAGCGTTTTTCCAGCCCGCGCAGTTCGAGGATGGTCCTGCCGGGTTCCAGCACGGGGGCCGGATGCAGTTCCTGCGCCGTCGGCGTCATGACAATCCTCCCAGATTGGCCTCGCGGTTGGCATTCGGCGAGGCTGCGGTCGTCTTTCAGGCGAAGGCCAAACGGGCTGATCGCCAAGCCGCTTTGGCGGCGGATGCTTCCGGGGCCTCTGGCCCCGGAAGCGGTTTTGAACGCCGGCTGCTTAGAGCTTGGGATTGAGCAGCGCGTCGATCTTGGGGTCCTTCATATTGGCCTTGGTCACCAGATTGGCGCCGGTGTCGACATTGGCCTCGACCTTTTCGCCCTTCGAGGCGGCGAGCGCGGTCTTGATGCCGTCATAGCCCATCCGGTAGGGATCCTGGACGACGAGGGCGGAAATGACGCCGTCGTTGAGGAACTTGATCAGCTTCTCGTCGCTGTCGAAGCCGACCAGCGCCAGCTTGCCGCCAAGGTTGTTCTCGGCGACGGCCTGGCCGACGCCCTGCGCCATGATCAGGTTGGAGGCGAAGATGCCCTTGAGGTTCGGATTGGCGGTGATCAGGTCGGTGGCGATGTTGAGTCCGGTGGTGGCCTGGCCGTCGGCGTATTTGTCGGCGACCAGCTTCAGGCCGGGATATTTTGCCTTGAGCTGCTCGGTGAAGCCCTGCTTGCGCTGTTCGAGCGAGCCGGCGCCGGGAGCGTTGGTGATCAGGGCGACGTCGCCCTCGATCTTGCCGCCATTGGCGGCGCCGATGGCGGCGGCAAGGCCGTCCGCGGCGACGCGTCCGCCCTGCACGTTGTCGGTGGTCAGGAACGAGGTGAAGGCCTTGGAGTCGGCGCCGGAGTCGATGCCGATGACCTTGACCTTGGCGGCCGCTTCATCGATCGGCTTGCCCAGCGCCTTGAACTCGGTGGGCGCGATCACGATCGCGGCCGGGTTGCTGGCGACGGCGTTCTCGAGGATCGAGACCTGGCCGTTGACGTCAGTCTCGGCCTGGGCGCCGAGTTCCGGCACGTTGATGCCGAGATCCTTGCCGGCCTTGCGGGCGCCGGCCAGAACGATCTGCCAGTAGAAGGACGTGGTGTCCTTGACAATGATCGGGATGGTCACATCCGCCGCCGAAACCGGTGCGGTATGCATGACGCCGGTGAGCATCGATGCTGCCGCCAGGGCCATGACGGCGCGGCGGTTGAGAATGCTGGTCACGAATTTCATAGGATCCTCCCTAAGTCGCCCGGTGAACGTTAACGGAAGCTCCGTCCGGATAGGCGTGGCCCAAACAGAACTTTATCAATAAAAAACAGTTGCACCGTTTTGATAGTGCATCGATCCAGCCGATGCAAGCGGTGTTTCAGCCAGTTCTTCCAACTGCCCGACAATGACTCCCCAGCGGCGGCTCTCCCTTGTCGCGGTCAGGCGCTCCCGTTTCCGTTCTGTGAAGGTATGGAATATTAATTCCATAGATCAGTCAACATGGAATGTTCATTCTTCTCTGGATCGCGACATCGTGAAGGCGGGTCGCGCGCCCGTGCACATCGCGACGATGCGCTTCAATGCAGTTCCTGCACCACCGTGTAGGGACGATACCTGGCATAGTCCGTCTCCGGCACGTCGATATCGAGCAGTTCGAGGTTGCGCGTCAGGTTTGCCAATTTTGCGGTACCGGTCAGCACAGTGGCGACCGCGGGTTCGTGCAAAGGAAACTGGAACGCGGCGGCGGGCAGCGGGTAGCCACCTTCAGCGGCGATCTTCTCCATGGCGTCGACACGGTCGAGAACATCGCGGCTGGCGGGCTGGTAGTCGAAATGCGCCCCTTGCACCGGCCCGGTCGCCAATATGCCTGAGTTGAAAACCCCGCCAATGACAAGCGAGGTCCGTTGCGCCCGGCACAGCGGCAGCAATTCGGCTTCCGCGCTGCGGTCGAGCAAGGAATAGCGGCTGGCGAGCAGGATGCAGTCGAGCGGCGCGCGGCGCATCACGTCGAGGCAGATCTGGACTTCATTGACGCCGAGCCCGTAGGCGGAAATCGTGCCGGCCCGCTTCAGCTCCTCGAGCGCCTTGAGGCCGCCGTCCATCAACTGGCGAAAGTGCAATTTGGTTTTCTCGACACCGTGCGTGTAAACGCCGATATCGTGGACAAACAGGATGTCTATCCTGTTTAGCCCAAGGCGCGCATAGCTGAACTCGACCGAGCGCATGATGCCGTCATAGGAATAGTCGTAGTCCAGCGCGAAGGGCAGCGGATCGACATAGGAGTGGTCTGGCACCTGATCTTCGGGCACCGGGTGAAGCAGGCGGCCGACCTTAGTCGACAGCACATAGGAATCACGTGGCTTGTAGCGCAGGAAATCGCCGAAGCGCCGTTCCGACAGGCCGAAACCGTAGAAGGGCGCGGTGTCGAAATAGCGCAGACCCGCCTCCCAGGCACCCTGCAGCGTTTCCATTGCCGCTTCGCGCGAACACGCCCGGTAGAGGCCGCCGATCGCGGCGCCTCCGAAACTGACTTCGGTGACCTCCAACGCGGTCTGGCCGATGCGGCGTTTTTCCATGCGCAACCTCCCTATCCCGGCCACTTGTCCGGCCGGGCAGTCTATCAGACATCAATCGAAATCAGAGCGTCGCGCCGAGATGCCAGGGCACGAATTCGTTGTCCCCGTAGCCAAAATCCTCGCTCTTGGTCTTGCGGCCCGAAGCCGTCTCGACGATTAGTTCGAAGATCTCCCGGCCCATGCCGGCGATGGTCTTTTCGCCGGAGGCAATGACGCCGCAATTGACGTCCATGTCCTCTTCCATCTGGTGATACATGGTCGAGTTGGTGGCGACCTTGATCGAGGGGGTCGGCCGGCAGCCGAAGCAGGAGCCGCGGCCGGTGGTGAAGACGATGACATTGGCGCCGCCCGCGACCTGACCGGTGGCAGAGACCGGGTCGTAGCCGGGCGTATCCATGAACACCAGCCCATTGCCGGTGACTTTCTCGGCGTAGCCGAAGACGCCGTTGAGCGGCGTCTGGCCGCCCTTGGCGACCGCGCCCAGCGACTTTTCCAGGATGGTGGTTAGGCCGCCGCGCTTGTTGCCAGGCGACGGATTGTTGTCGATCGAGGCGCCATGCTTGGCGACGTGATCCTCCCACCATTTCACGTAGCCATCGAGCTTCTTGGCGACCTCGGGGCTTGCGGCGCGATAGGCGAGCAGGTGCTCGGCGCCATAGATTTCCGTCGTCTCGGAGAGGATGCCGATGCCGCCGACGCCAGCGAGGATGTCGACGGCCGCACCCAGCGCCGGATTGGCGGTGATACCCGACATGCCATCGGAGCCGCCGCATTGCAGGCCGACGACGATCTCGCTGACGGGGATCGGCTCGCGCTTCAACTGACCGACTTCCTCGGCGATCTCGGCCAGCACGCCCATCGCCTTTTCGACCGATTTGCGCGACCCGCCGGCATCCTGGATGTTGAAGTGGCGCTTGCCGGCGGCGGCACCCTTCTGGCCGTAAAGCGTGAGCTGGTTGACCTCGCAGCCGAGCCCGACCATCAGCACGCCGCCGAAATTCGGGTGGCGGGCATAGCCGGCCAGCGTGCGGTGCAGCACCATCATGCCGTCGCCGGTGCCGCTCATGCCGCAGCCCTGGCCATGGACGATGGGCACGAAGCCATCGATCCCGGGATATTTCGGCAAAAGGGTCCGGTTGGCGGTGTCGGCGATCGAATGGCAGACGGTGGCCGAGCAATTGACGCTGGCGATGATGCCGATGAAGTTGCGCGTGCCGGCGCGGCCGTCGGCGCGGCGATAGCCCATGAATGTCCGGGCGCGGTCCGCTTCCGTCGCATGCTCGGCCTCGCTTGGCGGCACCACGGGGAGGCGGCCGGCCTCGAAGACCAGATTGTGCGAATGGACATGCTCGCCGGGCGCGATGTCCTGCGTGGCGCGACCGATCGCCTGAGCGTATTTGACCACGGCTTCACCCGCGGCAATCGGCTTGATCGCCACCTTGTGGCCGGGCTCGATGACGGTGGCAGCGAGCGCGCCACCCGGCAGCGCGGTGCCGATCTCGATGCGCCCATTGGCAACGGCGACATTGTCGGCGGGGGACAGAAGAATGGTATTCGAGACGTTCACGGGCGGTTTCCTGGGTGATCCTGGGATGCGCGGATTGACACGCGCCTGTTAAGAGTTAATGTCTTTTATCGTGAAAAAACAGTTTTGCGTCAATTGTTTTTTCACGGCGGTTCCGCCCTGGGTAAGTGGTGGCGCTGCAGACGATGGAACGTCATATTGCGCTTCAAGCCGGCCGCCGCAAGCGCTGGCGTGCAACGGGTCAGGGGATGTCGAAGAGCAACAACGTCTACAAGGACGCCTATAACCGTTGTCTGAGGCTGCTCGATGAGACGCGCAGCCTGCCCTCGGAACCGGAACTTGGCGCCTTGCTGGGAGTCAGCCGCACGACCGTGCGCAGCATCCTGGCGCGCATGGAAGAAACCGGGTTGATCGCCTGGAACAAGCGCGCCAAGACGGTGCTGCGCGATCCACGTGCGGATGATTTCTTTCCCGAGGAAGAGACCGACACGCTGGCCGAGATCATCGAACGGTCGTTCATGCGCAGGCTGCTGGCCGGCGGCGCCGAGGCCGGCATGCAGATCAACGAGCTCGAACTGGCGCGCGAGATCGGCGTCGGCACCACCAGCGTACGCGAGTTCCTGATCCGCTTCTCCCGCTTCGGCCTGATCGAAAAACGCCGCAACAGCCATTGGGTGCTGAAAGGCTTCACGCGGGCCTTCGCGCTGGAACTGACCGAGATCCGCGAAATGTTCGAATTGCGCTCGGCCGCCGCCTTCACCGCGCTGCCGCAGGACAGTCCGGTATGGAGCGATCTCGATCGGCTGGAAGGGGAACACCGCGTTCTGGCACGCGAGATCGCGACGCGTTTCAATGAGTTCTCGGAGCTGGACGAGCGCTTGCACCGGCTCATTCATCGCGCCTCACGCAACCGCTTCATCGTCGATTTCTACGACGTCATCGCCATGATCTTCCACTACCACTACCAGTGGAACAAGGCGCAGGAACGCGAGCGCAACGAAGTCGCGATCGGCGAGCATCTGGCCTATATCGAGGCGCTCAAGTCGCGCGATCTCGGCAAGGTCGATGCCGCCTGCCGCAAGCACCTGAAGTCGGCCCGCCAGACATTGCTGACCTCCATCCCGGAAAGCCGGCCATCTCAAAAGAACTGATCCTGCCGTGTTGCCGCAGCATGGAATTGCCGATTTTCGACCTCTGGCTGCCGTGGTAGGGATAGTCATCGATCGTTTGAAGAGGCAAATGGTGAACCGCCGGGAGAGACGCTGGAGCATGCCGGTCGCGCTTGTCGCGGCCTGTCTGCTGTTGCTCCAGTCGACACTTGGTACGTTCGCCTTCAGCATCAGGCCCGATACCGCGCAGCTCGATGCCTTCGGCAACGTGATCTGTACCCATGATGGCGCCACACAGCTTCCCGGTGGCGACCAGCACCCGTCCCATCCGCCGGCCTGCTGCACACTCGGCTGCAGCATGTTTTCGCCGGCCTATGCGCCGCCGGCCGATGCCGGGCTTGCGCTTGCGTCCCTTTCCTTCGAGACCGTCGCCTTCGTCTTCCCGGCGACCACGCATCTCGACTTCGCCCGCGAACGCTCCCCATCGAATCCGCGCGCGCCGCCACTCGCGGCTTGAGCCTGCTTGCTTGCGGAACGTTTCGCGAGCGTACTCATCCAAGATCAAACATTCGCGACCGGCGACGGCGCGATCATCACGTCATGGAGCAACCATGTCCCATTCTTTCCGCATATCGGCAGGCACTGTGTTCGGCCGCACCCTGTCTCGCTTCAAAGCCGATCTCGGCATTGCCGCGTTAGCCCTCGCGCTTGTCTTCCTGGGCGCCCAGGCCGTCCTGGCGCATGAATTCAAGGTCGGCGATCTCGAAATCGAACACCCCTGGTCGCGCGCCACGCCAGCCGGCGCCAAGGTGGCCGGCGGCTATTTCACCATCGTCAACAAGGGCAGTACACCAGACCGGCTGCTGTCGATTTCCTCCGACGTCTCGGAAAAGGCCGAGCTGCATCAAATGGGCGTCAAGGACGGCGTCATGACCATGCGGCCGGTGGATGGTGGCCTGGAAGTCCCGGCAGGCGGCAAGGTCGCGCTGGCGCCGGGAGGCTACCACCTGATGTTCATCGGCCTGAAGCGGCAACCCAAGCAGGGTGAAAAATTCGCCGCCACGCTGACCTTCGAGAAGGCCGGCACGGTCAATATCGAGTTCGCCGTCGAAGGCATGGGCGAAATGGGCGGCATGGACGACCACGCCAATTGATCGCGCCGATCACCAATTTTGAAATCAGAGGGACCATCATGAACAAATATCTTTTGGCGGCCGGAGCGTTTCTCGTGCTGGGGACAAATGCCGCCTTCGCGCACATCACGCTGGAGACCCAGGAGGCGGCAGTCGGCTCGACCTACAAGGCTGTGCTGCGCGTGCCACATGGCTGCGACGGCAAGGCCACGACGGCCGTGCGCGTGCAGATCCCGGAAGGGGTGATCGCGGTGAAGCCGATGCCGAAGCCAGGCTGGACGCTGCAGGCCAAGAAGGGCAAATATGAAAAATCCTACCAGCTCTATGGTCAGGCGGTTGCCGATGGGGTCAAGGAAGTCGACTGGAGCGGCGGCAATTTGCCGGATGAATTCTACGACGAGTTCGTCTTCCGCGCGACGCTGACGGCCGACCTGCCCGTCGGCCAGAAGCTGTACTTCCCGGTGGTGCAGGAATGCGGCGATGCCGCCGCCCGCTGGATCGAGATTCCGGCGGCCGGACAGGATGAGGACGCGCTGGAGAACCCGGCGCCCGGCATCAAGCTCACGCCGAAGAAATAGCTTTTCTCCTTGGCGCTCTGCTTGTCGGAGCGCCGCATCCCCATGGCATGGCATGATCGCAATACCTTCCTGGATAGCCGATACGAACAGCAAGCTCGTCGGCTGGATTGCCGGCGGGCTGCTCGCCGCGGCCATGGCGTTCATCGTCATGGCCTCGACAAGCCCGGCCCTTGCCCATGCGGCGCTGATCAAGACCGATCCGGCCGACGGTGTGGTGCTGGCGCAGGCGCCAGCGCGGTTCTCGCTGACCTTCAGCGAGCCGGTCTCGCCGTTGGTGCTGACGTTGGTGATGCCCGACGGCACCCCGGTTCCGCTGACCGACTTCCGTCTCGGCGACCAGACGGTCGAGATCGACAATCCGCGGGCGCTCAAATCCGGCACGCATGTGCTGAGCTGGCGTGTCATTTCCGCCGACGGCCATCCGGTCGGCGGCTCGCTGCTGTTTTCCATCGGCGCGCCAAGCGAGCCGCCGGCCGTCTCCGAGGCGATTGACTGGCCACTGCGGTCGGCGATCTGGATCGGCAAGGTTTTTCTCTACATAGGCCTTTTCCTCGGCATTGGCGGCGCGTTCGCCTTTGCCTGGCTGGCCGGGGCTGGCCGTGCCGGCCAGCGCTTTGTCGCGGCCGCGATCTTGTGCGGGCTGGTGGCGGCACCCTTGTCGCTGGGCTTTCAGGGTCTCGATGCGCTGGGGGCGCCGCTCTCCCATCTGGCGCAGCCGGTGATCTGGCGCACCGGGCTCGGCACCAGCTTCGGCTGGACGGTGCTGATCGCCCTGGTCGCCTTGGGACTTGGCCTGCTGTCGCTGGCCGGACCGCGCGCGGCCGCCAGGCCGCTTGCCCTTGCCGGACTGGCTGGCGTCGGCGTCGCACTCGCCGCCAGCGGCCATGCCAGTGCGGCCGAGCCGCAATGGCTGACACGGCCGCTGGTCTTCGTGCATGGCGTCGGCATCGCTTTCTGGGCCGGCGCCTTGGTGCCGCTCGGTCTCGCGCTGAAGCGTCAAGCGGCGGGCGCGGTCGAATTCCTGCACCACTTCTCATGGGCAATCCTGCCTGTGGTGGCCTTGCTTGCCGCGGCAGGCATCGTGTTGGCCGTAATCCAGGTGCAGATACCCTCGGCGCTGGCCGACACAGCCTATGGCCGGCTGCTGCTGGTCAAGCTCGCGTTGCTGGTCTTCCTGTTCACGCTCGCTGCCGTCAATCGCTGGAAGCTCACCGCTTCGGCCGAGGCGGGAGCGACCGAGGTGCAACGCAGGCTCACCCGCTCGGTCGGCGTCGAAGTGCTGATCGTGCTGGCGATCTTCGGGGTCGCCGCGGGCTGGCGCTTCACGCCGCCGCCACGAGCACTGGCGATCGCGGCGGCGCAGCCAGTTTCGGTCCACATCCACGCGCTGCAGGCGATGGCCGATCTCAGCATCACGCCAGGCCATGCGGGGCCGGTGGTCGCCTCGATGATCATCATGACCGGCGATTTCGGACCGCTCGACGCCAAGGAGGTGACGCTGGTGCTGTCGAAGCCCGATTCCGGCATCGAACCGCTGAAGCGCGCGGCGACCAGGCCCGGCGACGGCAGCTGGCGTGTCGACAACCTCATCATCCCGGTACCCGGCCGCTGGATGGTGCGCATAGACATCTTGGTCTCGGACTTCGAGATGGTGAAGATCGAGGCGCCGGTCGACATCAGACCGTAACGTCCCAGCCACACAATTGGGCGAGGCGGTTGACGCGGGCCTGAAGGGCCGTCAATCATTCAAGCAACAATGAGCGCAAGCTCGAAAACACCAGATCCGAAAGCAGGGAAGAAACGATGGAAAAAGCCGAAATCGGCCTGATCGGCCTTGGCACTATGGGCTCCAACCTGGCGCTGAACATCGCCGAGCACGGGCACCGCATCGCCGTCTTCAACCGCACAAGGGCACGCACCGACGCTTTCGTCGAGAATTCCGGCGCGCTCAGGGACATGGTCGTCCCCTGCTACAGCCTGGAGGAACTTGCCGCCGCGATCCGGCCGCCGCGTCCGATCATCATCATGGTGCTGGCCGGCAAGCCGGTCGACGAGCAGATCGAAGCGTTGCGTGGCGTGCTGTCCGACAACGATATCGTCATCGATGCCGGCAATGCCAATTTCCGCGATACGATGCGGCGCTTCTCCGAGCTCTCTGGCTCGGGTTTGACCTTCATCGGCATGGGTGTCTCCGGCGGCGAGGAGGGCGCGCGCCACGGACCCTCGATCATGGCCGGCGGCACGGAAGACTCCTGGAAGCGCGTCGAGAAGGTGCTGACCGCGATCTCCGCCAAGTTCAAGGAGGAACCTTGCGCCGCATGGCTCGGCACCGACGGCGCCGGGCATTTCGTCAAGACCATCCATAACGGCATCGAATATGCCGACATGCAGATGATCGCCGAAATCTACGGCATCCTGCGTGACGGCCTGGGCATGGGGCCGAAGGAGATCGGCACGGTATTTTCCAACTGGAACAAGGGCCGGCTCAATTCCTACCTGATCGAGATCACCGCCAAGGTGCTCGCCGCCGACGATCCGAAGACCGGCAAGCCGGTGGTCGACATCATCCTCGACCGCGCCGGCCAGAAGGGCACCGGCAAATGGTCCGTCATCGAGGCGCAGCAGCTCGGCATTCCGGCAACCGCGATCGAAGCGGCGGTGGCGGCGCGCGTGCTGTCGTCGATCAAGGACGAGCGGCAGGCGGCGGAAAAGGCCTATGGCAATATCGGCGTGACCAGGATTTCCGGCGACAAGGACGCGCTGCTGAAAGACCTCGAACTGGCGCTGTTCGCCGGCAAGATCGCCGCCTACGCGCAGGGCTTCGCGGTGATGAGCGGCGCTTCGAAGGAGTTCAACTGGAACCTGCCGATGCCGACCATCGCCAAGATCTGGCGCGCCGGCTGCATCATCCGCTCGCAGATGCTCGACACGATGGCCGAGGCTTTCAGTGGTGGCGCTTCCACCAACCTGTTGATGGCGCCTGCCTTCATCAGCCTGATGCAGGAGGCGCATCCGTCGCTGCGGCGCGTCGTGGCGAGGGCTTCCGAAGCCGGCGCGCCGGTGCCTGCACTGTCTTCGGCTCTTGCCTATTTCGACAGCTACCGCCAGGGCCGCGGCACCTCGAACCTGATCCAGGCGCAGCGCGACTTCTTCGGGGCGCATGGTTTCGAGCGCATCGGCGAGCAGGGCGCGTTCCACGGACCGTGGGGCAGCGGCGCGGCTGGCTAGATCACGCTATGAAGACATCCGGCTTAGCTTGGCTGCCGTGCCGGAATACTCACCGCTCCACATGTGGCTTCTCGATTCCGGGGATGCCGCCGACCTGTTGGGCAAGAAAATCGACCAGCAGCCGGACCCGGGCGATGCCCGCCCGTTCGGGGACGATCAGCATGCTGAGCGGAACCGAAGGCAGCGCATAGTCCGGCAGAATCGCTTCAAGCCGGCCGGACGCCAGGAGATCGCCGACAAGCCATTGGTGGGCGGGCGCAATGCCGCGTCCGGCGAGCAGGGCTTCGCGTGCGGCAAGCCCGTGGTCGACCCGGAGGCGCCCTGCAAACGGCACTGTATGGCGGTTGCCGTCTGGTCCTTGCAGCACAAGGGTGTCGCTGCCGGCAACGTTTGACATCCGGATACCTTCGTGATCGGCCAGGTCCCCGGGACCTTCAGGCCTGCCGCGTTCAGCGAGATAGTCGGGCGCCCCCACGAGCAGTCGCCGGGATTGGCCGAGCGCTCGCAATTTCATGGAACTGTCGGTGAGCGGGCCGAGACGAAGCGCGATGTCGACGCCTTCCATGACGAGGTCGATGCGTTCGTCGGTGAGGCTGAGATCGACGCCGATGTCGCGATAGCGGTCCTGAAACGCGAAGATAAGCCGGCTGACATGCAGCACCCCAATGGCGGCGGTGCAGGAGAGCCGGATCGTGCCCGCGGGCGCCGCGCGCGTGCCGCGAACCTCGTCGCCCGCCTGTTCGACAAGGCGCAGGATCTGCACGCTGTCTGCATAATAGCGGCTGCCCTCATCGGTCATCGTGACACGCCGGGTGGTCCTGCTGAGCAGGGCGACGCCGACGGCCTCCTCCAGTTCCCTCAAATGGCGCGTGACTGTCGACTGGCCGATCCCGAGTTCACGCGCGACCGCCGACAGACTGCCTCGTTCAGCAACGCGCACAAAGGTGCGCATGCGCTCGAGCGTGACAGCTGATTTATCCATTAATCGGCAGAATATTATGCATTCTCGACATGTAGCGGATGATGCGGCTGTTGGCTATCTCAGGTCAATGTTTCCAACAGAGGATCGACGAATCATGAAAGTCCTACTTGTCTTTGCCCATCCCGAGCCACGGTCGCTCAACGGCACGCTGCGTGACGTCGCCGTCAAGGAACTCACAGCTCAAGGCCACGAGGTTCGGGTGTCCGACCTCTATGCGGACGGTTGGAAATCGGAGGTCGACCGTGCTGACTTCCCCGAGCTTTCGCCAGGCGCGCGGCTGGTGCCGGTGGCTGCCTCCAAACAAGCATACGAATCCAATGCGCTGACCGGAGACGTCAAAACCGAGATCGAGAAGCTGCTTTGGGCCGATGCGCTGATCCTGCAGTTTCCGCTGTGGTGGTTCACCATGCCGGCGATTTTGAAAGGCTGGGTCGATCGGGTCTTCGCCTACGGCTTTGCCTATGGCGTCGGCGAACATAGCGACAAGCGATGGGGTGACCGGTACGGCGAGGGCACACTCGCGGGCAAGCGAGCGATGCTGATTGTGACAGCCGGCGGTTGGGAGGATCATTATTCCCCGCGCGGCGTCAACGGACCGATCGACGACCTGCTGTTCCCGATCAATCACGGAATTCTCTATTATCCGGGGTACGACGTGCTTCCGCCGTTCGTGATCTACAGCGCGGACCGTCTCGATGCAGCTGGCTTCGAGCTTGTCGCCGAGCGCCTGCGCGAACGGATGCGGACACTGGCGACCACTGCGCCTATTCCCTACCGGCGGCAGAATGGTGGCGATTATCTGATCCCGAGCATGCGGCTTCGTGCCGAACTAGCCGATCCGGGAGCAACCGGCTTCGGACTTCATGTGAACCGCGGGGCTACCGACCAGAACGGTTCCTGGTTTGACGGGATGCATGTGGACTTGCCCGATCAGATCCGGGCAGACGCTCAGTCAGAGCGCCGATAGGCCACGACGCCCTTCGGTTCGCTCAGGCTCTGCAGCGAGCCGGGCGCGGCGCCGCCGATCCAGCCGAGCACCGAGCGGGCGAGTTCGGACCCGGCCAGGCGGAAGTCTTCGTTGACGACCAGCAATTCATGCCTGAACAGATGCAGCAGTTCCGACGACTGCTTCGACACCACGTCTACGTCGCGGCCGAGCTTGAGGCCGGCGTCCTCGATGCCGGCGACGATGGCGAGGGTCGCGGCGGCGGCGCTGCTGACGATGCCGTCCGGCCTGATGTCGCGCCGCATCAGCTGCGCGGTCCTCGTCCTGATCTGTTCGATCGAATGGTCGATCGAAACGGTGTTGAACGGCACCTCGCTGGCGCCGACTTCGCTCAGCGCATCGGCAAAGCCGTCGACCGTGTGGCGGTAGTAGCTCAAACCCACCGGCGGCGTCACCAAAGCGAGCCGGCGGCGGCCTAGGCCGGCGAGATGGCGCACCGCCTCGGCCGCGAAGGCGTAGTTGTCGAAATCATGATAGGGATGCACGAGCCCCATATCGGTGCGGCCGTGGGTCGCGAAGGGAATGCCGCGCTCCAGCATGTAGCGGGCGCGGGGGTCGTTCGGCTGCGTGCGTGAAATGATGACGCCGTCGGCGGAGCCGGTCTCCACGAGATAGCGCACCGGATCCAGCGGATCCTGCGAGCGCGAATAGGGTGTTACGATCAGGTGGTAGGGCGTGTCGGCGATGACTTCCGTGACGCCATAGATGATGTCGGAGACAAAGCTCATGAGTTCGTGCTCAGTGTTGAGCACGAGGCTGATGACATTGGTCTTGCCGGTCCTGAGGCGCACCCCGGCGCGGTTCGGCCGATAGCCGATCTGCTTGGCCACGAGCTGGACTCGGCGTCTGGTCTCGGCGCCGATCTCGGGCGCGTCCTTCAAGGCCCGCGAGACGGTGGTGACGCCGAGCCCGGTCATGAAGGCAAGCGTCTTCAGCGTCGGCCGCTCCTGTGCCGTCGCCCCGTCATCCCTGGCCATGCGCTGTTTGTCCATCCGTCCCGCCCATCAGGCGCATAGCAGCCGCCGGGCAGCCCGGCAATGTTGCGGCCGCTCCCCATGGCGCGTCACCTGCAGTGGAAGCAGTATACTGAAACGTTACAGTTTGTCACGATCGGTGTAAACGGGCGCGGGCGGACGCAAAAAGACGCCGTCAACCGCAGGCCGAAAAAACGTTGGGATTCAGAGGGAAGCGTGCTCTTGGCAAGTTTCTTGCTGCTCTTACCTAGAGAGCGGTGCAGTTTTGCATATTGCGTCACACAATGCCGCGGCAGCGAGATGATTTTGTTCGCAGCTCGAAAAATGTCAAAGTGACATTCTGCCGGAAGGGGTTGCGTATGGTCTTCAATTGCCGTATCGAAAATCTGTAACGTTTCAGATTTCTGGGAGGAAGCCGAAATGCGATACAAATTCCTGACCGCTGCCTTTGCCGCGACGGTTGCTCTCAACTTTGCCGGGCCGGCGGCCGCGACCGATCTGGAAGTCACCCATTGGTGGACCTCCGGCGGCGAGGCGGCGGCGGTCGCCGAACTCGCCAAGGCATTCGACGCCACCGGCAATCACTGGGTCGACGGCGCCATCGCCGGATCCGGCGGCACGGCGCGGCCGATCATGATCAGCCGCATCACCGGCGGCGATCCGATGGGGGCCACGCAGTTCAATCACGGCAGGCAAGCGGAAGAGCTGGTTCAGGCTGGCCTGATGCGCGATCTCACCGATGTCGCCACCAAGGGCAAGTGGACGGAAGTGGTACGGCCCAAGAGCCTGCTCGATTCTTGCACCATCGACGGCAAGATCTATTGCGTGCCGGTCAACATCCATTCCTGGCAGTGGCTGTGGCTGTCGAACGCGGCGTTCGAGAAGGCCGGCGTGCCGGTGCCGAAGAACTGGAACGAGTATGTGGCCGCCGCTCCGGCGCTGGAGAAGGCAGGCATCGTGCCGCTCGCGGTCGGTGGGCAGGCCTGGCAGGCATCGGGCGCCTTCGACGTGCTGCTTGCCGCGGTCGGCGGAACCGACACCTTCCTCAAGGTCTACAAGGACAAGGACGCCAAGTTCGCAGCCGGTCCTGAAGTCGCCAAGGTGTTCAAGGCGGCCGACGATGCGCGCAAGATGGCCAAGAACACGAATGTGCAGGACTGGAACCAGGCCACCAACATGGTCATCACCGGCAAGGCCGGCGGCCAGATCATGGGTGACTGGGCGCAGGGCGAGTTCCAGGTCGCCGGCAAGACCGCCGGCAAGGATTACACCTGCCTTCCCGGCCTCGGCCTGAACGAGGTCATCGCTACAGGGGGCGACGCCTTCTATTTTCCGCTGCTCAAGGACGCCGACAAGGCCAAGGCGCAGGAGGTGCTGGCCGAGACGCTGCTCGATCCCAAGACCCAGGTCGCCTTCAATCTCAAGAAGGGCTCGCTGCCGGTGCGCGGCGACGTCGATCTCAACGCGGCCAATGACTGCATGAAGAAAGGCCTCGCTATCCTGGCCAAGGGCGCGGTCATCCCATGGACGGACCAGCTGCTCTCGCAGGACAGCCAGAAGCAGAAGGAGGACCTGTTCTCGGAGTTCTTCGCCAAGCCCGACATGAGCCTCGAAGAGGCGCAGAAGCGCTTCGCCGACATCATCGCTTCGGCTGATTGACGACCGACGAGCCGTCCGCTCCCGACCTTGCCAGACAGGGCCGGGAGCCAAGGCGTGCTGACTTTCCGCCCTTATCCGATCCAGCACGGCTGTACCGATGAGCAAGAGCGAACGCCCGAGCCAACTCTTCCGCAATCTCAACGCGAAGGTCGCTTCGATCCCGATGATCCTCACCGCAATGGTGGTCTTTGTCGGCGGCACCGCGTGGACGGTGCTCTATTCCTTCACCAATTCGAAGCTGCTGCCGCGGCTGAATTTCGTCGGGTTCGACCAGTATTACCGGCTGTGGGCGACGCCGCGCTGGCTGATTTCGATCGAGAACCTCTTGATCTACGGTGTGATCTCACTGGTGTTCTCGCTGGTGATCGGTTTTCTGCTGGCGGCCCTGCTCGACCAGAAGATCCGTTTCGAGGACACGTTCCGCACCATCTTCCTCTACCCCTTCGCGCTCTCCTTCATCGTCACCGGCCTTGTCTGGCAATGGCTGCTCAATCCGGATTTCGGCGTCCAGGGCGTGGTACGAAGCCTTGGCTGGACCAGCTTCGATTTCAATCCGCTCTACAATTCCAGCATCGTCATCTACGGCATATCGATCGCGGCGCTTTGGCAAGGCACGGGGCTGATCATGTGCCTGATGCTGGCGGGCCTGCGCGGCATCGACGAGGACATCTGGAAGGCCGCACGGGTGGACGGGATTCCCATGTGGAAGACTTATCTTTTCATCATCATCCCGATGATGCGGCCGGTGTTCATCACCACGCTGGTGATCATCGCGTCGGGCATCGTCAAGGTCTATGACCTCGTCGTCGCGCAGACCAGCGGCGGGCCGGGCATCGCCTCCGAAGTGCCGGCCAAATACGTCTACGACTACATGTTCTTCGCCCAGAATCTCGGCCAGGGCTTTGCCGCCTCGACCATGATGCTGCTGTCGGTGATGATCGTCATCGTGCCGTGGGCCTATCTCGAATTCGGAGGCCGCAAGCGTGTCTGATCATGCCGTCTCCTTGTCCGCCACGTCGTCAAACCTCCGGGCTGGCGCCTCCGGCCCGAGCGGACCAAAGCCGCGGCACATGTTCTCGCGCCGTAACATTTTCCTGTACGGCACGCTCATCGTGGTGGCGCTCTACTATCTCCTGCCGCTCTATGTGATGGTCGTCACCTCGCTGAAGGGCATGCCGGAGATCCGCCTCGGCAACATTTTCTCGCCGCCGCTGGAGATCACCTTCGAGCCCTGGGTCAAGGCGTGGTCGCAGGCCTGCACCGGCCTCAATTGCGACGGGCTCTCGCGCGGGTTCTGGAATTCGGTGCGCATCACCGTTCCCTCGGTGATCCTGTCGATCGCAATCGCCTCGGTGAACGGCTACGCGCTGGCCAACTGGCGCTTCAAGGGCGCCGACACCTTCTTCGTCATCCTGATCGTCGGCGCCTTCATTCCCTACCAGGTGATGATCTATCCCATCGTCATCATCCTGCGCGAGATCGGCCTCTATGGCAGCCTTACCGGCCTGGTGATCGTGCATTCCATTTTCGGCATGCCGATCCTGACGCTTCTGTTCCGCAATTATTTCACATCCATGCCGGAGGAACTGTTCCGGGCGGCGCGCGTCGATGGCGCCGGCTTCTGGGGCATCTACCTGCGCATCATGCTGCCGATGTCACTGCCGATCTTCGTCGTCGCCATCATCCTGCAGGTGACCGGCATCTGGAACGACTTCCTGTTCGGCGTCGTCTACACCCGTCCCGACACCTATCCCATGACGGTGCAGCTCAACAACATCGTCAATTCGGTGCAAGGCGTGAAGGAATACAACGTCAACATGGCCGCCACCATCCTGACCGGGTTGGTGCCGCTGATCGTCTATTTCATTTCCGGCAAATTGTTCGTGCGCGGCATCGCCGCCGGCGCGGTGAAAGGGTGATGGCGATGGCGGCGAACGGCACCAGCGTTTCGATCCAGGACCTGTCGCTGAACTTTGGCGCGGTCTCGGTGCTGCAGACGCTCAATCTCGATGTCGCCGAAGGCGAGTTCATCGTGCTGCTCGGACCCTCCGGCTGCGGCAAGTCGACCTTGCTCAACTGCATCGCTGGCCTGCTCGACATTTCGGAAGGCCGCATCTTCATCAAGGGCAAGAACGTCACCTGGGAAGAGCCCAAGGACCGCGGCATCGGCATGGTCTTCCAGTCCTATGCGCTCTATCCGCAAATGACGGTGGAGAAGAACCTGTCCTTCGGGCTGCGTGTCGCCGGCATCGCCAAGGACGAGATCGCCAAGCGCATCGCGCGCGCCGCCGAGATCCTGCAGATCGAGCCGTTGCTGCAGCGCAAGCCGGCGGCCCTTTCCGGCGGCCAGCGCCAGCGCGTGGCGATCGGACGGGCGCTGGTGCGCGATGTCGACGTCTTCCTGTTCGACGAACCGCTGTCCAATCTCGATGCCAAGCTGCGTTCGGAGCTGCGTGTCGAGATCAAGCTTCTGCACCGCAAGCTGCAGAACACGATGATCTATGTCACCCACGACCAGATCGAGGCAATGACGCTGGCCGACCGCATCGCGGTGATGAAGGGCGGCGTCATCCAGCAGCTCGACGCGCCGCAGACCATCTACAACCGCCCGGTCAACCGGTTTGTCGCCGGCTTCCTCGGTTCGCCTGCGATGAATTTCGTCGAGGGGCAGCTGGAGACCGGCACGACGGCGGTGTTCAAGACCGGGGATTTGACCATACCGCTCGAGCGCTATGGCTTCGATGGCGCCGGCAACAAGAGCGGGCCTTGCGTGTTCGGGATTCGCCCCGAGCACGTTGCCTTTGGCGAGGCCGCGAATTCCATGCCCTTCGCCACCGATGCCGCCGTCGAGATCGTCGAGCCGATGGGCTCCGATACGCTGGTGTGGACGAAGCTCGGCGGCCGCATTTTTTCCTTCCGTGTCGAGGCGGAAAAAACGCTGCGCAATGGCGATCCGATCCGGATCGGCTTTGATCCTGCCCGCGCCTCGCTGTTCGATACTCCATCCGGCAACCGCATGTAGCTCCCAAGAAAACCATCCTCCCAAGGACAATCCCCAAGCAGAACGGACAGAGACGATGAACTGGTCATTCCAACTTTACAGCGCCCGCAATTTCTTGCCCTGGACCGATGTGCTCGAAATGCTCGGCAAGCTCGGCTACGCCGAGGTCGAAGGGTTCGGCGGCGTCTATGACGATCCCAAGGCCTTCCGCGCCGAGCTCGACAAGAACGGCCTTGCCATGCCGACCGGGCATTTTTCCATCGATGCGCTGGAGAATGATTTCGACGGTGTGCGCCGGATCGCCGAAACGCTCGGCGTCAAGCTTTTGATCTGTCCGTATCTGATGGCCGAGGACAGGCCATCCGACGCCGCCGGCTGGCGCGGCTTCGGCGAGCGGCTGGCCAAGGTCGGCGAGGTCGCGTCGAAGGCCGGCTATGGCTTCGCCTGGCACAACCATGATTTCGAGTTCAAGGCACTCGCCGACGGCTCGGTGCCGCAGGATCATATCTTGTCGTCCGCGCCCGATATTGGCTGGGAAATGGACGTCGCCTGGGTGGTGCGCGGCGGCTCCGATCCGCTGCCCTGGATCGAAAAGCACGGCCAGCGCATCGTCGCCGTCCACGTCAAGGACATGGCGAAGGCGGGCGAGGGGCTGGATGAGGATGGCTGGTCGGATGTCGGCCACGGCACGATCGATTGGGCCGGCCTGATCAAGGTGCTGCGGGCCAAGAGCGCGGCGAAATACTTTGTCATGGAACAGGACAATCCCAACGACATCGAGCGCTTCGCCCGCCGCTCGATCGCAACCGTCAAGAGCTACTAGGAACAACCACCATGGCAAAGAAGCTGGGTACTGGGAAATTGGGTGTTGGCGTCATCGGCTGCGGCAACATCTCGAAGGCGTATTTTTCGCTGGCGCCGTTGTTTCGCGGCATCGAGATGCGCGCCTGCGCCGACATCAACATGGACGCGGCCAGGGCGCGGGCGAAGGAATTCAAGCTGCGCGCCGAGACCGTCGAGGATCTGCTCAAGGCCGACGATATCGACATCATCGTCAACCTGACCATTCCGGCCGTGCATTACGAAGTCTCGAAGCAGGTGCTCGATGCCGGCAAGCATGTCTATTCCGAAAAGCCGTTCGTGCTGTCGCTCAAGGAGGGTCAGGACCTCAAGGCGCGGGCCCAGAAGAGGGGGCTGCGCATAGGCTCGGCGCCGGACACGTTCCTCGGCGGCGCGCACCAGCTGGTGCGCGAACTGATCGACGAGGGGAAGCTTGGCAAGATCACCAGCGGCACTTGCCACGTCATGGGCCACGGCATGGAGCATTGGCACCCCAATCCCGACTTCTTCTTCCAGCCCGGGGCGGGACCAGTGCTGGACATCGGACCGTACTACATCACCAATCTGATCCAGCTGATCGGGCCGGTGAAGCAGGTGGCGGCCTTCGCGACGACCCCGGCCAAGGAACGGACCATCAGCTCAAAGCCGCGCGCAGGCGAAAAAATCCCGGTCAACACGCCGACCACCATCCATGGCCTGCTGGAATTCGAGAACGGCGCCGTGGTGACGCTGAACACCAGCTGGGATGTGTGGGCTCACGGCCACGCGCCGATGGAACTCTATGGCGAGGGCGGGACGGTGTTCGTGCCGGATCCGAACTTCTTCGGCGGCGACGTGCGCTTCACCGAAGAAGGCAAGCCGGTCAAGAAGCTGCCGAAATGGAAGCATCCGCTTGGCGTTCCCAATGAGATGCATGGCCAAGGCATGATGGCCAATTACCGCACGGCGGGCCTGGCCGACATGGCGCTGGCGATCGCCGAAGGGCGGCCGCACCGCTGCTCGATGGAACTCGCGCTGCATGCCGTCGATGTCATGACCGGCCTCCTGCGCTCCGGCGAAACCGGCAAGTTCGTCGCCATGCAGACCACTTGCGAGCGTCCGGCCGCGCTTGGCGTCAAGCAGGCCAAGGAGCTGCTGGCCAAGAAGACGTAGTCGCATGGATTATCGATAATTTTGCCTTACCCCTCTCCCCGTTCCTCCGGGGAGGGGGTAAAGGATGGGGTACGGGCATGCTCATCGCCTCTGCGATGACGGTGCCCTGTCCGTTCAAATTCGAGGATTTCCCCATGCCCTATATCGCCGCTGAAAACCGCTACGAGAAAATGATCTACAACCGCTGCGGTCGGTCCGGCCTCAAGCTGCCGGCGATCTCGCTCGGGCTGTGGCACAATTTCGGCGACGACACGCCGCATCGGACCAAGCAGGCGATCGTGCGAAAGGCCTTCGATCTTGGCATCACCCATTTCGACCTCGCTAACAATTATGGGCCGCCGCCCGGCTCGGCCGAGACGGCTTTCGGCGAGATACTGCGTACTGATTTTGCCGCCTATCGCGACGAACTGATCATCTCGACCAAGGCCGGCTACGAAATGTGGGCCGGCCCCTACGGCGAATGGGGCGGGCGCAAATACATGCTGGCCAGCCTCGACCAGAGCCTGAAGCGGATGGGCCTCGACTATGTCGACATCTTCTATTCGCACCGCTTCGATCCCGATACGCCGCTCGAAGAAACCATGGGCGCGCTCGACCATGCGGTGCGTTCGGGCAAGGCGCTCTACGCCGGCATCTCGTCCTACAATTCGCAGCGCACCCGCGAGGCCGCCGACATATTGAGGCAACTCGGTACGCCCTGCGTCATCCATCAGCCGAGCTATTCGATGCTGAACCGCTGGGTCGAGGAGGACGGACTGCTCGACACGCTCGAGGGGCTCGGCGTCGGCTCCATCGTGTTCTCGCCGCTGGCGCAAGGCATGCTGACCGACAAATATCTCGGCGGCATTCCCGATGGCAGCCGGGCCTCCCAAGGCAAGTCGCTCAAGACAGCTTTCATCAACGACCGCACCATTGCCAACATCAAGGCGCTCAACGCGATCGCCGGCAAGCGCGGCCAGACGCTGGCCCAAATGGCCTTGGCCTGGGTGCTGCGCAGGGGCCGGGTTACTTCGGCGCTGATCGGCGCCAGCCGGCCCGAGCAGGTCGAGGATTGCGTCGGGGCGCTGAAGGTGCTCGACTTCAGCGACGCCGAACTGGCCGAAATCGATACATACGCGCGCGAGTCCGACATCAACCTGTGGGCTGCTTCCGCCGAACGCAAAGGCCCGCCGAGGAAATAGCTGAAGCCGGCTAATAAAGGCTGGCGGAATTGCTCGCGCCGGCCTTCGCAGATGAAGTCCAGTCAGGGCGTGGCCGGCCTCCCTGAGGCGGCGTTGATCGCCGCATGGGTCGGCAGGCCAAAGGTGCCGGGCACACCCTTGGCTACCCTCGTCGAGATTTCTGCCAATATGCCCGCGCGTCATCGATCGGCCCGGGACAACAACAGAAGAGTAGCAAAGACGGCGGTTCGTCGCTATCTGAATGGGATCGGGCCGTTTGCACGCGCGGACAGCCCGCCAACAGCGCAGGACAAGTGGAACAGGACCATGGCGGCAAGGGATGTGCTGACGAAAAACCAGTTGTGCGTGCTCGAGAAACTCGAGATCGCCAGCGGGCCGCTCAGCGCCTACACCTTGCTCGATCAGCTTCGCGAGCGCGGTTTTCGCGCCCCATTGCAGGTCTATCGCGCGCTCGACACGCTGGTGAAATCAGGTTTCGTGCACCGGCTGGAAAGCATCAATTCCTTCGTCGCGTGCGCCGAGCCGCACGACCATAGCCACTCGATGACCGCCTTCGCCATATGCGATACTTGCGGGCAGGTGACCGAAATGTCCGATCACGACGTCGACCACCGGCTGAACGAATGGGTCAACTCGACCGGCTTCGCCGCCAAGAAGGCGGTGATCGAATTTCGCGGGACCTGCGCGAAATGTTTGGCGCAAGCGGCCTGAGGGCCTCGCTAGCGCGTCAGTGTGCCTCGTCCCAGTTGTTGGCGGCCCGCGCGTCGACATGCAGCGGCACCGACATCGAGACCGCCGGCATCGCCGCGTTTTCCATGACATGGCGCACGACGGGGATCGTCGCCTCGACTTCCGCCTCGACCGTTTCGAAGATCAGTTCGTCATGCACCTGCAGGAGCATGCGGGCCGACAGCTTGGCCTTGTCCAAGGCTTCCTCCATGCGGATCATGGCGCGGCGGATGATGTCGGCGGCGGTGCCTTGCAGGCGGGCGTTGATCGAGGCGCGCTCGTTGAACGCGCGCAGCGACGGGTTCGAGGACCTGATGTCGGGATAGTGGATGCGGCGGCCGAAGATCGTTTCGACGAAGCCGTGCTCGCGGGCATAGGCCTTGGTCTCCTCGATATAATCGCGGATGCCGGGAAAGCGCTCGAAGTATTTCTTGATGTAGGCGCTCGCCTCCTCGCGCGGGATCGACAGTTGGTTGGCGAGACCGAAGGCCGAGATGCCATAGATGATGCCGAAATTGATCGCCTTGGCACGGCGGCGCACTTCCGACGGCATACCCTCCACGGGCACGTTGAACATTTCAGACGCTGTGATGGCGTGGATGTCGGCGCCATCCGCAAAGGCCTGCCGCAATTGCGGGATTTCAGCGACATGGGCGAGCACGCGCAGTTCGATCTGGCTGTAGTCGGCTGACACCAGCCGGAGGCTCTTGTCGGTGATGAAGGCGGTCCGGATCTTGCGGCCTTCAGCCGTGCGCACCGGAATGTTCTGCAGGTTCGGGTCGGAAGACGACAGACGGCCCGTCGTCGTCGCGGCGAGCGCGTAGGAGGTGTGGACGCGTTTCGTGTCGGGATTGACGAAGCCGGGCAGGGCGTCGGTGTAGGTCGATTTCAGCTTGGTCAGCTGGCGCCAATCGACGATCTTACGCGGCAGTTCGTGCCCTTCCGCGGCAAGGTCTTCGAGCAGCTGCGCCGAGGTCGACCACTGGCCGGTCTTGGTCTTGGAGCCGCCGGGCAGGCCCATGCGGCCGAACAATATGTCGCCGAGCTGCTTGGGTGAGCCGATGTTGATGCGCTCGCCGATGAGCAGGTAGATTTCCTCCTCGAGCCGGGCCGCACCTTGCGCCAGTTCCCCCGACAGCCGCGACAGGATCTGCCGGTCGACCGAAATGCCGCGCTGTTCCATGCGCGCCAGCACCGGCACCAGTGGCCGCTCCAGGCGTTCATAGACCGAGACCAGGCCCTTGGCGGCAAGCCGGGGCTTCAGCACCCGCCACAGCCGCAACGTCACGTCGGCATCCTCGGCGGCGTGAGCGGTCGCCCTGTCGATATCGACCTGGTCAAAACCGACAGAGTTCTTGCCGGAACCGGTCACGTCCTTGAGTTGAAGGGGTTTATGGCCAAGCCACTTGTCGGCAAGGGCATCCATGCCGTGGCCATGCGGCGTGCCGGCGTCGAGCACGTAGGAGATCAGCATGGTGTCGTCGAACGGCGCGACATCGATGCCGTAGCGGCTCAGGATGACCAGATCATATTTCAGGTTCTGCGCGATCTTCAGCACCGACCTGTCCTCGAACAGGGGTTTGAGCACCGCCAGAGCCTCGCGAAGCGGAACCTGGTTTTCGAGCGTGCCGCCGCCAAGCAGGTCGCCGTTGCCGCTCTTATGGGCGAAGGGAATATAGCCGGCGCGGCCAGGCGCTGTGGCCATGGCCAAGCCGATCAGTTCGGCCTGCATCGGATCGGTCGAGGTGGCCCTGACGTCGAAGGCAGCGATGCCGGCCTCCCGCGCCTCTGCGACCCAGGCTTTCAGCGTCGCGATATCGCGGATGCACTGATAGGCCGCGGTATCGATCTTGGCGGTCGCCGCTCTCTCCAGCCGCAATGCGGCCAGGAGGGAAGGGGTGTCACCTTGTTTTGGCGTCTCCGTCGTCTCGGTTTCAGCAACCTGCCTAGGCTCGGAGCCCGTCCCGTTCTGGGCAACGGGCGGTGTTCCGGCGCCGACATCGGGGCCATGTGCATTATCGGCGCGTTCGACGGGCACCGCGACGGCCTGGACGTCGCCGGCCTCGGTGCCGGTCGCTTCCGCCACACGGCGGGTCAGCGAGGTGAATTCCATGGTCTTGAGGAAGCCGATCAGCTTCGGTCCGTCGGGGGCATGCAGGACGAAATCGTCCAATCCTTCTGCCACCGGCACATCGTTCTTCAGCATCACCAGCTGGCGCGAGATGCGCGCCTTGTCGGCGTTGGCGATGATCGATTCCCGCCTTTTCTCCTGCTTGATCTCGCCGGCGCGGGCGAGCAATCCGTCGAGGTCGCCGAACTGCTCGAGCAGTTGCGCCGCGGTCTTTGGCCCAATGCCGGGCACGCCAGGCACATTGTCGACGGAGTCGCCGGTCAGCGCCTGCAGGTCGATCATCTTTTCCGGCGGCACGCCCCATTTCTCGACGACTTCGGGGATGCCGATCTGCCGGTCCTTCATCGGGTCGTACATGCCGACCGTTTCGCCAACCAGCTGCATCAGGTCCTTGTCGGAGGAGATGATGGTGGTGTCGCCGCCGGCCTCGCAGGCCAGCCGGCAATAGGTGGCGATGAGATCGTCGGCCTCGAAGCCTTCCATCTCGACGCAGGGCAGGTTGAACGCCCTGGTAGCCTGGCGGATCAGGCCGAACTGCGGGATCAGATCCTCGGGCGGAGCCGAACGGTTGGCCTTGTATTCGGGATAAAGGTCGTTGCGGAAGGTTTTCGAGGAATAGTCGAAGATGACGGCGAAATGCGTCGGCACAATGCCCACATCGGTGTTGCGGGCGTCCTGCATCAGCTTCCACAGCATGTTGCAGAAGCCGGAAACGGCACCGACCGGCAGGCCGTCCGACTTGCGGGTCAGCGGCGGCAGCGCGTGATAGGCGCGGAAGATGTAGCCGGAGCCGTCGATGAGAAAGAGATGATCGCCTTTTTTCATGCGGGCAGGGATAGCGCGGCGCGATGGCTTGGTCCATGCCAAAGACAGCGCCAGATACAACACCCTGACAGATCGCGACCTGACGGATCAAAGGCATACAGGCCCGCTCACGGGCACGTTACAAAAGTGTAACGTTGACGCCCTTGAATCGCCACGTTCACAGACCCAAATAGACGTCATCGGCAATTTTCGCCGAAGTCCGGAGCAAGGCCCGTCCCCCGCCTATACCGGACAATTGCGGCAGCCTATCCCCCCTCTCCGGGCTGCCGCATCGTTTCGAGTAAAAGGCCGCCGTGGTTCCCCCTCCACCACGGCGGCATTTTTTTGCCCGCGGCGGCCATCCGGGTCGTGGTCCAATCGTCCCGGGCTTTTCGTTTCGCCGCTCTGCCTTTACGGTTCCGGCACTGAACCGAAAGGCTATTGCAAATGTCCGCAGTCTCCCCCGTCCTCGACCGTCTCGACAAGAATCTCGACCAGAGCCTGGAACGGCTCTTCGGCCTGCTCGGGATCAAGTCGATCTCCACCGATCCAGCCTACGCCGCCGACTGCCGCAAGGCGGCGGAGTGGCTGGTGGCGGAACTCAAACTGATCGGCTTCGACGCCAGTGTGCGCGACACGCCCGGCCACCCCATGGTGGTTGCGCACCATGATGGGCCGGCTGGCGCGCCGCATGTGCTGTTCTACGGCCATTACGACGTGCAGCCGGTCGACCCGATCGAATTGTGGGAAAACGATCCCTTCGCCCCCGCGATCAAGGAGGTCGGACCTGGTCACAAGATCATCACCGGGCGCGGCTCGGCCGACGACAAGGGCCAGCTGATGACCTTCGTCGAGGCATGCCGTGCCTGGAAACAGGTGCACGGCAGCCTGCCGTGCCGGGTCACCATCCTGTTCGAAGGCGAGGAGGAATCCGGCTCGCCCTCGCTGAAGCCGTTCCTCGAGGCCAATGCCGAGGAGCTCAAGGCCGACTTCGCGCTGGTCTGCGATACCAGCATGTGGGACCGCGACACGCCGTCGATCTGCGTCGGGCTACGCGGTCTGGTCGGCGAGGAGATCACGGTGAAGGCCGCCGACCGCGACCTGCATTCGGGCCTGTATGGCGGGGCTGCCGCCAACCCGATCCGCATCCTGGCCAAGGTACTGGCCGACATCCACGACAAGGACGGCCATATCACCATCCCGGGCTTCTATGACGGCGTCGAGGAAACCCCCTCGCAGGTGCTGAAATCATGGGAGACGCTGGGCGAGACGGCCGAGACCTTCCTTGGGCCTGTCGGCTTGTCGATCCCATCGGGCGAAAAAGGCCGCTCGGTGCTGGAACTGACCTGGGCGCGACCCACCGCCGAATTCAACGGCATCATCGGTGGCTATACCGGCAAGGGCTTCAAGACGGTCATCGCGGCGGAGGCCTCGGCAAAGATCTCGTTCCGCCTTGTCCACAAGCAGGATCCGGCCAAGATCCGCGCGGCCTTCCAGAAATTCGTCAAGGAACGCATCCCGGCCGATTGTACGGTCGAATTCCATGCTCATGGCGGCTCACCGGCAATCCAGCTCTCTTACGACTCGCCCTTCCTGGCCAAGGCCAAGACGGCGCTTTCCGACGAATGGCCAAAGCCCGCGGTGACGACCGGCAGCGGCGGCTCCATTCCGGTGGTGGGCGACTTTCAGACCTATCTCGGCATGGAATCGCTGCTGGTCGGGTTCGGCCTCGATGACGACCGCATCCACTCGCCCAACGAGAAATACGAGCTCAGCTCCTTCCACAAGGGCCAGCGCTCCTGGGCGCGCATTCTGGATGCGCTGACACGCTGAGCGCGGAAAACACGTTTTCTTGTTGATTTTTCACTGGATCGCGGCGAGGACGGGTAACGCCGCGACCCGGAGAAAACGATGAGCGATATCCGCTTCCATAAAAACGATCTGCCCGACCTTTCGCATTACGATGTCGCGGCGGTGGCGATCGATACGGAGACGCTTGGCCTCAACCCGCACCGAGACCGGCTCTGCGTGGTGCAGATCTCGCCTGGCGACGGCAGCGCCGATGTCATTCAGATCGCGCCGGGCCAGACGGAGGCACCGAACCTGGTCAAGCTGCTGGCAAACGACAGGGTGACCAAGCTGTTCCACTACGGTCGCTTCGACCTCGCCGTGCTCTACCATGCGTTCGGCGTGATGGCCGAGCCGGTGTTCTGCACCAAGATCGCCTCGCGGCTGACGCGCACCTATACCGACCGGCACGGGCTGAAGGACATCTGTTTCGAGCTTCTCGGCGTCGGTCTGTCCAAGGCGCAGCAATCGTCGGATTGGGCGGCCGAAACGCTGTCGCCCGAACAGCTCGAATACGCCGCCTCCGATGTGCTCTATCTGCATCGTTTGCGCGATGCGCTGGCGGGACGGCTGGCGCGCGAGGGCCGGACGAAGGAGGCGGACGCCTGTTTCCGTTTCCTGCCGACGCGGGCCAAGCTTGACCTGATGGGCTGGGGCGAAGAGGATATCTTCTCTCACAGTTGAGAAAAGGGATGAGATGGCGGACAGAAAGCCGATATCGACCGCGCCGACCGACGGCTCCAAGGTCACCGTCACCTGGAAGGACAGCGACGGCGTCCTCAATGAATCCATAGCGCAATACCGCGACGGCGGCTGGTGGGTCTACACCGACAGCCATACCCAGAAGAAGGTCGAGCCGACCAGCTGGCGGCCCGCTGCCAGCGACGACGACCAGTGAGCGCCGCTGGCGAGGCCGGCTGCTTTCGACTAGCCTGAAGCCGTTAATATCGGGGCCGATTCGGAGCCTTCCGTTCCGCACCCGCCCTCTTGCACGGAGGAACCCGCCATGGGTGTCGAAAGCCTTCTCGTCTTCATCCTCATTGGTGCCATCGCCGGCTGGCTCGCCGGTCTCATCGTTTCGGGTTTCGGCTTCGGCCTGATCGGCAACATCATCGTCGGCATTATCGGCGCGTTCATCGCCGGCTGGCTGTTTCCGCGCATCGGCTTCTCGATCGGCGGTGGCATCATCGCCTCCATAATCCACGCCACGATCGGCGCCATCATCCTTTTGGTTCTGGTCAGGGTCCTGAAACGAGCCTGATGCTCGGCATGACAGAAGGCGCGCCATGAAGCAGAATACGCTCTATCTCATCATTGGCGCGCTCATCGTCGTGGTCGTCGCGCTGGGCGTCTACGTCTACCGCGAGCAGGCCAGGCCGAAAGGCGTCGAACTCAAGATCGACGACAAGGGCATTTCAATCCAGCAGAACTGAACCCGCCGGGATCCAGGAGCGTGACATGGGGGCTTCCGACGCGTGGCAGAGCGGAGAGCGGCCCAGGATTACCGTGGCGGAATGGGAGAGGCTGAACCGGCCGCCACGACGCGAGGCGTTGCTGCGCTATTACTGGCGGACTTTTCGCTTCCTGAGGACATCCGCGCCGGTCAGCGAATTGCAGGGACGACAGCAATCGTTCCGTGACGCGATCGTCGCCAGCGTTGCCTTCAACCGGCCTGATGTGATCGCATGGCAGATCCACCTCGTGCGCAGACACCTGGCCGAGCACGAGAGCTATATCGTCTTCGACAACAGCAAGAAGGAGGAGGCGAGGGAAGCCATCCGTGACCTCTGCCTGCGCCAGCACGTCCCCTATGTAGCGTTGCCGAGAAACAGGCTGACGGTCAGCAGATCGCACGGCCAGGCGCTCAACTGGATCGTGCGCAATTTCATGACCGGCTTGGCCCCGAAGGTCTTCGGCTTCATCGACCATGACATCTTTCCGACGGAATCTTTTTCAATCCGCGACCGGCTGAAGGGCAAGAGCGTCTACGGCAGTGTCCGGCGCGACACTCCGACGCCGGGCGGCTGGTTCTTGTGGCCGGCCTTCTGTTTTTTCGACGGAAGCCTGTTGCGGCAGCGGCTGGATTTCGCGCCGAGCTACAAATTCCGTATGGACTCGGGTGGCGGCAACTGGCCGCTGCTCTACCGCACGATCGACCAGGCGCTGGTCAGATTTACCGAGAACAAGTTGCTGCGCTGCGGCGAGGGCGATGACGAGCACGAGGATTTCTTCATGTCGGTCGACGGCTGGCTGCATGTAACCAATGCCTCGAACTGGCGAAGGCAGCCGGTTGATAGGCGCGAACAACTTGTCGCCTTGTTGCGGCAAGCTGCGGGTCCTGACCAGCTGGATGTGAAGTTCGAGCCGATCTAGAAGGATCGGGGTCCGTCGACCGCTCGAACAATGTCGTTGCGGTCACCTGCGAGGAGCAGGCGCTGGCCTTCTATCCGCCGGCGTCGATTGTCGGAACGGCAGGCTCGGGATCGAGCCAGGCTTGGCGCGCTTTTAAGCGCAGGCCGGGCGCCGGCCGTTTCCCGGTGGCGAACCGACGGTGTCGGAGAGAAGAGGATTAACAAATTCCTAACGGAATTCAGAGGTTTGGCCGAAGGCCTGCTTAACCCGCCCTTAAATCGCCGCATCTACTCTTCAACCCGAGCGCCATTGGCACCGGGGACATCAAGCGCAGCGCATGGCGAACCGCAGAGACAGTCGCATCGAGCCCAGCTTCGAGGGACCGCCGCGAGCGAGATCCCAGACGGGTCTTTCGGTGAGCGAGGAGGACCGCGTCGTGCCGAGCAACCGCAAAGCCTCCGCCAAACGCAAATCATCGAAGGCGAAATCGCCGCGGGGGAGGCGCGGCGGAGGCGGGCGCGGGCTGTTCGGCGTGCTCGGCCGGCTGTTCTACTGGTGCTTCGTGCTCGCCATCTGGGGCGGCATCGCGGTGGCCGGCGTCGTCATCTACTATGGCGCCAAGATGCCAGCGGCCACGACCTGGTCCATTCCCGATCGTGCGCCCAACATCAAGATCGTCTCGGCCGATGGGCAATTGCTCGCCAATCGCGGCATGAGCGGCGGCGAGGCGGTCGGCCTGCACGAAATGTCCCCCTATATCCCCGAGGCGGTGATCGCCATCGAGGACCGCCGTTTCTATTCGCATTTCGGTGTCGATCCCATCGGCCTGTCGCGCGCCATGGTCACCAACCTCATCGGCGGGCATTTCTCGCAAGGCGGTTCGACGCTGACGCAGCAATTGGCCAAAAACCTGTTCCTGACGCCGGATCGTACGCTGGAGCGTAAAGTGCAGGAGGTGCTGCTGGCCCTATGGCTCGAGCACAAGCACAGCAAGGACCAGATCCTCGAAATGTACCTCAACCGGGTCTATTTCGGCTCCGGCGCCTATGGCGTCGAGGCGGCCTCGCGGCGCTATTTCGGCAAGAGCGCGCGCGACGTCACGCTGTCCGAAGCCGCCCTGCTTGCCGGCCTCTTGAAAGCGCCCTCGCGGCTGTCGCCGGCGCGCGATCCCAAGGCCGCCGAGGAGCGTTCGCAGCTGGTGCTCGGCGCCATGCGCGAGGAGGGCAAGATCAGCGAAAAGGAGCTGAAAACGGCGCTCAGCGCGCCGGCGACGCGCTCGCCATCCTACTGGACCGGTTCGGAAAACTATGTCGCCGACACCATCATGGAAGAATTGCCCGACCTGATCGGCGACGTGCGCGGCGATATCGTGATCGATTCTACCGTGGACCTGAACCTGCAGAAGCTCGCCGAAAAATCGATCCGCCGGCTGATCGACGACAGCGGCAAGAAGCTCAACGTCACCCAGGGCGCGCTGGTGTCGATCGACGATTCCGGCGCGGTACGCGCCATGGTCGGCGGCTACGACTATTCGACCAGCCAGTTCGACCGTGCCTCGGAGGCGCGCCGGCAGCCGGGCTCGGCGTTCAAGCCATTTGTCTATATGGCGGCACTTGAGGCCGGCCGCACGCCTGACAGCATCCGCAACGATGCGCCGATCAAGATCGGCAACTGGACACCGGACAATTACGGCGGCAAGTACTTTGGCAAGGTCACCTTGGCGACAGCGCTGGCAAAATCGCTGAACTCGGTTGCCGCGCAGCTGACCATGGAAGTCGGCCCGAACGCGGTGGTGGAAGCCGCGCACCGCATGGGCATCCAGTCCGACCTGCAGGCTAACACCTCGATCGCGCTCGGCACCTCGGAAGTGACGCCACTGGAGCTGACTTCGGCCTATGTGCCCTTCGCCAATGGCGGCTACAAGCCGGACATTCATTTCATCCGCCGCGTGTCGACGTCAGACGGCAAGGTGCTCTACGACAGCGCCGGCGGCAGCGCACCGCGCGTGATCAAGCCCGAGATCGTCGGCATGATGAATTCGATGATGACCGGCACGGTCGAGGTCGGCACCGCCAGGAAGGCGGCTTTCGCCTGGCCGTCGGCCGGCAAGACCGGCACCAGCCAGAATTCGCGCGACGCCTGGTTCGTCGGCTACACCGCCAATCTGACCACCGGCGTATGGTTCGGCAATGATGACGGCACGGCGATGAAGAAGGTCACCGGCGGCGCGCTGCCGGCGCAGGCCTGGCACGAGTTCATGGTCGCCGCGCATGAGGGCGTGCCGGTGCGGCCGCTGCCCGGCACCTGGAAATCGACGCCGGCCGACACCATCGTCCCCGACGAGATTCCCTCTGCCAGCAACAACCAGCCGGCACCGGTTCCGTCGGCGTCCGTCGGCCAGCAGGCGCCAGCCGCGCAGGCCGCGGCACAGGCGACGCCAGGGCCGGTCCGTGCGGCGCGGCCTGCCCAGACCGTCGATGCCGATGGCTTCGATATGCCGGCGGATGACGGCACCACCGCTTCGGTCGGACATCCGGTGCCGCCAGGCAGCGTCGGCGGTCGGCTCAAGAAACGGCAGACGTCGATCCTGGATATCCTTGGCGGCGGCTGAGCAGCCGGCTGGCGGCGTCAATCCGCCTCTCGCCACCTCGGCGGCATTCGGCTACATGTCCAGCCCGGAGACCGCGACATGACCGAGACCGACACCAGAAAAACCATCGTGCTGACCGGCGCCAGCCGCGGTATCGGCCATGCCACTGTCAAACGCTTTTCGCGCGAGGGCTGGCGCGTCATCACCTGCTCACGCCAGGCCTTTGCCGAGGATTGCCCGTGGCCGGCCGGTCCCGAGGATCACATCAAGGTCGACCTCGCCGATCAGGAAGATGTCGGTATTGCGGTCTCGGAAATCCGCCATCGGCTGGAATCCCATGGTGGCCAGTTACACGCGCTGGTCAACAATGCAGGCATTTCGCCCAAGCTCAAGGACGGCAACAGCCGCATGAACTCGATTGACACGCCGATGCATGTCTGGCGCGACGTGTTCCAGGTCAATTTCTTCGCGCCGATCATGCTGGCGCGCGGCCTGTTCAAGGAATTGGCGGCGGCCAGGGGCTCGATCGTCAATGTGACGTCGATCGCCGGCACCCGCGTGCATCCCTTCGCCGGCACCGCCTATGCGACCTCGAAGGCCGCGCTCGGCTCGCTGACGCGCGAGATGGCGCATGATTTCGGCCCGCACGGCATCCGTGTCAACGCCATCGCGCCAGGCGAGATCGACACCGCGATCCTGTCCCCGGGCACGGAAAAAATCGTCGAGACCATCCCACTGCGGCGCCTGGGCACCACGGCTGAGGTCGCCGACATCATCTTCTTCCTGTGCTCGAGCCAAGCGTCCTACGTGACCGGCTCGGAAATCCACATCAATGGCGGCCAGCACGTGTGAACTGATCGAGCCAAGGCCCGCTAATCTGGCCAGGGTGACAACAGCCTTCGCAGTTCATTCGTGGCTTGATCAACGCGCCTGTGGGCAGCGCCGGCTCAGGCAGCGGACGGTTCAGCGACCCGCGGCTTTTGGCCAAGCACCTCTTCGACAATGCCGCGCGCGATCTCGCGTTCGCCCATGATCACCGTATCGGCGCCGAGCCCCTTGAGATGCTCGACCTCGGCATCCGAATGGGCGCGGGCGACGACGTTGATGTTGGGATTGGCGGCGCGTGCCCGCAGCACGATCTGGCCGGCCTCGAACGCGTTGGGAATGGCAAGGATCAGCCGCGTGGCGCCTTCGGGATTGGCGGCGGCGAAGACTTCGGCGTTGGCGGCGTTGCCGGCGACGGTTTCGATGCCGTCCGTTTTCAGCTTCGCCAGCGTCTTGTCGGCATCCTCGATGACCAGGAAAGGCCGTGCTGCTTCTTTCAACGCGGCGCCGACGAGGCCGCCGACGCGGCCGTAGCCGATCAGGATGGCATGACCGGTGAGCGCCGTCCTTGGTGGCGGGCCGTCTTCCTTTTTGGGCGCTACGGCGACCGAGGCGACATGGCCCGGTTCCGTCGCAGGGGCAACCGGCTTGGCGTCCGCCGGCGGTGCCGTCCTGGCGGCGCGGGCCTCGAGCCACGGCTTCATCCAGTCGATGACCAGGAACATCAGCGGGTTGAGCACGATCGACAGGATGGCGCCGGCCAGGATGAGGTCCCGTCCCTGTTCGGGCAGAAGTTTCAGCCCGACGCCGAGTTCGGCCAGGATGAAGGAGAATTCGCCGATCTGGGCAAGGCTGGCCGAAATCATCAAGGCCGTGGCCAGCGGATAGCCGAAGGCGACGACGATGACGAACGCCGCCAGCGACTTGCCGATGACGATGATGGCCAGCGTCGCCAGGATCGGCAGGCCGTTGCTGAACAGGCTGAACGGGTCGAACAGCATGCCGACGGAGACGAAGAACAGCACCGAGAAAGCATCTCGCAGCGGCAGCGATTCTTCCGCGGCACGGTGGCTGAGCTCGGATTCGCTCATGATCATGCCGGCGAAGAAGGCGCCCAGCGCCAGCGAGACGCCGAACAGTTTTGCCGCGCCGAAGGCGACGCCGAGCGCTATTGCCAGCACCGAGAGGCGGAACAGTTCGCGCGACCCGGTATGGGCAACGTAGTGCAGGATCCAGGGAATGACCCTGCGGCCGACCACCAGCATGACGACGACGAAGGCGGCGACCTTCGCCAGCGTGACGCCGACGACACCCCAGATGCCGTAACTGGCCGGCAGCGCCAGCAGGCCGCTCGAATGGGCATCGGCCTGTTCCTGGCCGCCGAGTACGCCGGCAAGGGCCGGCAACAGCACCAGCGCCAGCACCATGGCCAGATCCTCGACGATAAGCCAGCCAACGGCGATGCGGCCGCGCTCGGTCTCGATCAAGCGGCGTTCCTGAAGCGCGCGCAGCAGCACCACGGTCGAGGCGACCGATAGCGCCAGGCCAAACACCACGCCCGCCCCCATCGACCAGCCGAGCATCCAGGACAGCCCGGCGCCGAGCGCCGTGGCAAAGCCGATCTGGACAATGGCGCCCGGCACGGCAATGGCGCGGACCGACAGAAGGTCCTTCAACGAAAAATGCAGGCCGACGCCGAACATCAGGAGGATGACGCCGATTTCGGCCAATTCGTTGGCAAGGCCGGCGTCGGCGACAAAACCGGGTGTGTTCGGCCCAACCAGCACGCCGGCTACGAGATAGCCGACCAGTGGCGGAATGCGGAACCGATTGGCGAGGGCGCCGAAGACGAAAGCCAGCCCCAGACCGGCGACGATGGTGGCGATAAGGGGCGTGTCATGCGGCATTGTCTATGGAGCGCCTTTCAAGCCAGCGATGTCGGATATGCGCCGCCCTAAGCCGCCGCCTGTTTGCAATATGGTGGACGGGGTGTCGGCGATGCAACCCGCAAAGCCGCGAATCAACGTCGAGACGGCAAAAATCTGACCGGCAGCTGAGGGACTGCCGGTCAGGTGCCTGGGATCAGTGGCGACCGTGCTGCGACCCGATAGGCGCCTTCGCCGCGCGTGGTCAGGCTGCCTGCAGCAACGCCTCGATCTCGAAAATGGCGTGGTTGGTCATGGTCTTCGGGATTTCGGCCGTCACCTTGTCGCCAACCTCCTTATGCAGCTTCTTGCGCATCGCGCCGAGCACCATGGGCGGGGCGACAAGCACAAGGCTGTCGAATGCACCCTCATGTGCAAGCTTGTAGAGGCGGGCGGCAATCTCCTCGGCGAAGCGTTCCTTGCCGATGCGATGCCAGTCGGTCTCCTCGACCGCGCTGCGATGCACGGATGGGCCGTCATTGTATCGACCGGGGCTGTCGCTTCCCTGTTCGCGTGTGGGCGGGTTCTCCTGTTCCATCACCTGCACGACTTCAAGGTTGGGAAACTTGGTGTCGCCGGCGTTCTTGAGCAGGAGCGCCTTTTCGCCGTCGGCCACCAAAACCCAAATGCCATGCTTCAGTTTGATCGTGTTCATAGGGACGCTCCTTGTTGAGTGGTGGCTATACCGGGAACGCATTTTGACCCGTCAACGTTCCACCCGAACGGAGCACCGAGTGGCCGTGCAGACAGGCGCTGAAGACGAAATCACCACCGGACGACTTTAATCTACTGAATTGGTAGAAATTAGAAAAAACTGTTTTGTGGGATCGGTCGCCGGCAGCTAAAAGTGCCTGAAATCAAGGCGCGTTTCAGCAGCCCGGGCGCTCCCGGTGCATGGGCATGGAATATTTTTCTCCTGCCCTTCGCGGTTGCGGAAAAGCGATTGCCTGCCATCACCGGATGCGCGAGTGCTTTGCTTCTGCTTTTTTACGCTTGGGCGTAAAACTGCGACCCTGTTCCCGGATCTGCTTTGTCATGTCGCAAGCCACCACCAAGCTCAACGCCTTCCCCGTCTTCATGCGGGTCGAGGGCGAAGCCGTGGCCATTGTCGGCGGCGGCGAGGAGGCTTTGGTCAAGGCGCGGCTGATCGCCCAGTCGAGCGCGGTCCTGCACATCATCGCTGGGGATGCCGAACCGGATCTGTTGGCCTTCATCGCCGAGACGGGCGCGAACCATATGCCCGGCGCGTATGATGCTTCGCAGCTTGAAGGCGCCGTGATGGTGTTTGCCGCCAGCGGCGACGAGGCGCTCGACCGTCGCGTCGCCGCCGACGCGCGCCGGCTGGGCATTCCCGTCAATGCCGTCGACCGGCCGGACCTCTGTGATTTCTTCACTCCGGCGCTGGTCAACCGCGCACCGGTCGCCGTGGCGATCGGTACCGAAGGCGCGGGGCCCGTGCTTGCCCAGATGCTGCGCAGCCGCATCGACCGCATGCTGTCGCCCTCGCTCGGGCCACTGGCAGCGCTTGCGGCGTCGTTCCGCAATGCCGCCGAGAGATTGCCCAGGGGCAATGTACGCCGCCGTTTCTGGAGCGCCTTCTTCGGCGGAGCGCCAGCACGCGCCGTCGAGGCCGGCGAATTTTCACAGGCGCGCGAAGCCGCCACCGATCTGCTGTTGTCCGACGCGCCCATTCGCGGCCACATCGCCCTGGTGGGCGCCGGTCCCGGCGCCGAGGACCTGCTGACCCTGCGGGCGCATCGTCTGCTGATGGAGGCCGATGTCATCGTCCATGACGCGCTGGTGCCGGAGGCGATCGTCGCCATGGGCCGCCGCGATGCCGAGCGCCTGCCGGTGGGAAAGCGCAAGGGCTGCCATACCAAGAGCCAGGCCGAAATCAATGCGTTGCTGGTGGATCTCGGTCGTCAGGGCAAGCGCGTCGTGCGGCTGAAATCGGGCGATCCGCTGGTGTTCGGCCGCGCCGGCGAGGAGATGGCCGCGCTTCGTGACGCCGGCATCGCCTATGAGGTGGTTCCAGGCGTCACAGCGGCCTTTGCCGCTG
The DNA here is from genome assembly GCF_006440715.1 of Mesorhizobium sp. B2-7-3. Lineage (NCBI taxonomy): Bacteria > Pseudomonadati > Pseudomonadota > Alphaproteobacteria > Hyphomicrobiales > Phyllobacteriaceae > Mesorhizobium > Mesorhizobium sp. B2-7-3. The sequence goes on from NZ_VFTY01000002.1 coordinate 644,881, forward strand.
CCGCCGATTTCGAACTGCCGTTGACGCTGCGCGGCGTTTCCTCCTCGATGGTGTTCACCACCGGCCACGATCTCAAGGGCAATTCACTGCCGGATTGGGCCAAGCTCGCGATTTCCGGCGCTACCGTTGCCGTCTACATGGGCCGCTCGGTCGCGGCCGAAGTTGCCGGCCGGCTGATCGAGGCGGGCTTGTCGCCGGACACGGCGGTCGCCGTGGTCGAGAATGCCAGCCTGGCCAATCGCCGACGCTTCCACGGCACACTTGCCGACCTGCCGTCGCTGGAAGCGCGCGCCGATCTGTCGGGCCCGGTCATGACCATCATCGGCGACGCCGTCGCCGGCGCCAATTTCGAGCGGTCCGAGCCGCTCGCGGCACACAGGCACGAGAGCGTGCCCGTAGCAGCCGCCGAGGGAGTTCAGCCATGAAGATACTGACCGCCAATCGCCTCGCCGACGGCATTGCCGTGTGGTACGCCGATGGCGGCTGGGCCGAGACGGTGGACCATGCGGACCCTGCCCACGACAAGGCGGCCGAGGATCGGCTGGAGGCGATCGGCGCCAAGGCCCATGCCGACAATGAAGTGGTCGACGTCGCTTTGATCGACGCGGACATCGTCGACGGCGTTGTCGAGCCGGTGCGGCTGCGCGAGAAGATCCGCGCCGCCGGCCCGACCATCCGCAACGACCTCGGCAAGCAGGCCGAGCGGGCGGCATAGCCAGGACACCAGGTGAACGGGCGGACGCGCCCTGAAAGACGAAGCATGTACCGTTACGATGAGTTCGACCACGATTTTGTCCAGGCCCGCGTCGCCGAGTTCAGCGACCAGGTCGAACGCCGGCTGTCCGGCGAGATCACCGAGGACCAGTTCCGGCCGCTCCGGCTGATGAACGGCGTCTATCTGCAGCTGCACGCCTACATGCTGCGCATCGCTGTGCCCTACGGCACGCTGAACGGCAAGCAGTTGCGCATGCTCGGCCACATCGCCCGCAAATACGATAAGGGCTACGGCCATTTCACCACGCGCCAGAACATCCAGTTCAACTGGCCGGCGCTGTCGGACATTCCGGCAATTCTGGCGGACCTGGCCAGCGTGGAGATGCACGCCATCCAGACCAGCGGCAACTGCATCCGCAATGTCACCGCCGATCATTTTGCCGGGGCTGCCGCCGACGAGGTCGCCGATCCGCGTCCCTATGCGGAAATCCTGCGGCAGTGGTCTTCGGTGCATCCGGAATTCTCGTTCCTGCCGCGCAAGTTCAAGATCGCGGTGACGGGAGCCGAGCGCGATCGCGCCGCCATCCAGACGCACGATATCGGCCTGCACCTGAAGAAGAACGCCGCCGGCGAACTCGGCTTCGCCGTCTATGTAGGTGGTGGCCAGGGCCGCACGCCGATGGTGGCGAGGAAGATCCGCGACTTCTTGCCCGAAGCCGACCTTCTCTCCTACTGCACGGCGATCCTGCGCGTTTACAATCTCTATGGCCGCCGCGACAACAAGTACAAGGCGCGCATCAAGATCCTGGTCCACGAGACCGGCGCCGAGGAAATCACCCGCCAGGTCGAGGCCGAGTGGCAGGAATTGAAGGACGCGGAGCTGAAGCTGCCCGAGGCGGACATCCGCGCGATCGAGGCCTATTTCGCACCGCCGGCGCTGACCGGGCGGCCGGACGGCGACGCAGCCGTCAAGGTGGCGCGGCTGGATTCCAAGGGCTTCTCGGACTGGCTCGACCAGAACGTGGTGACGCACCGCCACCCTGACTACGCGGCGGTGACGATCTCGCTCAAGGGTATCGGTGAGGTGCCGGGCGATGCGACCGACAGCCAGATGGAAGCGGTCGCCGACATTGCCGAGAAATATGCCTTCGACGAGCTTCGCGTCAGCCACGAGCAGAACCTGATCCTGCCGCATGTGGCGCGTGCCGACCTCAAGGCGGTCTATGACGCGCTGGTCGACATCGGGCTGGCGACGGCTAATTCCAACCTGATCTCGGACATCATCTCGTGCCCGGGCCTCGATTATTGCGCGCTGGCGACGGCACGCTCGATCCCGATCGCACAGGAAATCTCGCGCCGCTTCGCCTCGCTGGAGCGGCAGCGCGAGATCGGCGAATTGAAGCTGAAGATCTCCGGCTGCATCAATGCCTGCGGCCACCACCATGTCGGCCATATCGGCATCCTCGGTGTCGAGAAGAAGGGCTCCGAACTCTACCAGGTGACATTGGGCGGTTCGGCCGACGAGAACACTTCGGTCGGCGAGATCATCGGCCGTGGCTTCTCTTCGGAAGAAATCACCGACGCCATCGAGCAGATTGTCGACACCTATCTCGGCCTTCGGCTCAACCCGCAGGAAAAATTCATCGACGCCTACCGCCGTGTCGGTCCCGAGCCGTTCAAGGAGGCGCTCTATGCTGGCGAAGCCAAGGCCGCTTGACCATATTGCCGATGTCGATGACGGCATCGCCGCCAAAGCGGCGGGGTTTGACGCGCTCTACGGTCATCTCAGCCCGATCGAGATCATCGAACGATCGGCCAACGATCTGTTTCACGACGAGATCGCCGCCGTGTCTTCGTTCGGCGCGGATTCGGCGGTGCTGCTGCATATGATCGCCAAGATCGACCGCACGCTGCCGGTCATCTTCCTCGATACCGGCAAGCATTTCGAGGAGACGCTCGGCTATCGCGACGCGCTGGTCGCCGATTTCGGATTGACCAACATCCGGGTGATCAAGCCGGACGAAGCGGCGCTCGAACGGATCGACCCGACCGGCAATCTGCACCAGAACAATACCGATGCCTGCTGCGACGTGCGCAAGGTCGAGCCGCTGGCACGTGGCGTCGCACCCTTTCGCGCCTGGTTCACGGGCCGCAAACGCTTCCAGGCCTCGACACGGGCCGCACTTCCGGTGTTCGAGGCCGTCGGCCCTCGCATTCGCATCAATCCGCTGGCGCACTGGACGACGTCGGACCAGGCCGACTACATGCGCGCGCATGCGCTGCGCGAAAACCCACTGGTTGCCTATGGTTACCTGTCGATTGGCTGCTTTCCCTGCACGCAGCCGGTGCAGCCGGGCGAGGATGCGCGCAGCGGCCGCTGGGCCGGCCACGCCAAGACCGAGTGCGGCATTCACCTGTCGGGACTGGAAGTGTCGCTGACCGACGCATCACTATAAGGTATGTTGCAATTCAGGTGAGGCCGGGCTGCAAACGGCGGCTTCCTGCGCTTCCGGTGCTCACGGACTTCAAGTACGTTTCGCTCCGGTTCTCGCAAGCAGCCGTTTTCGACGCAACCTGACCTGAATTTCAACACACGCTCGAGCTCTTCCAATTTTAGGAATTTTGATGACTGGACTGACGACACCGGAGACCCGGCTCTGGACCCCGGAGGGTTTTCGCGAGGACGAGTGGAGCCATGCCGAAAGCGCCGACGCGCTTTCCGGCAATGGCCGATTCATCCTGCCGCTGCAGGCGTTCCTCGATCTCGACCCGGAGGTGCGCCGCTCGGCGAAGGAGCGGCTCGGCGTCGTGCTGCAGCCCGGCGACCAGCTCGAGAAGATCGCCGACCTGCTCGACCAGCTATCGCTGGTGGCGCTGGCCTTCCCGGCTTTCGGCGACGGCCGCTCCTTCTCCAAGGGCGAACTGCTGCGCAGCCGTTATCATTTCACGGGCGCGCTGCGTGCCACCGGGCAGGTCTTGGTCGACCCGTTGCCGCACATGCTGCGGCTTGGCTTCGATGAATTCGAGATCTCGAATCCAGTGCTCTTGAAGCGCCTGGAAGAAGGCCGCACCGGTGGGTTGGGGCTTTACTACCAGCCAGCCGCCATAACGGAGACCAAGGGTCCGAAATATTCCTGGCGGCGCCTTCGCAACAGCTGACGCTTTTTCTAGGAAGGCCGAAGGCCCTCTCATTCGAAACTGGTCGTACCAATTGTGCGATTTGCCCTTTTCCTCCCGGCATCTTGCCCTTAGGATACCCCCGTTATTTCGCGACCCGAAATAAATGGCCACAAAGGGAGAAACCGGGAATGGCTGGCAAGAAGATATTGATGCTCGTTGGCGAGTTCAGCGAGGAATACGAGATTTTCGTCTTTGAACAGGCCATGCATGCCGTCGGCCATACCGTGCATGTCGTTTGCCCGGACAAGAAGGCGGGCGATGTGCTGAAAACATCGCTGCACGATTTCGAGGGCCACCAGACCTACACCGAGAAGCCCGGACACGATTACATTCTCAACAAGACGTTTTCCGAGGTGGATACGGCCCAGTACGATGCCGTCTACGCGGCAGGCGGGCGTGGTCCCGAATACATCCGTATCGACAAGCGCGTGCAGGCGCTGGTGCGGCACTTTCACGAGACAGGCAAGCCGATCTTCACCATCTGCCATGGCGTGCAGATCCTGATCGCGGTCGACGGCGTGGTGCGGGGCAGGGAAGTGGCGGCGCTTCACTATTGCGAGCCGGAAGTCACGCTGGCCGGCGGCATCTATATCGACGTCGCGCCGAACGGGGCCCATGTCGACGGCAATCTCGTTTCGGCCAAGGGCTGGCCGGGCCTGTCCAATTTCATCCGCGAATGCCTGAAGGTGCTGGGCACGGAGATCCGCCATGGCCAGATCCTGATGCGCGACGAGCGACAAGCGGCCTGAGAAAGGTTTGGGAAATACCGCCGCGCGCTGGCGCGGCGGTATGCTCTACGCCGCCATCCGCGCTTCGCGGAACGACACCAGTTTGTGGCTGCTTTCGTCCCACAAGGCCAGTTTGACGCAGCGCAGGCTCTCGAGGAGCGTGACGCGGCCGATGCCGCGCAACTCGGGATAATCCCGCAGCACTTCCTGCAGCCGGTAGCCGGGCACCTTGGCGGAGAGGTGGTGGACGTGGTGAACGCCGATATTGCCGGTGAACCAGTTCAGCACCGGCGGGAGGTCGTAATAGGACGAGCCGTGCAGGGCGGCGCGCTGGAACTCCCATTCCTCATCCTTCGCCCATTCGGTCTCCTCGAACTGGTGCTGGACATAGAACAGCCAGATGCCGGCCGAACCGGCGAGAATGACGATCGGCAGATGGACGATCAGGAACGCGCCGGGGCCGATGACCCAGATGAGGATGGCCGCGGCAAGCGCGATGCCAAGATTGGTGGTCATTGACGACACCCAGGGCGTCAGGCCGCCACGCATCATGCCGATAGGCAGCCTTTGCGAGAAGATGAACAGCCAGATCGGCCCCAGGCCGAACATCACCAGGGGATGACGGTAGAGGCGATAAGCCAGGCGACCCCGCCAGGACATCCGCCGGTATTCGGCGACGGTCAGCGTCCTGATGTCGCCCATGCCGCGTTCGTCGAGATTGCCGGCGCTGGCATGATGGGTGGCATGGGCACGCCGCCAGCAGTCGTAGGGGGTGAGCGTCAGGATTCCCAGCGCCCGGCCGATCCAGTCATCGGCAATGCGATTGGCAAAGAAGGAGCCATGGCCGCAATCGTGCTGGATCATGAAAATCCGCACCAGGAAGCCGGCCGCGGGCAGGATCAGCACCAGTCCCCACCAATGACCATAGGCATAGGCAGCGGAAGACAGAGCCCACAGCGTGGCGAAAGGAACGAGGGTGATGGCGAGTTCGAGTGTGCTACGCCGCCTGTCAGGCTTCTTGTAGCGCGCCAGGATCTTGAGCCAGGCACGCTTGCTGTTGGCAGCTGCCTCGGGGGAAATCATGTTCATCAGGAAGCATAGGCAGGGTGCGCCGCCACCGCAAGCCAGGGATCACGCAAAGTTACTGTGCGTAATTGTCGCGTAAGGTCCGGGCGATCCTACTGCCGGCGCCAGCCGGCGTCGCCATCCTCGACCCGGTCGAGATGCTCGAGCAATTGCTCAAATCGGTCCGGAATGTCGGGTTCGATGCGGAAGGCTGGCAAGGTGCGCAGAAAGCGCGTCACTGCCTCGGCGCCGAACTGGCGCCGAACCTCCGCAGCGAGCCTTTCTCCTTTTTCAAGCTTGTTGCGGGTCATCATTTCAAAAATCCTGCGTCGGCTCCGAAACTCCCCCAGCAGCGGAATGGTTCCCACATCACCGCCTCGTGGCAAGCAAAGCCGGCAAGTACGGTAAAATTTGAATTAAAATCGAAGCGTCCCCACCGTGCTTTCCTGGTCGGGTCGCAGGCGCCTGCGGTCGCTTTCCCCTTGATTTTTGGCCTGCGAACCTCGATATCGGGCACAAAATCCATACCATTCGAGATGACGGGAAACGGCGATGAGCGACCAGGCAAAAGACGAACGCACGCCCAATGAAGCCGAGGCGGCCGAGGCCAATGCCGAGCGCACGGAAGGCAGCACCGATGGCGACTACGAAGCGCTTGTACGGCTGCTGAAGGAAAATGAAGAACTGAAGGACCGCGCGCTGCGGGTCGCGGCCGAGATGGAAAACCTGCGCCGCCGCACCGCGCGCGACGTGCATGACGCGCGCACTTATGCGGTGGCGAATTTCGCCCGCGACATGCTGTCGGTGTCGGACAATCTGCGCCGCGCCCTGGATGCCATTCCGGCCGAGGCCAAGGCATCGGGGGATGCCGGCTTCAAGGCGCTGATCGAAGGCGTCGACCTGACCGAGCGCGCCATGCTGTCGGCGCTGGAGCGGCATGGGGTCAAGAAACTCGCTCCCGAGGGCGAGAAGTTCGATCCCAATTTCCACCAGGCAATGTTTGAAGTGCCCAATCCCGATGTTCCGGCCAACACCGTGGTCCAGGTCGTGCAGCCGGGCTATTCGATCGGCGAGCGGGTGCTGCGCCCGGCCATGGTCGGCGTCGCCAAGGGTGGTCCGAAAATCGCCGCCGACGCGCCGGTCGAGCCAGGGCCGGTCAATGAGCAGGCCGAGAAGGATGCGTGATTAGTGGGGTAGCGATAGAGAGTTGTGAGTAGCAAGGACTGGGCCGGGTAGGCGCCTGCTTCGCCAATTGCCATTCACTACTGACTACTTCACTACTCACTCCATGAACCCGATCGCCCTCCTCGACTATGCCGGCGTTGCGGTCTTCGCGGCGACGGGGGCGTTGGCGGCGTCGCGCAAACAGCTCGACATTATCGGCTTCCTGTTCCTGGCCAGCGTCACCGGCATCGGCGGCGGCACGCTTCGCGACGTCATCCTCAATCTGCCGGTTTTCTGGGTCGCCAACTCTAGCTACGTGCTGATTTGCGCGGCGGCCGCTGTGCTGGTTTTCTTTGCCGCGCACCGTATCGAATCCCGCTGGAAATGGCTGCTCTGGCTCGACGCCATCGGGCTGGCCGCTTTTTCGGTGATGGGTGCGGCCAAGGGACTGGCCATTACCGGTTCGCCGGTCGTCTCCGTCATCACCGGCGTGCTCACCGCCACGTCCGGCGGCATCCTGCGCGATCTGCTGGCCGGCGAACCCTCGGTGCTGCTGAGGCCGGAAATCTATGTTACGGCCGCTCTCACGGGCGCTGCCATCTTCACGGCTGGCGACGTCACAGGATTGCCGCCGATCGTTTCAGAGCTGGCCGGCTTCGCCGCGGCGTTCGCGGTGCGCGGCGGCGCGCTCCGTTTCGGCTGGACCTTTCCAGCCTACAAGAGCCGGCCCGGCCGGCGGCCGGAAGACATTCCGTGAGGAGAGGGAGTAGGGGAGTGGTCAGTAGTCGCCGAAGCGCGAATCGTGTCGTCTTGACTACTGACTACTGACTACTGACTACTGCCTAATCGCTCACGCGGCGAAGCGCTGCGCTTCCCCGCCATAATAGTTGACGTAGCGGGCACCGATCTCCTTGACCGGCATCACGACGAAAATGTCGACCGTGGAGAATTCGCGGTCGATGACGCAACCATCGCCGATGCGAGCGCCGACCCGCAGATAGCCCTTGACCAGAGGCGGCATCGCCGCGATCGCCGCCTTGGTGTTGACCGCCTCGATCGGCATCAGGTCCATGGAGCAATAGCGCCCGGACACAGCGCGCACGTCCCAGGCCGAGTTGGTGCGGCAGTGATGGGCAAGATAGGTGAGCGCCTCCGCATGCGCGGCCGGCACGGTGCCATGGAACGAGGCGCAGCCGGTCATCACCCCGATCTCGTAGTGATTGATGTAGGCCCAGATGCCTTGCCATAGCGCTTCGATGGTGCGCTTCGAACGGTATTCCGGCAAGACGCAGGAACGGCCGAGTTCAAGGAAACGCTGGCTGGGATGGCGGGCGATGAGCTTGGTCAGCTCGAATTCGCCTTCGGAATAGAAGCCTCCGGCGGTTGCCGCGATTTCTTGCCGCAGCAACCGATAGGTGCCGACGATGCGACGGTGCTCAGGGCCGGAAAGCGTGGTGTCGAGGACGAGCAGATGGTCGCAGAGCGGGTCGAAGCGGTCGGCGTCGCGGCGGTCCTGCGCCTGGAACAGATCCTTCCTGGCGCCAAGCTCGTCATAGAATACACGGTAACGCACTTCCTGCGCGGCCGCGATCTCGGCCTCGTTGCGGGCGAGCCGCACTTCGAGATTGCCGATACGGCCGAGCGCCGCGCCCTTTATGACGGAATCGACATTACGTCCGGCGAGCAAGGCGCTGCTGGCGTTCGGCCGAGTGTCACATTCCGGCATAACTGTATGCACGAGTGATTCTCCTTCGAGCCATCCCTCTTGGCACGGGGATACGGTGTAGGTGCAACAGGATTGTGACAGTACCGTGATACGGCGTCGCGGGCAATACTTCGTCGGCTGGCGAAAACGGTCAACCGGCTACGTTGCGTCACAAGACCCCAGGCGCGTCGCGTTCGCGGGCGCCGAAAATGGGCTGGTTTTTGGCGGCCTTGACCAGCCACGCACCCGGAAAAGATGGCTCAAGCGGCGACCTGGCCCTCGACGGCACTGACCAGCGCATCGGGGTCGAGCGGCTTGGTGACGAAGCCGCTGGCGCCGTGGGCGAGCACCGCATGGCGGGTCTTTTCCTGGCTGTCGGCCGACAGCACCATGATCGGCACCGGCGGCACGGAGGCCTCCTCTTCATGGCGGCGGATCGCGGCAATGGCGTCCAGTCCGTCCATGACGGGCATATGAAGATCCATCAGCACCACGTCGAAGCGGTGCTTGTGGCCGGCACCGGTGACCGCCTCGACGGCGGCCTTGCCGTTGCCGACCACCTTGACGCGATGCCCGGCCTTCAACAGCGTCGCGCGGGCCAGCATGGCATTGATGTCGTTGTCCTCGGCGATCAGCACGGACAGGCCCTGCTGGCGTTCGCCTGAGGCACGAAGCGCCGGTGCGCGGCGTTTTTCCGGCTGCGGCTGGGCCAGGACCGGTGCGTGGCTGCTCAAAAGGACACGCAAAAGTGTTCCTCCGCGCACTGGCCGGGCAAGGAAAGTCGCGTAGCCGCTGGCACGAAACTCGCCCAGCATGCCGCGGTCGGTGGGTGCGATCAGCGTGACGGCTTCGCAATCGGAAAACCCATGCTGGCGAAGCCGCTTGAGCAGCCTTCCGTCACTCTCTTCCATGGCCGCGTCGACCAGAAGCACGTCGCAGCCGTCGGCAAAGGATGCGGCCTGAGCCACGGTGGTGGCGATGCCGGCCGCGCCGCCATTGGAGCGGATGGTGCGGGCGATGGCATCGGCCTCGACGGTGTTCTTGGATACGATCACGGCGCGTCGCCCGGCAAGCGCGTTCAACCGGCCCTGCGGCGGCTCGGTGGCTGATGTGGCGGGAATCTCGAAGACGAATTCCGATCCCTGGCCAAGCCGGCTGGAAACCGAAATCGTGCCGCCCATGGCGGCCACCAGGCGCTTGGAGATGGCAAGTCCCAGTCCAGCACCGCCATGCGTGCGTGTCGAGGTGCCGTCGGCCTGCTCAAACTCCTCGAAGATGCGCTCCATGTCCTCGTCGCGCAGGCCGGGACCGGTATCGGCGATGGTGAAGCAGATGCGGTCGCTGGTCTCGGTTCGGGCGCGCGCGACGCTGACCAGCACGCCGCCACTGTCGGTGAACTTGATGGCGTTGCCGATGAGGTTGAGCAGCACCTGCCTGACCCGGCCCGGATCGGCGGTGATCAATTGCGGCACATCCGGTTCGACATGGCAGCCAAGGCCAATGCTCTTGGCGAAGGCGCGCGCGGCCATCAATTCGATGATGTTGTCGGCGGTCTCGCGCACCGACATGGGCTGCGGTTCAGGATCGAAGCGTCCGGCCTCGATCTTGGAATAGTCGAGCAGGTCCTCGATCAGGGCAAGCAAGGCGCTGGCCGAGGTCGAGATGGCGCCGACATAGGTCTGCTGCTCCGGCGAAAGGCTGGTGTCGGCGAGCAGCCTGGCCATGCCCATGATGCCGTTCATCGGCGTGCGGATCTCATGGCTGACGGTGGCGAGGAAGCGCGACTTGGCCTGGCTCGCGAACTCGGCCCGCTCGCGCGCGGTGATCATGGACGATTCAGCGCGCTTGCGTGCTGTGATGTCGCGGGCGATGGCGCGATGCGAGACGGCACCGCTGTCCTTTTCGCGCACCGACAGCTCGATCCAGGAGAACCAGCGCGGGCCCGTCGGCGTGCGGATGGCAACGTCGGTGGAACTCAGGCATTCATGGTCGGAGAAAGCCGCATCGGGAACGATGCCGACCTCGATGCCGAGTTCGGCCAACGTCTTGCCGGCAAGATCGCGCGGATCGGTTTCGACGAGGTCGGCGAACACCTTGTTGGCGTAGACGATGTAGCCGTCGCGGTCGCGATGGATGACGAGATCGCCGAGCGCGTCGATGAGACCGCGAAAGCGCTCCTCGCTTTCCTGCATCTCCCACATGCGGTCGGCCAGCGTCTCGATCTCGGCGCGGTTGCGGGCGGTGGTTTCGTTGAGCAGAACCGCGGTGCGGCGTACGCTGCGTCTGGCGCGCAGATGCATGGCCAGGCCAGCAAGGCCGGTTGCCAGCAAGGCAAGGCTGATGAAGACTGGCGCCCCGGTCAGGGATGAGAGGCCGGCCAGCAGCATGACGGCAACAAAGGTCAGGACCGGCAGCCCTTCGCGCTTGGCCGGTTGCTGATCAGGGACCAGCGGCGGCGCGGCGATAAACCGCCGCGCCGATACCGGCGGTTGCGCCGATGCCGCATCGATGTCGTCGCCGGCGTCGGCCTGTTGACTGTCGGATTCCGCGATCATGCGAAATCCTTTGCCAGACAGAGATTATGGAAAATTGCGGGGGATCGTTCGAATTTTAGCGGATCGGGCGTTTTTGGCCCGGCGGCGACGGATTTGCCAGCCAATGTGGCAATTCCGCCCGGCGCCTGCCACCCCTGAACCGGGTCACATGTCGACGACGACGCGGCCGCGGATCTTGCCGTCGACGATGTCGTGTGCCGCACCGATGATGCCGTCGAAGCCGATGGTCGTGGACAGGCTGGCGAGCTTGTCCACATCGAGATCGGAGCCGATGCGCCGCCAGGCCTCGAGGCGCACGGCTTTCGGCGCCATCACCGAATCGATGCCGAGCAGGGAGACGCCGCGCAGGATGAAGGGGGCAACACTCGACGGAAGATCCATGCCGCCGGCCAGGCCGCAGGCCGCGACCGCGCCGCCATAGGAGGTCATCGACAGCACATTGGCCAGCGTGTGGCTGCCGACCGAATCGATGCCGCCGGCCCAGCGCTCCTTGGCCAACGGCTTGGCGGGCTGGTTGAGCTCGTCGCGCGATATCACCTCGGCGGCGCCGAGGTTGATCAGATAGGGGCTTTCGGCGTTGCGGCCGGTCGACGCGATGACATGGTAGCCGAGGCTGGACAGGATCGAGACCGCGACCGAACCGACGCCGCCCGCAGCACCCGTCACCACGACAGGTCCGCGCTCAGGCAGGATGCCGTGCCGCTCCAGCGCCATGACGCAGAGCATGGCCGTGTAGCCGGCGGTGCCGACCGCCATGGCATCATGCGCGCTCATGCCCTCCGGCAGAGGCACCAGCCAGTCGCCCTTGACGCGGGCGCGCCCGGCATAGGCGCCGAAATGGGTTTCGCCAACGCCCCAGCCGTTCAGGATGACCTTGTCGCCCTTGCGCCAGTCGGGATTGGAAGAGGAGATGACGGTGCCCGCAAGGTCGATGCCCGGCACCAGTGGCCATCGACGGATCACCGGCGCCTTGCCCGATATCGCCAGTCCATCCTTGTAGTTCACCGTCGTCGCCTCGACTGCGATGGTGACGTCGCCCTCCATCAGATCGACCTCGGTGAGATCGGTCACGGCGACCGACTGCTTTTTCTCGGCATCGCGCGAAACGAGGATGGCTTTGAAGGTTTCGGTCATCTTGTTCTCCGCGAACTTGCTTGGCGTGACTGTGCGGCGATGGCCGCGCGGGGTCAATCCTTGGAAGGCTTGGCGTTCGGAGGCGTGGGTTCACGCCGCCAGCCGATGAGTTCGTCGAAGACGACCAGGGCCGCGCCCACCGAAATGAAGGCGTCGGCAAGGTTGAAGACGGCGAAGGACCAGACCGGCGTGTGGAACAGGATGTAATCGATGACGTGGCCGTAGACGGCGCGGTCGATCAGATTGCCCAGCGCGCCGCCGATGATCAGGGCAAAGCCGGTGCGCGCGATGACATGGCCCGATGGCGTGCGCGTGGCGAGGTAAAGCACGAAAGCGACGACCAGCACCGCGATGACAACCAGGCCGATGTCACCGAAGGAGGAGAACATCGAGAAGGCGATGCCGGTGTTGTAGGTGCGAAACAGCGCCAGGAAGGGCAGGAGGTCGAGCTTTTCCTGGAAGGGCAGTCCGGCTTCGACCAGTGTCTTTATCCACTGGTCGAGCGCAATGGCCACGATGACGAGCAGCGCGTAGGGAGACCATGATTTCACGATTGGGCAACCCTCATTGCTGGTCCGAAATTGGTTCGAGCTTCAGCGCGCCGCGCCGGATCTCGAACAGCATGATGCCGGTGGCGACCGCGAGATTGAGCGAATCGGCACGGCCCGCCTGCGGAATCCTGAGCAGCCTGTCGCAGCTTGCCGCCAGGCTTTCGGGCAGGCCCTGCTGCTCATTGCCCATCATCAGCAGCACCGGCCCGCGGGAAAAATCGACCGAGCGGTAGTCGACCGCGCCTTTCAGATGCGTGCCGGCAACCAGCCCTGAAAAGCCGCCGCGCCAGGCAAGGAATGCCTCCGTCGTTGCCTTGGCCACCGGTATGGCGAAGATCGACCCCATGGTGGCGCGCACCGTTTCCACCGAAAACGGATCGGTGGTGTCGCCGACCAGGATGACGCCCTTGGCGCCGACGGCATCGACGGTGCGGATGACGGTGCCGAGATTGCCGGGATCGCGCACCCGGTCCAGCGCCACCCAGACATCGCCATTGTCGGCACGGATGTCCTTCAGGGCCAGGAATTTCTGCGAGAAGACGCCGACCACCATTTGCGGATTGTCGCGGCGGGTGATGGCGACAAGCACCTTTTCCGATACTTCGAGCACGGTGCCGCCGGCGGCGACCGTGCGTGCCGCGACCTTTTCCACGGCCGCGTTGCCGCGTCCTGCCTTGGCGAAAACCAACGTCCTGATCTGCCAGCCCAAGTCGAGCGCATCGATGACCAGCTTCAGCCCCTCGGCCATGAAGGCGTTCTGCTGGTCGCGGAATTTCTTCAAGGCAAGTGCCTTGATGTCCTTGACCAGCGGATTGGCAAGGCTGGTGACTTCCTTCACCTGACCGGGCGCGCCGGCATGCCGTTCGTTCATGTCAGGCCACCCAGCGCGAAAACAGTGACGTCGAAAGCGCCCGGCCGGCGGACTTTTCACGGATGATCAGCTCACCCGATTCAACCTTGCCGCCCATGCCGGCGAATGTGTCGCGCACCAGAGCGTGGATGGCGAAGAAGGAGGCACGGATCGAATAGGCGGTCAGCACCACGGCAAGCGGTCTTGGGGTCAGGATCGAGCGACAGAGGTCCGTCAGATCGGGAAGATCTTCGAACAATTGCCAGACCTCGCCCTTGGGGCCGCGGCCATAGGCCGGCGGATCGAACAGGATGATGTCGTAGCGGCTGCCGCGACGCTCCTCGCGCTCGGCGAACTTGACCGCGTCGTCGACGATCCAGCGGATCGGCTTGCCGCCAAGTCCGGATATCTCCTGGTTTTCGCGAGCCCAGCCGATCGCCTTTTTCGAGGCGTCGACATGGGTGACCTCAGCGCCGGCGCGCGCCGCCACCAGCGAGGCAAGGCCGGTATAGCCGAACAGGTTGAGTACCTTGACTGGCCGCCTGGCGGCCGCGATCAGCCCGGCCATATGGTCCCAGTGCGACGCCTGCTCGGGAAAGACCCCGACATGGCGAAACGAGGTGAAGCGGCCGAGATAGTCGATGCCGTCATGCTTCATCGGCCAGGTTTCGCCGAGCGGCGTCCTGGGAAAACGCCAGCGGCCGATGCCTTCCTCGTCGGTGTCGCCGGTGAAGATCGCGTCGGCACGCTCCCAGTCCCTGGCCGGCAGAGCCTTCTGCCAGATCGCCTGACCCTCGGGCCGCACGATGCGGTAGGGGCCATATTGTTCAAGCTTTTGTCCAGCGCCACTGTCGAGCAGCGCGTAATCCGCGTTGGGTGCCACTTCGAGGATTACCGGAAGTTGCTCAGCGGGCAGGACGCCGTCGCGACGGGCAAGGTTGCGGGGCGTGGATTTCGGTGCGGGCTGGTCCGGCTTCAGGTCTTGCCGCGGCCTGACCTCCGGCCTGGTCACGCCGCGGCCTTCCGGTGGACGCGATTGCGCGGCTTCGCCTTTACCCGGCTGGTGCGGGCGGCCGTCGCGGCGTTTGTCGCGAAAAGACTTCAAGAGACAGCTTCTCCGGCGGTTCGGCCCGCTTCTGCCACAGCTATGCCCATCGGCGCAACAAACCCGCGCGACATTGCGATAGCAACGATTGGAGCAGTTGCGGCGATTGGGGCGATTGCGGATGGCTTAGCCGCCACGCCCGATCGAAAGCAGTGCGACAACCAGCGAAACGAAGCCGGCAGCCTTGGCCGCCGCGACGGCCATGTGGCCGGTTTCCCAGCGCAGCCGTATGGCTTCGAAATTGTCTGGAATTGGCCCTGGCACCCAGGTGGCGAGAATTTTATTGGCCGGTTTGACGAGAACGAACCAAAGCACGAGGGATAGCGCATAGAGCAAGGTGGCGGCGAGTGCGAACCAGAACGCCGGCCGATCCTGGCGCAGCAGCCACGCCAGCAGTCCCGGGCAGATGATTGCCGCGATATCCAGCGGCGCGCCAATGATTGCGAAGAGCAGGAACTGGCCGTTGAAAACGGTGGCCTCGCGCCAAAGCGCCGGGGACCATCGGGTGAGCCGGGGCGCCGATTCCAGAACGTGGGCGAAGGACGGCCCGAGGCTGAGTGCGGCGACCATGGTGGCCAAGACAGACCAGAACAGCAGGAAGCCATATAGTCGCATGACGCAACAACGGTTCCCGGCCGAAGCCGTTCCGAACGGCCGCACTTGCCATTGCCGCGGCCCCAGCCCTATCGTTTGGCGCTCCGGCACTGCGGGCCGATTAGCGGGCAAGCGTTGGCCGACGGACAACTGGCCAATTAGGAACAGAAATGAGCGCGTATTGGATCGCCGTGGCGTCGGCCGAACATGTCCGGCGCGGCCGCAAGGGCGGCTTCATGCAGGTCAACCATGGCAAGGCGGCACCGCTGCGCCGCGTCAGGCCCGGTGATGGCATCGTCTATTATTCGCCGACCACGGTTTTGGGGGAGAAAGACGGTCTGCAGGCGTTCACGGCGATCGGCATGGTGCGGGAAGGAGAGCCCTATCAAGGCGACATGGGCGGCGATCGCGCAGACGATGGGCGCCAAACTCGCCTCGACTAGCCCCTGAGCGCCTTGTAGACGGCAATGCCGGCGGCCAAGTCCTCCAGCGCGGCACCGACCGACTTGAACAGCGTAATCTCGTCCGGGCTGCCGCGACCTTCCTTTTGGCCGCGCGCCAGTTCGTGCAGGTCGGCGACGATGGCTTGTGGTTTCAGCACGCCTGAGGCCAGTGGCTGGACGATGTCGCCGGCTTCCTTGGTGGCGCCGGCGCGGGTGTCGACATAGACGCGGGCGCGCATGACCGCGTCGTCATCGCTTTCGCGCATCGCAGGCGTAAAGCCGCCGACCAGGTCGACATGGGTTCCCGGCCGCAGCAACGTGCCCTTGATCAGTGGCGTGGTGGTGATTGTCGCCGAGGAGACGATGTCGGCTTGGCCAAGCTCGGCATCGAGATCGGTCGCGGCGCTGGCCGCGAAGCCCTCGGCGCGCAGATCGGCCGCGACTTTCTCGGCGTTGGCCGGGGTGCGGTTCCAGATGCGGATGGTCTTGATTGGCCGCACGGCGCTGTGCGCCTTGGCCAGGAAGGGCGACAGCGCGCCGGCGCCGACCACGAGCAGCCGCGAGGCATCGTCGCGGGCGAGATAGGACGCCGCGAGGGCCGAGGCGCACGCCGTGCGCCACTGCGTCAGCCGCTGGCCGTCGATCAGGGCTTCCGGCTCGCCGGTGCTGCCATCGAGCAGGAGATAGAGCCCCATCACGGCGGGCTTGCCGACGGCGTTGTTGTCGGGCGAGACGGTGACGATCTTGACGCCGATATGGCCGCCGGCGGAACGGCCCACGGCGTGAAAATCGGTCCATGCGGGCATCAGCAGCAAGGTCGACGCCGCGCCGTCAGGCCTTTCGACCGTGTGATGATGCCTGACCGGCTGCACCGCGCCCTCGCGAAATGCCGTGCGCAATGTCTCGACCAGTCCAGGAAAGGTCAGCGCACGATCGACCTCAGCGGCCGAAATGGTCAGCATGAAAAGCTCCGTGAAAAGAAACGCCGACCTGCGGCTCAATTGGTCGGCTTCGGCAACGCCGACCCTTGGGCCGGTGCTTGGGCTGATGCCTGCGGCACCGAGGGCGTGCGGCTGACTGCCTGGCGCAGGTTTTCGGCCTCGACACCGCGCTGGCGAGCCAGTTTGCGGTAGTGGCCCTGCTTCACCCATGTCGCCAGGCTGCCGACGACCATGCCGATGGCGAGCGCCAGGAACAGGAAGATGAACAGCGGCAAGGTGAGTGTCAGCTTCGGATTTCCGGGATTGAAGGGGTCCAGCGTGAAGGCGACGAGTTCGCGGTTGGCGACGGCCAAAGCGATCAGGATGATCGCCAGGGGCACGAAGACCACGATGAGCATGAAGCGATTGAGCATGATGTTTTCCGTCGCAAGCGGGCCGATAAGGCCGTCCGGCGCTGACGCGCCTACTTGCCGCCGTTCAGCCTTTCACGCAACTCCTTGCCGGTCTTGAAGAACGGCACCCATTTCTCCTCGACCTCGACGGATTCGCCGGTGCGCGGGTTGCGGCCGGTGCGGGCAGGTCGGTTCTTCACCGAAAAAGCGCCGAAACCGCGCAATTCGACCCGGTTGCCCTCGGCAAGCGCGTCGGTGATTTCATCGAAGATCGCGCCGACGATGTTTTCGACGTCGCGCAGGAAAAGATGCGGATTGCGCGTGGCAATAATCTGCACAAGCTCGGACTTGATCATCAGACGGGTCCCCGTGAAAGCAGTTCGGCCAAAATTATCAGGATGATTTTATTTGCTTTTTTAGCTGTCCCAATGCGTCTCAAGGGTGCCAGACGGAAACGAGACCGTCAAGAAACAAGCGGTCGGCGCCAAGTTCATGGATCACGTCGCCGCCGGAGTCCGGCAGGCCGAGCGCGCCGGCGATCGTGCGTGCCATCGCCTTCGAGAACAGGAAACCGCCGCGCCGTTCCGTGTCCTTCCACTCGACCACCTTGAGCTTGGCATCGACACCCTTGGTCGCCAGCCAGTCGATCGCCACGGACTCGCCGCCGACGGCGTCGATCAGCCCGTTGGCAACACCCTGGCGGCCAGTGAAGATCGAACCGTCGGCCAGCGCCAGCGCCTGTTCGTGGGTCATCTTGCGACGTTCGGCGACGATGCCGACGAACCAGTCGTAGCTGTCCAGAATGAGCTTGCGGACCATGGCGCGCTCGTCGTCATTGGTCGGCTTGAAGGGCGAGGGTGAGGCTTTCAGCGGCGAGGACTTGACCTCCTCCAGCTTGACGCCGAGCTTGTCCATCAGGCCGCTGACGTCGGGATACTGGATCAGCACGCCGATCGAGCCGACGATCGAGGTCTTGCGGGCGACAATATGGTCGGCGGCACTGGCGATCATGTAACCCGCCGACGCGGCGAGCGTGCCGACCTCGGCCACGACAGGCTTGTCGGCGGCCAGCTTGCGCACCTCCTCGTAGATTGATTCCCCGCCGACGGTGGTGCCGCCAGGAGAATCGACCACAAGGATCACGCCTTTTACTTTCGGCGACTGGCGAATAGCCTCCAGCCGCTTGATCAGTTCGTCGTCCTCGGTGATGGTGCCTTCGATCCTGACCTTGGCGATGTGGTCGACGGCGGAGCCGCCGAAATCGTCGCCATAGAACCAGGCCGACACCGCAATCACCCCGAGCGCCACGATGCCGAAGGCCGCGACACGCCAGAAAGTCAGCTTGCGCCGCAAGCGGCGGCGGTCGATCAGGTCGTCGGCTCTCAATGCCATCGTCAGCCTCACAGTCATCGGGAAGAGACGCTTTTAGACCATGATGTCTTGATCGGGAAGCAGTTCCGTCCCGCACACGGCGCGGCAATCCGCGCGCGGCGGTCCGTGTTGTCTGTTTTGTGACTGGCCTGTGCGGGCGACGCAAGGTAAGTGGGAAGAACTTCGGTGGTGAAAAAAGACGCAAGGGCGTCTATTTCTGCTATGAAGCACTGGCTGTTGCGCTGACCCGGTTTCGTTTGTGCACGGCAGCTGTCACATTTTTGCGGTTTTCGTCGGCTTGTGCTTGCGCGAGGGCGCTGGCGTCCCACCTATAGGCGGTGCTCCCGGGGCAGGGTTTTAGAAGAAAGCAGTCATGTTAGCGCGACCGAATGAACCGACCAGCCCGGAGACGGAGTTGGCTCCCCCGGCGGATGACTGGACGCGGGGCGAAGCTTTCGACCGCGCCCAGCGTCATTCACGCCGCGTGCGCGTGCTCAAATTCGCCGTGCCCTTCGCCGCGGCATTGATCGCCGTCGCCTTCCCAGTCTATTCCTACCTCGCCGCGCCCGTCTCCGTCGCGGTGCAGGCCGAAGGCACCGCCTTCTCGAACGGTAAGCTGGTGATGGCCAATCCCAAACTCAATGGTTTCACCAAGCAGAAGCAGCCTTATTCGATGACGGCGCTGCGGGCGATACAGGATGTGAGCACGCAAGGCATCATCGAACTCGAAGGGATCGACGCCAAGGTGCCGATCGCCCCCGACAATGTCGCGGCGATTAAAGCCTCGCGCGGTACCTACGATCGCGACGGCAATACGATGAAGCTGAACAGCGACGTCACCATCAGTACGACCGACGGCCTCCAGGCCAAGTTCAAATCGGTCTTCCTCGACATGGGCAAAGGCACTATGAAGACGGATGATCCGGTCGATGTCAGCCGTGGCGGGTCGCAGATCAGGGCGGATTCGATGTCGGTCCAGGACAATGGCAAGATCCTGGTGTTCGAGAACAAGGTTCGTGTCAACATCGATCCCGCCGTTCTGAAGGCGGCTGAGGCAAAGGGCGAAGAAGCGAATGTGGCTCAATAATTCGACACGGCTTGCGGCCGCAACTTCGGCGCTGTTCCTGCTCAGCCTGGCGCCGTCGCTGGCTCAGTCGGGAGCGGCCAGCCAGGTGTCGGGTCTCAAACTGGCCGGCGACAAGCCGATCCAGATCGAAAGCGACAAGCTGGAAGTCCACCAGGCCGACAGCGTCGCGATCTTCACCGGCAATGTCACCGTCGTCCAGGGGCCGACGCTGATGAAGGCCGGCAAGATGATGGTCTACTACGTCAAGGACCCCAATGCGGGCGCCAAGGGCGCCGAAGCCGCCGGGGCGGCAGCCATGACCGGCTCGGCCAACATCGATCACCTGGAGATCTCCGACAAGGTCTACATCAAGTCGGATCAGCAGGTCGCGACCGGCGATCAGGGCAGTTTCGACATGAAGAGCCAGGTGCTGGTGCTTTCGGGCAAAAAGGTCGTCCTTTCGCAAAACGACAATGTGCTGGTCGGCTGCAAGCTCACCGTGCAGATGAAAACCGGGCTGGCCCAGGTCGATCCATGTGCTGGGCAGCGTGTGCAGATGTCGATCACACCGCCGCCGAAATCGGGAGCGACGAACCCCTGATGGTCAGCCTGTCGTCGCTGACGGCACGTCTTCCGGGACGGGCCGCAGGCAAGCTTTCGGCGCCGGCCACGGTCGACAAGGCGAAGTTCAAGGGAACCTTGATCGCCAAGGGTCTGACCAAGAGCTACAAGGGCCGCAAGGTCGTCAGCGGCGTCACGCTGGGCGTGCGCGCAGGCGAGGCCGTCGGGCTGCTCGGCCCCAACGGCGCCGGCAAGACGACCTGTTTCTACATGGTCACCGGCCTGGTGCCGGTGGATGAAGGCACGATCGAGATCGACGGGTTCGACGTCACCTCGATGCCGATGTATCGTCGCGCGCGCCTCGGCATCGGCTATCTGCCTCAGGAGGCCTCGATCTTTCGCGGCCTCAATGTCGAGCAGAACATCCGCGCCGTGCTCGAAGTGGTCGAAAAGGATCGCAAGATCCGCGAGCGCAACCTCGACGAACTGCTTGAGGAATTTCACATCAGCCATCTGCGCAAGGCGCCATCCATGTCGCTCTCGGGCGGCGAAAGGCGGCGCCTGGAAATCGCGCGCGCGCTGGCGACGCGCCCGGCCTACATGCTGCTCGACGAGCCCTTCGCCGGCATCGATCCGATCGCCGTCGCCGATATTCAGCAATTGGTGCGTCACCTGACGGCGCGCGGCATCGGGGTCCTCATCACCGACCACAATGTGCGTGAGACGCTCGGCCTGATCGACCGCGCCTACATCATCCACGCCGGCCAGGTGCTCACTCATGGCCGCGCCGACGAAGTGGTGGCAAATCCCGACGTGCGGCGGCTTTATCTCGGCGAGGGTTTTACGCTCTGAGCGTGAAATTTGTTTCCTGATACGATTTTTTGCGCGCCGGCGACCTGTTTTCCGCGATTTTGCTCCGGGATAACGCTCCGGTAAGCGGGTTTTGCTAGGCTTTGCCTTGACAAGCAAAAGCCGGGCCAGTTTCTATGGCCGGCCGTGAAATTAATTTCCGGAAGTTGGGGACGCGTAGAGGAGGCGTTTGAAACCGAACCATGGCATTGGCGGCCAAACTACAGCTCCGACAGTCGCAGTCGCTGGTGATGACGCCGCAGCTGATGCAGTCGATTCGGCTGCTGCAGTTCACCCATACCGAGTTAGAGCACTTCATCGATGAGGAGATCGAGCGCAACCCGCTTCTGGAGCGCGCCGAGCCGCAGGATGATGCCGCGAGCGACCAGGCGCAGAAGCTCGACGTAGAGCCGCAAGCGTCCGCCGATGGCGACTGGTTCGAGAACGAGGCGGGATGGAGTGCCGAGGCCATCTCGGAAAAGCTCGATACGTCGCTGGAAAACCTGTTTCCCGACGATCCCGGCACCAGCGAGCGGTTGGGCCCCGACCTGACGGCGCAATGGAAATCGGCTTCGGGCAGTGGAGGCTCCTCGTCCGAGGGGCTCGACGCCGGCGACATGGCTGCGAGCGGGATCACGTTGCGCGACCATGTCGGCGAGCAAGTCGCGCTCGCCTTCATCGATCCCGTCGCGCGGCTGATCGCCGGAGAACTTGCCGATGGGCTCGACGAGACCGGCTATGTCAGGGCCGATCTGGCGGAGATCGCCGCGCGGCTTGGCACCGACGAGATGGCGGTGGGCGAGGTGTTGGCGGTGTGCCAAACCTTCGAGCCGGCCGGCCTGTTTGCCCGCGACCTCGCGGAATGCCTTTCGCTGCAGCTTGCCGTGCGTGACCGTCTCGATCCGGCCATGAAGGCCCTGGTCGCCAATCTCGAACTGCTGGCGCGCCGCGATTTCCAGACGCTGAAGCGGCTCTGCGGCGTCGACGAGGAGGATTTGCTGGACATGCTGGCCGAAATCCGGGCGCTCGACCCGCGGCCGGGCATGGCGTTTTCGGGCGGCGCCAGCGATGCGATCGTCGCCGATGTCGAGGTGCGGGCGGCCAATGACGGTAGCTGGACCGTCGAACTCAATGCCGAAACGCTGCCGCGCGTGCTGGTCGACCACATCTATTTCGCCCAGGTGTCGCCGCACGCGAAGAACCAGGCGGAAAAGGACTTCCTGGCCGAGTGCCTGCAGAACGCCAACTGGCTGACACGGAGCCTCGACCAACGGGCCAAGACGATCCTCAAAGTGGCCTCGGAAATCGTGCGCC
The DNA here is from genome assembly GCF_006440715.1 of Mesorhizobium sp. B2-7-3. Classification (NCBI taxonomy): domain Bacteria; kingdom Pseudomonadati; phylum Pseudomonadota; class Alphaproteobacteria; order Hyphomicrobiales; family Phyllobacteriaceae; genus Mesorhizobium; species Mesorhizobium sp. B2-7-3. The sequence continues at coordinate 667,163 of NZ_VFTY01000002.1, forward strand.
AGCAGGACGCCTTCCTGGTCCATGGCGTGCGCCAGCTGAAGCCACTCAACCTGCGCACGGTGGCAGACGCCATCGGCATGCACGAATCGACGGTCAGCCGGGTGACCGCCAACAAATACATGCTCACCCCGCGCGGCGTGTTCGAGCTGCGCTATTTCTTCACGGCCTCGATCGCGGCATCGGGTGGTGGCGATGCGCATTCCTCGGAAGCGGTGCGTGATCGCATCAAGCAAATGATCGACGAGGAGAAGCCCGTCGACGTGCTGTCGGACGATGCTATTGTCGACATGCTCAGGGAAAGCGGCGTCGATATCGCCCGGCGCACGGTCGCCAAGTACCGGGAAGGCATGAATATTCCCTCGTCGGTACAGCGCCGGCGCGAGAAACGGGCGCTCGCCAGCGCCGGCCGCTAGGGGTTCACGATTTCCACAGCTTTCAAGTTTCATTGACAAGCCACGGTGAAGTGGCTAGAAGCCCGCCCGCATGAGACGGGCTTGATGCCCGCTAGCGGATGGTCCGTCACGACAATGACCCGGGACGGTCAAGAAGGCGGCTTGTGATCAACCGGAAAGTTCGGATTTAAATCGGCGCGAGTGACGCCGCAAAGCTTGTGCGCACGGATCACGAGTATAAACTCGGGCGAGTTTGAAGCCTGAGCAAGGAAGGTCAGTTTTCAGATGAATCTGCGCATTTCGGGAAAGCACATGGATATCGGCGATGCGTTCCGTACACGCATCAACGATCGTGTCGGTGAAGCGATCGGCAAATATTTCGATCGCGGCTTCGCGGGGCATGTCACCGTCATCAAATCGGGCTCGCGCTATTCCGCGGATTGCATGATCCGGCTGGATTCCGGCGCCTCGCTGCAGGCCACCGGCGACGCCCAGGACCCGACACTCGCCTTCGAGGCCGCGGCCGATCGGTTGGAGACCCGGCTCCGGCGTTACAAGCGCCGTCTGAAATCGCACAATTCAGGCAATGGCAACGGCGAGTTGACCGACATCGCTTACACGGTGATGGCACCGCTTGCCGATGACGATGAGGAAATCCCGGAGGATTTCGCACCGGCCATCGTCGCCGAATCGACCATGACGTTGAAGACCATGTCGGTGGCCTCGGCCGTCATCGAACTCGATACCAAGGACAGTCCCGTGCTTGTTTTCCGCAATGCCGGAACCGACCATCTCAACATCGTCTATCGCCGGCCCGACGGAAACATCGGCTGGATCGATCCGTCCACGACCAAAGTCGCACAGGGATAAAAGCCAGCCGCACGAGGGGTGGGGACTGGCGCGGCAGGCGAACAAGGATTTTCAAGCATGGATCTGAGCGATCTTATCAGCGTTCCGGCGATTTTGCCGGCGTTGAAGGCGAACTCCAAGAAGCAGCTACTGCAATTGCTGTCCGAGCGGGCAGCGACGATTTCGGGCATTCCGGAACGGGAGGTGTTCGACACCATCCTGCAGCGCGAGCGCCTGGGCTCGACCGGCGTCGGCAACGGCATCGCCATCCCGCACGGCAAGCTCGCCGGCGTGAAGCGCATCGCCGGCGTTTTCGCCCGGCTGGAGACGCCGGTCGATTTCGAATCGCTGGATGACCAGCCGGTCGATCTCGTGTTCCTGCTGCTGGCGCCCGAAGGGGCGGGTGCCGATCATCTCAAGGCACTGTCGCGCATTGCGCGCGTGCTGCGCGACGCCGACACCGTGGCCAAGGTCAGGGGCACGCGCGACGCCGCGGCCATCCATGCGCTTTTGTCGGACACGCAGGCCTCGCACGCGGCCTGAAGCCATCTTTAAATATTGCACCAAGGGCCGCCATGAGCGGCCCTTTTCAGTTCAGCCAACCAATTGTCTTTAATGAATGGCGACGGTGGTCAGGTCGTTTTCCATGGCGCCGGCCAGCGCGCGGTCACGCGCGTCGGAAAGCAGGATCGGCTGGCCATTGGCCCCAAACAGGGCCCACAGCTCCATGCCGGGCGCGATTTCACCGATGTTGGGGAAGCGGCCGAGCAGTTCGTCGCTCGAGACCTTGCGCAGATAGGCGACAGAGCCTTCGCCGAGATGGGCGAATTCGCCGCTGGTCATGGTGATGGTTTCGTCAGTTCTGGTCATTTCAAGCCTCCTTGGCGCGAGGACGCCGCTCAAGGCCATCCCGCATGAGAGCCATCGGTAAAGATCAGTCTTTCACCGATATGTTTATTTTCCGTACCAGCCGTTCCGACTCCGGCCGATCAAGGTCGATCGACAAAAGGCCGTTCTTCAGCTCCGCCGCGATCACACGCATGCCGTCGGCCAGCACGAAGCAGCGCTGGAACTGGCGTGCGGCAATGCCGCGATGAAGGAATTCGCGCTCGGTATCGTCGGTCTGGCGACCGCGCACGACCAACTGGTTTTCCTCCGTTGTCACATCGAGATCGCTTTCTGCGAACCCGGCGACGGCGAGTGTAATGCGCAGCCTTTCGGTCTTGCCGTCGGCACCGCTCAGGCGCTCGATGTTGTAGGGAGGGTAGCTGTCACCGGACTTCGCCAGACGCTCCAGGGTCTTTTCCATGGCGTCGAAACCCAGGAGAAGCGGGCTGGAGAAAGGCGTCATTCGGCTCATGTTACACTGTCCTCTCAAGAGCGACATAAACTGGAAAAACCCAAATGGCATTTTTCCCGATGGTCTTGATATGGTCCGCCCCGCGACCAAGTTCAAGCCACCAAAAGACCCGCCCAAGGAGACCATGTCGCGGACCCACGGAAATAGTCCAGGATCAGGTCGTGGACTCACAGGAATAATCGACATGGCGCTTGAATCGACGCGCGGATGCAAGGAGAAGCGCGCAGGCCGGAACCGTCCCCCGTCAAGCGGTTCAGCAGCTTTGCAGCCGGTTGGCGTCTTTCGGGCGCAGGACCGGCCCGGTGAGCTGATGGCCAGCCAAACAAGGAATTGAAATGCCCCAACCACGCAAGATCATCATCGACACCGATCCCGGCCAGGACGACGCCATCGCCATTCTGCTGGCGCTTGGCAGTCCTGAACTGGACATCGTCGGCATATCGGCCGTCGCCGGCAACGTGCCGCTGAAGCTCACCGAAAAGAACGCCCGCAAGATCTGCGAACTGGCCGGCCGGCCCGAAATCAAGGTCTACGCCGGCGCCATCCGTCCGTTGGCGCGCGAACTGGTCACGGCCGAGGAGGTCCATGGCAAGACCGGCTTGAACGGACCGGATTTGCCCGAACCGACAATGAAGCTGCAGGACCAGTATGCCGTCGATTTCATCGTCGAGACGCTGATGAAGGAAGAGAGCGGCACCATCACGCTCTGCCCGCTCGGACCGCTCACCAATGTTGCGCTGGCGCTGATCCGAGAGCCCCGGATTGCGCCGCGCATCAAGGAAATCGTGCTGATGGGCGGTGGCTTCTTCGAGGGCGGCAACGTCACGCCCACGGCCGAATTCAACATCTATGTCGATCCGCATGCCGCCGACGTCGTCTTCCGGTCCGGCATCCCGATCGTGATGATGCCGCTCGATGTCACCCACAAGGCGCTGACCACGTCCAAGCGCATCGAGGCGTTCCGCAAGCTCGGCACCAAGGTCGGCATCGCCGCCGCCGAGATGTTGGAATTCTTCGAGCGCTATGACGAAGGCAAATACGGCACGGATGGAGGGCCGCTGCACGACCCCTGCGTCATCGCCTATCTCCTGAAGCCCGACCTGTTCAAAGGCCGCCATTGCAACGTCACCGTGGAAACCGCCTCCGAACTGACCATGGGCATGACCGTGGTCGACTGGTGGGGGGTCACCTCCAGGGAAAAGAACGCCATGGTGATGCGCGACATCGACCACGATGGTTTCTTCGCGCTGCTGGTGGAGAGGCTGGGGCGGCTTTAGGCAGCCCTCCTTCAACAACCGACACGAAGCAGGAGCATGCGATCCCTGAGACGAGGTTGACCTGGGTTATTCCGCAAACCGATAGAAGACAAAGCCGTTGTCACGGGTGATACGCTCAAGTCTGACATGGGAGCCGATCAGGCGCGGTTTATCGGCGTCAACGAAAACGAGGGCATTGTTCTCCAGGAACAATCCATATTGGGACGTACTGGTCCGGTGCCAGTAAACGCCTTCGATCGTAGCGTCGATTGGATCAACAGACCGGATTGGGATTGCGTCATTCACCCACCTGTTTTGGGCCGGCATGACCATTGTCGCAAACAAACCGCCGAAGAGGATCACGCCAGGCGCGTTCCTTTTCCAATCAGAATAAGTCCAAGACATAGACATGAACCCCCGGCGTCAAATCATGTGGGCCAGAAGTCTGACTTTCAATCAGCACCGTTCGACGCAGGTCGATATAATCTCAGCTGTGCGGTACCGTAGCTAGGTGCCGTCCAGACCACGGCTAGTGCGCTTACTTCGCCTTCGAAAACGCCAGCCACAGGCCGCCGCCGACCATGAAGCTGCCGCTGATCCGCGACAGGAGCTTGATGCGGCTGGCCGACAGCATGCGCCCGGCGCGGCCGGCGGCGAGCGCATAGGTCGAGTCCGACATGGCGGCGAAGATCATGGCGGTCAGGCCCATGATGACGATCTGCAGTGGGTAGTTGCCGGCGGGAGAGATGAACTGCGGAAAGAAGGCGCCGAAGAAGATCAGCGTCTTTGGATTGCTCAGCGCCACGGCCAAGCCCTGCAGGAAGAAGCCGCCGCGTGGTTTGCGGGCGGTTCCGTCGGCGTTCAGCGTGCCCTTCGAGCGGAACATCTGCACGCCCATCCAGATCAGGTAGGCCGCGCCGATCAGCCTGACCCACTCGAACCAGTGGCCCATGCCCGAAATCAGCGTGTTGAGGCCGATGCCGACGATGGCGATCATGACTGCAAGGCCGGCTTGCGTGCCGACGACGTTGGCGAGGCCGGCGCGGGAGCCGTGGCGGATGCTGTTGGCGATGATCAGGGTCACCGTCGGCCCAGGCACCAGGATGATCACGATGCAGGCAAGAACATAGGCGGCGTAGAGTTCCAGCGACATGATTTTCCTCGCAATGCCGCCATCGCGGCCTAGCATGCAACAATCAATGCATGACGGCGAGGACGACGCAAGCCGGCGCGCCGGTCTGGCTCAGGCTCCGGCGGGCCAGGGCAGCGTCGTCTCATAGGCAGCCGCAGCCTTCAGCACGGCGAGGTCGCCGCGTGGCCTGCCGACCAGCTGCATGCCCATCGGCCGGCCCCTGTCGTCGAAGCCGACGGGAACATTGACCGCCGGGCAACCGCCCAGGGTGGCGAAGGCCGAAACCTGCATCCAGCGATGATAGCTGTCCATTGCCCGCCCCCCGACCTCGCGCGGCCAATGGGTGCCGACATCGAACGGAAAGACCTGCGCAGTCGGCAGCGCGATGAGGTCGAAGCGGTCGAAGATCGACAGCAGCGTGCGGTACCAGGAGGTTCGGACGACCGAGGCCGCGCGTATCTGCGGCGCCGTCAGCCGCATCGCGTTTTCCACTTCCCATACGGCTTCCGGCTTCAGCAGGCCACGCCTGGCGGGGTCGTCATAGTGTACTTTCAGGGCGCAGCCGCTGCTGGCCTGGCGCAGCGTCACGAAGGCCTGCCAGAGTGTCTCGAAATCGAAATCCGGTCGCAAGGGCTCGGTCAGGAAAGATACATCCGTGAACCGTGCGAGTGCTGCCTCGCATAAGTCGAGGATGCCGGGCTCGATCGGCAGATGGCCGCCGAGATCGCCGAGCCAGGCGATACGGCCACCGGTCGCCGCCGTCGCCAGGCCTTCGAGGAAGGAGCCTTGCTTCTCATAGGAGAGAGGCGCCTGCGGATGGTAGCCGGCCTGCACGTCGAGCAAGAGCGCCATGTCGGCGACGTTGCGGCCCATCGGCCCCTCGACGCCCATCTGCGCCTGGAAGACCTCGAAGTCGGGACCGCTGGGCACGAGCCCCTGTGACGGCCGGAAACCGTAGACGTTGTTCCAGGCCGCCGGGTTGCGCAGCGAGCCGCCGAAGTCGCTGCCATCGGCGATGGGCACCATGTCCAACGCCAGCGCCACCGCCGCTCCGCCGCTCGAGCCGCCGGCGGTCAGCGCCGGATCGAAAGCGTTCAGCGTCGGCCCGAAAACATTGTTGTAGGTGTTGGAGCCGAGCCCGAATTCGGGAACGTTGGTCTTGCCGATGATGATGGCGCCGGCGTCGCGGATGCGTTCGACGAAGAAATCGTCTTCCCGCGGCACGAAATCGGCGAAGATCGGCGAGCCGAACGAGGTCCTGAGGCCGGTGGTCGAGGCAAGGTCCTTGATGGCGATGGGTAGGCCAAAGAGCGCGCCGGTGTCATCGGTCCGGCTGATATCGGCGGCATCGGCCTCGCGCAGTATGTCGGCACGGTCGCGCAACGAGACGATGGCGTTGACCAGCGGGTTGACCGCATCGATGCGATCGAGGAACGCCGTCACCACCTCGCGCACGGAGAGCTTCTTCCGGCGGATCGCACCGGCAAGTTCGACAGCTGACAGGCGGCAGATGTCGCCGGCCGCCGGTACGGCATGCTTCGTGCGGGGACGCATCATTTCAACCGGCCTCTTGCAGCGCCTGGTCGACATCCTTGGCCAGTGGGATCGCCGGTTGGGCGCCGGGCTTAAGGCAAGCCAGCGAGCCGGCGGCGCCGGCACGCGCCAATGCCTGTTCGAGCGTGAGGCCCGACGACAGGCCGGCGGCGAAATAGCCGCAGAAAGTGTCGCCGGCCCCGACCGTGTCGACCGGCGTGATCTGCAAAGCAGGGACGGTCAGGAATTCGCTTGGCGTTGCCGCCATCACGCCGTCGCCACCGAGCGTGACGACGATGATGCGTCCAGTCTTGCTGGCATAGTCGCGCATGCGCGCTGCACGATCGCGGCCTTTCAGGGCAAGGGCTTCGCCATAGAGGTCGAATTCGGTTTCGTTCGCGACCGCATAGTCGGCCTTGCCGAGGAAGGCGGCTGCCCCGCCATGGAAAGGGGCCGTGTTGAGGACAGTGATCGCGCCGGCCACCCTTGCCTGGTCGAGGGCCGCATCGACCGTCGCGAGCGGAATCTCGTGCTGCAGCAGCACGACGTCGCCCTTTGTCAGAAAAGCCTTGGAGAGGTCGCCGGGCACCACGGAAGCGTTGGCGCCGGGCACCACGGCGATAATGTTTTCGCCGTCATCGCCGACCATGATCAGCGCCGTGCCGGTCGAGGCAAAGGTCTCTCCCACGCCCGACAGGTCGACCTTGGCCTCGCGCAGCAAAGCCAGTGCCTCGGGGGCGAAATTGTCCTTGCCAACGGCGCCGACCATGCGCACCTGAGCGCCGGCACGCGCGGCGGCGAGTGCCTGGTTGGCGCCCTTGCCGCCGGGGGCCGTCGTGAAGCTGGAACCGCTCACCGTCTCACCGGGGCTCGGCAAGCGGTCGACACTGGCGATAAGGTCGAGGTTGATCGAACCGACTACGATAATCAAGAAATGCCTCCTGCTGATGCGCGGAAGCTATCCTGCCAAGCCGTTCGATGCCAGACCACGCGAATGGTCCAGCGTGATTTGCCGCGTCATTCACAAAGCACAGTGACGATGCCCTGATAGTTGCCGGCGGGAAAGATACCGCTCGACTTGGTGGCGGTGAGGTCGATCTGCATGGCGTGGGTGCCATTGGCGACCCTTTGCGGCACGCCCCCATTATTGTCGACCCCCGAGCCATCGAGGCGGAAGACCGAGGCGAAGGTCACGTTGGTGCCGCCGCCGCTCGGCGCGGACGAGAATGCGGCAGGCGCCGATGCTGAAACCGAATAGCAGTCCAGCAAATTGAGCAGCGAGCACAGCAGGGAACTTGCCACCACGGTGGCGCTGGCGCTTGATCCGCCTGCCTGCTTGGAGCCCAGTATGCCGATGGCCGGATTTGCGGTCATCGTGCCCGATGCCCCGACCATGATGCTGCAGGTGCCGATGATCGCGGCCTGCGCCGGAAGGCAGCAGCCGGCGAGCGCGGCCATCGCGAGCAGCGCGCTGCTATTTCTTCTTCTTTTTCTTGCCATCGCCGCTTCCGGTTCTGATGCTCCAGCCTTCGTTGGCCCATCCGGGTGACGCGGCCACGGGCGTGGGAGCGCTGGCGGCCACGCTCGCGGTCGGCCCGTCCCCGCCCAGGCCCATCTTGAGGAGCTTCAGCTCCAGCTGCAGGCGCTCGACCTCAAGCTCGTAGAGGCGGCTGCAATCGACGCGCTTCGGCGTACGCCCGATCGGAATCACCACGCGGCCGTAGGTGGCGACGTCGTTGTTCGCCTGATTGTTGCCTCTGATGACGCCCAGGTCGAGATAGGCACCGGTGCCCGATACGGCGGACCGGCAGGTGGTTCCGTCGGAAGCGTGGACCTCATCCTGCCCTTGGGGCAAGGTCACGCCGGGCAAGTTGAAGCCGCTCTCATTCTGATTGAGGTTGTAGACATCCTCGGCCAGAACCGGCGAGATCCCTGCCCAGGTTGCCGCAAACGCGACTGTCAGGACTTGCGGTGCCCAAAAAACTTTCCGCATATCTGTGCCCTTATCTGCGTCTGTTGATTGGGAAAGGGGATGCTCTCGGTACAGATACGCACTTTACGCTCGGCAGCGCCGCCGAAGGGCACGACCACAAGGACAGGACGGGAAGCCTGCGAGCCCAGTTGGAAAACGCTCGGAGAGATCTTGGCATCCACTGGCTGAAAATTCTGATCGTAGACGTGGATTTCGACCTTGATCTTCTGGCCGTAGGGATTGGCGGGAAACACGCGGACCGCGAAGGCGTCGGTGAAACTGTTGACCTCACCCCGCATCGGCGACATCGACTGGGCGTTGGCGGCAATGGCCGGCAGGCCGACGGCCAGCGCCGTCGCCAGGATTCGTGCATGTTTCAAGGACCCCTCCTTCGCGAAGGCTATTCGCAGCGCAGTGTTACCGTTGCCTGATAGTTTCCGGTGGCGAAGCGGTTGCTGCCGCCCTTGGTGCCAGCGAGATGGACCGAGACAAGGTCGGCGCCGGGGACAGCGAGGGCGGTGGCGGCCCCCGTTTCAGCGGTCGTGTGGGCGCCGCTGGCCGAATAGGTCGGTGTCCAGGTGGTGGCGGTGCTGTCGGCGGCGGGCACGGTGGTGAGGGTCACCGGATCGACGCTAAGTGAAACACCTCCGGTGGTGGTGAGCGTGACTGTTCCAGCCGAACCGCCGCTGTTGTGGGAGCTCAGCGACTGAAGGTCGGCGCTCACCGTCATGGTGCCGTTGGTGCCGACGACAAGCGTACAGGTCGCGGTGACCGTGCCATTGAAGATGACATTCTGCGTTGTGGCCATCGCCGCGTGGTCCAGGCACGTGACCAGCAAGGCTGCACCAAACACGGTGCGGAACAACTTCATCGAGATTCTCCTATTAAGTCGGATCGCCCGAATTAATATGGGTCATCATCGCTTTATCGTGGTTAATTTAGCGTAAACTTAAATAAGATGTCGAAATAACGCTCGTGAAGAAACCGGCGGTTGTCCACGGTTGTATCCAGAAGTTCCAAAATCAAGCGCAATAATACTGCGTATTTCCAAATACTCATATATTTTCTGTGGCAGAAAGCAAAAATCGACATTTCACGACGAAATCTGCCCCGCCTCCCAGCCGAGGATGGCGCGCTTGCGGGTCAGGCCCCAGTGATAGCCGGTGAGATCGCCTGATTTGCCGATGGCGCGGTGGCAAGGCACCACGAAGGAGAGCGGGTTGGCGCCGTTGGCGGCGCCGACCGCGCGGCTGGCGCTCGGCGCACCGATGCTGGCCGCGATCGAGGAATAGGTACGGGCCTTGCCCATCGGAATCTGGAGCAGCGCCTCCCAGACGCGGACTTGGAAGTCGGTCCCGATCATGACGACATGAAGCGGCTGATCGGCGCGCCACAGCGTCGGCTCGAAGATGCGCGCGGCATAGGGCCCCGTCGCTTCCCTGTCCTCGATATAGAGCGCGTTCGGCCAGCGGCCTGACATATCGGCAAAAGCGGTGCGTTCCTCGCCTGCGTCGCAGAAGGCGAGGCCGGCAAGCCCGCGGTCGGTGGCCATGATCAGGGCAGTGCCGAACGGGGAGGTGTGATAGCCGTAGCGGATGGTGAGGCCGGCGCCGCGCGTCTTGTAGTCGCCCGGTGACATCGCCTCATGGGTGACGAACAGGTCGTGCAGCCGGCCGGGGCCGGACATGCCCAGTTCGAAGGAGGTTTCGAGCAGAGGCATGCCGGAATCGAGCAGCCTGCGCGCATGATCCAGCGTCACCGCCTGCAGGAAAGCCTTGGGCGACAGGCCGGCCCAGCGGGTGAAGAGTTTTTGCAAGCCGGTCGGCGTCTCGCCGACCTCCTCGGCCAGTTCTTCCAGCGATGGCTGGTCGCGATAGTCGAGACTGATCTTTTCGATGGCGCGGCGTACGATTTCGTAGTCGCTGCCCTCAGGCGTGATGTCCTTCTTGAGGACTGCCGTGTGTGTGCTCATGGACTGTCTCCTTGGGCTGGAATATCGCCCCTCGGGGCGCCGATCGCCACCCGAAACCTGCCTTCTTGCAGCACTTGCCCAGATTCGAGCCAGGGAGCCGCTGATGGCTGGCGAAAAAGTCCATCTGACAGGGGCAAAAGAGAGCTTGCTCATGACACTCTACGGCAAGGCTTTCCCAACGGAAATTTCCTGGAATTGCTTTTAGCGCGCCTTGGCGGTCGCCAGCGCGCGCGAGAAGGCGGTGGCGAAGCTCTCGCGCGAATCGGGGTCGAGGAAGCCGCCGATCGGCACGTTCTGGCCTTGTGCCTCCACGGTCATTCTGATGATGCCGATCTCGGCGTGCCGGGCGATCGAAAACCGTACCCAGAACGGATTGAAGCGATGCGCTTCCGACTTTCCCGAGGGGGCCGTCTTGCGAATGTCGAGGCTGGTGCGTGAGACCGACACTTCCTCGCGGGCGCGTGCAGCCCGGTAATTGACGCGGAAGGCGATGTAGACGGCCACCACGTCGAGGCCGAAGAAGCCGAACACCGGCCAGGCACCGCGCGACAGGAAAAACGCACCCGTCACCAACCAGCCGAACATCAGTGCGCCCATCAGGATCAGGAAGCCCGTCCTGCCCAGCGACCGGTGCGGGGTCAGCAATGCATGAAAGAAGGGCTCGTCAGCCTGAAACGAGGCGTTTGTGTCACTCATGGCAGACTATTATAGGAGGGAAATGGCGCGTCCCAAGTCCAATGAGTCTTCCATGCCCGAAAAAGAGCTGCCGGCCGGACGCCGTGATGGCTCCAATGCCAAGCCGTGCCCTCGGCCGGCGCGGCGTGCGTCCCGCTACAGCCCGGCTGAAGTGCATGAGATTTTCCGGCGTTTTTCGGTGCAGCGGCCGGAGCCGAGGGGCGAACTCGAACACGTCAATGCCTTCACGCTGCTGGTGGCGGTGGTGCTTTCGGCGCAAGCGACCGATGCCGGTGTCAACAAGGCAACGCGGGCTCTGTTCAAGGTTGCGGACACGCCGCAAAAGATGCTGGCGCTCGGTGAAACCAAGGTCGGCGACCATATCAGGACCATCGGTCTCTGGCGCAACAAGGCCAAGAACGTCATCGCCCTATCGCAGGCGCTGATCCGCGACCATGGCGGCGAGGTGCCGGATGACCGCGATGAACTGGTCAATTTGCCCGGTGTCGGGCGCAAGACCGCCAATGTCGTGCTCAACATGGCCTTCGGCCAGCATACGATGGCGGTCGACACGCATATCTTGCGCATCGGCAACCGGCTTGGCCTGGCGCCCGGCAAGACGCCGGAACAGGTAGAGCAGGGATTGTTGAAGATCATCCCGGACGAATATATGCGCCATGCGCATCACTGGCTGATCCTGCACGGACGCTATGTCTGCAAGGCGCGCAAGCCGGATTGCCCGGCCTGCGTCATTGCCGATATTTGCAAGGCAGAGGTGAAGACGACCAGCATTCCGGCGCCCCTGGTGCCGATCGCCCCGCTTGAAACTGTCGCCGCCGAAGATCAGGCGCCGTAGCCGCGCGCCATCGCCGCCGCGAACACCGGGATCAGGCTCGGCCGGACTATCAGAAGAACGACTATCTCGGCTGGATCGGCCGCGCCAAGCGTCCGGACACCAGGCGAAAGCGGCTCGACCAGATGCTGGATGAATTGCAGTGTGGCGGTGTCTACATGAATATGGTTTGGCACGGCTGAAGTTCTGCTTCGATTACTAGGCCTTCCCTGGATGATGGCGCGTATCCCCCTGGCCCTTGCCCCGCACCAGCGATTTGCTAAGCGCTGAGGATCAGCGAGGCATATCGTCATGAAAAATCCGCACGGTGTTCCGGTCATCGAGACCCAGCGAACCATTCTAAGGGCGCACCAACTGAAGGATTTCGACGCCTATACCGCCATGTGGGCCGACCCCGTCGTCACCCGTTTCATCGGCGGCAAGCCGCGCACGCGTGAGGAAAGCTGGATGCGCTTCCTGCGCCATGCCGGCCTGTGGTCGCTGCTTGGCTACGGCTTCTGGGCCATCGAGGAGAAAGCGACCGGCCGTTTCATCGGTGAGGCCGGGTTCCACGATCTGAAGCGCGACATGGAGCCGTCGATCGAAGGCATTCCCGAGGCGGGGTGGGCGCTCGCACCGGCCGCGCACGGCGCCGGTCTTGCCACGGAGATCGTCAGGCGCGTGCATGGCTGGGGCGACGAGACGTTCGGAGGTGCCAGAACCGTCTGCATCATCGATCCCGAAAATTCGGCTTCGCTGAACGTCGCCAGGAAGTGCGGCTATATCGAGCTGACGCAGACCCTCTATCATGATGCGCCGACCATGCTGCTGGAGCGGCTGCCCTGAGGGGTGTCAGGCGAGGCGAGGGCGCCGACAATCACCCGGCCAGGCGCTACAAACGCGCAATCCGGACGGAAAACCGCTGCACACCTTGACCTGCCGCAGCCGGCCTTGGGGGCAGCTTCCCTACATGGGCGGCGAACGGAGGTTGGAGGCCTTTCCGACGCCATCACCGCGGGAGCTAGGGCAAAGCCGCCGTCGCGAGGCTCGCCTGCTCCAGCATGGAGGCATCCTCGCCGAAGGCGCGAGTGGCGCGGGCCGCCGCCTCGAGCAGCGGGCGCTTCATGCGCTCAAGGAAGGCAGCGTCGACGCGCGTGCTTGGACCAGCCAGCGTCAAGGCGCCAAGCAGCGCGTGTCCCGGCCCGAAAACCGGCGCCGAGACGCCTGCCGTTTCGGGGTCGCGGTCACCCACAGCGAGACAATTGCACGTTTTGCGGATGGTTTCGTAGGGTTCGCCCTGCTGTCCCGAAAACGCCGCCAGCACGCGCCCGCCCGAACCAGCCAGCAGAGGCAATACGTCGCCTTCGCGTATCGTGTAGCGGATCGGATGCTTGGATTCGACCCGGTAAAGACAGGTGCGCACGTCTCCCGAGCGGACGTAGAAGGCAACACTCTCCCAACTTCGTTCGGAGAGATCGCGCATGATCGGCAACAGGATGTCCACCGCCACCACCGAACGCTGGTAAAGCGCGCCCAGCCGAAAGGCGGCGGGTCCGACGCGATAGCGCCCATCGTCCAGGCGCTCGAGCAGTTGCCCGCGCAACAGCGAATTGGCGAGCCGCAGGATCGTGCTTTTGTAAAGACCGGTGCGCATCGCGATTTCAGCAAGACTTAGCGAGCGGTCGGCCGTGCTGAAGGCATCCAGGATGGCGATCGCCCGGTCGAGTGCCGCAACACCTTCGACGGAGGTACGCCGGATTTCCGCATCAGCCGAGTTGCCTGGTAAGTCCATTGCGGTTCCCAATTCGGTGAAGCCCGAGCGGAACCACTCTGTCGCGCCACCGGACCGTTCTGTCCAGTAGAATGTCGTTCCTGTTGACGGAACAAGGTAAAATCTGCTTGAACTTGATCACGGGTCTGTGAACAGGCGCGTTTTGGCAGGCACCGGAGGAGGTGTCGTGATCTGGAGGAATCCCATGCTGAACAGACGCAGATTTTTGATGAGTACGGCGGCGGCTGGCGCGGCCGGGCTGGTGGCATCGCATTTCTCACCCGCCTTCGCCGAAGGTGCGCCTCAAGTCCAGATCTTCGTGCCGGCGGCGCCCGGCGGCGGCTGGGACCAGACGGCGCGCACGATGGATCAGGTGCTGCGCGGCGAGAAGCTCATCTCCGGCTCGCAGATCACCAATGTCGGTGGTGCCGGCGGAACGGTAGGGTTGCCGCAGTTCATCAATCAGTGGAGCGGCAAAGGCAATGCGCTCATGGTCGCGGGCATGGTCATGGTGGGCGCCATCATCGCCAACAAGGCGGCCAACAACCTGACCCAAGTCACGCCCATCGCCCGTCTCACCGGAGAGTTCGAGGCGCTGGTGGTGCCGGCGGACTCGCCGTTCAAGACGGCCGCCGATTTCGTCGCGGCACTGAAGGCCGATCCGACGAAGGTTCCTGTCGCGGGCGGCTCGGCCGGTGGCTCCGACCACATCCTGTTCGGCCTGATCGCCAAGACGGTCGGCGTTCCGGCTCCCAGCCTCTCCTATGTACCGTTCGCGGGCGGCGGCGAAGCTCTGTCGGCATTGCTCGGCAACCAGGTGGCGGCCGGCATTTCCGGCTTCGGCGAGTTCTCCGAGCAAGTCAAGGCGGGCGCGCTCAGGCTGCTCGCCATTTCGGCCGACAAGCGCCAGGACGGCATCGACGCGCCGACGCTCAAGGAAGCCGGTATCGATGTGGAACTGTTCAACTGGCGCGGCGTCTTCGCGCCGCCCGGCATTTCCGACGCCGACAAGGCGGCCATGATCACGCTGGTCGAAGCCATGGCCAAGAGCGATGCATGGGCGACCGAATGCAAGAACCGCAACTGGACGTCCATCCTGCTCACCGGCGACGACTATGCCAAATTCGTCACTGAGGATTCGGCTCGCATCGAGGCCATCCTCAAGGATCTCGGTCTCGCCTGATTTCCCCAAGGGGGCGGCTCGTGCCGCCTCCTCCTTTTCTCGACGCATCGATCGCATGCGGCCATGCAGCGTGAAGGTACGACGAAGCCGGCTGCTGGAGGCGGCTGTTTTGGCCACCAGATCGTGGCCATCCATAGCGGGGAGGACATTCATGAGCACCACCGACCAGCAGGCAGTGCCGCCGCGACTTGCCGTACCGGAATTGTTGATCGGCGTCGGCCTCCTGGCCTGCGCCGGGGCCGTCGCCTGGCAGACGCTGGCGATCCCGGTCTCGCCGCTCTATTCCAAGGTTGGTCCGACCGTCTTTCCCTATCTGACCATGGTCGGCCTGATTGTGCTTTCCCTGCTGCTCATCCTCGCCGCGCTTCGCGGCGGCTGGCAGCCGGAGGAGGAAAAGGAAACGCCGACCGACTGGAAGGCGATGGGCTTCGTCGTCATCGGTCTGCTGGCCAATCTTGTGCTCATCCAGCCGCTCGGTTTCACCGCCGCGTCGGTCATCATGTTCGTTCTCGTCTGCTACGGCTTCGGCAGCAGGCATACGCTGCGCGATGTGCTCACCGGCCTGGTGCTGGCGCTGGCTGCTTATTTCGGCTTTGCCAAGGCGCTCGGCGTCAACATCGGCGCTGGTGTCGTCGAGAACCAGCTGAACATGGTGATCGACGCGTTCACCAGCACGCTGGGAGGCTGACGCCATGGATACGCTCGGCCATCTCGCACACGGTTTCGCGGTCGCTTTCAGCCCGACCAATCTTTTGTGGTGCCTGCTCGGCACGACGCTTGGCACCGCCATCGGCGTGCTGCCTGGCCTTGGGCCAGCACTGACCATCGCGCTGCTCTTGCCGATCACCTATCAGGTGGCGCCGGAGGCGTCCTTCATCCTGTTCGCCGGTATCTATTACGGCGCCATGTATGGCGGCTCGACGACGTCGATCCTTCTCAACACGCCCGGCGAGAGCGCAACCATCGTGACGGCGCTGGAAGGCAACAAGATGGCCCGCTCCGGCCGCGGCGGCGCAGCACTCGCCACCTCGGCGATCGGCTCTTTCGTCGCCGGCACACTCGGCACGCTGGGCGTCGCCTTCCTGGCGCCTATAGTGGTCAAGTTCGCGCTGGCCTTCGGCCCGGCGGAGTATTTCTCGCTGATGGTGCTGGCATTCATCACTGTTTCGGCGGTGCTTGGGTCGTCGTCTGTGCGAGGCCTGACCAGCCTGTTTGCCGGCTTTGTAATCGGGATGATCGGCGTCGATCTGCAGACGGGCCAGCCGCGCTTTACTTTCGGCATGACCGAATTGCTCGACGGCGTCGACGTCATCATCGCCGCCGTCGGCCTGTTCGCGGTTGGCGAGACGCTCTACATGGCCTCGCGCCGCTATGCCGGCAAAGACGAGATCGTGCCGCTGAAAGGCTCGCTCTACATGACGGCGGCCGAATGGGGGCGTTCGTGGAAGGCCTGGCTGCGGGGAGCGGCGATCGGCTTTCCGATCGGCGCCATGCCGGCCGGCGGCGCCGAGATCCCGACCTTCCTGTCCTATGCCATCGAAAAGAAACTGTCGAAGCACAAGCAGGAGTTCGGTACGGTCGGCGCCATCGAAGGCGTTGCAGGGCCGGAAGCCGCCAACAACGCGTCCGCCGCCGGCGTGCTGGTGCCGATGCTGACGCTTGGGCTGCCGACCTCGGCGACGGCGGCGATCATGCTGTCGGCCTTCCAGAGCTACGGCATCAACCCGGGGCCGTTGCTCCTGACGACACAGGCCGACCTTGTCTGGGGCCTGATCGCCAGCCTGTTCATCGCCAATGTCATCCTGGTTATCCTCAACCTGCCGCTGATCGGCCTGTGGGTGCGGCTGCTGAAAATTCCCGCGCCGCAGCTTTATGCCGGGATCCTGGTGTTCGCCACTGTTGGTACCTATGGCATCTCGCAGTCGCCGATCGATCTCGTCATCCTCTATCTCCTGGGCGCCGCGGGCTTCCTGATGCGGCGGTTCGATTTTCCGACCGCGCCCGTCATCATCGGCATGATCCTGGGACCGCTCGCCGAAACCCAGTTCCGCCGGGCGATGACCATCTCGAACGGCGACTGGTCGGTGTTCTACAAGCATCCGTTGTCGCTGACCCTGCTGACGCTCGCCTTCATCGGCCTGGTCGGGCCGCATGTCTGGGCCTTCATCGAAAACCGGCGGCGGCGCGGTCCCGAACATGTGCCGGGCGATGCCTGAGCGATCTGAAAAGATATGACAGACTTGCTTTCCGGTATCCGCGTCCTCGACCTGACCAATGTGCTCGCCGGGCCTTACTGTGCCTATCAGCTGGCCTTGCTGGGAGCCGACGTGATCAAGGTCGAGGGGCCGCAAGGCGGCGATCTGGCGCGCCAGCTCGGCGGCTCTCCAAAGCTCAACAATGCCGGCATGGGCGCATCCTTCCTGGCCCAGAACGCCGGCAAACGATCGGTCATGCTCGACCTCAAGAAGGACACGGATCGCGGGCGCTTCCTGGACCTGGTCGCCAGCGCCGATGCGCTGGTGGAGAATTTTCGGCCCGGCGTGATGAAACGCCTCGGGCTTGACTACGAGATGCTGAGGGCGGTCCGCCCGGGCCTCGTCTATTGCGCGATATCGGGTTTCGGGCAGAGCGGGCCGATGCGCGACAACCCGGCCTATGACCAGATCATCCAGGGTCTTTCCGGGATCATGAGCATAACCGGCACGCCGGAAACCGCGCCGCTGCGCGTCGGCTATCCCGTCGCCGATACGCTGGGGGGCTTGGTCGGCGCGTTCTCGATCGCCGCGGCGCTGGTCAGGCAGAAGACATCGGGCGAGGGCGCGTTCCTCGACGTGTCGATGCTCGAATGCACGCTTTCCGCGCTTGGCTGGCCTGTTTCCAATTACCTGACGGCAGGGGTCGATCCCAAGCCGATGGGCAATGAGAACATGACGGCGGCTCCCTCCGGCGCCTTCCGCACCGGCGACGGGCTCATCAACATCGCCGCCAACAAGCAGGAGCAGTTCGTGACGCTGTGCCGGCTGATCGGACGGCCGGAACTGGCGTCGGACCCGCGCTTTGCCGAGCGCGAGACCCGCAAGCAGAACCGTGCCGCGCTCAAGGTCGAGATCGAGGATGCTCTGGCAAGCGATCCGGCGGCAATTTGGGAAGAGACGCTCAACCGAGCCGGCGTGCCGGCGGGCCGGGTACTGACGATCCCGCAAGTGCTGACCGAACCACAAGTGCTCGAACGCCAGGTGACGGCTCGTTTCGAGGATGTGGCTGGCATGGATGGGCCGCTGACCGTCCTGCGCGGCGGGTTCATGGTAGACGGTACGGCACCGTTGCCGACGCGGCCGCCGCCTGTGCTGGGCGAGCACATGGACGAGGTGTTCGCCGGCCTGCCGCCGCGCGCCAAGGCAAAGGCCCTGACATGAGCGGCGTGGAGAAGAAAACAGGCCGCGCGCGCGGCGAGGAATGGTGGCAGACCGGCATCATCGAGATGAGCCCCGGTGTGATCCGGCTGCGCGGCTACGAGATCCAGGACCTGATCGGCCGCGTCAGCTTCCCGGCTGTCATCTGGCTGATGCTGCGTGGCGAATTGCCCAGCGAAGACGAGGCGGCACTGCTCGGCATTGCCTTGGGAGCGGCCGTCGACCACGGGCCACAGGCGCCGTCGATCGCCATCGCCCGCATGGCGGCCACCTGTGGCGTCGGCATCAACAGCGCCATGGCCTCGGCCATCAACGTGCTGGGCGACGTGCATGGTGGCGCCGGCGAGCAGGCGCTTTCCTTCTATGGCGATATTGCCGTGGCGCTTGATGGCGGCATGGGCCTCAACGAAGCGGTTTCGACACGTCTCGACCGGTTCTTCGGGCAGGAGAAGGGCTATGTGCCGGGGCTTGGCCATCGCTTCCATCCTGTCGATCCGCGCGCGCCGCGCCTGCTGGAACTGGTCAGAGATTTTGCCGCGCGTGGCGTGGTCAACGGCCGCTTTGCCGACATTGCCGAGGCGATCGAGGCCGACGTCGCGCGGCGCAAGGGCAAAAAAATCCCGCTCAACATCGATGGCGCCACCGCCGTCATCTATGGCGAGCTCGGCTTTCCGCCGCCGCTGACGCGCGGACTCTTCGTGCTGTCGCGTTCCGTCGGCATCCTGGCGCATGCCTGGGAGCAATCTCAGCAGTCCGAGCGCAACAAGGGGCCGCTGCCGCGCGAATGGCTGTGGGCCTATAGCGGCCCGCCGGCACGGCCGCTTCCTGAAGATGAGGGCGCGGACAATTGAGGCTTATGCCTGCTCGAGCGGCGCGGGCCCGGGAAGCTTCAAGGTGTTCACCAGCGTCGAGAGATCAGGCTCGTCGATGAGCATCGCGGCGTCGGCCGGCGCCAGCCAGGCCCGCTGCCGCCGCTTGGCTTCCTGCCAATCGGCAAGCTCTTCCGTCACTTCCAGCAGAAACACGACGACGTCGACGCGGACAAAGCGGTTGGCCAAGCGTTTCCAGTAGGAATAGGTGCCCGCCGGCTGCTTCAGCGTCTTGCCGAGCACGCCGGCTTCCTCCAGTGCCTCGATGGTGGCTGCCTTGCGTCCGCTCTTGCCTTTCATCGGCCATCCCTTGGGCACGATGAAGCGTCTCGTGGTTCTCGATGTGACCAGCATCACCTCGATGCCGCCATGCGCGTTCAGCCGGAAGGGGATCGCCGCCACCTGGCGGATCCTCTCGCCTTTCTTGGCTTGGCGTACGGCCTTTTTCTTGGTGGCTGCCATCTCGATAATCCAGTCGCTGCAATGCCCCTTAGCGTGCTGCGACGCCTTTGCAAAATCCAAACTGCCGCAGGGGCACCTGAAGTGCCCTATCATGTAAGTCGGCTAAATAAAAGAAGCTGCCGTTCGTCAGCGGCAGGTGCTCACGGCGGTGTTGCCGATTATCTGCGTCTGGCAGCTCGGCCTAACCTGCGGCACGACCAGCGGCGGTTGCTGGACGATGATGCGATCCTGGGCACGATACTGCTGTTGCTGCTGCTGAAACTGCTGCCGCTGAACCCGGTTTTGCAACGCCTGCAGATCGTTCTGCTGGATGACTGTGTTGTTTCTGACCGTGGGATTGAGCACCTGCGCGGAAGCGGGCATCGCAAAGCCGGCGCAAACCGCTCCAGCCAGCACCACCAATGTTGATATCATCGATGAACGACGCGCACACATCCATCTATTCCTGCAAAAAAATCTCATCACACCAGATATATAGGGCTTTTGCCCGACGATGCCATGCGAGAATGCCGATCACCCTCACACCAACCGCGCCCGCTCAAGGGCTGCCACCCGCGCTTGCTGCGTGTTTCCGGCAAGGAAGAAGGGTCGGTTGCCGGCTTCAACTTTTTTCCACCAAGGAGTGGGAGATCGAAGCTGCTTCGGCGTGGCGGAGAATCTGCTCGCAACCCCGCATTGCACTTGACGGAAACGATCGATTCGCCGCTCTATCGGGTCGACGCTGCCTCGAGCTGAATGGCGTCAATGGCGTAGGCATGCCCGTCGGGTATAATGGCGCCTTCGAGGAAATGGTCAAACAGAATGCAGTCAGCGCGTCTCTCAAGGTCAGTTTCTAGGCTGGCTCGAGGCGGAGCCGGGCGGGAGAGATCTTGATGAGGAAATACGCGTATATCGCAGCAGTGCTGGGTGCTGCCTGCATCGCAGGCCTGCCGGCCATGGCGGCGCAAACCAAGGGCGACAAGGTGGCGGCAACGCCCGCCGCAGCTGACGTGCCGCAACTGCCGGGTGGTGCTTCGGCCTTGTCCGAAACCCATGGCGACTGGACGGTCAATTGCCAGATATCGGGCACGAACAAGGTCTGCAGCCTGTCGCACCAGCAGTTCAACAAGCAAAGCAACCAACGGCTTTTGGCGATCGAGCTATCGAGCAAGACCGGCGAGGATGCGACCGGAACGCTTGCCCTGCCTTTCGGTCTGGCGCTTGCCAAGGGTGTCGCGCTGACCATCGACGATCAGAAGCTCGACGGCAGCCTGCCGTTCAGCACCTGCCAGGTGGTCGGCTGCCTGGTGCCGGTGGCGTTCGATGCCAATGTCACGCCGCTGCTCAAGAACGGCACCACGCTCAAGATCGATGCGTTCGCGGCCGATACGGGGCAAGTCGTAAGCTTTTCCATCCCGCTCAATGGCTTCGGCGGTGCGCTTGCCCGCACGGCGGAGCTTTTGGCCAACTGACGGCTTGGCTCACCGCAAGCGACAGGATGTTGGCGGCAAACGCTTCCGCCGGCACTTGTCAGACGACGATGATTTTCAACCGCTCGGCGATGAGCGCGGCAAGCCGTGCCGCCACCTCGTCCTTGGTCATTTCAGGCCATTCCTCGACGCCGGCCTTCGACACGATCCGCACCCGGTTGCGATCACCCCCCATCACGCCTGAAGGACCGATGCCGCTTTGGTGCGACACATCGTTGGCGACGATGAGATCGGCCCCTTTCTTCGTGAGCTTGGCCTCGGCGTTGCGCAAGAGATCCTGCGTCTCGGCGGCAAAGCCGACGACCAGGCCTGGTCGCTGCTTGTGATGGCCGACACCCGCCAGGATGTCGGGGTTTTCGACCATGCGCAGCACCGGCGGGCCTTCGCCCGCGACCTTCTTGATCTTCTCACCGGCTGAATTCTCGGTGCGCCAGTCGGCAACGGCGGCGACGAACACCGCGGCGTCGGCGGGCAGAAGCTGTTCCACCGCGTCGCGCATCTCCTGCGCCCGTTCGACATGGAGGGTCTTCACTCCGGCCGGATCGGCGATGGTGACGGGACCGGAGACGAGGCGCACATCGGCGCCGAGCCTTGCCAATGCCGCGGCGAGGGCGTGGCCCTGCTTGCCGGACGAGCGGTTCGCGATATAGCGGACCGGGTCGATCGGCTCGTGCGTCGGGCCTGACGTGACGATGATCTTGCGCCCCGCCAGTGGCCTGGGGCCGGCATCGAGCAGCGCCTCGACCGCGGCGACGATCTCAAGCGGTTCGGCCATGCGGCCTTCGCCGGCCTCATTGCTCTCAGCCATCTCACCCTTGGCAGGGCCGACGAAGGTGATGCCGTCCTTGCCCAAGCTCGCGCGGTTGCGGCGGGTGGCGGGATGCGACCACATCCTGGGGTTCATCGCCGGGGCCATCAGCACCGGCTTGTCGGTGGCGATGAGCACGGTCGAGGCCAGATCGCTGGCATGGCCATTGGCGAGCTTGGCCATCAGGTCGGCAGTGGCGGGCGCCACCACCAGGAGGTCCGCCTCGCGCGACAGCCTGATGTGGCCGACATCGTGCTCATCATTGCGGTCGAACAGGTCAGTGAAGACATGGTCGGCGGAGAGCGCGCCGACCGACAGCGTGGTGACGAACTCCTGCGCCGCCGATGTCATGACGACGCGCACCGCCGCGCCGCGCTCGCGCAGCCGGCGAATGAGATCGAGCGCCTTGTAAGCGGCGATGCCGCCGCCGATGATAAGCAGGATGCGCCTGTTGGAAAGCGTGCCTCGCGGCAAGCTCTTGCCTGCTAATGCTGACGCCGGGGTCGGGGTGCCTTGCGAGGTGGCCAGTTCGTGCAGCGCTTTCTCGATCTGGTCGAGACGGCCAACAGGGCCGACCTGGCTGTCGACGGCGGCCCGGATCATCACCCGCGCCTGTTCTTCCATGGAGCGATCGTTTTCCGCGGCCAGCCGGCGCAGCAACTCCTTGACCTCATCGTCCAGGTTGCGGATCGTGATGCTGGCCATGTGATTGCACTCTACTCATCCCGCTTGATGGCGATGATAGCAATGCAATCAAATTGCCGCAAGCAGCTGGCTTGCCGCGAATACGGGCCTAATGAAGCTGCCAGGCAATGTAGACCAGCGTCAGCGCGATCACCCATAATGCGACACGGCCGGAACGGCTGTAGCGCGCTTCGGCCTTGCCTATGGCGCGGGCGGTCGCCTCATCGAAGCGCAGGCCGTGCTCGGCCATCAGGTCGATCTCTCGCGACAGCCGTTCCGTACGGGCCGCGAGTTCCGGCGCCTGGCGGATCAGCGCCAGCATCGCCTTGCCGCCGTCGCGCGCGTCGGCCAGCAAGCCGCGTGGCCCGAGGTTCCCGGCTATCCAGCCGCCGACCACCGGTTCGGCGGTCTTCCACATGTTGAAAGCCGGATCGAGCGTGCGCGCCACGCCCTCGACAACCACCATGGTCTTCTGCAGCAGGATCAATTCCGGCCGTGTCGCCATGTCGAAGAGTTCGGTCACCTCGAACAGCAGCGTCAGAAGCTTGGCCATCGAAATGGTTTCGGCGGGTTGGCCATGGATCGGCTCGCCGATGGCGCGGATCGCCTGCGCGAAGGCAGAGACATTGTGCTGGCGCGGCACATAGCCGGCCTCGAAATGCACCTCGGCGACGCGCAGATAGTCGCGTGTGATGAAGCCGTAGAGGATTTCTGCGAGGAAGCGGCGCTCCTTCTTGCCAAGGCGTCCGGCAATGCCGAGATCGACGGCAACGATGGTGCCGTTCGCCTCGACGAACAGATTGCCCGGATGCATGTCGGCGTGGAAGAAGCCGTCGCGCAGCGTATGGCGCAGGAAGGACTGGATGAGGTTGGTGGCGATTGCCTTCAGGTCATGGCCGGCGCTTTGCAGGCCGGCGATGTCGTTCATCTTGACGCCGTCGACCCATTCCATGGTCAGCACGTCGCGGCCGGTGCGTTCCCAGTCCACCGAAGGGACGCGAAAGCCAGGGTCTTCCCTGGTGCTTTGGCCAAGTTCCGAGAGCGCGGCCGCCTCGAGGCGCAGGTCCATCTCGATCCTGGTGGTCTGCGCCAGCGTCTCGGTCACCTCGACCGGCCTCAATCGGCGCGACGACGGTATGTATTTCTCCTGCAAGCGGGCGGCGAGGAAATAGCTTTCGAGGTCCTGGAAGAAGCGGCGGCGCACGCCCGGCCGGATGACCTTGACCGCTACCTTCCTGGCGACGCCACCATCGACGGTTTCAGCGGCATGGACCTGAGCGATGGAAGCCGCGGCGACCGGGTCGCCGAACTGCTTGTAAAGATCGCCGAGTTTGCGCCCGAGCGAGGCTTCGATGGCGGCCACCGCTTCCGCCGTCGGGAAGGTGTGCATCTTGTCCTGCAGCATGGCGAGATCGAGCGCCATGTCGTTGCCGACGACATCGGGCCGCGTTGCCAGGAACTGACCAAGCTTGACGTAGGATG
Source organism: Mesorhizobium sp. B2-7-3 (assembly GCF_006440715.1). Taxonomy (NCBI): domain Bacteria; kingdom Pseudomonadati; phylum Pseudomonadota; class Alphaproteobacteria; order Hyphomicrobiales; family Phyllobacteriaceae; genus Mesorhizobium; species Mesorhizobium sp. B2-7-3. Next base: position 691,277 of record NZ_VFTY01000002.1, read on the forward strand.
GGCCGAGCCGGACCACCGCCTTGGCCAGCCGATCGCTGCGCTCATAGGCGAGCGCGCGGCGGCGGGTGAACAGCCGCGCCAGCCGCCAGCCGAATTTCGGCAGGCCGGATAGTTCCTCGCCGGGCAAGGCGGCAACGACGCCCTCGCGCACCAGCACCCAACCGGCCCGTACGAGCCGGAACGCCGCGCTGACGGTGCTCATGGCCGCGTCCGCCCTACCGGTTCATCGAACTGGCGCAAGGCTCGTCGCGTGAGGAAGATCGGCGACGGCTTCAAAGCTTCCAGCCCGAATGCAGGGCCGCTATGCCGCCGGAATAGTTGCGGAAGGAGACGCGGTCGAAGCCGGCCCGAGAAATCATCGCCGCGAAGTTTTGCTGATTGGGGAATTTTGCGATCGATTCGACCAGATAGGAATAGGGCTCGCCGTCCCCGGTGACCAACTTGCCGATCCTGGGGATGGCATTGAACGACCAGGCTTCGTAGACCTTGTCGAGCAGCGGCACCTCGACCTCGGAGAACTCCAGGCACAGGATACGGCCGCCGGGCTTCAGCACGCGGAACGCCTCGCCCAGGGCCACGTCGATATGCGGGACATTGCGAATGCCGAACGCGATGGTGTAGGCGTCGAAGCTGGCGTCAGGGAAGGGCAGTTCCTCGGCATTGGCCTCGACGAAATCTGTGTTGCCGGACAACCCCTTCTTTTCAGCCCTGTCGCGCCCGACGGCAAGCATCGAGCCGTTGATGTCGAGCACGGTGGCATGGGCATGGCCATGGCTGGCATCGACGATGCGAAAGGCGATGTCGCCGGTACCACCGGCAACATCGAGCACGCGCCAGCCCGCGCGCTTGGGCGGATTGAGCCAGGCGACCATAGCATCCTTCCACAGCCGGTGCAGGCCAGCAGACATCAAATCGTTCATCAGGTCGTAGCGGTTGGCGACCTTGTGGAAAACATCGTTGACCAGGGATTGCTTCTCGCCTTCCCCTACACGCTTGAAACCATAGGAGGTTTCCATGCCGCCGGCGGCCGTGGCTCTCTCAACTGACATTTTTTTGATCCGTCATAAAACCGGCGGGACCATAGCCGATCGATGATGCGGGCGCTATTGTTTAAGGCGCGGTGTTCAGCCGCGCTTCCAGGTGGTGGGTTTCAAGACCTGGACTGACCGACGGGATGTTTGAATGCCTCTGAAAGCGGAACTGCACTGCCACATCGAAGGGGCAGCGGCGCCCGATCTCGTCATTCGCCAGGCGCAGAAATACGGCAAGGACACCTCGCCTTATATCCAGAACGGTTCTTTCGTCTGGCACGATTTCACCTCCTTTCTCGCCGCCTATGACTTCTCCGCCGACCTGTTCCGGACCGAGGAGGATTATGCGCGGCTGGCCGACCACTATCTGACCAGCCTGGCCCGCGATGGCGCCATCTACTCCGAGGTGTTCACCTCGCCCGACCACGCGACGAAAGCCGGGCTGTCATCCAAGGCCTACACCGATGCGCTCGGCGAAGGCATGCTGCGCGCCAAGGCAAAGACCGGCATCGAGGGCCGCATGATCGTCACCGGCGTGCGCCATGTCGGTGTCGAGTCGATCGAGCGCGCGGCACGCTTCGCGGCGCGTTGCGGCCATCCGCTGGTTACCGGGTTCGGCGTCGCCGGCGACGAGCGCATGGGCGAGATGGAGGACTATGTCAGGGCTTTCGAGATCGCGCGCGAGGCCGGGCTCGGCATCACCGTCCATGCCGGCGAACTGACGGGCTGGGAAACCGTCCAGGCGGCACTCGACCATATCCGCCCGTCGCGCATCGGCCATGGCGTGCGCGCCATCGAAAACCCCGACCTTGTCCGGCGCATCGCCGACGAGGGTGTCGTGCTGGAATGCTGCCCCGGCTCCAATGTCGCGCTCAAGGTGTTCGACAGTTTCGCCGACCATCCCTTTCCCGCCCTGCAGGCGGCCGGCTGCAAGGTGACGCTCAACTCCGACGACCCGCCCTATTTCTGGACCTCGCTGAAGCGCGAATACGATATCGCCGCCGAACATTTCTCGATGAGCGAAAAGGCGCTTGCCGCTGTCACCAGAACAGCCATCGAAGCCGCCTTCGTCGACAGGAAGACCAAGACAGCGCTGCTCGGTCGGTTGGACGCGAAAGTTCGGTGAACAGTCAGTAGTCGGTAGTGACGGTGCACGCATCGAGCGGTTGAAGGCCGGCGCTTTCACTGACGCAGGGACTCGCAAATCGGCTCACTATTCACTACTCACTGTTCACCACTCACTATTCCGTCGGAGCACATCATGAAGGGCGTCACCGTCGTCGATCATCCGCTTGTCCAGCACAAGCTGACCATCATGCGCAAGAAGGAGACCTCGACGGCCGGCTTCCGGCGGTTGCTGCGTGAGATATCGCTGCTGCTCGGCTATGAGGTCACCCGCAATCTCGAGCTGACGACGACAACGATCGAAACGCCTATGGAGACGATGGAGGCTCCGACGCTGGAGGGCAAGAAGCTGGTCTTCGCCTCGGTGCTGCGCGCCGGCAACGGCTTGCTCGAAGGTTTGCTCGACCTGGTGCCGGCGGCCCGCGTCGCCCATGTCGGCCTCTACCGCGATCACGAAACGCTGGAAGCCGTCGAGTATTTCTTCAAGGCGCCGAGCGACCTCGCCGACCGGCTGGTCATCGTCGTCGACCCGATGCTGGCGACAGCCAATTCGGCGATCGCGGCGATCGACAAGTTGAAAGAGCGCGGCGCCACCAACATCCGCTTCCTGTGCCTGCTGGCGGCGCCCGAAGGCATCGAGCGCTTTACCAAGGCGCATCCGGATGTTCCGGTCTTCACCGCGTCCATCGACCGCCAGCTCAACGAGAAGGGCTACATCATGCCCGGCCTTGGCGATGCCGGCGACCGCATGTATGGGACGAAGTAATACCCGAGCAATGTGCTTGGTATTTTTTACCAGGCGTTTACGCAAAGACGTGGTTCCGGCGCGCGTTAAAGCGGCAAACACCATCCGGCGCTAATGATCAGCTCTTCACAAAGGCCGATCCATGCTGCGCAAGCTTCTCATTCTCAGCGTCTTTGCCGGTGCGTCGGCATCGATCCCGGTCGTCTACCAGTCGAATCCGCGAATATTCGAAAACTTGCTGAAATCGGCGGTAACGGCCAAGCCAGCGGGCGAGACGCAACCGGATGTCAGCCTGGCCTCCGTTCCCGACAAGCCGGTAGCGCCGCTGCCGACCGGCCGGAAGGTCGTGGTCGCGGCGGACGGGCGCGGACACTTCTCGTCGACCTTCAGGCTCAACGGCCGTCAAGTCGACGGCATGATCGACACCGGTGCGACGCTGGTCGCGGTCAATATGTCGACGGCACGCCGGATCGGACTGTCGCTCAATCCCTCCGATTTCAGCCACGAAGTCAACACCGCCAACGGCACCATCAAGGCAGCCGTGGTGACGATTGATCGTCTGCAGATCGGCAGCATCAGCGTCGAAGGTGTGCAGGCGATCGTACTCGACGACAGGGCACTGCGCACCAACCTGATCGGCATGAGCTTTCTCAACAGACTCGGCAAATACCAGGCCGAAAACGGCACATTGCTGCTGGTTCAGTAGGTCCACTCAGCCACGCGGCAGAATCCGCCGGATGACCGACTTGTCGGCGGCCGGCTTCGAAGCGCCGATCGCATAGGCTGAAAGCACGGTCGCGGCTGCCGTCTCGGCATCGGACGGTGAGCGGGCGTGGATCAGCGCCAGCGCATCTCCGGCGCGTACTTCCGCGCCTATGGGCAACAGCCTGGTGATGCCGACCGAGGGGTCGATCCTGTCGTCGGGCCGGGTGCGCCCGCCGCCCAGGCCGACGACCGCGAGACCGATGTCGCGGGTGGCGATGCCAGTGACGAAACCCTCCGACGTCGCCTTCACCGCGATTTCCGTTGCTGCTTCCGACAGATATTTCTCTGGCTTCTCGATGAAATCGGCGGGGCCGCCAAGCACCGTCACCATGCGCGCGAAGGTGGCGGCTGCGCGGCCGCTGGCGAGTGTCTCGGTGGCGCGTCGCATGCCGTCCTGGTTCGACGATACCAGTCCCGCCGACTGCAGCATTTCGGCTGCCAGCGCCAGCGTCACGTCCTCCAGCCGCCGGTCGCGCAGGCGGCCGGTCAGGAAATCGACGGCATTGCGCACCTCGACGGCATTGCCGGCGGCGGAGGCAAGCGGTTCGTTCATGCCGGTGATTAGCGCCGAGACTTTCAGTCCGGCGCCGCTGGCGACCTCGACGAGGCTATTGGCAAGCGTGGTCGCATCCCGGGATTTCTCCATGAAGGCGCCATTGCCGACCTTGACGTCGAGCACCAGCGATTGCAGGCCCGCCGCGAGCTTCTTCGACAGGATCGATGCGGTGATCAGCGGCACGGACTCCACGGTTCCGGTCACGTCGCGGATGGCGTAGAGCCGGCGATCGGCAGGTGCCAGGTCGGCGGTTTGGCCGATGATGGCGCAGCCGGTTTCAAGCACGGCTTTGCGGAACAGCGTGATGTCGGGTTGGCTGATATAGCCGGGAATGGCATCCATCTTGTCCAGCGTGCCGCCGGTATGGCCGAGGCCACGGCCCGAGATCATCGGCACATAGGCACCGCAGGCGGCAACGATCGGCGCCAGCATCAGCGAGACATTGTCGCCGACACCGCCCGTGGAATGCTTGTCGGTGACAGGGCCTGGCAAATCCGACCAGTCGAGCACGTCGCCGGAATCGCGCATGGCCAGCGTCATCGCCACCGCCTCGTCGCGGTTCATGCCGTTGAAGAACACCGCCATGGCGAAGGCCGCGACCTGGCCGTCGGTGACGGTACCCGACGTCACGCCGTCGATGAAGGCGGCGATCTCGTGAGGCGCCAGCCTGTGGCCGTCGCGCTTGTGACGGATGATTTCCTGTGGAAGCATCAGCTCTCCAGCAGCCCGTCACGGAACACGCGCTGCAGCACCGTTGCCAGCCGCGATCCGCCAACCGGCGCCATGTCCTTGGTTTCCTGGTGCGAAAGCTCGGCTCCGGTCATGCCGGCGGCCAAATTGGTGATGACCGAACAGGCAGCGACGCGCAGGCCGAGGAAACGCGCGAGAATGACTTCCGGCACGGTCGACATGCCGACGGCGTTGGCGCCCATGATGCGCGCCATGCGGATTTCGGCCGGCGTCTCGAAGCAGGGGCCCGAGAACCACATGTAGACGCCCTTGTGAAGCGCAGTGCCGGTCGCCTTCGCCGCGCCTTCGATCGCGTCGCGAATGCCGGCATCATAAGCTTCGGTGAGGCCGACGAAACGGCGGTCGCTGGGCTCGCCGATCAGCGGGTTGGTGCCGGAGAAGTTGATATGATCAGTGAGCAGCATCACCGAACCCGGCGGCATATCCGGATCGACCGAGCCGGCCGCGTTGGTGAGGATCAGTTTCGTGATGCCGATGCCGGCGAGCACTTCCAGTACCGGACGCATCGCCGCGGCATTCCCATGCTCATAGTAGTGGGCGCGGCCGGACAGCATGAGCACCGGAACGCCGGCAAACAGCCCGGCGACCACTTGGCCGGCGTGGCCGCTGACACCGCTCCTGGGAAAGCCGGGCAGGTCGGCATAGGAGACGCGGATCGGATTCTCGATCCGGTCGACTAGGCCGCCCAGGCCGGAACCCAGCACAAGCGCGGTCGACGGTGCCAGGCCGTCCAGCCTTTCGATAAGGTGGTCGACCGTTTTTTGCGTCATATCAGCCAGCTCTTCATTTCAGAATGTCGCCGCGGAAGCCGTAGGGCAGCATGTCGCCCATGGTCACGGTTTCGGCCACGCCGGTGTTGTCGCAGAGATAGAGCTTCGTTTCCGGGCGGCAGAATTCGGCCAGTCGCTGGCGGCAGCCGCCGCAAGGCGAGCATTTGGCCATGCGTTCGGCAAGGACGGCGATTTCAACGATCTTGCCGCCGCCGCCCATGACATAATGGCCAAGCGCGGTGGTCTCGGCGCACCAGCCTTCCGGATAGGAGGCGACCTCGATGTTGGCGCCGGTGAAGACGCGTCCGTCCTCGGTGCGTATGGCGGCACCCACCGGGAACTTGGAATAGGGCGCATAAGCCTTGGCCATGGCGGCCTTGGCCGCTTCGAACAGATCATGCGACATTCAGGTATTCTCTCCGATGATCGTGTCCAAAACCCGGCGCTTCGTCTGCGCCGAACTGTCGACCTTTAGCGTTCCTTGACATAGGGCACGCCGCCGGCGCGCGGCGGGATGGCCTTGCCGATGAAGCCGGCAAGCAGGATGACGGTGAGGATATAGGGCAGGGCCTGCATGAACTGCACCGACACCTTGCCGACAATGGGCAGCGGCGTTCCCTGCAGGCGGATCGACGCCGCGTCGAGGAAGCCGAACAGCAGACAGGCGAACATGGCGTTGACCGGCTTCCATTTGGCGAAGATCAGCGCGGCCAGCGCGATGTAGCCCTTGCCCGCGGTCATGTCCTTCACGAAGCCGCCATTCTGCACCATCGAAAGATAGGCGCCTGCAAATCCGGTCAGGATGCCCGTGCAGATCAGCGCGCGATAGCGCAGCCAGGCGACCGAGATGCCGGCGGTGTCGACCGCGGCCGGATTCTCGCCGACCGCGCGCAGCCTGAGGCCAAAACGCGTGCGAAACAGCACCCACCAGGTGAACGGCACCATCGCAAAGGCGAAATAGACGAGGATTGAATGGCCGGAGATCAGTTCGGCATAGATCGGACCGATGATCGGCACGCCCCTGATTGCATCGGCGCCGGGCCAGATGATCGCCTCGAATCGTTCGCCCGGTTGCAGCGCCGGCGTGCGGCCACCCTGCTGGAACCATGCCTGGCCGAGAATGATGGTCGATCCGGCGGCGACGAAGTTGATCGCAACGCCCGAAACGATCTGGTTGCCGCGATGGGTGATCGAGGCAAAGCCGTGCACCAAAGCGAAGGCGACAGAGATCAGGATCGCCATGCCGAGACCGATAAGCGCCGAATGGAACACGGAAGCCGCGGCAGCACCCGCGAAGGCGCCGACCAGCATCTTGCCTTCGAGGCCGATGTCGAAAATGCCGGCCCGCTCCGAATAGAGGCCGGCGAGGCAGGCAAGCAGCAGCGGCACCGACAGGCGGATGGTAGAGTCCAGCACCTGGATGATCGCGTTGAAGATATCCATCTCATGCGCCCTTCCCGTTGACAGCCTGCATGCCCACCGATTTCGGGCTGAACGAGGCGAACAGAGCCTGGATATAGGGCCTGAACATATGCTCCAGCGCGCCGGCGAAGAGGATGACCAATCCTTGAATGATGACGATCATGTCGCGGCTGATTGCCGGCATCTCGAAGGCGAGTTCGGCGCCGCCCTGGTAAAGCATGCCGAACAGGATCGCCGCCAGCACGATGCCGACCGGATGCAGGCGGCCCATCAGCGCCACTGCGATACCGACGAAACCGGCGCCAGAAACGAAGTCGATCGCGACATTGTGCTGGTCGCCCATCACCGGGTTGAGCGCCATCATGCCGGCCAGCGCGCCCGAGATCATCATCGCAGTGATGATGATGCGGGTTTCCGAAATGCCGGCATAGCGGGCCGCTTTCGGGCTGTGGCCATAGGTGCGCATCTCATAGCCGAGCTTGGTGCGCCAGATCAGCAGCCAGACCAGGAAAGCCATCACCAGCGCCAGCAGGAAGCAGATGTTGAGCGGGGCCGAGCGGATCTTGGCGCCGAACAATTCGATGATCCAGTTCAGTTTCGGCAGCTCCGCACCGGCGAGGAAGTTGCGCGTCTGCGGCGCCTGCGACCCTGCCGGCTTCAGCGGACCGACCAGCAGGTAGACCATGATCGAGGCGGCGATGAAGTTGAACATGATTGTCGTGATGACGATGTGCGAGCCGCGCTTGGCCTGCAGGTAGGCGGGGATCAACGCCCACAATGCGCCCACGAGCGCCGAAGCGACGATTGCCAGCGGAAATGTCAGCCACCAGGGCAGTGTGCTGTCGAAGGAAAGGCAGACGATGGCGATGCCGAGGCCAGCGATGTAGGCCTGTCCCTCGGTACCGATGTTGAACAGGCCGCAATGCGCCGCCACCGCCACCGAAAGCCCGGTGAATATGAAGGTCGTAGCGTAGAAGAGGGTGAAGGCGATGCCGGTGCCCTTGCCGAAGGCGCCTTCGACCAGGATGACGGCGGCACGGAAGGGGTTTTCGCCGACGAGCATGACGACGAAGCCAGCGACGATGAAGGCGACCGACAGATTGATCAGCGGGATCAGCCCGTAGTCGGCCCAGGCCGGCAATTTGGCGTAAGGCGTGCTCATTGCGCCGCCTCCCGATGCTCGACACCGGCCATCAGCAGGCCAAGCTCGCCTTCGGTCGCGTCGGGGCCGCGCTCGCCGACGACCCGGCCGGCAAACATCACCAGGATGCGGTCGGAGAGCGAGCGGATCTCGTCTAGCTCGACCGAGACCACCAGCACCGCCTTACCCTGGTCGCGCATGGCGATCAGGCGCTTGTGGATGAACTCGATGGCGCCGACGTCGACGCCCCGCGTCGGCTGGCCGACGATCAGCACGCCGGGGTCCTGTTCGATTTCACGCGCGAGCACTATCTTCTGCTGGTTGCCGCCGGAAAAATTGGCCGTCTTCAGGCGCGGATTGCCGGGACGAATGTCGTATTTCTCGATCTTGTCCCTGGCATCGGCCATGATGGCATCGATGTTGAGAAACGGTCCTCTGAGGTAACGGGGATCGTCGTGGTAGCCGAGGATGGAATTCTCGTTCTCCTCGAAGGCCAGCACCAGCCCGACATGGTGGCGGTCTTCCGGTACGTGGGCGAGGCCGCGGTCGCGCAATTCGCCGGGATCGGCCTTGCCGGTGAGATCGATCGGCTTGCCGTCGAGCGTCACGGACCCGGAAACGGCGCGCCTGATGCCGGAAATCGCCTCAAGCAACTCGGATTGCCCGTTGCCGGCGACGCCGGCGATGCCGACGATCTCGCCGGCTCTGATATCGAAGGAGACGTCGTCGACCATGGTGACGCCACGGGAATCCCTGACCGTCAGGTTCTTGACCGCGAGCTTGACGGCACCGGCCTCGGCTTCGCCCTTTTCGACCCTCAAGAGGACACGCCGCCCGACCATCAGTTCGGCCAGTTCCTCGACGGTGGTTTTCCTGGTCTCCCGGGTCGCCACCATCGTGCCCTGACGCATCACCGACACGGTGTCGGTGATGGCCATGATCTCGCGCAGCTTGTGGGTGATCAGCACCACCGTCTTTCCCTGTTCCTTCAACTGCCTGAGGATGCGGAACAGGTGGTCGGCCTCGGCCGGCGTCAAAACGCCCGTCGGCTCGTCGAGGATCAGGATTTCGGCGCCGCGATAAAGCGCCTTCAGGATTTCCACACGCTGCTGCAGGCCGACCGGCAGTTCTTCGATGATCGCATCGGGATCGACGTCCAGCCCGTATTCGCGCTCCAGCCGGTCAAGCTCGGAGCGCGCCTTGGCGATGCTGCTCTTCAGAAGCGCATCGGTTTCGGCGCCGAGGATGATGTTCTCCAGCACCGAGAAATTGTCGACCAGCATGAAATGCTGGTGCACCATGCCGATGCCGAGCGCGATCGCGTCGTTGGGTGTCTTGATCGATGCCGGCTTGCCGCCGACGCGGATCTCGCCGCTGTCGGCCTGGTAGAAACCGTAGAGGATCGACATCAGCGTCGACTTGCCGGCGCCGTTCTCGCCGACGATGCCGTGGATGGTGCCGCGCGCGATCTCCAGATTGATGTCGCGGTTGGCGCGCACCGCGCCGAAACTCTTGTTGATGCCGATCAGTTCGATTGCGGCTTGCGCCATGCAGCCTGTCCCACTCTTATTTTTTTATCGCTTGGTCAAAACGCCTAGCATGGCACTCCGCCCATGCCAATTGTCCGGAGCAGCATCCACTCTCGACAAATCCCCGCGCGCTTGTCAATTTCGAACGTGGCCGAAGCTCTCACATTCGCTACTATGGCGAGGTCGATTTGACGTTGCGGCGCAAGGTGTCGCGGTACAAACTGGGGACTTTGCATGATCATGCCCGCCGACCGGCTGACGACGCTGGAAATCCGCGCCGCGGAGCAGGAGAAGACCATCGAGGAACTGTCGGGCCAGATCGCCGAGCAGTGGAAGGTGATCGAACGCATGCAGCGCAAGCTTGATGCGCTGACAGACCGCTTCCTGGCGCTTGAAGAGCAGGCGGCACCGGATGTGCCGGTGACCAAGCCGCCACACTGGTGAGGAGAGGGGGAGGGCACGGATCATGGCCGGTGAGAGCGATCGTATCGCAAGGGCCGGCGACTATGTGCTGGGCCTGATGAACGATGCCGAGCGCGAGCGGGCCGAGCGCGATCTCGAGATCGACCCTGCGTTCCGCGACGCGGTGGTGCAGCTGGCCGAGCGCATGCATGTCTTCGATCGCGCCGAAAAACCAGCCGGCGTCAATCATTGGGAACTGGTTACGCAGCGACTCGCCGAATTGCCGCAGATGCGAGGCGTTGGCTTGGGCGGCAACGATGCCAAGTCGCCGACAGTGATCCGAAGCCTGTCCCGACAGCCGTACGGCGTTGGCGTGCATTCGCTCGGCGGTAGGCGTGGACTTGTCGTCATGGCCGGGCTGATTGCGGCCTTCGCGCTCGGCTATCTCCTGGGCACATTGTGATGGAGCCGGCGCGACATCAGCATCATCGTGTCGCCGTCCTGCTCGCACAGCTCGATCGTGTCCCAGCCGAGCGCCGCGTAGAACTCGCGCGCTTGCCAAGTGTAGAGGTAGAGCGTCTCGACGCCGGCTGACGCTGCATGCGCTTCGATCGCCTCGACCAGCGCGGTGCCGGTCCCCTTGCCTCGATGGCCGGCATCGACGACAAGCCCGGCCAGCCACGGTGTCAGATCATGCGCCGGTTCCAGTTCGTGGCGGACCAGCAGGCAGGTGCCTATCGGCACATCGTTCACACGGGCAACCAGAGCCTTTTCGAGGCCGTCGCTGGTCAGCAGGTTGCGGAGCCCTGCCGCATCCTCTTCCAGCGTCCTTCCCGTGCCCTCGAAGAAGGCGGCAATCCGCAGTCGCGCGACGACTTCGATGTCATGCCCGCGCATGGGTTCGATCGTTGGCTGCATTCCTCGCTCCATGCCATTTGCGAGCTTCGTTCGATCGGCAAAAGCAAAACCGCCGGGCTTTCGCCCAGCGGTTGCAGATCATGGCCGTACGGTGCCGCCGATCAATAGGGGCAGGCGTTGTCGGCTGTGTAGTCGTGCACCTTGACTGTGCCGGCGATGATGTCGGCCTTGGCTTTTTCGACGGCCGCCTTCATTTCGTCGGTCACCAGTGCCTTGTTGTTGTCGTCCATGGCGTAGTCGACGCCGCCTTCCTTGAGGCCGAGATTCTCGACGCCACCCTTGAAGGTGCCGTTCTTGCCATCCATGAAGGCGGTGTAGACGGCAACGTCGACGCGCTTCAGCATCGAGGTCAGCACCTTGCCGGGCTGCAGGCCGTTCTGGTTGGAATCGACGCCGATGCCGAGCTTGCCGGCATCGGCCGCCGCCTGCAGCACACCGACGCCGGTGCCGCCGGCGGCCGCGTAAACCACGTCGGCGCCCTGGTCGATCTGCGTCTTGGCGATCTCGCCACCCTTGGCCGGATCGTTCCACGCCGCCGGCGTATCGCCAGTCATGTTCTGGATGACGTCGGTCGCGCCAGCGGACTTGGCGCCGCCGACATAGCCGCATTCGAACTTGCGGATCAGCGGGATGTCCATGCCGCCGACGAAGGCAACCTTCTTCGACTTCGACGCCATCGCGGCCATGATGCCGACGAGATAGGAGCCTTCATTCTCCTTGAACACCAGCGAGCGGACATTGGGCAGGTCGACCGCATCGTCGATGATGGCGAAGTTGAGGTCCGGGTATTCGGCCGCGACCTTCTTCAGCGCATCCTCCCAGGCAAAGCCTGCCATGACGATCGGGTTGTGGCCGTCCTCGGCGAAGCGGCGCAGCGCCTGCTCGCGCTGCGAGGCGTTGGACACTTCGAACTCGACATAGGCGACGCCGGTCTCGGTCTTGAATTTTTCGGCGCCATGGTAGGCAGCCTCATTGAAGGATTTGTCGAACTTGCCGCCCAGATCATAGAGGATGGCCGGCTGGACATCCGCGGCGAAAGCCGGAAGAACCATTGCGGTTGCGGCCAGAAGGCCGAGAACGATACGTTTCATGTGATCCACACCCTGTCGGTTATTTTTTCCGTTGCACACCGCCTGCTGCCCGGTTCTCCGGCAAGCAAACGACGTTAGCCAGGAGTGTATTGCCCTCCCGCTCCCGGGCAATCTGGCACGGCCCGAAACAAAATTCACGCGGAATTTTGACCTTTTGGAAAAGCGTGCCACGGGCAAGCCAAGCCGCGATCCGATCTTGCGTGCAAGCTTTCAGCAGCCGGCTGGAATGGTGCGGGAGATGGGTTCAGTTGGCGGCGAACTGTCCCGTGCGCCGCTGCCGCCGATAGCCGATGGCGTACAGCAGCAAGGCCAGCACCGCGAAGACGGCAAAGCCCGGCTGGTTGAGCACCCAGGCGATGACTGTGTCCCACAGCAGCGGACTGGCCTTGGCGCGGACGAAAGTTTCGAAGGCGGCCCGCGTGTCCGGCGAGACGGCCAGCCAACTGGCGTTGAGCGGGGTCAGCACAAGGGCCGAAGCCGCCACCGTGCGCGTCGTGTCGAGCACCGCCATAATGACGGAAACCGATAGCGCGACCATGGCCGCAAGACGAAAGACGAAGCGAAACATCAAGGCTCTCCCCCGGTTCCCCCTGGACGCTGACCAGAAGACCGCCGGCACATGTCCGAAACAGAAATAGAATGCGTGCGGTTCAGCTGCAATCGCGATACGCGAATTTAAGGCCCGCGCTTTTCTGGGCCCTATGCGACCGGCTCGCGCCTGGGGCGGTGAACGAGCCAGACGGCAAGAATGCCTCCGGCAATGGCACCGACCACCAGCCCGGCCAATCCGATGAAGGCGGCAAAGTAGCCGCAGCCGCCCTCGAAGCAGCTGACCTCGGCGACATCGGCGATCACCGAGCCAGCCAGGAATCCGCCAACGGCGCCAATGACCGCGCCCAGGACGATGCCGAGCAAGGCAGCCACGATGGAAACGAAGACCGACGGCGCTTCGGCCCGCGGCCTGGCATAGACGCCCTCGGCGCCCGACCCACGGCGCAGCAGATAGATGCAGAGCAGGCCGATGGCGATTTCGGCGCCGCCGATAAGCAGGCTCCTGGCGGAAAAGACGAAATCGGGCACGGCGAGCACATAGGCCTGCCTCGCCAGCACCCAGGCGATGGTCGCCACCTGCCAAATGATGAACTGGCGCGGGAAGCGCGCCGAGCGGCCAAAGGCAAGGCCGAGCAAATAAAGCCCCCACAGGATGGTGATGATGTCGACGGCAAGCCCGCCAAGGAGGAAATAGAAGATCCTGTCCGGCAGGCCGGAATTGCCGGTCAGCCACCAGGCCGAGGCCAGGCCGTAGACCGACCACGCCATGACGAAGATGAGCCAGCCCACCGGCACGTAGGACAGCCCGCTGTCCGGGCGTCCGGTTGGCGCCTGCCCCGGCATCCCACCGCTGGGTTGTTCACTGCCTGATGTCATGCCCGGACGATGCCCCCGCAAAGCCTCCGTTCCACTCGACAGGTGGCCCGCGACGAAGTCAAGCGCGGCCGGCCTTGCGGGCTCGCCTGTGCACATCATTCGGGGCGTCGGCACCTTGAAACGGATGCCGCGGCGGCCTCGCGAAGCGCTGTGTGGCCGGCAAAGCGAATAGACTGTCGTTATGGCTTGGCATTCGGCGCGGGATCGACTAGATGAGCCCCGCGCCTGTTACTTTGACGGCTCAGGTGCCGGGGAGAGGTGTCCGCTGGTTGGCGGCACCCATAGCGCGGAAATCGCTACTCCTCCCTGAAGGGACTGCATTGTCCCCAACCCGCGCGGCGAAACCGGCCGTCGCGAAAAATGCAAGGACGGAGAGGTGGCCGAGTGGTTGAAGGCGCACGCCTGGAAAGTGTGTTTACGGGAGACCGTAACGCGGGTTCGAATCCCGCTCTCTCCGCCAGTTTCCCTTGGTCCGTTCCGGACACATAGGTTACGGTTTATACCGGAGACATGGGTAACACTTTTGGCCCGAAGGGGTTTTGGAGT
>NZ_VFTY01000020.1:0-58118 GCF_006440715.1 Mesorhizobium sp. B2-7-3
GGAACAAGCTGATCCAACGTTACCATCTCGAGCGCGGTCTGTTCAGGGGCGGGTCGCTTCAACATGACCCAGTGAATCAAAAACCCCCGGCAAAAGCCAGGGGTTTGTCAGCAGTCTGACCCGCGGGGATCGCTCCCCGCGGGTTTTTTCAACCGCTCCCGCTCAGCCGTGCGCGAGCACGGCCAGCAACAGGAGCGCCACGATGTTGGTGATCTTGATCGCCGGGTTGACCGCCGGGCCGGCGGTGTCCTTGTAGGGATCACCGACGGTGTCGCCGGTCACCGAAGCCTTGTGTGCCTCGGAGCCCTTGAGGTGCTTGACGCCGTCCTTGTCGGTGAACCCGTCCTCGAACGACTTCTTGGCGTTGTCCCAGGCGCCGCCGCCCGAGGTCATCGAGATGGCGACGAACAGGCCATTGACGATGACGCCGAGCAGCGAGGCGCCGAGCGCGGCGAAGGCGGACGCCTTCGAGCCCGAGATCAGCAGCACGCCGAAATAGACGACGAGCGGCGCCAGCACAGGCAGCAGCGACGGGATGATCATCTCCCGGATCGCCGCCTTGGTCAGGAGGTCGACCGCACGCGCATAGTTCGGCTTGGACGTGCCGGCCATGATGCCCGGATCCTCGCGGAACTGCTTGCGCACCTCCTCGACGATGGCGCCCGCCGCGCGGCCGACCGCCGTCATGGCGATGCCGCCGAACAGATAGGGGATCAAGCCACCGAAGATCAGGCCGGCGACGACGTAAGGGTTGGAGAGATCGAAGGAGATTTCGCCCATGCCCTGGAAGTAGGGATATTTGTCGCCATTGGCGGCGAAGAACTTCAGGTCGTTCGAGTAGGCCGCGAACAGCACCAGCGCGCCGAGGCCAGCCGAACCGATGGCGTAGCCCTTGGTCACCGCCTTGGTGGTGTTGCCGACGGCGTCGAGCGCATCGGTGGAGTGGCGCACTTCCTTGGGAAGGCCCGCCATTTCGGCAATGCCGCCGGCATTGTCGGTGACCGGGCCGAAGGCGTCGAGCGCCACGATCATGCCGGCGAGGCCGAGCATGGTGGTGACGGCGATCGCCGTGCCGAACAAGCCGCCGAGCTGGTAGGTGGCTATGATGCCGCCGACGATGACGATTGCCGGCAGTGCCGTCGATTCCAGCGAGACCGCGAGGCCCTGGATGACGTTGGTGCCGTGGCCGGTCACCGACGCCTGGGCGATGGAGTTGACCGGGCGCTTGTTGGTGCCGGTGTAGTACTCGGTGATCACCACGATCAACCCGGTCACCACGAGGCCGATCAGGCCGCAGATGAACAGGTTCTTGCCGGTGATCGTCATGCCGGCGACGGTGCCGACCTCGCCCCAGCCGAGCGTGGCCGAAGTGGCGACGCCGAGGCCGACGATCGACAGCAGGCCGGTCACGATCAGGCCCTTGTAGAGCGCGCCCATGATCGAGCCGTTGGAGCCGAGCTTGACGAAGAAGGTGCCGACGATCGAGGTCAGGATGCAGGCGCCGCAGATGGCGAGCGGATACAGCATCGCCGCACCGAGGACAGCGGTGCCACCGAAGAAAATGGCGGCCAGAACCATGGTGGCGACAACCGTCACCGCATAGGTTTCGAACAGGTCGGCGGCCATGCCGGCGCAATCGCCGACATTATCGCCAACATTGTCGGCGATGGTGGCCGGGTTGCGCGGATCATCCTCCGGAATACCGGCTTCGACCTTGCCGACCAGGTCGCCGCCGACATCGGCGCCCTTGGTGAAGATGCCGCCGCCGAGACGGGCGAAGATCGAGATCAGCGAGGCGCCGAAGCCGAGCGAGACCAACGAGTCGATGACGATACGATCGTTGGGCTGAAGACCCATGAAATGGGTCAGGACGAGATAATAGATGGAGACGCCCAGCAGAGCGAGGCCGGCCACCAGCATGCCGGTGATGGCGCCCGACTTGAAAGCGATGTCGAGGCCGGCGGCGAGGCTGTTGGAAGCCGCTTGCGCGGTGCGTACATTGGCCCGCACCGAAACATGCATGCCGATGAAGCCGGCGGCACCCGACAGAACGGCGCCGATCAGGAAGCCGATGGCGGCGGTGATTGACAGCAGCCACCAGGCGAGCACGAGCACGACCACGCCGACGATGGCGATGGTGGTGTATTGGCGCGCCAGATAGGCCTGGGCGCCTTCGCGGATGGCGGCGGAGATTTCCTGCATGCGTGCATTGCCCTGATCGGCCGCGAGGACCGAACGTGTCGCCCAGATGGCGTATAGGATTGAAAGCAGGCCGCAGGCGATGACGGCGGAAATAATGGTCATTGCCGAATTTTCCTCGATTGTTGGCCCAAAAGAACCCCTCCCTGGGCCGTTGAGACAAAGAACGGATTCCGCGCGCGGAATCCGCCTCTTCGCATCGGTGTATGCGAAACAGGGCCGCGAACGTCAAGATATTGTTCGGTTTTTGCCCGGCTTTCGCCCAAAAGACAAAACCCGCGACGGCAGAGCCGAAAGGGCCTTGGATTTAGATCGATTGAAATCGCGCTAGGGAACCATCCGGGGCAAGACCTCCGTCTCCCCGAGGATCATTCCGCTTCGCGACCCATCCGGCGCGCCGTGTAGCGCTCTACCGCCGACAGTCCGTCATAGATCAGCACGGCAAGGGCCGCCACGATCAGGCCGCCCTGCAGGATGAAGGCGAGATTGTTTGATAGCAGGCCGGCGATGATCACCTCGCCGAGTGTCTTGGCGGCCACCGTCGAGCCGATGGTGGCCGTGGCCAGGCTGATCACCACGGAGAGCCTTATGCCGCCAAGGATGATCGGTGCACTGAGCGGCAACTCGACCTTGGTGAGCCTTTGCCAGCCGGTCATGCCGGCGCCACGCGCCGCCTCGACGACGTTAGCCGGCAGCGTCGTCAACCCGGTCAGTGCGTTCTCGAAGATCGGCAGCAGTCCATAGAGAAACAGCGCGATCAGCGTCGGCTTCTCGCCGAAGCCGACTGCCGGCACGGCGAGCGCCAGCACCGCCACGGGCGGAAAGGTCTGGCCGATGTTGACCAGGCTGCGCGACAACGGCAGAAATTCGACGCCAGCCGGCCGGGTGACGAGGATGGCGAGCGCCACCGCGACGATGGTGGCGGCGACGGTCGCGATCAACACGGTGCGCAGATGCAGCAGCGTCAGCGTCAGCAGGCTGCCCTGATTGTAGATTACGGGAGCGTTGTTTTCGGTCAGCGGCTTCAGCAACGGCTCGAACCACCCCGGACTGGTGATGAAGGCAACAAGCAACACCACCAGCGCAAGCCTGAGCAGCAGCGGCAGCCAGGCCCTCATGCCGGCCTCGCCGCGCGCTTGATCAGTCCGTCGACGGTGACGCGGCCGATCGGCTTGCCGTCGGCACCCTTCACCGGCAGCGCCGGCCTGCCGGACCAGAGAAGTTCCGCGAGCGCGTCACGCTGGCTGGCGTCGCCGGGGATCGCCTCGCCTTCGGCGCCGCCCTGCTCCACCGCATCGCGTACCCGCCCCAGCGACAGTAGCCTGAATGGTTTTTCGCTGGCTCCGACCAGGGTTTCGACAAAGCTGCTGGCTGGGTTCGCCAGGATCTCCGCCGGCCTTGCATATTGCACGAGCTTGCCGGCATCCATCACCGCGATCTTGTCCCCCATGTGCACGGCCTCCTCCATGTCATGAGTGACGAGGATGATGGTGGTGCCGAAGCGCTTCTGGATTGCCAGCAGATCTTCTTGCGCCTTGGTGCGGATGATCGGGTCGAGTGCGCCGAACGGCTCGTCCATCAACAGCACGTTGGGTTCGGCGGCGAGCGCGCGGGCAACGCCGACGCGCTGCTGCTGGCCGCCGGACAGTTCATGCGGGTAGCGCGGCCCAAATTCCTGGGGGTCGAGTTGGTAGAGCGTCATCAGCTCGTCGACGCGGGACTTGATGCGTGCCTTTTCCCAGCCAAGCAGCACCGGCACGGTAGCGATGTTCTGCGCCACCGTGCGATGCGGAAACAGGCCGTGGCCCTGGATGGCGTAGCCGATGCTGCGGCGTAGTTCGTACCCCGGCACCGATCGGTTGTCGGCACCATCGAGCTTGATGACGCCGGCGGTCGGTTCGACCAGCCGATTGATCATGCGCAGCAGCGTCGTCTTGCCGGACCCCGAGGTGCCAACAATGACGCAGACCGTACGCGGCTCGACGACCATCGAGACGTCGTCGACGACAGTGGTCGCGTCATAGCGCTTGGTGATGCCTTCGATTTCGATCATGCCGTTTCAACCCTGCGCTTGGTGGCGGTCATTTCGATCACGGCGTCGAGGATGATGGCGGCGGCAAAGGCGAGTGCCACGGTCGGCACTGCGCCAAGCAGCACCAGGTCCATCGCCGTCTGGCCGACACCCTGGAAGACGAACACGCCGAAACCGCCGCCGCCGATCAGCGCGGCGATGGTGGCAAGGCCTATATTCTGCACCAGCACAATGCGGATGCCGGTGAGGATCACCGGAAAGGCCAGCGGAAACTCCACACCGAACAGGCGCTGGCGGTCCGTCATGCCCATGCCCCGCGCCGCGTCATTGGCGGCACGCGGCACGCCGGCAAGGCCGACCACGGTGTTGGCCACCACCGGCAGCAGCGAATAGAGGAACAGGGCGACGAAGGCGGGCGCCGTGCCGATGCCCCTGATACCGAGCGCGGCGGCCCCCGGAACGTGGGCCGCGACCCAGCCAAGCGGCGCGATCAGCAGTCCGAACAGCGCGATCGAGGGAATGGTCTGGATGATGTTCAAGACGTTGAGGACGCCGGCCCGCAGGCTCTCGACACGGTGGCACAGGATGCCGAGCGGCAGGCCGACGATCACGGCGGCAAGCAACGAGCCGAGAGCAAGGGTCACATGCTTGGAGCCTTCGGCCCAAAAGCTGTCGGCGCGGTTGGAGTATTCCTTGAGGATCGAGAGGCTGTCCCAGCGTCCCGAAATCAGCAGCAAGCCGATGGCCAGCGCCGCAACGACAAGCACGCCGACGCGCGCCGAGGGCGACAGGTTGAGCCGGGTCAGCACGTCGGCGAGCAACAGCGTGAAGGCGAAGATGAGAATCCAGAAGCCGGATGCCGGCGAGACCCGAGCAAAGGTATTGCCGGCTGGAGTGAGGAATGTGCCGGCGACGCCGATGAGCAGCGCCAGCGCGACAAGCGTCACGACGCTCGCTGCAAGGCGCAAGACGAGCGGCGTTTTGAGGAGCGCGATGATTGCCGCCGCGACAATGATTGCGAGCAGCAACGGCCCTATAGCCTGCGGCAGCGCCTCGACGATAGAGCGTGCCTGGCCGGGAACGATGCGGTTCGCGCGGAAGGTGGCGAATGGCGCGAGAAACGCGGCGTAAGCAGCGAGTGCAGCGATGACCACGCCGAGCTTATCGAAACGCGGGGTCATAAGGCGCCTCGCACTGACGTCGCTATCGACGCGCAGCTATTTCAAAAACCCGTTCTTCTTCAAAAAGTCCTCGGCGACGCCCTTGACCGGCTCGCCGCCGACCTGCACGCGGCCGTTCAGTTCCTGCAGCGTGACGAGATCGAGCTTGGCGAAGACCGGCTTCAGTAGCGTTTCGATCTCCGGGTGCTCCTTCAGCACGGATTCGCGGATGATCGGCGCCGGCTGATAGACCGGCTGCACGCCCTTGTCGTCAGTCAGCACCACGAGCCCCGATGGCGCGATGCCCCCGTCGGTGCCGTAGACCATGGCAGCATTGGCGCCGCTGGTCTGGTTGGCGGCGGCCGCGATGGTTGCCGCCGTATCGCCACCAGAGAGGGTGATCAGCTGGTCCGGCTTCAACGTGAAGCCGTAGGTAGTCTGGAAGGCCGGAAGGGCTGCCGCCGAATTGACGAACTCGGCGGAGGCCGCCAGGACCACCTTGCCGCCGCCGGCGACATATTTGCCGAAGTCCGACAGCGTGACGAGCTTGTTCTCGTCCGTCACTTCCTTGCGCAGGGCGATCGCCCAGGTGTTGTTGGCCGGTGCCGGTGACAGCCAGACGATCTTGTTGGCGTCGTAGTCAAGCTTCTTGGCCGTCTCATAGGCCTTGGCGGCATCCTTCCACACGGGATCATCGGCCTTCTCGAAGAAGAAGGCGGCGTTGCCGGTGTATTCGGGATAGATGTCGATCTCACCGGCGGTGATCGCCTTGCGCACCACGGGCGTGCCGCCGAGCTGGATGCGGTCCGTGGTCTTGATATTGTTGGCGTTGAGGACGAGCTGGATAATGTTGCCGAGCACGCCACCCTCGGTGTCAATCTTCGAGGAGACGACGACCTGAGCGCTCGCGGAAGCCGCCGTGATGGCGAGCGCGATTGCCGCGCTGGCCAGAACCTTGACTGAAAACATTGTGAAACCCCTTGCTGTAAACCGGAATGCGGTGGCCGCATATGAGCATGGCTTCAACGGCCAGTCGGGGCACACGGTTTCATAAGAAGGGGGACCAGCGCAATATTTTTGTTCCGGACGCGCCGATTTGGGCCTGGCGGCAACAGCGGGCTGGCGATTGGCCGCTATCGGGTGAATAATGCCACGAGGGTGGCGGCAAACACGGAGAGCGTGTCATGGCCATACACAAGGTCGGTTATCTCATCGGCAGCCTTGCCCAGGCATCCATCAACCGCAAGCTCGCGAAGGCGCTTGTTCAACTTGCCCCTCCCGAGCTCGAAATGACGGAAATCGGCTTCAAGGATCTGCCTCTCTACAGTTACGACTACGACGCCAATTTCCCGCCGGCCGCCCAGGCTTTCAAAAAGGCGATCGCCTCCGTCCAGGCCGTGCTGTTCGTCACCCCGGAGTATAATCGCTCGATCCCCGGCGGACTGAAGAACGCGATCGACTGGGCCAGCCGCCCCTACGGCAAGAATTCATTCGCGCGCAAACCGTCGGCCGTCATCGGAACATCGCCGGGCGCGATCGCGACCGCTGTCGCCCAACAAAGCCTGCGCAGCGTGCTGAGTTTCTGCAACTCACCGCAGATGAACGCGCCCGAAGCCTATATCCAGTTCACGCCGGGACTGATCACGGATGACGGCGAGGTGACGGTTGAATCCACTGAGGATTTCCTGCGCAATTACATGGCTGAGTTCCATATGTTCATAGCGCGGGTGCTTCAGGTTCTGCCGCCGGACGCATAGCTTTCGAATTCGCGTCAAGCCGGCCGCAAGCTTGTGATCTTCAGCGCGCCGAGTGCCACGAAGCAAAGTGCGGCGACCGGAAAGATCATCCAGTTGAGCATCGTCCAGCCCCAGGCGTTGTAGACCATGCCCGACATCAGCGACGCACAGGCGACGGAGCCGAACAGGACGAAGTCGTGGAAGCCCTGCACCTTGCCCTTTTCGGAAGGGTGGTAGCTGGCCGCCACCATGGCGGTGGCGCCGATGAAGCTGAAATTCCAGCCGAGGCCGAGCAGGATCAGCGCCGTCCAGAACTGCCACAGCGCCAGGCCCGACAAGGCAACGACGGCACAGCCGATCAGCAACAGCAGGCCGAGGGCGACAATGCGCTCGGCGCCGAAACGATGGATCAGCGAGCCGGTGAAGAAGCTTGGCCCGAACATCGCCATGACGTGCCAGGAGATGCCCAGCGTCGCATCGTCCTCCGACAGGCCGCAGCCCACCATGGCGAGCGGCGCGCCGGTCATGACGAAACTCATCAGCGCGTAGCTGCCGACGGCGCAGAAGAGCGCCGCGACGAAACGCGGCTTGGTGACGATTTCGGAAAGGGGTCGGGCATCGCCGTCGGCAACGTCCACCTTGCTCGCGGTCCTCGACGGCAAACGAAGGAACGACAGGATGACGGCGCCGACAGCCGCCAGCGGCAGGATCGAGGCGAAGGAACCGGCAAACATGGTGCGAATAATTCGCGCGTGAAGATGACGATCTGCGGCCCGACGATGGCGGTGATGATGCCACCGGCGAGCACGAAGGAGATGGCGCGGGCCTTGAACGCCGGCGGCGCGTTGTCGGCCGCGGCAAAACGGAACTGCTGGACGAAGGCGCCGCCGACACCGATGACGAGCAACGCGAACGCGAACAGCCAAAAGCTGCCGTGGAATAGAGCCAGGGTGGCGACCAGCCCGCCGAGCGCGGTGACCACGGTTCCGGTCATGAAACCGCCACGCTGCCCCAGCCAGCGGATAATGGCGGCCGCGGGCAAGGCGCCTAGCGCCACACCGAGATTGAAGCCGGTGATCGGCGCGGTCGCCAGGGATTTGTCGGCGCCGAGCAGATATTGCCCGGCCAGCGCGCCCATGGAAATGGCGATGGGAGCCGCCGAGCCGATGATCGCCTGCGAGGCAGCGAGGATCAGCGCGGTGCGCCGCGCCTCCTTGCCCGCCTCGACGGCGATGGCGGTCACGAAGCGTCCTTGCCGCGTCCCTCGCCACGCACCCGGCGTGACACGCGGTCGAGCACGGCATTGACCAGCTTCGGCTCGTCTTCTTCGTAGAAGGCCTTGGCGATGTCGACATATTCGGTGACGATGACCGCGACAGGAACGTCCTCGCGCTTCATCAGTTCGTAGACGCCCGCGCGAAGGATGGCACGCAGCGTCGAATCGAGGCGCGACAGCGGCCAGTCGTCGGTCAGCGCCTGGCGGATGATCGGATCGATGGTCTTCTGGTTCTCGACGACGCCGGTCAGGATGGCGCGAAACCACTGCGCGTCCGCCTCGCGATAGAGCGCGCCGTCGACTTCCTTGCCGAGACGGAACGCCTCGTACTCGGCGGTGATCTCGAACACGCCGCTGCCGGCGACATCCATCTGATAGAGCGCCTGCACGGCGGCCAGACGGGCAGCGCCGCGCTTGTTGGCGTGGCGCACCGCAGGCTGTCCGGGCGAAGCGGGTTCGCTCACGATTGCGCTCCCAGTTGTTCCTTCAACGCGATCATGGTCAGCGCCGCGCGCGCGGCAAAGCCGCCCTTGTCGCCTTCGGAGCGCTTGGCCCGCGTCCACGCCTGCACATCGTTCTCGGTGGTCAGGATACCGTTGCCGATGCAGACCGAGTCCTGCACGGACAGGTCCATGAGCGCACGGCTGGATTCATTGGCGACGATGTCGAAATGATAGGTATCGCCACGAATAATCGTGCCGAGGGCGACAAAACCGTCATAGCCCGTCCCGCCTTCGGCCATGCCGTCGAGCGCGAAGGTGATCACCGCGGGAATTTCAAGCGAACCGGGAACGGTGACGACGTCGTAAGTCGCGCCCGCTTCGTCGAGCGCGCTTGTCGCGCCATCGAGCAGTGCGTCGGCGAGGTCGTCGTGAAAGCGCGCCTCGATGACGAGGAGGTGAGCCTTCTTCTTGGGACGAATGAACGCCTTGCCGTGTTGGGATGTGCCAGCCATAGATGTCTCCGGAGTCGCCGGTGACTTAGGCCGAAGCCGGTTTGATCGCAAGCGGAAGATTGCCCGACGCGTATCAGCTTGCCGTGGGTCGGACTGTCCCGCAGGCGATCAAAGCCCCTCTTTCGCCGCCTCCGCCAGCCGGGCTGCGTAGCGGGCCATGGTATCGATCTCGAGATTGACGCGGTCGCCTGCCTTGCGCTCGCCCCAGGTGGTGACGGTCAGCGAATGATGGATCAACAGCACGTCGAAGCGGGTGCCCGCCACGCTGTTGACAGTGAGCGAGGTGCCATCCAGCGCCACGGAGCCTTTCGGCGCGATGAATTTCGCCAGATCGCGCGGCGCTTCGAGTGTGAAGCGCACCGCATCGCCCTCGTCCCTGCGTTCAACGATCTCTGCGGTACCGTCGACATGGCCCGAAACGATGTGGCCGCCAAGCTCGTCGCCGATCTTCAGCGCCCGCTCCAGATTGATTCTGGTGCCCGATTTCCAACCGGCCGCCGTCGTCAGCCTGAGCGCCTCCTCCCAGGCCTCGACCTCGAACCAGCGCGCGTTCGAGCCGCTGTCGGGCAAAGCGGTGACCGTCAGGCAGACGCCACCGCAGGAAATCGAGGCGCCGATGGCGATGGTCTCGGGATCATAGGCGGTGTCGATGCGCAGTCCCACCCCTTCCCGCAGCGGCTTGGTGGCGGCCACGGTGCCGATATCGGTGACAATCCCGGTAAACATTGATCGCTATCCCTGAAAATCCCTGATCCATTCGGCGTAACCGTCTTCGCCGAACCGCATCTCGCGCAGCTTGCGAAAACCCGCCGGAATATGGTCAGCGTCGACAGGCGATGCAATGCCGTCTTGGCCGATCGCTTCCGGTCCCTGGAACAGCACGATGCGGTCGACCAGCCCGTCGGCCAGGAAGGCGCTCGCCACCTTGGCGCCGCCCTCGACCAGCACGCTTGCCATGCCAAGCGCCGCCAAATCCTCGAGCAGCTCCGGCAATGCGACGCCGCCCTCGTGCGTCTCCGTACCGATGAAGCGCACGCCGGCGCGCTCGAGCACGGCCCGGCGCTGCGGATCTGCCTCCAGGCAAGCCGCCACATAAAGAGGTACGCGATCGACGCCCGACACCAGCTTCGAGCCCTCCGGCAGCCTGATCTGGCGGTCGAGCACGATGCGTGCCGGCGAGCGGTTCTCCAGTCCGGGCAAACGCACCGTCAGCGCCGGATCATCTTCCAGCGCCGTGCCGATGCCGACCAAGATGGCGTCCGCCTCGGCGCGCATGAGGTAGACTTCGCGGCGCGCCATGTCGCCTGTTATCGCGACCTGGCCGGCGCCTTCCCTGCCGATCTTGCCGTCGCTGGAAAGCGCAAGCTTCAGAATTACTTCCGGGCGCTTTCTCAGAGAGCGAATCAAATAGCCCGCCATCTGTTCGGCAGCTTCCGTGGCGAGGACCTTTTCGACCACTTCGACACCGGCCTCGCGCAGGATGGTGTAACCCTTGCCGGAGACCCGCGGATCGGGATCACTGGCGGCACCCACGACACGCGCGATGCCGGCATTGACCAGCGCGTTGGCACAAGGCGGTGTGCGGCCGTGATGGGCGCAAGGCTCGAGCGTGACATAGGCGGTTGCGCCACGCGCGAGTTCGCCGGCCTCGGCAAGCGCCTCGGTCTCGGCGTGCGGCCGGCCGCCGACGGCGGTGACGCCGGTACCGACGATCATCGGCCCGGTCCCATCATCGCGCACGATCAGCGTGCCGACGGAAGGGTTGGTCGAGGTGCGTCCGGCGTTCTTGCGCGACAGCCGCAAGGCCGCGGCCATGAAACGGCGGTCAGGGGCCGCTTGTTCGGCCTCGCTGCGTTGCGGTGCTGCCATGCTCAGCCGGCGTCCTCTTCGCTCTTTTCTTCGTCCCCCTTCAGCTCGCCGAGCAGCTCGTGGAAATCCTTGGCCTCACGGAAATTGCGATAGACCGAGGCGAAACGCACATAGGCGACATCGTCGAGCGATTTCAGCGCATCCATGACCAGCCGGCCGACCTCACCCGAGGCCACTTCCGTTTCGCCGGAGCTTTCCAGTTGGCGCACGATCCCGGTCACCGCGCGATCGATGCGCTCGGGATCGACATTGCGCTTGCGCACCGCGATCTCGACCGAGCGCAACAGCTTGTCGCGGGCGAACGGCACTTTTCGTCCCGACTTCTTGACCACGACGAGGTCGCGCAACTGCACGCGCTCGAACGTCGTGAAACGGCCGCCGCAATCGGGGCAGACACGCCGCCGGCGGATCGCCGCGCCATCCTCGGCGGGGCGCGAATCCTTCACCTGCGTATCTTCGGACTGGCAATAGGGACAGCGCATGGAGAGCCTTGGGTTCGCGAATCTGGTGGGGTGAAAGGCTTAGAACCTTTCCGGTGCGGATTGAAGCAGTTCCGCTTTTCCACGGCCTGCCGTACCTCAGAGATAGCGAGGCGCGAGGAAGATTGCCAGCACGGCAAGCAGTTGCGCCGGCCAGCCCGCTATGGCGCCACGTCCTTGGTTGGAAAGCCACAAGACGCGCCGAGATTGCGATAGGCCTTTGTAAAACCGTCCATCGGAATGCTGGCGACAGCCTGCTTGCCGAAAGCCACATCGAGCGAGGTAACCTGGCGCATGGCCCGCAGCAGCGCAAGACTGGTCTTGGCCTGGTTGTCGATCGTCCAGCTCGGACGGCCGTTGACGGCGTCATTGGAATAGACAGCCGTCGAAACCTTGACGCCGGGATCGCCGAAAGTCGCCGCGATCTTCTTGCCGGTTAGCAGGCTCTTGTTGTCGATGGTGATCAAGATTGCCGGATAAGCATCGGGCGGCAGCGCGTCGCCGGTCGAGATCGACAATGTCAGCGTGCCCGAATTGCCACTCGCATCGAAGAAGGCTGTGGAAGCCGCGCAGGTCTTGTGCGCGTCCTGGCCGGTGTCGAGCGTATCGACCATTGTCGTCCACCGGCCGAAAGTGCTGGTGGCAGGCATGTCCGCGGCGGGCTGCGTCTGCGCCAAAACGGGGCCGCAGGCGGCCAGCCAACCGAAGGCGCCGAGAGAAGCAAGACAGAAATTGCGCATCATCAATTCTCCGGTTCGATGCGTCACCCGATCAGGGGTGACGCGATGCCGGTGGATAAAAGATGACGCTTCGCGCCCGGTCAACCGAGATAAGCGATCAACCGAGATAGGGATAGAGGGGGAATCGATCGGTCAATGCGACGACCTTGGCCTTGACCGCCGCCTCGACCGCGGCATTGCCTTCGTCGGAATTGGCGACCTTGAGCCCATCCAGCACCTCGGCGATCAGCTTGCCGATCTCGCGGAACTCGGCCTGGCCGAAGCCGCGCGTGGTGCCGGCGGGCGTGCCGAGCCGCACGCCAGAGGTAACGAAGGGCTTCTCTGGATCGAAGGGGATGCCGTTCTTGTTGCAGGTGATGTTGGCGCGGCCAAGGGCCGCCTCGGCGCGCTTGCCGGTGGCGTTCTTGGGCCTGAGATCAACCAGCATCAGGTGGTTGTCGGTGCCGCCGGAGACGATGTCGAGGCCCGTTTCCTTGAGGCTGGAGGCAAGCGCCTTGGCGTTGGCGGCCACGCTTTCGGCATAGACCTTGAAGCTCGGCTTCAACGCTTCGCCGAAGGCTACCGCCTTGGCGGCGATGACATGCATCAGCGGTCCGCCCTGCAGGCCGGGGAACACCGCCGAGTTCATCTTCTTGGCGATATCCTCATCATTGCACAGGATCATGCCGCCGCGCGGGCCGCGCAGCGATTTGTGCGTGGTGGTCGTCACCACATGGGCGTGCGGCAGGGGCGAGGGATGCACACCGCCGGCAACGAGGCCCGCAATGTGCGCCATGTCGACCATCAGATAGGCGCCGACGGCGTCGGCGATCTCGCGAAAACGCTTCCAGTCCCAGATGCGCGAATAGGCTGTGCCGCCGGCCAGGATCAGCTTCGGCTTGGTCTCGTGCGCGGTCTTTTCGATGGCGTCCATGTCAAGCAGATGGTCGTCCTTGCGCACGCCATAGGAGACGACCTTGAACCACTTGCCGCTCATGTTGACCGGCGAGCCATGGGTGAGATGTCCGCCGGAATTGAGGTCGAGGCCCATGAAAGTGTCGCCGGGCTGCAGCAGCGCCAGGAACACCGCCTGGTTCATCTGGCTGCCGGAATTCGGCTGGACGTTGGCGAAGTTACAACCGAACAGTTTTTTCGCACGCTCGATGGCCAGTTCCTCGGCCAGGTCGACGAACTGGCAGCCGCCATAGTAGCGCTTGCCCGGATAGCCCTCGGCATATTTGTTGGTCATGATCGACCCCTGCGCCTCGAGCACGGCGCGCGAGACGATGTTTTCGGAGGCGATCAGTTCGATCTCGTGGCGCTGGCGACCGAGCTCGTTGCGGATGGCGCCGAAGATCTCCGGATCGGCATCTTCCAAAGTGGTTTCGAAGAAGGATTCGAATTTGTTGGACGCCGCCGCTGCTGTTGCCATGGCCTGAGTTCCCCTAGGGTTGGAAGGGCAAATTCGTGCACGCCGTCGTCCCGAACCACTCAACGGCCTTGGGCGACATGCATTGCGTTCGCGGGGCCATTAACACAGTTGTTTTGGGCTCGCCACGTTTGCAGCGCGAAATTTGCTGGCCGGTTTGCGCCAACGGATCGCGGCGGATCGCTATTTCCTGTCCCGCCGCTGCTTCAACAAGGCCTCGGTCAAGGTGATTTCAGAAAACAGCGCGCGCATTGTGTGATCGTTGATCTCCTGGCTGCGGAACATGGCGCGCAGCGCGGAGCGCTCGGCTTCGATGCCGGCCGCCCTGAGTTCCAGTTCCAGCCTGCCGGCCTCGCGAGCCTCGGCACGGGCCTCGTCGGCTTCGTCCGAAGCCGCGATGCGTCTACGATAACCTGCCACGATGCTGTCGGCGACGGCCAGCCGAGCCTGGACCGCTTCGCCCTCGCCCGCCTCATTGGCGATGCTCTCGATCCTGGCGATCGCCGCATTGGCGGCGCCCACGCGCGCCCGGCGCTCTTCCGCCGCCGCCGGATCCTTGCCCGGCTCGACCAGCCCCCGCGCTATCCTGGGCAAGGCAAGGCTGGCGATCAGAAGCGAGCAGATGATGACGCCGGCGGCAAGGAAGATCACCACATCGCGTGCCGGAAAGGGAGAGCCGTCCTGCAAAGCGAGCGGCAATGACAGGATGCCCGCCAATGTGATGGCGCCGCGCACGCCGGCCACGGAGCCGGCAAGCCGGACGCGAAATCCGAACGGCTCGGCCTCGCGTTTGCCGATGCGCGCCGCGATCGCCTGGGCGATGTCGCCGACCCAGATCCACAGGAAGCGCAGTCCGATCAGGCAGAGCGTCAGGATCAGCACCGTCGCCACCGGCTCGATCAGCCAATGACGGCTGGACAGTTCCGGTGGGACCTTGCGGATGATGTCGGGAAGCTGCAGGCCGAGCAGGATGAACAGAGCGCCATTGAAGACGAAAGTGAGCGTCGCCCAAAGCGACAGGGTCTGCATGCGCGCCGACACACCGAGGAAGCGGTACATGCCGGAAACCCCAGTCAACAGGCCGGCAGTGACCGCCGCCAGGATGCCCGAAGCGCCGACATGCTCGGCGCCGAGATAGGCGACGAAAGGCAGCAGGATCATGACGAGAACCTGCGCCTCCGCTGGCACGCCGCCGATGCGGTTGAGCAGCTGCAGCGCTTTGGCGGCGATAAACAGCGCCGCGACACCGGCCAGGATGCCGGCGGCGACGGCGTAGAGGAAGCTGAGCGAGGCTCCCGCGAAGGAGAAGCTGCCGGTCAATGCCGCCGCCACCGCAAAGCGGAACATGACCAGGCCCGACGCGTCGTTGAGCAGCGACTCGCCCTCCAATATGTGCATCAGCCGGGACGGAACCACATTCCTGTCGACGATCGCGGACACCGCCACGGCGTCGGTCGGCGACAGCACGGCAGCCAGCGCGAATGCGACGACGAGCGGAATGCTCGGCACCAGCCAATGCAAGGCATAGCCGAAGCCGACAATGGTGAAGAAGACGAGCCCGACGGCGAGATCGAGTATGGGTCCGCGCAAGGCGACGAGTTCGCGCTTGGGCGCCGCGAAGGCGTCGCCGAACAGGAGCGGCGGGATGAACACCAGCAGAAAAAGCTCCGGATCTATCTCGACATGCAGGCCCTTGGCCGGCCAGGCAAGGGCCGCGCCGATGGCGATCTGCAGCACCGGCAGCGGCACCCGAACCAGCCGGACGAGCGCGCCCGACAGCGCAACGAAGACGAGCACGACGAGAATGAAGATGGCGACGTCCATGGCACGATCCCGGCTGTTTGCCGACCATCGCCAATCGCCTGAGCTTCGTCCAGCCGGCCGAATGAGTGGACCTGACGGCGTCCGCAACAAAAAAGCCGCCCCTGAGAGCGGCTTTTTTTAAAAAATCAGCTTGTTACAGCGAAGACGTGATCTGCAGCTCGCTGTTGCCGTCGAGCGCATAGACGTCGTCGCGGAACTGGACGACGCCGGGTCCTGTCGACCAGGCCGAGAGATAGAGGAAATGCACCGGCACCGGGTTGGTGACCTGGATCGGCGTGTTCTGGCCGGTCTTGATGGCCGCCTCGAAATGCTGGCGATCCCAGCCGGGCGTGTCGCGCAGGATCCAGGTGACGAGATCGCGCACGTTCTGGACACGCACGCAGCCCGATGAATCGAAGCGCATCATCTTGCCGAACAGGCTCTGCTGCGGCGTGTCGTGCATGTAGACGCCGTCCGGGCTCGGGAAATTGATCTTGACCGACGCCATGGCGTTTTCCGAACCGGGATCCTGGCGGAAACGGTACTTGGCCGCATCGTCCGTCGACCAGTCCACATTCATCGGATCGACTTCGCTGCCATCGGGCGCGAACAGGCGGATATGGCTGTTCTTGAGATAATCGGGATCCTTCCGCATCAACGGAATGATGTCCTTGCGCACAATCGAGACCGGGGCGTTCCAGTACGGATTGACGATGATCTCGTTGATCTTGGAATTGACGATCGGCGTCTGGCGATCGATCTTGCCGACGATCGCGGTGTGGCGAAGCACGACGCGGTCGTTCTCGACCGCTTCGATCTGCGCCGCCGGAATGTCGACCAGCACATAACGGCTGCCCAGCGTGCCGGCCTTTTCCTTCAGCCGCTGCAGATTGGTCTGCAACTGGCCGAGCCGGATCTGCGCCGAAACGTTCATCGCGGCGTAGGTGTATTTGCCCATCGAACCGTCAGCCGGCAGGCCGTGGCGCAACTGGAAACGCTTGACCGCCGAGTCAACATAGGAATCGAACGCTGTCGAAATGCCGGCGCTCTGCGACAGGTCGCCCGCAACCATCAGGCGCTTGCGCAGCGGCACCACGTCCGGATCGTCGACGCCGAGTTGCAGCTTCTTGGTCGCGGGAACGTCCGTCCAACCGCCCTGCCCGACAATGTTCTGATACTGCGCGACCGCCTGCTCGGTGAAGGCGACGGTCTGGGGACTGAAGATGGGCAGCGTCGAGGCCACCTTGCCGCCTTCGCTGGCGCGGGCATCGAACTGATCGTCCCAGTTGCCGCGGGCCGAGGATTTCAGGATATCCCCGATCACATCCTGCGCATTCGCACGCCCAGCCATCACGGCGGCGGCGAGCGCGGAGGCTCCGGAAAGGAAAAAGCGGCGGCTGGTTCTCATGGACGTTCCAGACATTCTTGTAGCGGTTCGATCACTTGCTGCGTCGACCATCGCGCGATCTCGCCCGCACTCTAAAATCGGCAATCTTAACAATTAGCCAACCATGGTCCGTATCACATTGGCGACCAAGGCAAGGGGCGCGACACGGTTGCGGGTGGACGCATGGTCTTCACCACAGCATCACTGCCGCTCTCGGTTCCATTGGAATATGGCGGCAACGTGGCCTTGGCCCGTAATTTGCTTTGGCCGAACGCGCGAAAAGAGAAGACCGGTGCTTTTCGGCACCGGCCCTGACTGGAGGTCGCTGTTTCGGCCACGCTTCTGCGGCGGGGCTCCGTTTCCAGGATGCTCTTACATCCGGTAGGCAATCGTGTCGTTCCAGAAGCGGTCGAGGCGCTGCAAAGCGCGGTTCATCTGCTTGAACTCGTCGGTGTTGATGCCGCCGACCTGTTCGATCGAGCCGACATGGCGCTCATAGAGACCGGCAACCACGTCTGCCACTTCATTGCCTTTCGGCGTCAGCGAGACACGGACCGAACGGCGGTCGATGCGCGAGCGCTGGTGATTGATGAAGCCGAGATCGACCAGCTTCTTCAGATTGTAGGAAACGTTGGAGCCGAGATAATAGCCACGCGAGCGCAGTTCGCCGGCGGTCAGCTCGGAATTGCCGATGTTGAAGAGCAGCAGCGCCTGGATGGCGTTGATGTCGGAGCGGCCGTTGCGGTCGAATTCGTCCTTGATGACATCAAGCAGACGGCGGTGCAGGCGCTCGACCAGCTGCAGCGATTCCATGTACAGGGAACGGATAGCCTCGCGGCGATCGTCGGAAACGTTGGCGGTCTTCGCCGCCGGACGCGAATTGATCATTGTCTTTGCCTCTCGTTTGTCGCCTTGGTGATTTTTTGTTTTTCACCTTGATCGCGACACTATCGAATACTCATAAAATTCGACTTAAACGCTAGGGCTAACAAGAGCTTACCGGTAAGAGGTTTCGCAAGACGCTTAACGAACGGTCACCCGAGCAAGGATGATTAACCTAAAGATTTAGGCAATGATCGCCGCGCCGGATTCAGGCGGTCGCCAGGTCGTCAACGCGTACAAGGGCTTGCAGCATGTCGCGGCGAATAGGATTCGCCCGACCTGCCGCAGGCTTCTGATTTTATGCATGTCGTTGTCCCGCAACCGAGGACACTTCGGGGCGACATGCATTAGTGCCGTGCCGGTCGTTTCTGCAGGTATATGACGACGCGAAAGACGATATAGAGCAGCGCCACGCAGGCATGCGAGACGATAATCAGCAGACGATGGCCGAAAAGCTCGGAAAAGCCGGCATACATGACCGTCTCCGTGACCGCGCAGATGAACCAGATCACCGGACCCCAGGACGCCAGCATCCACAACCCCGCCGCGGCGAAGGGAAAGAACACGGCGAGCATCACCGCCGCGACCTGCCAATGCACCGGCATAAGGTCGAACCGCCACAGCGAGCCCGGATAGAAGCCGATCAGCTTGATCCAGTAGAGGATGCCGAACAGCAGGCAGTAGCCCGCGATGACGCGCTGGAACCAGGCGAAGATCACCTCGACCGTCGAGGGCTGCAGGATGACGCGTCTCGATGTCACTTCGCTCACAACTCGAGCTCCCGATCGCCGAGCGGGGCAAAATAGGCCTCGACATCCGCCTCGCTAACCGCATCGATCGCTGCCGGCCGCCATTGCGGCTTCGAGCCCTTGTCGATGATGGCGGCGCGGATGCCTTCGTAGAAATCGTGGCCGGCCAGCATCCGGTTCAGGATGCGGAACTCCATCCTCATGCAGTCGTCCATCGACAATGTCTGCCCGGCGCTGATCTGTCGCCAGGCGACGCGAAGGCTGGTCGGCGAGCGCGTGCGGATCGTTGCCAGCGTCCCGGTGGCGAATTCGTCATTGCCCGCGCGGTCCAGGCTGGCGATCAGATCCCGCAGCGACGGTTGGGCGAAATGGCGGGAGATCGCCTCCAGGATCGGCCTGTCGGTCTCCCGCTTGGCCGGAACAAAGAAACCGCGCAGCACCGATTCCGGATCGCCCGTCAGCGCCAGCCGATCGAGGAAGCTTGCCTGGTCTTCAGCCTTGATGGTGTGGGTGGCCAGCCCAGACCACAGCGCATCGCCATAACGAATGCGGTTCCCGGTCAGCGCCAGGTACATGCCGAAGGAACCGCCAAGGTCGGGCAGCAGATGACTGGCGCCGACATCCGGGAAAAAACCGATGCCGACCTCCGGCATGGCGAACTGGGCATTCTCGGTCATCACCCGGTGCGAACCGTGGAAGGAAATGCCGACCCCGCCGCCCATCACGATACCGTCGATGAGCGCCACATAGGGCTTCTTGAAACGCGCGATGTAGGCGTTGAGGCGATACTCGTCGGCGAAAAATTCGACCGGTGGGTTTCCAGCCCGTCCGGCTTCGTAGATGTGCAGGATGTCGCCCCCGGCCGAAAACGCCCTGCCCTCGGCCTTGACCACGACGACATCCACCCCCTCGTCGCGTTCCCAGGACCGCAGGGCCTTGCCCAGCGCCTTGATCATGCGATGGGTGACGGCATTGAGCGCCTGCGGCCGTGTCAGCGTGACGACCCCGGCCCTGCCCAACCTTTCGAAGCGAATTTCGTCGCCTCCACCAAAATCCATCGCCAGAGAATCCTTGTTCCCGCGCCTGCGGGACTGAAGTGCTAAAGGCGGCACATGGGTGCGTCAATGGCTGCAGTCTGGCCGCCTCGATCTTGGCGGCTAGCGGTCGCCGATGCTAGACATTGGTGGCCGGTACTACAGGCCGAGAGCAGGATACTTAGCCATGCCGCAATTTTTGCGCTTTGCCTTTGTTCTGAGTTGCCTGTCGTTTTTGTGGGCAACCAATGTCCCCGCGGGGGCAGCCGACCTTGGCGACCTTTACCACTCGCAGACCATTGTCACCGGCCAGGGTGAAGAAAATCGTCAGCTCGGCTTCAGGACCTGCCTCGACAAGGTGCTCGTCCGTGTTTCGGGCGATCAGCGGCTGCTTGCCAGACGCGAAATGGACGCGCTGCGCGACAAGGCCGGCAGCTTTGTCGACTCGTTCCGCTACCATGACCGGATGGAGGGCATTCCGATCCATGACGAGCAAGGGACGCATGACCGGCCGCATGATCTCACCTGCTTCTACAAGCCTGATGCGATCGACAGGCTGCTGGCGTCGCTCGGCAGCAGGCCCTGGCTTGGCGAGCGGCCGACACTCACCGTCTTCCTCACGACCGAACAAGGCGCGCGGCATTTCATGCTGAGCGCCGAGGAAGGGCGTGGCGAGACGATGCGCGAATCCTTCGTCAATGCCAGCGGGCCGATGCTGATGCATGTCGCGTTTCCCAAGGCCGCGCAACTTGCCGGCTTGGGCGAAGAAGCGCTGCGCGCGACGGACATGGCAAGGCTGGATCGAGTGGCCAAGCAAGCCGGAGGCGACCGAGCGCTCGCCGGCAGCATCGTGTGGAGCGACAAGGAACTGGGCTGGGTCGCCGATTGGCGACTGGCCGATCACGGCAAGACCTATCGTTGGCAGGTGCGCGGTGTCAGCTTCGACGACGCGTTCCGTGTGGCAATCGGAGGCGCGGCACAGATCCTTTCGGGCAACGGGCAGCCCTGAACCAATAGGCGTGGTGGGACAGCGCTGTGGCGGCTTTCGGCACTGGCACAAACGTGTCGCATTGGTCAGCACCAAAAGCTCGTGGTAAAAGCCGCCGATCCGGAGTTTTGGCCATGAACAAATTCACCCCAGCAAAAGCTGCCGGCGCGCGCAGCGTCGACGATGTCACCGGCAGCCGCCGCCTGCGCCGCATGCGCAAGGCCGACTGGTCGCGCCGGCTCGTGCAGGAGAACAGGCTTTCGGTGGACGACCTGATCTGGCCGATCTTCGTCGTCGAGGGCAGGAATGTCCGGGAGCCGATTGCCGCCATGCCCGGCGTCTTCCGGCTGTCGGTCGACCTTGCCGTCAAGGAGGCCGAACGCGCGGCCAAGCTCGGCATCCCCGCTCTTGCCACCTTTCCCAACGTCGATCTCGGCCTGCGCGACCAGACGGGGTCCCACATCCTCGACCCGGAAAATATCATCAACCGCGCCACGCGCGCCATCAAGGACGCGGTGCCCGAGATCGGCATCATCACAGACGCCGCACTCGACCCGTTCACCAGCCATGGCCATGACGGCATCCTGCGCGACGGCATCATCGTCAATGACGAGACAGTCGAACAGGTCGCCGCGGCGGCCGTCATCCAGGCGGCGGCCGGCGCCGACATCATCGCGCCGTCCGACATGATGGACGGCCGCATCGGCGCCATCCGCGATGCGCTCGACGCCAACGGTTTCCAGGACGTGGCGATCATGTCCTACGCCACCAAATTCGCCTCGGCCTTCTACGGTCCCTATCGCGAGGCGGTCGGCACCGCCGGTCTGCTCAAGGGCGACAAGAAGACCTATTATATCGACCACGCCAATTCGGACGAGGCGGTGCGCGAGGCCGACCAGGACATCGCCGAGGGCGCAGACATGCTGATGGTCAAGCCCGGCCTGCCCTATCTCGACATCATCCGCCGGCTGAAGGACGAATTCCAGATGCCGACCTTCGCCTATCAGGTCTCGGGCGAATATTCGATGATCAAGGCGGCTGATTCCAATGGCTGGATCGATGGAGAGAAGGCGATGCTGGAATCGTTGCTCGCCTTCAAGCGCGCCGGCTGCGACGGCATCCTGACCTATTTCGCACCCGAAGTGGCCGTGATGCTGAAAGGGTAGCCCGACTTCCCGGGCAAGGCACTTCAGTAGATGTCACCACTCTTTCAACTGGTCGGCGGTTCTATCGAAAACCCGCTGACAAAAACTGGCGGCTGCAGCTATGATGGAAGCATGGCCGGAAGCGGCCGGCAGCCCGCACCTCGGCCAAGAGGTATGGCGAACGCCTCCTGAGGATGCTTCCTGACTCGTTTCACCGTCGGGCGAAGGTGTCGGCATTGCGGGCACTGACAAAGGCTTCGCCGTGACCGAGGAACGGACATGCTTGCCTATCGCGATGCCAAGACGATGGCGAAAGCCATGCGGGAGGCGCTTGCCGCCCGCGACCTGCCGATCAGGCACAGCGAGGCCCTTGAGATCGTCGCGCGCCAACTGACCGGCCAATGAAGCGGCGGCCGTAGCTTGGCGGCAAGATTCGGAATACAACCGGTTCTCAAGGAGGAGGTCCTCATGTCCAAACTTCGCGTCAACGCTTTCAGCCTGTCGCTTGACGGCTATGGCGCCGGTCCCGATCAGAGCCTTGAAAATCCGCTCGGTGTCGGCGGACCGGCCCTGCACAAATGGGCTTTCAGCACTCGCACCTTCCGCAAGATGTTTGGCCAGGAAGGCGGCGAGACAGGCGTTGACGAAGACTTTGCGGCGCGCAGCTTCGAGAATGTCGGCGCCTGGATCCTCGGCCGCAACATGTTCGGGCCGATCCGGGGCGAGTGGCCTGACGACAGCTGGAAGGGTTGGTGGGGCGACAATCCGCCCTATCACGTCCCGACCTTCGTGCTGACTCATTACAAGCGCGATCCCATCGTGATGGAAGGCGGCACGACTTTTTATTTCGTAACCGACGGCATCCATTCGGCTCTCGAACAAGCCAAAGTCGCCGCGTCAGGCAAGGATGTGCGGGTCGGCGGCGGCGTCTCCACCATCCGGCAGTATCTGCAGGAAAAGCTGATCGACGAGATGCACCTGGCGATCTCGCCGGTGCTGCTTGGCAGAGGCGAGAACCTTTTTGCGGGCCTCGACATGCTGAATCTGGGCTACCAGTGCGGCGAACAGGTGGCGACGGCACTGGCCACGCACGTGGTGATCAAGCGGGCGTAAGGTGGCGAAACCCTCGACGAAAGCCCATTTCTCCCCGTCACTATACGGGGAGAAAGACAAAACTCTCGCTCAATACTTCTCCGGCACGTAAAGCTCGCGCGGCAGCACCTGGCGCTCGTATTCCGGGTTGAAGACGCGCTCCGGCAGCGTGATCTCCTCGTGCGGCACCTCTTCATACGGCAGCTGCTTGAGCAGATGGTCGATGCAGTTCAGCCGCGCGCGCTTCTTGTCGTTACCCTCGACGATGAACCAGGGCGCCTCGGGAATGTTGGTGCGGGCGAAGGTCTCCTCCTTGGCCTTGGTGTAGTGTTCCCAGCGCACCCGCGACTGCAGGTCCATCGGCGACAGCTTCCACTGTTTCATCGGGTCGTGGATCCGCATCAGGAAGCGCATTTGCTGTTCCTCGTCGGTGATCGAGAACCAATATTTGACCACGGTGATGCCCGAGCGCACCAGCATGCGCTCGAACTCCGGCACGTCATGGAAGAACTCCTCGACCTGCTCGGGGCTGGCAAAACCCATTACCCGTTCGACGCCGGAGCGGTTGTACCAGGAGCGGTCGAGCAAAACGATCTCGCCGCCTGCCGGCAAATGCGGGACATAGCGCTGGAAATACCATTGCGACTTCTCGCGTTCGGTCGGAGCCGGAAGCGCCACGACGCGGCAGATACGCGGATTGAGCCGCTGTGTGATGCGCTTGATGACGCCGCCCTTGCCAGCGGAGTCGCGGCCCTCGAATATCACCACCAGTTTCTTCTTGTGGTAGGCGACCCAGGATTGCAGCTTGATCAATTCGGACTGGAGGCTGATCAGGTCGCGAAAATACTGCATGCGATCGATCGAAGGCGGATGCGAGTTCTTGTAGATCTTGGCGATCTCCATCGAGAGGGCCGGCTCCGACATTTCGAGCTCATAGTCCTCGTCGAGCGTGTCGGCGAGCTCGGCTTCAAGCCAGTCCTTGGCAGGGGAATTCTGTTTCAGCTCGGTCATATCAACTGCTCCGCTTGCAAGCCCTGTCGGTTACCACTGGGCGCTCCAAATTGCTGGCCGGCGGCCGGGAATGGAAACACCTGAGCCGACTTCAATATAGGCCGGCGGTGACGGTTTTATTGCAGCACAGGCGCAATTGCCGACGTTGCAAATTCCGCGATGTCTGATCGATCGACCGTCGTCGCATGGCGACAAGCCGGCCGAATTGTCCTACAAATGCGCGGTCGCCTTCCAGGCCTGCCTTGCCGGCACGCCTCTTCAACAAAATCGTGAGGATCTGACATGGAATACCGCACCCTTGGCCGTTCCGGCCTGAAGGTTTCGACACTGACGCTTGGCACCATGACATTCGGCGGCGCCGGGCCCTTCGCCGCGGTCGGCAACAGCGATCTCGCCGAAGCCAAGCGGATGATCGATATGTGCATCGATGCCGGCATCAACCTCATCGACACCGCCAATGTCTATTCCAACGGCCTCTCCGAAGAGATCATAGGCGAAGCTCTCGGCGGCAAGCGCAAGAACGATGTGCTGATCGCGTCCAAGGCGCGGATGCGGATCGGCAAGGGCCCGAACGACGAGGGCCTGTCGCGCCATCATCTGATCCGTGAATGCGAGAGCAGCCTGAAGCGCTTGAAGACCGATGTCATCGACATCTATTTCGTCCACCAATGGGACGGCCTCACTCCGCTCGAGGAGACCGTTGCCGCGCTCGACAGTTTGGTCAGCCAGGGCAAGGTGCGCTACATCGGCTGCTCCAACTATTCCGGCTGGCAGGTGATGAAGGCGCTTTCCATCAGCGACAGCCGTCACCAGCAACGCTTCGTCACCCAGCAGATCCACTATACGCTGGAAGCGCGCGAGGCCGAGTACGAGCTCTTGCCGATCTCGGTCGACCAAGGGCTGGGCGTTTTGGTCTGGAGCCCGCTCGCCGGCGGCCTGCTGTCGGGCAAATACCGCCGCGACAGCCCGACCGCTCGCCAGCTTGCCGGCTGGTCCGAGCCGCCGATCCGCGACGAGGACCGGCTGTGGCGGATTGTCGATGTGCTGGTCGAGATCGGCAAGGATCGTGGCGTCTCGGCGGCGCAGGTGGCGCTCG
The DNA here is from genome assembly GCF_006440715.1 of Mesorhizobium sp. B2-7-3. NCBI lineage: Bacteria > Pseudomonadati > Pseudomonadota > Alphaproteobacteria > Hyphomicrobiales > Phyllobacteriaceae > Mesorhizobium > Mesorhizobium sp. B2-7-3. The sequence goes on from NZ_VFTY01000020.1 coordinate 25,042, forward strand.
CCTGGCTGCTCGGACGCCCTGCCGTCTCCTCGCTGGTGATCGGTGCCCGCAATGACGTTCAGCTCAAGGACAACCTTGCGGCGGCGGCCCTGAAGCTCGGCACCGAAGAACGCCAGCGCCTCGACGCGGTCAGCCGGCCGGCTCTGCTCTACCCCTACTGGCACCAGCAACTGACAGCGAAGGATCGCTTCGGCCCAGCCGATCTGGTTCTCGACCGCAGCGATATCTGATCAGCGTCAGGCAGAGAGCAAGAGCTAGCCGCCGATAAACCGCCAGAGTTCGGGATCGGGTTCGATCTGGCCGCCGAGCACGAAATATTTGTAGAGGACGAGCAAGGAGATCGCATGCTCGTCCCGTTCATTGGAGAATTTGCGGCAATAGGCATTGGCTGCGGCGATGATGCGCTCCGCCGCGGCCGGGTGCGCTTCGAAATAGCGCACTTTTTCGCCGAGATCGGCAAAATCCGGGTCAAGCGGCGCATAGTGGATACCGGCCTCGAGCTGGCTCTCGCCGAACCATGTTTCGTAGGTCGGCGGCGGCATCAGACAGAGCGAGTTGGAATTCATGATCCATTTGAGGTTGGTCGCCACGTCATTGCCCTCCAGCGAGACGATGTAGCGATAGCGCAGGTGCTGGCTGATGCTGAGGAAAGGCTTGCTGTACTTAGCCGGTGCGCTGCGCTTGTGCGAACCGGCGTCGCAGAACGGCAAGTCGCGCGCGACATCCAGGAACCGTGTCCTGATCGGGTTGTTGAGGTCGCCGCGCCAGACCACGGCAGGGCGCTTGTCGGCGAAGGCGACGGTATCGAGGGGCATGTGGAAGTGGCGGAATTTGTTGAACTTCATGACGACGGCATTGCCGTTGTCGGCGCGGATCGGCCGGTCCTTGACGAGGGTCGGCAGCTTGGGCACGCCGATGACATCACCGAACTTCAGGTCGATGAGCAATGATGGATCGAAATAGCGGGCAAATTCCTTCAGGTCGTAATAGTACATGCTCGGTTCAAACGGTATCTTGTCGATGCGCACAGCATCCGGGCCTGGTGTAAAAGCGTCCTGCAGCTTGTTGTAGTGATTCAGTCGCCGGCGCACGGCCTCGTCCGAGAGCCTGGCCTGCTGCAGGCGGCTGGCCAATCGCCGCCGGAAGATCGCCTGGGGCGCGATATCGCGCATGACGTTCCGCGCATAGTAGAAGACCTTTGCCGTCGTTCGTTGGAGGGTGGCCATGGACTCTTTTGATCAAAGATAAACGCGGTTGAACAAGTGAAGGTCGGGATGGTTCCCGCAGCATGATTGCCCTACCATCCAGCCACGCATTCCGATAGCGCCCGAATGCGGCTGGCGGCCTCGACCGAGCGCCGCAACTAGCCCGTTATGTAGCGCCACACCTCGGCATCCGGTTTGATCTGGCCCGACAGCACGAAGTATTTGTAGAGCACCAGCAGGGAGATCGTCTGCTCGGTCTGTTCGTCGTCGAATGTCCGGCAATAGGCGTTCGCAGCCGCGATGATGCGCTCCGCCTCCGCCGGATTCCGCTCGAAATAGGCGACGTGGTCCTCAAGGTTCGAGAAATCCGCCGCGAGCGGCACATAGTGGACGTTGGCTTCGAGCTGCCGCTCCGCAAACCATGTCTCATAGGTCGGCGGCGGCATCATGCAGAGCGACTTCGAATTCATGATCCATTTGAGATTGGTCGCCACGTCGTTGCCCTCGAGCGAGACGATGTAGCGATAGCGCTGGTGCTGGCTGATGCTGAGAAAAGGCCTGGCGTATTCGGGCGGTGCGTTCGGCTTGTGCGAACCGGCATCGCAGAACGGCAGGTCGCGCACAGCGTTCAGAAATCTTGTCCTGATCGGATTGTTGAGATCACCGCGCCAGACAACGGACGGCAGCTTGTCGGCGAACGACATCGCGTCAGCCGGCATCTGGAAATGACGAAACTTGTCGAGTTTCATGATGATCGCGTTCTTGTCGTCAGCACAGATTGGCCGGTCCTTGACGATCGAAGGCACCTTGGGGACATTCCTGACGTCGCCGAATTCCAGGTCGATGAGCAGGCCGGGATCGAAGTAGCGGGCGAACTCCTTCAGGTCGTAATAGTACATGGTCGGCGTGAAGGGCAGTTTGCCGATGCGCATGGCATCGGCGCTTGGCGCGAAACCATCCTGCAACTTGTTGTAGTAATTCAGCCTGCGGCGCGCCGCCTCACCGGAAAGCCTGGCCCTTTCGAGACGGCCAGCCAGCCGGGCACGAAACAACGCTTGCGGAGCGACATCGCGCGCGACGTTTCTCGCATAATAGAAAACTCTTGCTGCGGTCCGCGAAATTGTGGCCATCGGTCACTTGATCAAAACAAACGGGCGGTTCTCAATCCATGGCGCCCGCATGTCCTACATCATTGTGGCGCCGATCTGGCAAGCGCCCGCATCTCTTCGATGCCAGCAGCCACGCATTATCGCTTCGGCTGTTGTGTTTGACGGCTAATGCTCCTAGGCAGGCTCAGGGCCGCAAGGCAGTCACAAAAAGGAGCCGACATGGCGCGAGCACCAAACTACGATCAGGAACGCAAGGAGCGCGACCGCCAGAAAGCGGCCAAGAAGGCTGAAAAGCTGGCGGCCAAGGTTGCCGCGCGCGAACGTACGAAGCCTGAAACCGAGACTGAGACCGAAACGAAGGATTAACGGCATCCGGCCCGCTAATGCGGGCCGAGCCTCAAATCCAATTGTCAGCCCAAACCGCGAGCTAATATCAGGCTGGCGCCTTGTCGCTGATGAAGACATCCACTTCCCGCGCCGCGGCGATGAAAGCGCGCCTGGCATTCATCGCCGGCTTGTCGCCGGCGAGCGCGTCGTGACAGGCCTGCAGCGCCGCACGATGCTTGGGGCTGCGCTTGCCGGGCCAGTTGTTGAGGAGGTAATCGGAAGCCTCCCTTGCCGAACGCAAGAGCTGAGTGCTTCCCGCCGTGACGGATTTGACGGTCACGGGTGTTTCAAACCGGTTGTTTTCCATCGCCGCTCTTACGCCATCGGCTTCCTTGAAGCGAGGCCGAAAGTGTGCTTCACGTCAGACCCGTCTGTTTTTCCGGCCAGCGCGCCGCAGCGCATGGACCGCACTAAGCGGCGACGACGGCAAATCCCCTGGCGCGAAGGCCACGTCGGTCGTTGGCAAGCGACGTCACCAGCCGATCACGGCTGCCGACGATGTGGGCCGACAGCAGCCGCGCGGCTTCATCAGCCTGACCGAGGCGTGTCGCGGCAAGAATGGCGCGATGTTCGACCCAGGCACGGCCAAGGGCCGTCTCGTCACGCACTTCCAGCCAGCGGGCGCGCGACAGGCGCGTCATCGCGTCACGAACCGCCCGGAACAGGAATTCGTTGCCGGAGAGCCGCGCCAGCTCGATGTGAAAATCCATGCCGACACGATGCCACTCCTCGCGCGGCGTATTTTCGTCGCAGGAATCGAGCATCGCCTCGATGACATCGATGGCGCTCTTGTCGGCTTGCCCGCACGTCAGCCGCAATGCCGCGATCTCGACCGCCTCGCGATAGACCGCAACCTGCTCGAGTTCGGCCAGATTGATGGGCGAAACGGTCCAGCCGCGCCCGTCCCTGCCGACCAGCCCCTCGGTCTCCAGCCGCAGCAGCGCCGCCCTGACGGGCGTGCGCGAGGCCCCGAACTGGCTTTCGATCCAGCGTTCGGTCAGCCGCTCTCCCGGCCCGATCTCGAGCGCCAGGATCATCTCGCGAAGCTGCCGTTCGACATTCTGCATCTGCGACATCGCGCGCCCTTTCCGAAGCCGCATTGACAGCGGCCGGCGTGAAGTTCATGACGGAGACCAGTTTGGTATCCCAAAATGGTATCCGCAACAAGCGCTGATACCGGGCAGGCAGGGCATGACGCAGGAAGACACGCAGCAAAGCGGCTACAACATTCACTGGCGGCGCAATCTCGCGGTCTGTTTCGCGGGCTCGTTCAGCGCGCTCATCGCCATGACCCTGCTGTTGCCATTCCTGCCGCTCTATGTCGAACAGCTCGGCGCACAGGGCCACGCGGCAATCGTGCAGTGGTCCGGCGTCGCTTATGGCGCCACCTTCTTCGCCGCGGCCACAGTAGCGCCGCTATGGGGGCGCCTGGGTGACCGCTACGGGCGCAAGGTGATGCTGGTGCGCGCCTCCTTCGGCATGGCGATCTGCATGTCGCTGACGGGCATGGTCGAGACGGTCTGGCAACTGGTTCTGCTGCGCCTGCTGATCGGCTTCGCGGGCGGCTATTCCTCCGGTTCAACCATACTGGTGGCCATGCAGACGCCGAAGGAGCGTTCCGGCTGGGCGCTTGGCGTACTGTCGGCGGGCATTACGGCGGGCTCGCTGGTCGGTCCCCTGTTGGGCGGCGTGCTGCCGCCGGTGATCGGCATTCGCGCCACCTTCCTCTTGTCAGGCGGTGTGATCTTCCTCGCCTTCCTGGCAACGACCTTCCTCATCAAGGAGAGCCCGCGCCCGAAGCCAGTCAAACCGGTGTCGGCGGCAAAACCGAAAAGCGGCTGGTCGCAGATCCCGGACAAGCGCCCGGTCGTGGCCATGCTGACCACCGGCATGCTGCTCGCCTTCGCCACAATGTCGATCGAGCCGATCATCACCGTCTATGTGCAGCAGCTCATTGAGGACCAGAGCAGGGTGACGCTCGTCGCCGGCGTTGTGATGTCGGCCGCCGCGCTGGGCACCATCCTCTCGGCGTCTTGGCTCGGCAAGCTCGCGGACCGGATCGGGCACTGGAACGTTGTCGTGGGAGCACTGGCGGTTTCGGCGCTGCTGCTTATCCCGCAGGCTTTTGTCACCGATAGCTGGCAGCTTATCGGCCTGCGTTTCCTGATGGGCCTGGCGCTGGGCGGCCTCCTGCCCTGCATCACCAGTGTCATCAGGCACAACATCCCCGACGGCGTTGGCGGCAACGTGCTTGGCCTGGCGATCTCGGCGCAGTATGTCGGACAGGTCGCGGGGCCGCTGGCCGGCGGTTTTGTGGGCGGCCATTTCGGCATGCCGGCGGTGTTTCTCGGCACGTCGGTGCTGATGGCGCTCGGGGCGGCCTACAACTGGATCGTCCAGTCGCGGCGGACGCGGCATATGGCGCTGGAAGCGCGCAAGCCCTGACGCTTGCTGAAGAAAGAAGGAGCACGCCGGCCATGAACCCCGATCCAAACGGCAGCCGCCTCCTCGTGCTTGCCGGCGGCCTCGTCGGCGCGGCGGGGGTGGCGCTTTCGGCGGCCGCCGCCCACCGCGGCGGCGCCTTTACCGGCACCGCCGCGTCGTTCCTGCTGATGCATGCGCCGGTCTTCCTCGCCATCGGCCTTATCGGCGCGAACCGCTGGCTGCGCATCGCCAGCCTCGTTCTGCTCGCCGGGCTGCTCCTCTTCGCGGGCGATCTTCTCGCCCGCGATTTCTGGGGCTCAAGGCTGTTTCCGATGTCGGCGCCGATCGGCGGCACCCTGCTCATTGCAGGCTGGCTGGCGATAGCGATCTCGGCCGTGGCACGTCCACGACCCTGAAATGATTGCTTGAGGTCAATCCCGGCGGCGTTCCGGGCGGACCCAAAGGGCACGGCCGCCAACAGCAGGTTTCACCCGCCGTCGCGCTTCCGGTCGCTCGGTGGCCGGTGCGATGCCCCAGTAGTTGCGGTAGATATCTTCGAACAGATGCTTGATGGGATGCATGACTCATCCTCCTTGTCTTTGAATCGATCCAATCGTCGGGCGCGAAAAAGCCGGTTTGATCAGCTCCGCTTGCGCGCCACCAAGAAGCGAAGATCGCGAACCCATGGGCCCGTCTCACCACGATGCCTAGCCTTGTTGGTGGCTGACCCGATATTCCAGTCGTTGCGGTAGATGTCGGCGAACAGGTAGTTGACGGGATGCATGGCGCTCCTCCCTTTTTGGCTATTCAGCAGAACAAGCTGCCACTTGGATCGATTCAAATCTAGGATCGAAACCGGCGCAGGTCAAGCAAAATTTGAATCGATCCAACGAAAATACTAGATGCGGCGGAAGAACGTGCTACATGGATATCAGGAGGCACGCACAAATGGCGTCACTCACCGCAGGCAATCGACGACCCGTACGGCTGGCCGACATCGCCAAGGCCGCCGGTGTTTCGCACGGCACCGCGTCCAACGTATTCAGCCGCCCCGAGATCGTGCGCGAGGAAGTCCGCGAACGGGTTCGCGCCGCGGCCGAGGCAATGGGTTATGGCGGCCCCGATCCAAAGGGCAGGCTGCTGCGGGCCGGCAAGGTCAACGCCATCGGCGTGGCCACCGCCGAGCCCCTCTCCTATTTCTTCGACGATCCGTTTGCGCGCGTCATGATGGCGGGCATCTCGCAAGCTTGCGATGCGACCGGAGCCGGCATTTCCCTGGTCTCGGCCGCCAACAACGAGCAGCTTGCCTGGAACATCCAGAGCGCTCTGGTCGACGGCTTCATCGTCTTTTGCATCGAAGGTGGCTCGCGCCTGGTGGAGTTGGCACGTGAGCGCAAGCTGCCCTTCGTCGCGCTCGACCTCGACTCCGAGGACGGCTCGGTCGCCGCGATCGGAGTCGACAACATCGCCGGCGCCGGCATGGCGGCCCGCCATCTCACGGATCTCGGCCATCGCCGCTTCGCCGTCATGGCCCTGCCCTTCGCCGACAACAGGACGGGCCTTGTTTCGGCCGAACAGGTTCGGGCGGCGACCTATGCCGGAACGCGCGACCGCCTCACCGGCTATCTCCGGGAGCTTTCGCGGGTTGGCGTCGACATAACCAAAGTGCCTGTCTACGAGACCGCCAACGACGTGGCGAGCACGAAGGCGGGGCTCGAGACCATCTTCGCCTCCGACACGCCGCCCACCGCCATTCTGGCCATGTCGGACAGAATAGCCCTGGTGGCGCTCGAATGGCTGAGCGCACGCGGGCTGAGCGTGCCTGACGACGTTTCCATCGTCGGCTTCGACGGTGTTCCGGAAGCAGCGGTGTCCGAGCCGCCATTGACCACGATCGCCCAGCCGATTGCCGAGATGGGCCGCCTTGCCGTCAGGGCGATCCTGGAGAGCGACGGGCCGGTCAGCCGGCATCAACTGCCGGTCGAACTGATCGTGCGAGCCTCGACGGCTTCGCCACGCGGCTGAACCGCACGGCCGAACCGCCTACCGATTGGCTCTTGCCATGGCAGTCCCCAAAGGCGCACGAACCGGCGCGGGAACCGTTTGGGCCGTACGGGCCTTGCCCGAACCGCCGATGGTCGACAGCCATTCGAGATAGAAGGCGAGCGCGAACTGCATGGCGATGCCGGCCGATATCAGCAGGCTGTCATAGACGAGCCCGCCCGGATTGATCAGCTTCATCACCTGCGCGACCATGGCGATCACCGTGCCGGCGATGAAGGCCGGCAGCGATCTTTTGCCCAGTATGGCCAGCGGATGGTCGGGGCTGGTGCGGAACAGGTTTGACATCGTCGGCAGGGCGACGACGAGGTAGCTGACCGCCAGGATGTGCAACAGCCGCGACAACGACAGGAAGGTCTTGTCGAAGCCGCCGATCACCACCGGCAGGTTGAACCACGTTATCTGTCCCCAGAGCGGGCTATGCACCCACACCAGAGCCGCCAGCCCATAGGCCGAGGCCGCGCCGACAAGCCAGCGGTTGACCGGAATGACACCGCCGCGCCTGACATGCAGCATGGCGGCAAGGCCGATGTTGAACAGGAACTGCCAGGACAACGGGTTGAGGAACCAGAAACCGGGCTCGGGGTAATTGGGCGGAGCGATCTCCCAAATTCCGGCAACCAGCCATAGCGTGCCGGACATGACAAGCGCCGCGACGGGCCTGGAGCTGACGAACAGGACGAACGCCGGCGCCATCAAAAGCAGCGCCGCATAGACCGGCAGGATGTTGTTATAGCCGAGCTGATGGCCGAGCGTGACGATGCCGACCAGCACTTGCGGCGTGTTTTTCATCAAGGGCTCGATGTTGATGAGCGTCAGCAGTTCCGGCCGCCTGGCAAACACCGCCACGGCGCAGAACAGGGCCATCACCACCATCGTCGTGACGATGTGGGCGACGTAGAGCACGCCGGCCCGCCGCCACATTTTCAAGGTCGCCAGAAGCCGGCCACCCGGCCGGAATTTTGTGCCGTAGGCGAGCGCGACCGAAATGCCTGATATCAGCACGAACGCCTCGGCCGCGTCCGAAAACCCGAAATTCTTGTAGGTCAGGGTCTCGAAAGCCGTGCCCGGCACATGGTCGACGAAGATGGTGAGCAGTGCCAGCGCGCGCAGCACATCGATACGCGTGTCGCGTTCAAAGACACGCAAATCGCGATCTGGCGAAACAGGGGTAGTCATCGACAAAAGGCCTCAAAGCTGGTTGTTCATGTCCAGCAATGCGACCCCCGACGCACCGCTTCGATTCCTCCCACAGGGAGTGTATCGGCGCAGAAACGGGCCGCAATGAGCCTGGTTCAATCAACTTTCGCGGAGCATGAAAATATTGCGTTTTGAAGCCGGCAAATTGAGCGAAACCTCATATAATCAACGGGATGCGGTATGACTGGCGCCAGTGTCGAAAATGGCCCTCCGATGCTGGATCTAGCCTTTCCTTATCGCCTCCTCGGTGCCGGCAAAAGCGGCCGCGCGTGCCTGTTCCTGCTGCATGGATCGGGTGTCGACGAGACAAGCATGGTGCCGCTGGCGAGGCGCATCGCGCCCGACGCCCCCCTGATCGCGGTACGGGGCCGCATCCCGCAGGAGGACGGTTTTCGCTGGTTCGAGCGAATCACGCCGACGCGCTTCGGCCAGCAAAGCATCCGTGTCGAAACCGCCGCCTTCGCGGCATTCGCAAGCGAAGTCGCCGCGCGCCATGGGCTCGATCTCGCCCACGCGACATTCCTTGGCTATTCGAACGGCGCCAATCTGGTTTCGAGCCTGATGCTGCTCCATCCCGGCATTGTCCGGAGCGCGGCGCTGCTGAGGCCAATGCCGGTGCTCGACAAGGTGCCTTCAACGGACCTCATGGGCACACGGACGCTGATCATTGCCGGGGCGGCGGACGAGACCTACGGGCCTTTCGCGTTGGCGCTGGTGACGCTGCTCAGCCGGCACGGTAGCGAGATCGACGCCCGGATCGTTCCATCAGGCCACGAAATCGGCGACCCGGACGCCGCGATCGTCGAGCGATGGCTGGCCGGAGCGGCACAGGGAGGCTGACCGCCTTTGCGACCGCTCGCTGCCCAATCAGCGTTCGGCCACCATTCGAACTTCTGCCCCGGCGATCAGCAGGGCGAGCCCGCTTTCAAACAGCGCCTCGTGTCCGCCGGCACGGTAGTGCACCAAGGCTTCATGCAAAAGCGGATGATCATGCGCCGCCGCATCCAGCGCTTCGCCACGCCCCGGACCTGACGGATTTTCGGCTTGCTCCTCCATGACACAGCCGACCGTGTAGCGGCCGACCGTCATCAGCAATTCCATGGCTGGAACCGCCGCCATGCCCTCGCCCGCCAGGAATTCCAGCAGCCGCTCGAAGTGGCAACAGAATGGAGGGGAGTGTACGGCTCCCCCCGAACTTGCACCAGACTGGGCTACCCTCTTCCCATTCTGTTCCAGGCGTCGAGGCCGGCGATCTTGTAGGCCTCGGCCAGGGTTGGATAGTTGAAGGTGTTGTTGACGAAGAAGTCGACCGTGCCGCCGAGATTGATCACCGCTTGGCCGATATGAATGAGTTCGGTGGCGCCCTCACCGACAATGTGCGCGCCGAGCAGGCGCCGCGTCTCGATCGAGAACAACAGCTTCAGGAAGCCGGTGTCGACGCCCATGATGTGGCCGCGCGACGTCTCACGGAAGCGCGCGACGCCAACCTCATAGGCGCCGCCGCTTTGGCGTACCTGCTCCTCGGACTGGCCGACCGTCGATATCTCCGGCACCGCGTAGATGCCGTAGGGAAAGGTCTCCGGCGGCGCGGGCAGGGTCACGCCAAAGGCATGGCAGGCGGCCACCCTGCCCTGCTCCATGGAGGTCGAGGCGAGGCTTGGAAAGCCGATGACGTCGCCGGCCGCGTAGATGTTCGGCACGCTGGTCTGGAAAGTCTGGGGATCGACCTTGATGCGGCCCCTGGAGTCGGCTTCGATGCCGACCACGTCGAGGCCGAGGCTGCCGACATTGCCGGTGCGGCCGGCGGCGTAGAGCACGACCTCGGAGCGAATGGTGCGGCCATCGGCCAGTTCCACTTCGGCGGCATCCGGCTTGGAGCGGATTTCCTTGACCGCGCTGCCCAGTCTTATCGTCATGCCGCGGTCGCGCATCTGGTGGATGAAATCGTCGACGATCTCCCGGTCGACGAAATCGAGGATGGAGTTGCGCGGCTCGACCAGGGTCACCGGTACGTCGAGCGCGGAAAAGATCGTGGCGTATTCGACGCCGATGACGCCGGCGCCGATCACCGTCAGCGTGCGTGGCAGGCGGTCGAGTTCAAGCATTTCGTCGCTGTCGAAGACACGGGTCTTGTCGAAGGGCACGTCGGCCGGCCGATGCGGCCTGGTGCCCACGGCGATCAGTGCGTTGGCGAAACCGACTTCGCTGTAGTCGCCATTGTCCGATGTCAGGCTGACCTTGTTGGAGCCCAGAAATTTCACCGCCGCGCGCGCGCTTTTGACCGTGTTGCGCATGAACTGGTGCTGCAGCACCTCGACCTCATGGTCGAGCGTCTTGTGCAGGCGCTCGATCAGGTCGCCGACCGAGATATCCTGCTTGACCCGATAGCCGCGTCCATAGAAGCCGCGCTCGCGCCAGCCCGAGAGGTTGAGCACCGTTTCGCGCAGCGTTTTGGAAGGAATGGTGCCGGTGTGCACCGAGACGCCGCCAAGGCGCCGGCCCCGGTCGACCACCAGCACCGATTTGCCGAGTTTGGCCGATTGCACGGCGGCGCGGCGGCCGGAAGGGCCGCTGCCGATGACCAGCATGTCGTAGTCCATATTGCCCCGTCCCCTCGGCGTCTTGTTGCGCCGCAGCAAGCTAACGCCATCCGTGCTGCAAATTCAACCGCTTCGGACCATCAGCCCATTCTGTCCCGCCTGGCGCCGCGGCGAAACGGTCCGATCTTGATTCCACCATGAGCCTTCACCATTTCTGGTGCGGTGGGGCGCAGGCTAAGCAGGCCCCTGTTACGAGGAAATGACATGAACGCTCGCGTTCTCGACGGCGAAATCATCAACACCCGGCTCGACGATGTCAGGGCTTTTGAAGGCGTGCGCACAAGGCGCATTCTGGCTTTCGTGCTCGACTATCTCATCGTTGGCCTGCTGAGCATTCCGGTCGCCATCCTGGTGTTCTTCCTCGGGCTCTTGACCCTCGGCCTGGGCTGGATGCTGTTCGGCGTCCTGGTGCCGGCAGTCGCCATCCTCTACATCTGGAACACGTTGGGCAGCGCCGACCAGGCCACCACGGGCATGAAGATGATGGGCATTCGCCTCGACCGTCTCGACGGCACTCGCATCGACGGGCTGACCGCGGTCGTCCATTCAGTATTGTTCTGGGCCGGCAACGTCATTCTGTCGCCGCTGGTCCTGCTGGTGACCCTGTTCTCGGACCGCAAGCGCACGCTGCACGATCTTTTGCTCGGCACTGTCGTCAGCCGCACCGGCCGATGAAACCGCCCTGAAGCAAAGCCGCAGCCCCCTTGAGCGCAAATGTGAAGGTGTTGAGTTGCCCACACCTTCACAATCCTGTTGAATTTTTCGCCGCCGGAGCCAAAGGTAGAGCGATTCGAAGGAGTGTTTCCAAGGCTCGATGACGCAGCACCCGACCCAGTCGCCGCAGTTCTTCCTGACCGCGCCGTCGCCGTGCCCCTATCTCGACGGCCAGTTCGAGCGCAAGGTGTTCACGCATCTGGTCGGCGACAAGGCCTCGGAGATGAACGACCTGCTCACGCAAGGCGGCTTCCGGCGCTCGCAGAACATCGCCTACAGACCAGCCTGCGAGACCTGCCGCGCCTGTGTGTCGGTGCGTATCCTGGCACAGGAGTTCACCGCCAGCCGCAACATGAAGCGCGTGCTGCAGCACAATTCCGACCTCGTCGGCGCCATGCACAACGCCGAGCCCTCGACCGAACAATATTCACTGTTTCGCGGCTATCTCGATGCCCGCCACCGCCGCGGCGGCATGTCCGACATGACGGTGCTCGACTACGCCATGATGGTCGAGGATACCCATGTCGACACCAAGGTGATCGAATACCGGCGGCGCGGACCCGACACCTTCATCACCGGCAAAGGCCAGGGTGAACTCATAGCGGTGGCGCTCACCGACAAGATGGCCGACGGCTTGTCGATGGTTTATTCCTATTTCAATCCCGATTTCGAAAGCCGCTCGCTCGGCACGTTCATGATCCTCGACCATATCGCCCGTGCCAAGGCGATGGGGCTGCCCCATGTCTACCTTGGCTACTGGGTCAATGGTTCGCGCAAGATGAATTATAAGATGCGCTTCATGCCGCAGGAGCATCTCGGCCCAAAAGGCTGGGAGCGCTATACCAACGAAGCGGTCTGACGCTGAGTTTTCCCTCGATCCACGCTTAAACTGTTTCAAGGCAGGGGACGCTGGTCTTTCAGCCGCTCGGCTGGAGAGAGTGCGCGCTTGCGCCGACCGGCCGCCTGCAATTCAATTGCGAAAGTTCCTGCATGTCCTCTCACCATGATCACCAGAAGGGCCTTCTGATAACCGCCATCGGCGGACTGATACTGACCGTCGACATACCGTTGATCCGCCTTGCGGATGGCGGCGCGTGGACCATCCTTTTGCTGCGAACCGGAACCACCTTCATCGCCGCGATGATCATCTGGTCGGTCTGGCGCGCGCTGAGCCGGAATGTCCCGCCGCTTATCCCCGGCTGGTCCGGGCTGATCGTGGCGATATGCTATGGGCTGACCTCGATCACCTTCGTTACCGCGGTCTTCCACACCTCGACCGCCGACCTGGTGTTCATCCTGGCCTTCAACACCGTCTTCGCCGCACTCTTGTCCTGGATATTCCTACGGGAAAGGCCGGGAGCGGTGACGATCGCGGCCATGCTGGTCATGATCCTCGGCGTGCTGGTCATCGTCGGCGGTTCGGTTGGCAGCGGCAAGCTGTTCGGTGATTTCATGGCGCTGTGCTCGGCTTTCTTCATCGCGGTGGCCATCACCCTCTCGCGAGCCAGCGGCAAAGATATGGGATTCACCTCGCTGATCGGCGTCGTTCTGCCGCTTGGGCTGGCGGCCTTCATGGTGAGCGGCGAAGGCTTTCACGTAAACGCGCCATGGTGGATCATCTTCAACGGCGCCGTCATCATGCCGATCTCGTTCTTCTGCCTCGCCGCCGGGCCGAAATACATTTCAGGACCGGAAGTGGCGATGTTCTACCTGCTCGAAACCGTGCTGGCGCCGATCTGGGTATGGATGATCTTTGCCGAGACGCCGACCCGCAACAGCCTGATCGGCGGCGGCATCCTGATCGTCACGCTCGTCGCCCATTCGCTCTGGCAGTTGCATGATGGACGCAAGCGCCGAGGCGACCTCGCGGTACACCATCCGGCGTAGAGGTCGAGATTCAGGCGCTGGCTTTCTTGACCACGCTGGGTTCGGGCAGGACCTCGATTTGTGGACCGGCTTCGATTTCATTCGGCGGCACGATCTCGTCGGCCAGTTCCACCTCGCGCAGCCACTCGCGCCAGATGGCGACCAGTAGCGCCATCAGCACCGGACCGATGAAAAGGCCGAGGAACCCCATCGTCTTGACGCCGCCGATCAGGCCGAAAAAGGTCGGCAGGAAGGGCAGTTTTATCGGGCCGCCGACGAGCTTGGGGCGCAACGTCTTGTCGACGACGAACAACTCGACCGTGCCCCAGATGAACAGCGCCAGGCCGGCCATCGGTGAGCCGCTGGCGGCGAGGTAGATCGAGACCAATGTGAAGGACAATGGCGCACCGCCGGGGATGAGCGCCATGACGCCGGTCAGCGCGCCGAGCGTCACCGGCGACGGCACACCAGCCAGCCAGTAGGCGATGCCCAGCACCAGTCCCTCGCCGATGGCGATTACCGTCATGCCGGTCACGGTCGAGGAAATGGTCGCCGGCACGACGCGCGAGATCCGTTCCCAGCGGGTGGGCAGGATGCGCTCGCCGAGGCGGTCGATCTGGCCGGCGAAATTCTCGCCGTCGCGATAGGCGAAAAACAGGGCGATCATCATGAACAGCAGCGTCAGAAAGAGGCTGAAAGCGCTGCCGCCGGCGGCGAGCGCACCGCGGTAGATGCTGCCTATATTGGCGCCGCTGACCAGCTGGATCAGTTCGCCGATGCCGCCGGGATGGCCGAGATTGGTCGTCCACTGCTCGTTCAGCCACTCACCCACCACAGGCAGGGTGGCGATCCAGTGCGGCGTCACCGCACCGTGGCGGTTGGTCTCTATCGCCCAGCCGACCCATTCGCGCACCTCGTTGATGGCGTAGGTGCCGGCAAGCGCGATCGGTATCACCAGGAAGGCCAGGATGAACAGGATGGCAAATGTGGCGGCGATGGTTCGGTTGCCGCCGACGCCGACCAGCAGCCGTCGGTAGAGCGGCCAGCTGGCGAAGGCGATAACGAGGGCGGCCAGCACCGGGAACAGGAAGCCGTGGAAAAAATAGACGCCGGCGGCAACGATCAGCACCAGCAGCCAGCGCGCCGCCGAGAGCGGCGGTATGACGGCCGAACGAAGCGGTGTGGACAGCCCGAAGAGGCGCTGCTGCCGTTCCGGCTTCTGGATCTTTGCTTCCTTCAAACGCCCTGTTCTCCCCGGCCCATCCGGTCAGTTATGCACCGATATAGTGCAGCAATCGTGACGATACTCCAAATGGTGATGGCGGAGCTGCCAATCTCCGCCTCGTGGGGAATCTCATGCAGGACAGAGGGGGGCGTGAACTTCTGATCTGATCTTAAGGACCGAGAATTGCGAGAGGTGTAGCCAGCCATTTGATGCGCTGGCGGGACAGCGCCTCCTCTGGCCAGCCGGCCATTTCCCCAACGAGGGAGGAGATCGGCAGCTTCTAGCCGAACTTCCCAGTCCTTGGGAATCCCTTAGGCACCATTCGTCCCGCCGACGCCCGGGCGCCGATCCATTCAGCCAATTCCTCGCGCGACCGGGTGAAGGTACGGTCGGCCGAATCCTGCCAGGAGAGACCGGTCTCCAGCGTGAACGGCTTGAGGTCGAGCAGGCCGCCGTCCTTGTATTTCTGCAGCCGCACACCCTTGCCGCGGCCCATCTCCGGAATTTCCGAGAGCGCGAACACCAGCATCTTGCGGTTCTCGCCAACGATGGCCAGGTGATCGCCGGTGACCGGCACGCAGCGCTTGGCCTCGTCCGGCGCCTTGACGTTCATCACCTGCTTGCCCTTGCGGGTGTTGGCGACCACCTCTTCCTCGGGAACGATGAAGCCGTTGGCGTCGAAAGAGGCGAGCAGCAGCTTGCGCTTGGGATCGTGGACGAAGGCGGTGACGATGTCCTGGTCATTGTCCATGTCGACGATGATGCGGATCGGCTCGCCATGGCCGCGGCCGCCCGGCAGCCGGTCGGCGCCGATCGTGTAGAACTTGCCGCCGGTCGTGAAGACCAGAACCTTGTCCGTCGTCTGGGCATGGAAGGCGAGCTTGAGGCTGTCGCCCTCCTTGAAGGTCAGCGTCGAAAAATCGGCCAGATGGCCCTTCATCGCCCGCAGCCAGCCTTTTTCCGAAACCACCACGGTGACCGGCTCGCGCTCGATCATGGCGTGCGCGATATCGGTCAGGTCGTGCTCGGGCGCGTCGGCGAACTGCGTGCGGCGCTTGCCGAGCTCGGTCTCCGGACCGAACTTGTCGCGAACCTGAGTGACTTCCCACTTGATGGTCGACCATTGCTTGGCATCGGACGCCAGCAGTGCCTCGATCTGCTTCTTCTCCGCTGTCAGGCCGTCGAATTCCTTGCGGATCTCGAATTCTTCCAGCTTGCGCAAGGCGCGCAGCCGCATGTTGAGGATCGCTTCGGCCTGGGTGTCGGTGAGCGACCAGCGAGCCATCATGACCTGCTTGGGCTCATCCTCCTCGCGGATGATCCTGATCACCTCGTCGATGTTGAGATAGGCGATCAGGTAGCCGGCAAGGATTTCCAGCCGCCTCTCGATCTCGCCGAGGCGAAATTTCGAGCGACGGATGAGGACGTCGCGGCGGTGGTCCAGCCATTCCTGCAGCACGCCCTTCAGCGACAGCACGTTGGGCACCTTGCCGCGCGACAGCACATTCATGTTGAGCGGGAAACGGCTTTCGAGCTCGGTCAGCTTGAACAGCGATTCCATCAGGATGCCTGGGTCGACCGAACGGCTCTTCGGCACCAGCACGACGCGGATGTCCTCGGCGCTTTCGTCCCTGATATCCTCGAGCAGCGGCAGCTTGCGGGCCATCAACAGCTCGGCGATCTTCTCGATCAGCCGCGCCTTCTGCACCCCATAGGGGATTTCGGTGACGACAATGCTCCAGGTGCCCCTGCCCTGGTCTTCCTGGTTCCATTTCGACCGCACGCGAAACCCGCCGCGGCCGGTCTCATAGGCTTCGAGGATCGAGGCACGGCTGTCGACGATGATGCCGCCGGTCGGAAAATCCGGACCCTGGACGAAATCCATCAGCTTCGCCACCGGCGCATCACGATGCTCGATCAGATGCAGCGCCGCGTCGCAGAGCTCGGCGGCATTGTGCGGCGGGATCGAGGTCGCCATGCCAACCGCGATGCCGGACGAGCCGTTGGCCAAGAGATTGGGGAAGGCACCGGGGAGCACGACCGGCTCCTCGTCTTCTTCATTGTAGGTCGGCCGATAGTCGACCGCGTCCTCGGTGATGCCGGCAAGCAGGTCGGTCGCCACGTCGGTCATGCGCGCTTCGGTGTAGCGCATGGCGGCGGCGTTATCGCCGTCGATGTTGCCGAAATTGCCCTGGCCGTCGACCAGGGGGTAGCGCATCGAAAAATCCTGCGCCAGCCGCACCAGCGCATCATAGATCGACTGGTCGCCATGCGGGTGGAACTTGCCCATCACCTCGCCGACGATACGAGCGCATTTGGCGAACCCCTGGTCGGGATTGAGGCGCAGCAGGCGCATGGCGTGCATGATGCGGCGATGGACCGGCTTCAGTCCGTCGCGCACATCCGGGAGCGCCCGGTGCATGATGGTCGACAAAGCATAGGCGAGATAGCGCTCTTCCAGCGCCTTCTTCAGGTCGACCGGTTCGATATGATCGCCGCCGCCATTGTCAGGCGGCAAAAGCCTTTTTCCCATGGGCTGCACCTAGCCGAGCGGGTGATTCGCGGCAAGAGGCGCGCACCGGGCCAGTCGATTTGCGCGCAATTCTGCAACAGAAAACCGCAAGGTCGAGGTTGCCGGCCAACATCAATCTGTTACATGCCGCATCTATTGCGAAGCACGCTGGCGGCCCGACCTTCATGCCAAATTCACTGCATTCTCCAATAGCGTTCGGATCGGGTTTGCCTTTCAGCGCGATTTTCGACCATTGTGCCGGGACACGCCTTTTTCCCGTCCAGTTCGTCACGGAATGGTGATGGCGCAAAGAATTGAAAAATAATTTCAGGACACTCTCAGGGACCTTGCGATGACAATCAACCGCTCAACTCTCCGGAAATTCGCACTTTCGACCTTCTTGCTCACGCTGCCGCTGAATGCGGCCCTTGCCCAGGACGCGGCGGTCGCGGACCGGCTGAAGGCAGCACTCTCCGCCCAGGGCGTCGACATCTCTTGGACCGGCGTGACCGGCGACAACACCAGCATGGTGCTGCAGGGCGTGTCCGTGAAACCGGCCGCGGAAAAGGAAGCGCTGACGATCGGCGACGTCAAGCTCGAGAACATCACCGAAGCCAATGGCGGCTATGATATCGGCACCGTGTCGACCTCGGCCTTCGAACACAGCAAGGACGGCGTCACCCTGGATCTCAGCCCCTTCGTCATCCACGACATGACGGTGCCGGCCGACGGCTCCACCAGCCCGCTTGGCTCGCTGATGATGTACAAATCCGCTGAACTCTCGAACATGACGGTCAAGGTCGCCGACAAGACCGCTTTTTCGATGGACGGGCTTGCCATCCAGATCACGCCGCCCGCCGACGGCAAGGCGATGGAATTCACCGCCAACACGGAGAAATTCACGGCCGATCTCTCGCTGGTCGAGGACCCCAAGTCCAAGGAGGTCATCAACGCGCTCGGCTACCAGAACATCTCGGGCAATCTTGAAATGGCCGGCACCTGGCAGCCGTCGGACGGCAAGATGGAGCTGTCGAAATACGACATATCCGTCGAGAATGCCGGCACGCTCGGCATGACCTTCGACCTCGGCGGCTACACGATCGACTTCATCAAGTCGCTGCAGGAGATGCAGAAGAAGATGGCCGCACAGCCGGAAGGCGCCGACAATTCAGCGCAAGGCATGGCCATGCTCGGCCTGTTGCAGCAGCTTTCGTTCAACAGCGCATCGATCCGCTTCGACGACGATTCGCTGACCGGCAAGGTGCTGGACTATGTCGGCAAGCAGCAGGGCATGTCGGCCAAGGACATCGCCAACCAGGCCAAGGCAATCGTGCCGTTCGGCATGGCGCAGCTCAACAATCCCGAGCTGACGGCTCAGGTTACGGCGGCTGTCAGCAAATATCTCGACGATCCGAAGAGCCTCGAAATCTCGGCCGAGCCGCCGGCATCGGTGCCGTTCGCGCTGATCATGGCGGGCGCCATGTCCAACCCGCTCGACCTGCCGAAGACGCTCGGCGTCAGCGTCAAGGCGAACGAGGACTGATCGAATTAGCTGCCTTCTCCCCGTCACTATACGGGGAGAAGGTGCCGGCAGGCGGATGAGGGGCAGCGCCGACGCTTGCGAATATGAATTCCAGTCTGAAACGATTGCCTGTCAGAAGGCCTCGGCTGCTACGATCGCTCGCAAATCCCCAGCATCCGCGCTGCCCCTCATTGTCCTGCCGGACATTTCTCCCCGTATAGTGACGGGGAGAAAGGGCAGTTGCACCCGTCAGTCCTTCTTCACCGGCGCTACCCGCAGCGCCAAATCGCGAAGCTGCTGCGGCGAGGCTTCCGACGGCGCGTTCATCAACAGGTCGTAAGCCTGCTGGTTCATCGGGAACATGGTGATCTCGCGCAGGTTCTTCGCCCCGACCAGCAGCATGACGACGCGGTCGACGCCGGCGGCCATGCCGCCATGCGGCGGCGCGCCATACTGGAAGGCACGGTAGAGGCCGCCAAAGCGCTCCTCGACCGTGGCGCGGTCGAGCCCGACCGTCTCGAACGCCTTGACCATGGTTTCGGGCAGATGGTTGCGGATACCGCCACTGGCGATCTCGAAACCGTTGCAGACCATGTCGTACTGGAAGGCCTTGATGCCGAGCAGATCCTCGCCGTTCAGCGCATCGATGCCACCCTGCGGCATCGAGAACGGGTTGTGGGCGAAGTCGATCTTCTTCTCCTCCTCGTTCCATTCGAAGAACGGGAAGTCCACGATCCAGCACAGTTCGAAGCGTTCGCGGTCGACGAGGTTCAGCTCCTCGCCGGCACGGGTGCGCGCCGCGCCGGCGAACGACACGAACTTCTTCGGATCACCGGCGACAAAGAAAGCGGCGTCGCCGTCGGCAAGACCGAGTTGCAAGCGGATCGCCTCGGTACGTTCCTCGCCGATGTTCTTGGCGAGCGGGCCGGCGCCTTCGAGCTTGTCGCCTTCCTTGCGCCAGAAGATGTAGCCCAGGCCCGGCTGGCCCTCGCCTTGCGCCCAGCTATTCATGCGGTCGCAAAAGGCGCGGCTGCCGCCGGTCTTTGCCGGAATGCCCCACACCTCGGCCTTCGGATCGTTGGCCAGGATGTTGGCGAACACCTTGAAGCCGGAATCGCGAAAATGGTCGGAGACGGCTTGCATCTCGATCGGGTTGCGCAAGTCCGGCTTGTCGGAGCCGTATTTGCGCATGGCGACATCATAGGGGATGCGCTGGAATTTCTGCGTCACCGGCTTGCCGTTGGCGAAGGTCTCGAAGACGCCGCGCATCACCGGTTCCATGGTCGACAGCACGTCGTCCTGCTCGACGAAACTCATTTCGAGGTCGAGCTGGTAGAATTCGCCGGGTAGGCGGTCGGCGCGCGGGTCCTCGTCACGGAAGCAGGGCGCGATCTGGAAGTAGCGGTCGAAGCCCGACACCATGATCAGCTGCTTGTATTGCTGCGGCGCCTGCGGCAGCGCGTAGAAGGTGCCGGGATGGATGCGCGACGGCACCAGGAAGTCGCGCGCGCCTTCCGGCGACGACGCGGTCAAGATCGGCGTCGAGAATTCGGTGAAGCCGACCTCGCCCATGCGCTTGCGCATCTCGGCGATGATCTTCGTGCGCGCCACGATGTTCTTGTGCAGTGTCTCGCGGCGCAGGTCGAGGAAGCGGTATTTCAGCCTGATGTCCTCGGGATAATCGGGCTCGCCGAACACCGGCAGCGGCAATTCCTTGGCCGCCGACAACACCTCGATCTCGCGGGCGAAAATCTCGATCTCGCCGGTCGGCAAATTGGCGTTGACCGTCTCGGGCAAGCGCGCCTTGACCTCGCCATCGACGCGGATCACCCACTCGCCGCGCAAGGTCTCGGCGACCTTGAAGGCGGGCGAATCGGGATCGGCGACGATCTGGGTCAGGCCGTAATGGTCGCGCAGGTCGATGAACAGCAGGCCGCCATGGTCGCGCACGCGATGCACCCAACCCGACAGGCGAACGGAATTGCCGACGTCGCTCTTTCGCAACTGGGCACAGGTATGGCTGCGGTAACGGTGCATGGTCATGGATAAAAGTCCGGGATTGTGAGTTGCGGGCCAAAGCATCGCAGCCCGGCCCAAAATTTGCGCGAAAAGCGCATGAGAGGCATGGTTTGTCAAGGCAAAGGGACGGAGGGGGCGATCTCTCAGCTTGGAACTTCGGCTTTCAATTTATGGCCGTTCATGTGGCGGAACGGTAAACCGCCTCTCACGTTAGCGCATGATGGACTGAGAGGAGGCAAACATGTTTTCCTGGAAGGGCACTTGGCGCAATCAATACGGTTCGGTTGTAATTATCGAGGACGATAGTGAGGGTTTGATCCGCGGTGTCTTCAAGACAGCGTTGCCCGACAGCAGCTTTTCCGGGATGGAAGTGCCTCTTCACGGGGCCGCTCATGGAGATGTGATCGGCTTTACTTCCGCGGCGTTAGGAAAGACGGGGCCGGCGGCGGTCAGCTATACCGGCATTTTTCGAGACGGCAAGATCGAGATGTTATGGCACACAGTGGCTGGCCTGGCTCTTTCAGCCGATGCCGAGGGTGAGCCCGCAAAGCTGACCACGGTTGGAACATGGCGCGCCTTCGGGACCAGCCTAGACACTTTTGAGCGCGTCGATTGATACTCTGACCGATTAACCGGCGCTGCCGGTCGCCATCGACATCTGTTTCATCCCCCGAGCTGAATTCGGGCCGAGGCCTTGCTGCCTTTTCATTGGCAAATGCCGCTGGCATCGACGGAGACGATGGTCCAAAAAGGATCAACGATGAGCGGCTGTATTCCTTATGTCCTCCATCCGTCCCCTGATCCCGCTTCTTCTCGCCGCAGGCATCCTCCTCGGCGGCAATGGGCTGCAGAGCACGCTGATCGCGCTGCGTGGCGCGCAGGAAGGGTTTTCGGCTTCCGACATCGGCCTGATGGGCACCTTCTATTTCGCCGGCTTCCTGCTCGGCTGCCTGGCCATCACCCGCATCATGAAGGCTGTGGGCCATATCAGGGCGTTTTCGGCGCTGGCGGCGATCGCCTCCGTCGGCACCTTGCTGCTCGTGCTGGTTGTCGATCCGGTGATGTGGTGCGCGGTGCGCTTTGCCGGCGGCTTCTGTTTCGCCGGATTGTTCACCATCGTCGAAAGCTGGCTGAATTCCGGCGTCACTAACCGCGACCGCGCCCGCGTGCTGGCGATCTACCGGATGGTCGATACCGGATCGGTGACATCAGCCCAGTTCCTGATTCCCGTCTTCGGCGCCGGTGGCTTCACCATCTTCGCAATCATGTCGATCATGATCACGCTGTCGTTGGTGCCGGTCTCGCTCGGCGACCGCTCCAACCCGACGCCGCCGGAAGAGGTCAAGCTCGATCTGGCCCGCGTCTGGCGGATTTCGCCTCTGGGCTGCTTTGGCTGCATCGCCGTCGGCGTCACCAACAGTGCCTTTCGCACCTTGTCGCCGGTCTATGCGGAGCAGATCGGCATGTCGGTCGGCGATGTCGTCACCTTCGTCAGCGTCGGCATTTTCGGCGGCGCCATCATCCAGTATCCGCTCGGTTACCTCTCCGACCGCTGGGATCGGCGCCGGGTGCTGCTGATGACGACCTGCTGCGCGATGCTTTCGGCTCTGGCGCTGGTGTTCATCGCCGGCAGCAACCCGCTGCTCAACTTCATCATCATCTTTATCTTCGGCTGTTTCGCCATGCCGCTGTATTCGCTGTCGGCGGCACATTCCAACGACCGCGCGGATGCCGGCGAGTTCGTGCTGATCAACGCCGCCCTGATGCTGTTCTACTCCTTCGGCGCTATTGGCGGCCCTTTCGCGGCCTCGACCGCGATGCAGTATTTCGGGCCAAGCGCGCTGTTCGTCTTCAGCGCCGTGGTCTACGCGATCTTCATTGCCGTCATCCTCTACCGCATGCAGGCACGCTCTGGAGTACCGGCGGGCAAGCGCAGCCGCTTCACGGCGCTGTTGCGCACGTCGACCATTTTCGCACGGCTGGCGAGGAGAAATAGTGATCCAGACAGTCCGGAAGGGCCGTGACGGTGGCGCCACAGCTTGACGAAAGCCTTCCCGGCTGAAATCTAGGAAGACCCTACTCCTGCCAAAAGCGATTTGATGCACGTCATCACCACCCAGAAAGAACTCGAGACCGTTCTCGCCGCTTTCGAAAAGTCGGATTTCGTCACCGTCGACACCGAATTCATCCGCGAAACGACCTTCTGGCCAATCCTGTGCCTGATCCAGATGGCCGCGCCCGGCGTGACCGCGCTGATCGATCCGCTGTCACCTGACATCGACCTGGCTCCCTTCTTCAGGCTGATGGCCAACGAGGCGGTGGTCAAAGTCTTCCATGCGGCGCGCCAGGACATCGAAATCATCGTCCATCTCGGCGACCTCGTTCCGCACCCCGTGTTCGATACCCAGGTGGCGGCGATGGTCTGCGGCTTCGGCGACAGCGTTTCCTACGATCAGCTGGTACAGCGCATCACCGGGGCGCGGCTCGACAAGTCGTCGCGCTTCACCGACTGGCGCCATCGGCCGCTGTCCGACAAGCAGCTTGATTACGCGCTGGCCGACGTCACCCATCTGATCGAGGTCTATCAGCACCTCAACGCCGAGCTGGCGCGGGAAAACCGCGCCCACTGGCTGAATGAGGAGATGGATGTCCTGACCTCGCGCGAGACCTACGATCCGCACCCCGAGGATGCCTGGAAGCGGCTGAAGATGCGGCTTCGCAAGCCCCAGGAACTGGCGATCGTGCAGGCCGTGGCGGCATGGCGCGAACGCGAGGCGCGCGAGCGCGACGTGCCGCGCGGCCGTGTGCTCAAGGACGACGCGATCTACGAGATCGCGCAGCAAGGACCGCGCGATGCGCCAGCCCTTGCCAAGCTGCGCACCACGCCAAAAGGCTGGGAACGCTCCTCGACAGCGACGGCATTGCTCGGCGCGGTCAACACCGCGCTCGCCCTGCCCAAGGAGCAGATGCCGAAACTGCCGAAAAACTTCCAGCCGCCCGAGGGCTCGAATGCGGCCGCGGAACTGTTGAAGGTGCTGCTCAGGATCGTCGCCGAAAAACAGGGCGTCGCCTCGAAGGTGCTGGCCTCCAGCGATGACATCGATCGCATCGCCGCCGAGGGCGAGGATGCCGATGTGCCCGCGCTGCAAGGATGGCGGCGCGCCGTGTTCGGCGAACACGCGCTGAAGCTGGTACGCGGCGAGATCGGCATCAAGTTCGACAATCGCAAGATCGCGGTGTTCGATCTATAGGCGCCGGCCTTTCCCCCTTCCCTTTTGGAGAAGGTGATTGGCGCAACTCATACGATCGCGAGCAAGTGCAGGCCCAGCCAGATCCAGCCCAGCGCCAGCACCACCGCGCCCAGCACGAAGGAGCGGTTGCGCACCAGCAGCTTGTTGCTGGTCAGGTGAAACCAGGCGTGAAAATAGCGCGACGCGACAAAAATCCACATCAGTGCGAGGGTGATGTAATTGACGCCGTTGGTCATGTGCAGTGTCAGGCACAGCACGTAAAAAAGCACCGGCAGTTCGAATTGGTTGATCAAATTGTTCGCGACGGTGACAGTAGAGGCCGGCTCGGTCGAACGAACCTTGTACTGGCCGACCTTGGCTTCACCCGACTTGACAGCAACATAGCGGCGCCGGCCCATGACGATATAGACGATGTAGATCAGCAGCACATGAGCCAGCACAGGCCAGAAGATCGTGGTCTGGTTCATGAAGCCGCCCCTGCCCTGCTCCGCTTCAACTCCGACGTCTTTGGCCTGCCAGCCAGAAAGCGGCAATGACGATGACCGGGACGGCGAGAAGCGCGAATTTGGTGACGATCAACGCCGAGGCAAAGGACAGCGAGTCCGGGTTGGCGTAGAGGAAATCGGACAGAAGGCGCGCCACGGCGATGTTCTGGGCGTAGTCGGCGAGCGTATAGGGCAGCACCAGGATCAGCGCGAAGACCGCCTGCATCTGCGCCGGCAGCACGCGGAAATTCTTCAGGCGCCGGCCAGTTGCCAGGATCAGGCTGACCAGCGTCAGCGACAACAGCGTCGGAAACAGAAGATCGAAGGTCAGGTAGTGCCAGACCAGGATGATCTCGCTGCCGCGCCGGCCAAGCGCCGTCAGCCAGGCCATGCCTTCGTCGGGCGTGAATCCGAAATAACGCATGTCGAGCGAAGCCAGGCCCCCGCTCAGTCGACGAAAATAGAAGAACTCCATCCCCGTCATGGCGACAAAAACCGCCACCGAGAGGAAGCAGAGCGCCCCGACATGGCGCGACAAGCGCAGCACCATGGCGGTCAAGTTCGCCCAAAGCCCGGAAGAATCAGGCTCCGCCGGGATAGTTGGGGCTTTCGCGGGTAATCGTGACGTCATGGGCGTGGCTTTCACGAAGTCCGGCGTTGGATATGCGCACAAAGGTGGCGCGGTCGCGGAAATCGGCAAGGTCGCGGCCACCAACATAACCCATAGCGGCTTTCAGCCCGCCCGCAAGCTGGTGCAGCACGCCAGACACAGGTCCTTTATAGGGAACCTGCCCTTCAATGCCTTCCGGCACCAGTTTCAGCGTGTCGCGCACCTCGGCCTGGAAGTAGCGATCGGCGGAGCCCCGCGCCATGGCGCCGACCGAGCCCATGCCGCGATAGGCCTTGAAGGAGCGGCCCTGGTGCAGATAGACCTCGCCCGGGCTTTCGTCGGTTCCGGCAAGCAGCGAGCCGATCATGGCGGCACTGGCGCCGGCGGCGAGTGCCTTGGCGAGATCGCCGGAATATTTGATGCCGCCGTCGGCGATCACCGAGGCGCCTGATTTGTGCGCCGTCTCGACCGCCGACATGATGGCCGAAAGCTGGGGAACGCCGACCCCGGCCACAATGCGGGTGGTGCAGATGGAGCCCGGACCAATGCCGACCTTGACGGCGTCGGCGCCGGCGTCGATCAGCGCCCGCGTGCCTTCCGCGGTGGCGACGTTGCCGGCCAGGATTCGCACGGAATTGGAAAGCTTCTTCGCCCGCGTCACCGCGTCCAGCACGCGCTGCGAGTGGCCATGCGCTGTGTCGATCACCAAAAGATCGACGCCGGCCTCGATAAGACGCTCGGCGCGCTCGAAGCCGTCATCACCGACGCTGGTGGCGGCCGCGGCGCGCAGGCGCCCCTGCGCATCCTTGGTGGCGTGCGGGTTGAGCTGCGACTTCTCGATGTCCTTGACGGTGATCAGCCCGACGCAATTGCCCGTTTTGTCGACCACCACCAACTTCTCGATGCGGTGCTGGTGCAGAAGCCGCTTGGCCTCGTCCTGGTCGACGTTCTCCTTGACCGTGATCAGGTTCTCACGGGTCATCAATTCGTAGACCTTTTGCGCCGGATCGGAAGCGAAGCGCACATCGCGGTTGGTCAGGATGCCGACCAGCCGGCCGGTCTTGTGGCCACCGGCGCCGCCATTCTCGACCACCGGAATGCCCGAGATCGAATAGGTGCGCATCAGCGACAATGCGTCGGCGAGCGTGGCGTCGGGCCCGATCGTGACCGGGTTGACCACCATGCCGGATTCGAATTTCTTGACCTGCCGCACCTGCTCGGCCTGTTCGGCGGGCGAGAAATTGCGATGGATGACGCCGATGCCGCCGGCCTGCGCCATGGCGATGGCAAGCCTTGCCTCGGTGACCGTGTCCATCGCCGCCGACAGGATCGGCACGTTGAGGTCGATGTCGCCGGCGATGCGAGTGCGGATGTCGGTCTGGCCGGGCATGACCTCGGAATGACCGGGCTGCAAAAGCACGTCGTCAAAGGTCAGCGCCAGTGCGCCGGTGGACGTTTCGATGATTTTTGCCATGGCCAGCCCTTTGAATGCGAAAAAGCGCTGGACCGGAATGGACAGCGCCGACTCGTTATTCCCTTTCAGGATTGGCGGTGGCTGGTAACACGTCGCGGGACGGATGAAAAGCCGATCGTTGCGTCGTTCCGCGTTCTAGTCGCCAGACTTCCCCGCTAGAGCATCAAGCAATGGGTGACGCGGCGCTGCGAAAGGACTGACGACAGTGACCGCGCCCCATGTGAAGCCGTCTTGCAGATCTTCCGAGACCAGCAGCCGACAGCCAGCTTGCGAGGCCGTGGAGAGAATGACCGAGTCCCAAATGCTGAGTCGATGATCGGTAGCCAGATCAGCGGCCATCATCATCACGTCCTGCGTCGTCGCGGCAACGGAAAATGCGTCGCTCCAGCTCAGAAGGGCATCCCGTGCCTCCAGGGGCGGTCTTCCTGCTTTGCGGACCAAAACGTTGAAGAGTTCACCAAGAACCTGAACAGGAATAACCGCGTCATCTTGCCGGAGATCGCGCAGCAATTCGAGAACGATGTCGCGCTTCTCCGCACCGTTCACCCCTTCCGCGTAAGCAAGGATATTCGTATCGAGCGCGATCTTCAATGCTCGTCCTCATAAAGCTCATCGCGCGTCCACTGCCCGGCATTCATGACAGGCTGGCGCTCAAGGCGCGACAACAACGCCGCGCGCGATCGGGCAGCCACACCCTCCTGATGATCCGCGGGCACGATCCGAGCGACCGGACGCCCGTGACTGGTCACCACGTAGCTTTGTCCTTCGCGAACGCCGCGCAGTAGGAGAGAAAACCTGCGATTGGCATCGGCCGCCGAAACACCTTTTTCCATGGCAATGTTCCCATAGTAGTTATATTCACTACAATAATGATGTGTGTCGTTCCATGCAAGGTGTCCCTTGCCTGGCAGGGATCTCTGCCGGCATGGGGCATGCCAAAGCGAAAGGCCGCATCCTTGCAGTCGCACAAAAGTGACAGCAATTTAACACGACATCACCCTCTGGCCGTGATAACCGCCCTGCGTGCCGGCTTGCCCCAGCCGACGACACAGAGAATCAGTCCGGACGCGTCTTGTGAACCGCACCATTCCGCTCATATTGGCGGTCGCTCTCTTCATGGAAAACATGGATTCGACCGTCATCGCGACATCGCTGCCGGCGATCGCCATCGACATCCACACCAGCCCGATCGCGCTCAAACTGGCGCTGACGGCCTATCTGGTGTCGCTGGCGATCTTCATTCCAATCAGCGGCTGGATGGCCGACCGCTTCGGCGCCAAGACCATCTTTCGTGCCGCGATTGCAGTGTTCATTGCAGGTTCGGTGGCGTGCGCCCTCTCCGGTTCGCTGCCCGCCTTCGTAGTCGCGCGTTTCCTGCAAGGCATTGGCGGCGCCATGATGACCCCGGTCGGGCGCCTGGTTCTGGTGCGCGCCACGCCCAAGAGCGAACTGGTCGCCGCCATGTCGTGGCTGACCGTTCCCGCGCTGGTCGGGCCGCTGGTGGGTCCGCCGATCGGCGGCTTCATCACCACCTACTTCACCTGGCACTGGATCTTTCTGATCAACGTCCCGATCGGCCTGATCGGCATTTGGCTTGCCACTCGCTTCCTGCCGGAAACCGAGGCAACCGAGACGCCGCCGCTCGATTTCGTCGGTTTCGTCCTGAGCGGGCTGGCCGCTTCAGGCGTCGTCTTTGGCCTGTCTGTGGTCAGCCTGCCTTATCTGCCGCCGGCGACCGGCTTCATCACGATCGCCGTGGGACTGCTGTCGGGCGCGCTCTACCTCATGCATGCGCGCCGCGCCAAAAATCCGCTGCTGGCGCTCGAACTGTTCCGTAACCAGGTGTTCCGCTCGTCGGTGCTTGGCGGCTCGCTGTTTCGCATCGGCATCGGCGCCGTGCCGTTCCTTTTGCCGCTGATGTTCCAGATCGGTTTCGGGCTGACACCGTTCCAGTCCGGCATGATCACCTTTGTCTCGGCGATCGGCGCCATTGGTATGAAATTCGTCACTGCGCTGATCTTCCGCGTTGTCGGCTTTCGCCGCGTGCTGATCGTCGGCTCGCTGGTCGCCGCCGCATCGATCGCCATCTACGGCCTCTTCACCCCCGAAACACCTTACGCGCTGATGCTGGCCATATTGCTGGTCGGCGGCTTCATCCGCTCGATGTTCTTCACCGGCGTCAACGCGCTCTCCTATGCCGAGGTGTCGGCCGAGGATACCAGCAAGGCAACGCCGATCACGGCGGTGTTCCAGCAGCTCTCGATCGCGCTCGGCGTGGCGCTCGCCGGCGGCATTCTGGAAGTCTCGACCTCGATCCATGGCGGCCCGCTGACGCTGCGCGACTTCCATACCGCCTTCTTCATCGTGGCGGCGGTGTCGGCGGCGGCGTCGCTGTCGTTCATGCGGATGGCGCCCGACGCCGGTAACGCCGTCTCCGGCCATGGCCGGCTGACGACGCCGAAGACGCTGGAACCCGTCAGATCGCCGGGAGAGTGATAAGTCGCCGTAGAGCGATCAGCCGCGGCGTCCCCGGCCGTTCGCCATGGCTCCGGGCGCTCGAGTCCTTCGGAACGTCCACTGGACGTTCCGATCCGCCTGGCGGCGGACCGGCGGGGAGCTGGCCTTTCAGCCGTCGGCGTCCCCCGGCCCTTCGCTATGGCTCGGGGCGCTCGAGTCCTTCGGAACGTCCACTGGACGTTCCGATCCGCCTGGCGGCGGACCGGACTCTCGCCCCTTAAAATCCTTGGCCAACAGATAGAGCTCCACTGATTCATCGCGTGAGGCCGGCGGCTTGACGTGATGGACGGAGCGGAAATTCTTCTTGAGCATCGAGAGCAACTCATTTTCGGCGCCGCCCTGGAAGGTCTTGGCGAGGAAATGGCCGCCCGGCTTGAGGACCGAGAGCGCGAAATCGGCCGCCACCTCGCACAGATGCATGGTGCGGATATGGTCGGTCCGCTTGTGGCCGGTGGTCGGCGCCGCCATGTCGGACAGCACGACATCCGGATCCCCGCCCAGCGCCTCGGCCAGCCTTTGCGGCGCGTCGGCGTCCAGGAAATCCATCAGCAGCACCGGCGCACCGGGCACGGCGTCCATTTCGAGATAATCGATGCCGATGACATGCGGGTTTTCGGCCGTCGATTTCGTGCGCGCGGCCGCGACCTGGCACCAGCCGCCGGGGGCGGCACCCAGATCGATTACTTTCATGCCGGGCTTCAAGAGGTGGTGCTTGTCGTCGATCTCGATCAGCTTGTAGGCCGCGCGCGAGCGATAGCCGTCGGCCTTGGAGCGCTGGACATAGGGATCGTTGATGTGGCGCTGCAGCCAGCGGCGCGACGATTCCTTCAGGCCGCTTTTCTTTTTGATCCGCGTCTTCAGCACGCGAATGCTGGCGGATCCTGGCTTTTCTGGTTTCTTCGTCATTGCCTGATTTCTTGTTTGAGCATGATCATGATGCCCGGGCACGCCCGTCATTGCGCCAGACGCCGTCATCGGCCATCAGCTCACTCAATATTCCTTCGCGCAAGCCCCGGTCGGCGACGCGCAGCCTCTCCGAGGGCCAGACGGCGCGAATCGCTTCGAGGATGGCACAACCGGCCAGCACGAGATCGGCGCGGTCGGTGCCGATGCATGGGTTGGCGCAGCGCTGCTGGAAATCCCAGCCGACCAGTTTCTCCACCATGCGGTCGACGCTGTCGCGGTCCATCCACAGGCCGTCGACCCGTCGGCGGTCGTAGCGTTCGAGGTCGAGATGGACGCCGGCCAGCGTCGTCACCGTACCCGAAGTGCCCAGCAGATGGAAATTCGGGCTGGCCGTGAGATGGCTCAACCGATCGCGGCCATCGAAAGCGGCCAGCCTGCCGGCGACGTCGTCGACCATGGCGGTGAATATCTCGCGCGTCACGGTGCGGCCGCCAAAGCGTTCCGCCAACGAGACGACGCCGACCGGCAGCGAGGTCCACGAGACGATGTGATTGGCCAGCCGCGGCGAACGGCGGCCGGTGAGATCGATCAGCGCGATCTCGGAAGACCCGCCACCGATGTCGAACAGGACGACGCCCTGCGTGTCGCGCTCGACCAGCGAACCGCAGCCGGAAACCGCGAGGCGGGCTTCGGTCTGGCGGTCGATGATCTCGAGCTTCAGGCCAGCCTCGCGTTCGACGCGATCGAGGAACTCCACGCCGTTTTCGGCGGTGCGGCAGGCTTCGGTGGCGATCAGCCTTGCTTTCCTGATCTTGCGGCCGCGCAATTTATCGCCGCAGACCTTCAGCGCCTCGACCGCGCGGTCCATCGCCGGCTGACCGAGCCGGCCATTGGCGGTGAGCCCCTCGCCCAGCCTGACGATGCGCGAGAAGGCATCGATGACGCGAAACTGGCCATGACGCGTGGGAACGGCGACCAGCAGCCGGCAATTGTTGGTGCCGAGGTCCAGCGCGGCGAAGACGGGAAGCTCGTGCACCGGCGGCCGGCGGTGGCCTTGTTCGGGGCGAGGCAATGAAGCGGCGGGCGAGATTGTCGCCGCGGCAACAGGCTTCAAATCCACCACCGCAACATGAGCCTTGCCTTGCACCGGCGATTGATTGTCCCCTGGGCGCGCCTCGTCGCGCGCAAAAACCTTGCGTCCACGCCTTCGCTTGCGCCGTTTCTTGGGCTTGCCCTTCTGGGTCGCGTCGCCAGCCTGCCCATTCACGGAGCGAGGCTCCGTCGGGCGGCGTTGCTGCCAACCGGCTGTCCCCGGGCCTGATGGCCCCAGGGAAGCGCTGGACGCGCCCACCTCCGGCGCGCCTGCGCCGGTGTCGCGGTCTTCCACTGTCGTTCCTTCCGGCGCCGCGCGAACCGGTGACGGACGCAGCAGGCGCTTTGGCATGTTTCAAGTTGCCGCCAGACTAACAGCGCCGTGCCCGATCACCAAGAGCCGCATGCTGAATTTTGCCGGCTGGGTGCGCGGGCCTGTTTTTGCACTGGCGTAATGTACCGGCAAGGCTGGGCTGGTAGCGAAACACCGTCGCGGCGCGCGGCAAACAGGGACGGCGTCAGGCGCGACAAGTGTTCGCGGTTGAATAGCCGG
This sequence comes from Mesorhizobium sp. B2-7-3, assembly GCF_006440715.1. Lineage (NCBI taxonomy): Bacteria > Pseudomonadati > Pseudomonadota > Alphaproteobacteria > Hyphomicrobiales > Phyllobacteriaceae > Mesorhizobium > Mesorhizobium sp. B2-7-3. The sequence continues at coordinate 56,774 of NZ_VFTY01000020.1, forward strand.
CTTCAATGAGGCATCTCTGAAATGAATGGGAAATCCGGGGCGGACGGCCTCTCGACGGAAAGGAAGCGGATACGCAACGCATGGCAGTCGGGCAATGAACTGGAAACGCTATTTCTGGCCGGTCGTCGGCATCGGCGCGGTGATCTTCTCGCTGCTGCTGCTCTGGCATGAATTGCGCGGCATCTCGCTCGACGACGTCTGGGACGGGCTGGCGGCCATTCCAACTCGTGGCTGGATGCTGGCGGGCTTGAGCTCGGTCGTCGCCTATGCCGCGCTCGCCGGCTACGATCACATCGCGCTGCTGCATATTGGCAAAAAGGTGTCGTGGCTGTTCGTGACACTCTGCTCCTTCACCACCTACGCGCTGTCGCACAATATCGGCGGCTCGGTGTTCTCCGGCGCCGTCATTCGCTACCGTGCCTACGGCACAAGGGGGCTGACCGGCCAGGAAGTCGGCGTGCTGGTGGCGATCTGCTGGATAACCTTCGTGCTGTCGACGTTACTGGTCTCCGGCCTTGTGCTGGTGTTCGAGCCGCGGATCATCGACCGCTTTTCCGGCATTGCCCATCACGGCCTGTCGGAGGCGGCAGGCATTGCGATGCTGGTCCTCATCGCAGCCTATGTATTCGGCAGTTGGCTGCACCTGCGCCCGCTGAGGATCGCCGGGTTTCAGTTGCACTATCCGGCGCTGCCGATCGTCGCCAGGCAGTTGCTGATCGGCCCGATCGAGCTGCTCGCGGCCGCGGCGATCATCTTCTTCGCCCTGCCCGAGGTGCACAATCCCGGCTATTTCGTCGTGCTGGGCGTCTTCCTGGTCTCCTTCTCGGTCGCCCAGATCTCGCACGCGCCAGGCGGCCTCGGCGTGTTCGAGGTGGTGTTCCTGGCCGGGCTTTCCGACATGGACCCGGTCGGCGTGGTGGCGGCGCTGCTGGTGTTCCGGCTGTTTTATCTCATCGTCCCGCTGTTTCTGGGCCTGGGCATCGTGCTGTTCTTCGAACGCTCGCAGTTCAGCCGCAAGGAGAGCTGAGGCCTGGAGGTTCGCGCCACCGGAAAAGCTGGCTTCGGAACCGGTGATAAAAGCTGGCAATTGAACCGCAAAGCAGACTTGACTATTTTCCACTGGCGGCTACAAGGCAGCGCTCAAGCGGCTCAGCCGCTCAGCCCGCGCGATCCATGACCGCGCCTGCTGGGGAATAGGTTAACGGTAGACCCACGGACTCTGACTCCGTTAGTCCTGGTTCGAATCCAGGTTCCCCAGCCACACCTCTTTGGTCCGTTCCGGACACATAGGTTACGGTTTATACCGGAGACATGGGTAACACTTTTGGCCCGAAGGGGTTTTGGA
>NZ_VFTY01000021.1:0-57580 GCF_006440715.1 Mesorhizobium sp. B2-7-3
CCCCCAAACCCCTCGGCCCGTCCTACTCCAAGCCGACCGCAAGGTCGGCTTTTTCTTTGCGACAGCTTTTGCTTTGCAACAGACGGGTCGACCGCAAGTCGGCTTTCCATGCCAAAAGACCGGCGACGGAACTTCGCGCCTCGCCAATCAACCAAGCGGTCCGGACAAAGCGAGGCTACCGCCGAGCAGCGTCGCCAGATCGCCCGCGGGCGCATCGGCACCGGCGCGCAGCCGGATCGCGAAATCCGCCATCGGAACCGGCGGCAAGCCAAGTTCGCGGGGCGCTTCGACAATGCCGGAATGGGCAAAGCGCGGGGTTCGCAAGGTCAGCGCAACACCGGCATTTACCGCAGTGCGCAGCCCGGCCAGGCTGGCGCTGCCGGCAGCGATGCGATAGCGGCGGCCGGCCGCGTCGAGGGCGGCGAGCGCCGCCTCGCGAAATCCGCAATAGGGGTCGAGCAGCGCCAGCGGCAATTCTTCCTGCCGCGAGGCCAGTCCCTTGTTCGAACACAGCCATATCATCGGCTCGCGCAGCACGCCGACCTCGTCCGGCACGGCAGCCTGGCGCATGACGATCGCCAGATCGAGGCTGCCAGCTTGTAACGCCTGCCCCAGTTCGGCGGAGCGGCCGACACGCAATTCGATCCTGACGCGGGGATGGCTGGAGGCGAAGGCACGCAGCAGGTCCGGCAGGCCGCTATCGGCGAAATCCTGCGTCGTGCCGATGGCGACGCGCCCGGCAGCGCGTGCGCCCTTCAGCGCCAGCCAGGCCTCGCGATGCACAGCAAGAATACGCCTGGCGTGCCCGACAAGATCCTCGCCTGCCGGCGTCAGGCCGCGCCGCCTGCCCTGCGGCGCCAGAACCGGCTCACCAACGATCTCTTCCAAGCGCTGCATCTGCGCCGTCACCGCCGAGGGTGAGCGGCCGACATTGGCCGCCGCCTGCGCCAGCGAACCGCTGTCGACGAAAGCAAGGAAGGTTCTGAGCAGGTCGGGATCAAGCGTTTCCATAATTCGATATTATCGAATCGTCATTTGAAAACAATTCAGTTTTTTCGATCAAAAGATGATGGCATGGTCTTCAACGGCGCCCACGCCGCTAAAAACCAAGGAGAGAAGAATGCCCATCATCAATGTCAGCGTCACCGGCAAGCCCGACGCCACCCTGTCGGCCAGCATCGCCAGGGAAATAACCGAGATCACCGCCACGCATCTGCGCAAGGATCCGACGATCACCGCAGTTGCCGTGTCCTATCTCGATCCGCAGCACTGGTTCGCCGGCGGCAAGTCGCTCGCCGAGCACGGCACCAACACATTCTGGCTCGACATCAAGGTGGTCGACGGCACCAACACAAAGCTCGAACTGGAGGCCTATCTCAAGGCGATCTTCGATGCCCTTGGCCGCCTGCTAGGCGGCGTGCACCAGGAGAGCTATGCTTTCGTGCATGAGGTTCCGGCAGCGGCCTATGGCTACGGCGGCAAGACGCAGGAGTTCCGTTTCATCAGCGGGCGGCTGAACGCGGCGTGAGGGCGCCCCTTCCGCATTGACCTTGCCTCGACTTCCGCTAGGCTCTGCCCCCGAAGCGGCCGCACAAGAGCCGCAATGACAAAATCGTTGGGAGAGACGCGGCATGATCCTGACACTGGCGCTGCTTGCGGGTCTGGTTGTGGCCTGGTTGCTGATCGGCGTGGTGGAAAAATTCCGCCTCGGCCTGCGCTTCACCCAAGCGCTGCTCTACGCACCGTTCAAGCTCGCCTACCGGATCAGCGACAATCGCATTAAGATCGCTCGCAAGGCGCAGGTGCCGGTCATCTATGTCATCTCGCACCAGTCGCGCTTCGAGCCGGCGCTGATGCTGTCGCTGCTGCCCGACGACACGCTGCATATACTCGACGAGGTCTCGGCGCGTTCGCCTTGGCTCGAACCGTGGCGCGAACTCGGCCGCACCATTGCCTTCAACGCCGAACATGTCTTCGTCAGCCGCCGGCTGGTGCGCGTGCTGAAGGGCAAGGGCCGGCTGGCCGTCTATCTGCCGGACGCGGTCGAGCCCGACGTCAAGACGTTTCGGCTGTTCCGCGCCGTCACCCGCATCGCCATGCAGGCCGACGCCCGCATCGTGCCGATCTTCGTCGCCGGCGCCCGCAACCTGCCGGTGTCGCTGACGCCGGCGGACAAGGCACCGCGTCACTGGTTTCCACGGCTGTCGGTCAGTGTCCTGGAGCCGATGACGATCGCCGAGCTGGTGGCGCGCAATCCGGACCAGGCTTCCAACACCAATGCGCTGTTCGACCGCGTCGCGGAGGCCCGGCTTTTTGGCACCGACCTCGACCGCGGCCTGTTCCTTGCCATGCGCGACGCCGCAACCAGGATCGGCGCTTCGCATGCGATCATCGAGGACGTCATTTCCGGGGCGCTGAGCTACCGCAAGATGTTCATCGGCGCGCGGGTGCTGGGCAGGCGCTTCGAGGCGGTGACGGCGCCGGGCGAAGCTGTGGGGGTGATGCTGCCCAACGCCAACGGCGTCGTGCTGTCGCTCGTCGGCCTGCTCTCGGCGGGCCGTGTGGCGGCGATGATCAACTACACGGCCGGGCCGGCAAGCGTCACCGCGGCTGTCCGCACCGCCGTCATCCGCACCGTTGTCTCTTCGCGTGCCTTCGTCGAGAAGGCCGATCTCGCCGATATCGTCGCCGCGGTTGAAAAGGGCGGCGCCAGGCTGCTGTGGCTGGAAGATGTACGCGAAAGCGTCACCACGCTGGACAAGCTTGCAGCCGCCTTGCTGTGGCGCCTGCCGCTGCAGCGACAGGACGCGGCAAAGCCCGGCGTGATCCTGTTCACCTCGGGCTCCGAAGGCACGCCGAAGGCCGTTGTTCTGTCGCAAAAGAATCTCCTCGCCAATGCCATGCAGGCCGAGGCGCGGATCACCATTTCGCCGGCGGACATCCTGCTCAACGTGTTGCCGGTGTTCCATTCGTTCGGCCTGACGGGCGGCACCATCCTGCCACTGGTCACCGGGGTAAAGCTGTTCCTCTATCCCTCGCCTCTCCACTACAAGCTCATCCCCGAGATCGCGCGCAAGGTGAAACCGACCATCATGTTCGGCACCGACACGTTCCTCGCCAACTATGCGCGCACCGCCAAGGACGGGGATTTCTCCAGTCTGCGCTTCGTCGTCGCCGGCGCCGAGGCGGTGAAGCCGGATACCCGCCGCGTTTATCGCGAACGCTTCCAGGCCGAGATCATCGAGGGCTTCGGACTGACCGAGGCGGCGCCCGTGGTTGCCGTCAACACCGCGATCCACGGCCGCGACGGCACGGTCGGCCGGCTTCTGCCGGCCATTCGCATGAAACTGGAGCCGGTCGAAGGCATCAACGATGCCGGCCAGTTGTGGCTCGACGGGCCGAACATGATGATGGGCTACATGACCGCGGACCGCCCCGGCGAGCTCCAGCCCCTGACCGGCTGGCACGACACGGGCGATATCGTCGCCGTCGACCGCGAAGGCTTCATCAGCATTCGCGGCCGCGCCAAGCGCTTCGCCAAGATCGCTGGCGAGATGGTGTCGCTGGGTGCGGTCGAGATGCTGGTGCAGTCGCTTTGGCCGGAAGAACGCCATGCGGCGGTGGCGGTGCCGGACAAGAGGCGGGGCGAGCGCATCGTGCTGGTCACCACCGCCGACGATGCCAGCGCCGAGGAGTTGCGTCAGTTCGGCAAAAAGGCCGGAGCGGCCGAACTGATGGTGCCGAACGACATCGTCAAGGTCGAGGAGATCCCGGTGCTCGGTTCCGGCAAGACCGACTATGTGTCGACGAGAAAGCTGGCGATCGACCGGCTCGGACTTGGCGTGGCGGCCTGAGTCGGACCAAGGACTTCGGCCGACTTTCTAACCTATGTCCGAAGGCGGCACTTTCTCGCCTTCCAGCTTGGCTCGCTTGGAATAGGCGCGCACGCTGAATGGGAGAAAGATCAGGTAGCCCGCGACCGATGCCGTCAGCGTGTACCAGGGATAGGTCATCAGCAAGAGAATGTAGAGGACGACGGCGAGGATGACCGGCAGCACTCTGTCGCCGGGGATCTTGATGCTCTTGCCTGAATAGACTGGCAAGCGGCTGACCAGCAGGAAGGCCACCAGGATGGTGAAGCCGGTGGCGACGAAGGCGGCCGGCCGGCTGGGCTCCACCCCAAGCCGCAGGAAATAGAGATAGAGCGGCAGCATCACCAGAACGGCGCCTGCCGGCGCCGGCACACCGACGAAATATTCGGTCTGCCATATCGGGCGGTCGGCTTTCTCGTCGTCGAGCACGTTGAAACGCGCCAGCCGCAGCCCGCAAGCGATCGCAAACAGCAGTGCCGCGATCCAGCCTGGCGAGCCGGCGCGGTCGAGCAGGAAGGCATAGAGCACTAGTGCCGGCGCAACGCCGAAATTGACGATGTCGGCCAGGGAATCCATCTGCGCGCCGAATTTGGAGGTCGCCTTCAGCATCCGCGCCAGGCGGCCGTCAATGCCGTCGAGAAAAGCGGCCAGCAGCACCATCACCACCGCCGGCTCGAAACGCCCCTCGAAGCCGAAGCGGATGCCGGACAGGCCGGCGCAGATGGCAAGCACGGTGACCAGGTTGGGCAGCACCATGCGCATGGGGATCTCGCGGATGCGCGGACCGCCGCTGGCATGGGCCTCGAATTTTTTATACTGCGTGCCCACCTTCAGGAAATCCGCACGAGGGGCGTGCCGGCGACACCGCCGAATTCGGCGAGCACGGTTTCGCCGCCGACCGCCGTCTGGCCAACGGCGACGCGCGGCGTGGCGGTCAAGGGCAGGAACACGTCGACGCGCGAGCCGAAACGGATCAGGCCGAAACGCTCGCCGGTGCCGATCGAAGCGCCGGCCTCGGTCCAGCAGACAATGCGGCGCGCCACCAGGCCGGCGATCTGGACTGCCGCCACCGTGCCGTTGGGGCTCTCGATGACGAGGCCGTTGCGCTCGTTTTCCGTGCTCGCCTTGTCCAACTCGGCATTGAGGAATTTTCCCGGCCGATGTTCGATCCTGGCGATGCGGCCGCGCACCGGAGAGCGGTTCACGTGACAGGAAAAGACGTTCATGAACACGGAGATGCGGGTCATCTCGACATTGCCGAGGCCAAGCTCGCGCGGTGGCACGGCCGGCCCGACCGCCGAGACGATGCCATCGGCGGGGCTTACCACCAGGCGATCGTCAACAGGCGTGACGCGCTCGGGGTCACGGAAAAAATAGACGCACCAGGCGGTCAGGATCAGCCCGATCCAGAACAGGATCGAGGAGAAATAGCCGAGGAACAGCGTCGCCGCGCCAAACGCCGCGATGAAGGGATAGCCTTCGCGATGGATCGGTACGAACGCGTTCTTGACCGTGTCGACAAGGCTCATGGGCTGGGGGCGGTCCCTGTTTCAGGTCCGGCCTCAATAGCCGAAACACCCCCTGCCCGCAACGCGACAATCGCCGGCGCGGATGAACGGGCAAGGGCGGGCCTGTGACCGCGGATAGCCGGGCGCTCCGTGTGTCGTGAAATGGATACCGGGTCGCATGCCTGTCGTGCCGTCAAAAGCCATCCCTTGACTGCGCCAAGGCAGCCAGAATGGCCGAAAAACCTATCTGCGCCGACGCCGCCCTTGCGCAGACCGGCACCTGTGGCGTCAACGTCACACCGATGCGGCGTTCTTCCTGCGCGAAAATACAGCGGTCCGCTGTCGGGAGACTCTCATCTCGCCCGTCCTTGGTGGGAAGCGCTTCATCGCAAGGGCCGATGACGCGCGCAACGGAGGCTCCTGATCATGCGAATATCGTCCGGCGACAAACCGTACATCGTCATGGAAGGTCTCGCCTTCGGGGAATCGCCACGCTGGCATGACGGACGCCTGTGGGTCTGCGATTGGGGCACCGGCGAGATCATCGCCGTCGATGCCGGCGGCAGCCGCAAGATCATGCTCACGATTCCGGCTGTCCTGCCCTACTCCATCGACTGGCTGCCGGACGGTCGTCTGCTGGTTGTCTCAGGCCGCGAGGGCCTGCTGTTGCGGCAGGAAGCCGATGGCTCGCTCGTCACCCACGCCGACCTGCGCAGCTTGTCGAAAAGCCCATGGAATGAGATCGTCGTAGACGGGCGCGGCAACATCTACGTCAATGGTGGCGGGCCGGCGCCGGCGGCCGGCCAGCATTTCGGTCCCGGCACCATCGTGCTGGTCACACCGGATGGCGCGGTCAGGCAAGTGGCGGACACTATCGCCTTTGCGAACGGCATGGCGGTGACCCCGGACAACAAGACGCTGATCATTGCCGAATCCCATGCCAACCGGCTGAGCGCGTTTGACATTGCCGCCGACGGTTCCTTGTCCAACAGACGCACCTGGGCCGATCTCGACGGATATCCCGACGGCATCTGCCTCGATGCGGACGGGGCGGTCTGGTATGCCGACGTTCCCAACAAGCACTGCGTGCGGGTGCGCGAAGGCGGTGACGTCTTGCAGACCGTCACCGCCGATCGCGGCTGCTTTGCCTGCATGCTGGGCGCTGCGGACCGGAAAACGCTGTTCATCACCGCCGCCGAGTGGCGCGGCTTCGAGCGTATGACAAGCGACGCCCGCACCGGCAAGGTGCTCGGCATTGAAGCGCCGGCACCGAGTGTGGGGTGGCCTGGCTAGAGTCCCGGCACGCGCTGATAATTGGCGATATCAGCTCGCACTCCGAGCCGGGCGATCGTCTCCTGCGGGTTGAAGGCTATGCGCTCGTGCGCAGCCTTGACGATCGGTACCACATTGTCGACGGCAGCCTGGCTTTCCCATTCGACGATGGTGACCAGGTTGAATTCGCCCGGCCCTGAGAATTGCTCGAGCAGAAAGTCCTGGACGAAGCCTTGCTGCAGACGCAGCAACTCATGCGTCATCTTCACCTTTGCGAGGATTTCATCGCGGGCATTGGCGGGCACCACGAACTTGTCGACCCTGAACACGCTGCCGCCGTTAACGTCCTGATTCGTAAAGCTCATATCCATTTGATTCCGTCCTCGACAATGCTGTTTTGCGGCTCTCGGGCGACGGTCTACAATCTCAACCTAAGTTGAGGTCAAGAGCTTTTTTGAGCTACGACATCTCCGATGTGCGCCGGCGTACGACGACACCCAGTTCGTCGCTTTCGCGGGCAATGCGCAGCCGCTCCTCGGCTTCGGTCGCCTCGCGCTGGCGGTCCCACATCGAGGCATAGAGGCCGTGCTTTCGCATCAGCTCGACATGAGTGCCGCGCTCGGCGATCTGGCCGTCCTTCAGCACGATGATCTCGTCGGCGGCAATAACCGTCGACAGGCGGTGGGCGATGACGATGGTGGTGCGGCCCTTGCTGACGAGGTCGAGCGCGGCCTGGATCTCCTGCTCGGTGTGGCTGTCGAGCGCCGAAGTGGCTTCGTCGAGCATCAGGATCGGCGGTGCCTTCAGGATGGTGCGGGCGATCGCCACGCGCTGCTTCTCGCCGCCGGAAAGTTTCAGCCCGCGCTCGCCGACCATCGACTTGTAGCCGTCGGGCAGCTTCTCGATGAACGGCCCGATCTGGGCGAGTTCGGCGGCCTTGCGCACCTCCTCCTCGCCGGCGCCGACACGGCCGTAGCGGATGTTGTAGGCGATGGTGTCGTTGAACAGCACCGTGTCCTGCGGCACCATGCCGAGCACCGCGCGCAGGCTGTCCTGCGTCACGTCCCTCACGTCCTGGCCGTCGATCAGAACCTGGCCACCCTGCACGTCGTAGAAGCGGAACAGCAACCGCGAGATGGTCGACTTGCCCGCACCCGACGGCCCGACAATGGCAACGGTCTTGCCGGCCGGCACCTCGAAGGAGACGCCCTTCAGGATCTTGCGGTTCGGATCATAGGAAAAGTGGACGTCGCGGAACTCGACCTTGCCGGCGCTGACGGCCAGCGGCTTGGCGTTGGGCTTGTCGACGATCTCCTGCGGCACGTCGAGGAGGTCGAACATGTGCTCGATGTCGGTGAGGCCCTGGCGGATTTCGCGATAGATGAAGCCGATGAAGTTGAGCGGCACGGAAAGCTGTACCAGCATGGCATTGATGAAAACGAAATCGCCGACGCTCTGGGTGCCGGCCTGCACCTCCAGCGCCGACATGCACATGACGACGACCGTGCCGACGCCGAAGATGAAGCCCTGGCCGAAGTTCAGCCAGCCGAGCGAGGTCCAGGTCTTGGTTGCGGCGATCTCGTAACGCGCCATCGAGCGGTCGAAGCGCTCGGCCTCCATGCGCTCATTGGTGAAATACTTGACCGTCTCGAAGTTGAGGAGCGAGTCGATCGCCTTGGTGTTGGCGTCGGTGTCGCTGTCGTTCATGTCGCGGCGGATCGAGATGCGCCAGTCGCTGGCCTTGACCGTGAACCAGACGTAGAGGCAGACGGTGACCGCCACCACGGCCACATATTTCCAGCCATAGGTGAAACCGAATATGCCCGCGGTCAGCGCGAATTCGAGGATCGTCGGCGCGGTGTTGAGCATGATGAAGCGGACGATCGTTTCGATGCCCTTGGTGCCGCGCTCGATGATGCGCGACAGGCCGCCGGTGCGGCGCTCCAGGTGGAAGCGCAGCGACAGCTGATGCATGTGCACGAAGGTGCGGAAGGCAAGCTGGCGAACCGCATGCTGGCCGACCCGGGCAAACAGCGCATCGCGCAGCTGGTTGAAGCCGAGCTGGACGAGCCTCAGCACATTGTAGGCAATGACCAGCATCACCGGGGCAAGCATGAACGATGGCAGCGGCGGTGGCGTTTTGAAGCCGCCCGCCAGCGCATCGGTCGCCCATTTGAAGAAATAGGGACCGGCGACCAGCGTCACCTTGGCGACGACCAGCAGCAGCGTCGCCCAGGTCACCCGCGCCCTGAGATCGGCGCGGTCGGCCGGCCACATATAGGGCCAGAGATTGCGCAGTGTCGTGAGTGTCGAGGTGTCGGCGGAGACGGTTTTTTCGGCCACTTTTCTTGCCTTTTGGGTGAGAGGGTCAGCGGCCGGAGCAGCAGGAATTGATGAGCGCGCCCAGCGATGCCGATACGTCGGCAAGTGCCGCGCGATCGACCGCATAGCGCGATCGCTGACGGTCGGGCTCAAACCGGACGAGGCCCGCCTCGACCAATATTTTCAGATGCTGGGAGATCGTCGACTGGGCCAGAGCGAAACGGTCGACGACCTCACGGCAGCAGCAGGAATTGCTGGCCGACAGATGCCTCAGTATCTCGATCCGCGCCGGATGCGAAAGTGCTGCGAACCGCGCCGCGACAGCGCGGCTGTCCGGCATGCAGCCAGGCAGTGCCGAGGCGGCATGGTCTGGTAAGGGAACGCATTCTGTCATCGTTCATCGGCGATAGACGATGAACGATGACAGGGCAAGCTAGGCCGATGGGTAGATCGCCGGAATTGCCGGTCTATCCCTATTCCGTCTTCATCGGTGCGGTCGTCGCCTGCTCGCCCATTGCCTTGAGGTCGGCGGCTTCGCCTTCCTTCGACTTTTCCGGAACCTTGAACACCTGCCCCGGCCAGATGCGGTTCGGATTCCTGATCTGGTCCTGGTTGGCGAGGTATATGGTGGAGTAGCGCACGCCGTGACCATAGACGCGCCGTGAGATCCGCCACAGTGTGTCGTTGCGCCGAATGATGACCGCGCTGTCGGCATGTTCGAGCTTGGGCGACACGATTTCAGGCACGTCGCTTGGCGGCGTGGCTGCTGCGACGTTAGCCGGAGCCTCGGTGGCTGGCGCGGCGGGAGCCGGCGCGGTCTCGCCCGGAGCAGCGGCGGCAACAGCGGGCGCCGCGGGCTTGGCCTCGGCGGGCTTGGTCTCGGTGGGCTTGGTCTCGGCGGGGGCAACGGCGGCGACCGCCTCGCCCGGTTCGCGCTCGAAGGGCACCGCGGCGCGGGCCACCACCTTCACGCCATCGGCATCGAGGCCGTCGACATGGATGGTATAGCTGCCGACCGGAATATCGCGCGTCGCCTCGACCAGGAAATGGCCGTCCGACGAGGTCTGCGCGTCGCCGAGCAGGATGTCGTTGGCGTAGGCGCGCACCTTGCGGCCCGGATCGGCGAGGCCGGCGACAAAGATCTTGTTGCCGTCGATCTCGACTGCCTCGACCACGATCTTTGGTTCGGCCACGGCTGCCGCGGGCGCGGCCGGTGCCGCCGGAGTGGGTTTTGCTTCATCCACGGCTGGCGTGGCCGTCGCCGGCGCGGCGGGCGCTTCAGCAGCAGGAGCGGCAGCCTGGTCGCCGGTTGCCGGCGCCGGCTTTGGCTCAGATGCCGGAACGGTCAGCAGTTCGGCCGGCTTGCCCGGCTCCTCGACCATGGCCAGCACCTGGCCAGCTGCATTCGCGGGCACCGAGACGACTGCGGTCTGCGCCGAGGCGGTCACGACCGCGCCAACCGTCGAACGCAGGGCGATCGTATAGTCGCCGGGCTTCAGCGGATCTTCGAGCACGATGACAAAGGCACCATCGGGACCAGCAACCGTGGAGCCGATCACCGTCGCGCCGTTGAGAATTTCGACCTTCGAGTTGGGCGCCGCGTTGCCGGCAACGACGATCGAGCCGTTGCTCTCGACCCGTACGACATCGAAAGTCGGCGCGACCGGACCCGCCGTCGCGGGCGCCGCAGGCGCCGCAGCGTCGGTTGCAGGTGCTGCCGGGGCCGTCGCCTGAGGTGCCGCGCCCGGCGTGGCCGGCATCGTCGGAGCCGGCAGGCGCCCTTCCGTGCCAGGATCGGCCGGCTTCGGCGCCGCGGACGGCGTCAACGCCGCGACTTCCGCCGGCGGTGTGCGATGAAGATACGGGTCGAGTGCGCCCGATACATAGGCGGTTCCCGCGGCCGCTACGGTCCCACCCGCCGCGAACAAGAACGCCTTCAATGGATTGATTGCCATGTATTTCCCTGCCCCTTAGCCACCTAACGCCGGTCTAGCGTGTTTTGCCATGACCGACAAGAAAAAGCCCGGCCTTCTCAACCCTAGGGCTTGACCGCGCTTTCAGACCCAATCACCAATCATCGGCATGAACACGATTCGATCCGTTTGCGTCTATTGCGGCTCATCTCCGGGCCGCGATGAAATCTATGTCAAGGCCGGCCACCTGCTTGGACGCTCAATTGCAAAGGCAGGCCTGCGGCTGGTCTATGGCGGCGGCACCAAAGGCATTATGGGCGCCGTCGCCGAAGGCGCGCTCAAGGCCGGCGGCAAGGTGACGGGCATCATTCCGCGCTTCCTGATCAACAAGGAAGCAACCGAAACCGCGCTTGACCGGCTCGACGAGTTGTCGATCACCGACAACATGCACGAGCGCAAACACAAGATGTTCGAGAAATCCGACGCCTTTGTGGCGCTGCCTGGTGGCATCGGCACAGTCGAGGAGATCGTCGAGATCATGACCTGGGCGCAGCTTGGCCATCACCGCAAACCGATCGTCTTCGGCAACGTCAACGGATTCTGGGATCCGATGACGGCGTTGCTTGATCACATGGCGGCGGAAGGCTTCATTCATACCGCGCAGCGTGTGAAGCCGCTGGTCGTCAACGATCCCGAGGCCATCGTCGCCGCCATCATGGTCGCCGGCTCCTCGGTCGACGCACCGACCGAGGGCGTCCAGTCGGTGATCGACAAGATGTAAGGTTGCGGGAGAGCAGTAGGTTTGCAGTGTCGGAGCGTACACTTCCCCCTACTGCCTACTGCCTGCTCCCTCCGAGCAGCTTGCCCCAGGTCGGCGACATTCCCGGCAGCGGCATGATGTTCGAAGTCGGCAGCGATGCCGATGTGCGCGGCCATCTCGCCACCTTGCCACTGGTCAAGGCTGGCATGATGGACATTGCCGCGATCGTGCCACTCAATCCCTGTCCGGGATTTGGGCCGAAGCGCTGAGGCCGACGGCCGCGACAATCGAGGTCGTCAGCAGGACCGCCAGGCCGACAAGCGCCTTGCATCTCATCAAGCCACGCGGCACGCTGGCGCTGCCGCTTGCCAAGGGCCGAACGAGCCTTCGACTGACGGGCGACAAATCGCAATCGATGAAGGTGCAAATTGCATTCGACCGACTATCTCGACCAACTGTTCGGCCTCGAAGGCAAGCATGCCTTCATCACCGGCGCCAGCCGTGGCCTGGGCCTCGCCTTCGCGGAGGCGCTTGCGAGCGCCGGCGCGCGCGTCACGATCGGCGGCCGCAAGGCCGACGATCTGAAAGCGGCCGCGGACAAGTTGCGCGCCGCGGGCCATTCGATCACGGAAGCGGTGATCGACGTAACCGACACCCAGTCGGTCGACCAGGCAATCGCGGCGGCGGAAACCGGCACCGCACCGATAGACATCCTGGTCAACAATGCCGGCATCCAGCGACGGGCGCCGTTGGAGACCTTCAGCGACGCCGACTGGGACGCGTTGATGGCCACCAACCTGGACGGCGTGTTCAAGGTGAGCCGGGCCGTCGTAAAGGGCATGATCGCGCGCCAAAGGGGGTCGATCATCAATGTCTCCTCGGTGCAGAGCGTGCTCGCACGCCCGTCGATCGCGCCCTACGCGGCGAGCAAGGGCGCCATCACCATGCTGACCAAGTCGATGGCCGGCGAATGGGGCCAGCACGGCGTGCGCGTCAACGCCATCGCGCCGGGCTATTTCAAGACCGAGCTCAACGCCGCGCTGGTCGCCGACGAGACATTCTCCGCCTGGCTGACCGGCCGCACGCCGATGCGGCGCTGGGGCGAAGTGAGGGAACTCGCGGGCGCTGCCGTGTTCCTGGCGTCCGACGCCGCCAGTTTCGTGAACGGACAGATGCTGCTGGTGGATGGCGGGATCACCAGCGTCCTGTAAGGGGGGCGCGCCGTCACGGAACAGTCACACTAAATCGGGGATGCCGTGCTAGAAATCGCGCTTGGCCGCCCCCGCGACCCCGACCGCATCAGAGACCGGCGAAGCCGCCATGAACATCGCCATCCCCTCCGAAGGCACTGACCTGTCGCCTTACCTGCCCGATGAGCACGGTCTGTTCTTCATCTACCACTTTACCACCGAGGGGGTGCGGACCAGGGATACCGCCGCAGCGCATTGGACATGGCGCAGCTACCAGCTTTCCGACATGCGCGCCCGCCACGAGATCGGCGCCGATCAGGCCTTGCCGGCACCGGTGCGCGAAGCCTTCCTGACCGCCAGCCATGGCTGCCACATCGACCTCGAGGATGACTGGCTCTATGGCGATCTGCCGGACCTGCGTCATGATTATTCAGCGGAAGCCGGCGGGCTTGGTCATTTCCGCTTCGCCCTCAACGACACGATGCTGGTCGGCGCCCGCAAGCAGCCGCTGCAATCGGTCGACAACATCCGCAAGGCGATCGAGAACGGATCGCGCAAGTTCCGGTCTCCGGCCGAGCTGATCGAGGCTGTCGTCGGCCAGTCGTTCGACGGGATGGCGACGGAACTCGCGGCACTCAGCGACAGTCTCGACGGCATTGAGGACCGCATCGTCTGCGACGCATGGCACAATGAGCGGCAGGCGCTGGTCGATGCACGCCGGCATCTGGTGGTCATCCACCGGCAGATGGCGACGCTGACCAACCTGTTTCGCCATCTCGACCATTCGCACCGCAACGACCTGCCGGATTCGATCAACGACATGGCGGCGCGGCTTTCGCACCGCGCACAGACACTGCACTATGACGGCGAGCAGTTGCAGGCGCGCACGCGGCTGCTACAGGACGAGCTGATGGCCAAGCTGACGACGCAGTCGAACCGGCTGCTTTACGTGCTCTCGGTGATGACGGCGGTGCTGTTGCCGATGACCATCATCTCAGGCCTGTTCGGCATGAATGTCGGCGGTTTGCCGCTGGTCAACACCCCGTTGGGTTTTTGGGTGATCACGGGCGCGTCGCTGCTGATCGCGGGCGTGACCTATCTTTTTGTCAGGCGGCTCGGGCAGATGTAGCCCGGCGCGCCGTCGCCAGCATGGACCAGGAATAGACCGCAAGGGCCGCCCAGATCAGGGCAAAGGCGATGGCTTGCGTGGTGCCGAACGGCTCGTCGAAGATCAGCACGGCAATCAGAAACACCATGGTCGGCGCTATGTACTGCATGATGCCGATGGTCGAGAGGCGCAGCAGCTTGGCGCCAAAGGCGAACAGCAGCAGCGGCACGGCCGTCACCGGCCCGCAGCCGATGAGCAGCGCGGTGTCGGTGCCATTGCTGGAGACGAAATGGTCCTGTCCGGTGGCGATAAGGAAGACGATGTAGCCCAGCGCCGGCACCGACAGCAAAAGCACTTCGAGCAGGAAGCCCTGGCTGGGACCGATCGGCAGCGTCTTGCGGAAGAAGCCGTAGGCGGCGAAGGAAAACGCCAATGCCAGCGACACCCAGGGCAGTTTGCCGCCGTCGATTGTCAGCACGGCGACGGCGACCGCCGCAAGCACCACCGCCGCGATCTGCAACCGGTCGAGCCGCTCGCCGAGCAGCAGTGCGCCGACCACGACGTTCACCAGTGGGTTGATGTAATAGCCCAATGCCGTCTCGACGGTGCGGTCGACCGCGATCGCCCAGACATAGATGCCCCAGTTGACCGAGATCAGCGCCGCCGTCAGCCCCGCCATGGCGATGGTGCGAGGCGAGCGGATCGCCACCTTGAAGTCGGCCGTGCGGCCGGCCCAGACCAGGACCGCCGCGGCAATCGGCACCGACCAGACGATGCGGTGTGCAATCACCTCGGCAAGCGGCAGATGCGCCACCGCCTTCATGTAGAAGGGCAGCAACCCCCACAAGAGATAGGCACCCAGCGCCAGCAAGAAGCCGCGGCGGGCTTTCGATTCTGCATCGGGAGTAATTGCTTCAGCGGCCATGGCCCAACGCTATGGCCCAGTAATCTTGGCAATACCATCGCAAAGTTCTGATGGATCAATGGACTTTCGCTGATGGTTCAAACTTACTCCGCCGCCACCAGCCCCGCCATCTCGCGATTCTTCATCAGCTTGTAGACGATCGAATCCATTAGCGCCTGAAACGACGCGTCGATGATGTTTTCCGAGACCCCGACCGTCCACCAGCGCGCGCCGGTACCGTCATGCGATTCGATGAGCACCCGGGTGATGGCCTCGGTGCCGCCATTGAGGATCCGCACCTTGAAGTCGGCAAGCTCGAGATCCGCGATCTCGTTCTGGTATCTGCCGAGATCCTTGCGCAGCGCAATGTCGAGCGCGTTGACGGGGCCATGGCCCTCGGCCACCGACATCTTCTCCTCGCCCTCGACCAGCACCTTGACCACTGCTTCCGACACCGTCTTCAACTGGCCATTGGCATCGAAGCGGCGTTCAATCATGCAGCGGAACGAGGTGACGTGGAAGAATTCGGGCAGGCCATGCAGCATCTTGCGCGCCAGGAGTTCGAAGGAGGCGTCGGCGCCCTCATAGGCGTAGCCCGAGGCCTCACGCTCCTTGACCACCGATATCAGGGCGTCGAGCCGATGGTCGTCCTTCGGCACATCGATGCCGCGCCGCTTCAACTCGGCGAGGAAATTGGCCTTGCCGCCCTGGTCGGAGACCATGACGCGGCGGCGGTTGCCCACGGCCTGCGGCTCCACATGCTCATAGGTCGCCGACTCCTTGGCCAGCGCCGAAGCGTGGATACCCGCCTTGGTGGCAAAGGCGGAGGAGCCGACATAGGGCGCCTGCGCTTCCGGAGCGCGGTTCAACAATTCGTCGAAGGCGCGCGACAGGCGCGAAATGCCGGTAAGCGCTTCGGCTGAGATTCCCGTCTCGAAGCGGTCGGCGAAAGCCGGCTTCAGCGCCAGTGTCGGCAGGATCGAGATCAGATTGGCGTTGCCGCAACGTTCGCCGATGCCATTCAGCGTGCCCTGGATCTGGCGCACGCCGGCCTCGACGGCGGCAAGGGAATTGGCCACCGCCTGGCCGGTGTCGTCATGGGCATGGATGCCGAGTTGCTCGCCCGGAATGCCTGCGGCAATGACCTTCTCGACAATTGCCCGCACTTCCGAGGGTTGCGTGCCGCCATTCGTGTCGCATAGCACCACCCAGCGCGCACCGGCGTCGTAGGCCGTTTTCGCACAAGCGAGCGCATAGTCCGGATTGGCCTTGAAGCCGTCGAAGAAATGCTCGCAATCGACCATTGCTTCCTTGTCCGAAGCGACCGATGCCTCGACGGACACTTTTATGGAGTCGAGGTTCTCCTCGTTGGTGCAACCGAGCGCCACGCGAACATGGTAGTCCCAGCTCTTGGCGACGAAGCAGATGGCGTCCGATTTCGATTGGACAAGCGCCGCCAGCCCCGGATCGTTGGAGGCTGAGACCCCAGCCCGCTTGGTCATTCCGAACGCAACGAATTTTGCGCGTGCCGTGCGCTTCTGCTGGAAGAATGCAGTGTCGGTCGGATTGGCGCCGGGATACCCACCTTCGACATAGTCGAAGCCGAACTCGTCGAGCAGTTTGGCAATCGCGATCTTGTCCTCGACCGAAAAGTCGATGCCCGGCGTCTGCTGGCCGTCGCGGAGCGTGGTGTCGAAGAGATAGAGGCGCTCGCGGCTCATCGTCATTTGCCCGCAAACTTGTCCGTCGCGCGGATCAGCCGGTCGAGGATGCCCGGCTCCGAATAGGCATGACCGGCGCCTTCGATCAGATGAAAGTCCGCCTTCGGCCAGGCCTTGTGCAGCGCCCAGGCGTAGCGCGCCGGGCACGGCATGTCGTAGCGGCCGTGAACGATGGTGCCGGGGATGTCCTTGAGCTTCCCGGCATCGCGCAGCAACTGTCCCTCCTCGAGCCAGCCGGCATGGACGAAATAGTGATTTTCGATGCGGGCGAAGGCGACGGCATAGTCGTCCTCGCCGAACGGACCGCTGGTTTCGGGTTCAGGAAGCAGCGTGATCGTCTCGCCTTCCCACAGGCTCCAGGCGCGGGCGGCCTCGATCTGCGCCTTTCGGTCGGACCCGACCAGCCGCTTGCGGTAGGCGGCCATCATGTCGCCGCGCTCGGCCTGCGGGATCGGCGCCAGGAAACGCTCCCATTTGTCGGGGAACATCTCCGAGACGCCGAATTGATAGTACCATTCGAGCTCGGCGCGGGTCAGCGTGTAGATGCCGCGCACCACCAGTTCGCTGACGCGATCAGGGTGTGTCTCGGCATAGGCGAGCGCCAGCGTCGAGCCCCAGGAACCGCCGAACACCAGCCAATTGTCGAAGCCGGCCATTTCGCGCAGTCGCTCGATGTCGGAAACGAGATGCCATGTCGTGTTGGCCTCCAGCGAGGCGTTCGGCGTCGACTTTCCGCAGCCGCGCTGATCGAACAGGATGACGTCGTAGAGCTTGGGGTCGAACAGCCGCCGGTGTTTTGGCGAGATGGTGCCGCCCGGTCCACCATGCAGGAACACGGCCGGCTTGGCGCCCTTGGTGCCTGACCGCTCCCAATGGACCATATGGCCGTCGCCGACATCGAGCATCCCCGAGTCGAACGGTTCGATTTCCGGATAGAGGGTGCGCAAGCTCATATTTTCAGGCCCTGTTGCGGCCAGTTGGCCGTTTCGTGATCGGGGTGTTGGAAGGAGATGATTTGCTCCTGCCGCGCGTAATAATCGGGATCCTGGTGGACAGGCTGGTCGAAGATCGTCTCGACCCAAGGCAGCCGTGCCGCATAGTTGACCTGGATCCGCGGCGCCAGATCCGAGCGGTCGTCGAAGGCGCCGATGGCGATCTCGAGCCCGCCGGGCTGCCGGTAGGTCAGCGGCGTGCCGCAACGGGCGCAGAAGCCGCGATCGATGTTGACCGAAGACTGGAAATAACTTGGTTCTTCATGGGTCCATTCGACGCCATCCTTGGGTACCGTCACCAGCGCGCCGAAGAAGGAGCCGAACTGTTTCTGGCACATGCGGCAATGGCAGATGGACGCACGTCCCAGCGCCCCCTTGATGCGGAAGCGCACGGCGCCGCATTGGCAGCCGCCGGTTCGGACAGTTTCGGTCATGGTCTTTCCTCCGGCGGCCATCGGTCGGTGTCGTGGTCGGGATGCTGATAGGAGACGAGCTCGGCGAGATAAGGAGCCGAGCCGATATCCGCCATCGTGTCCTCGCCCGGCAATCGCGGAATGGAATCCACATAGGGCAGTTTTGCTTCCGTGCCCCACTGGATGGTCGGCGCGATACCAGCCGGATCGTCGAAGGCGGCGATCGCCAGAGCCATGCCGTCGGGCGCCTCGAAGGTCAGCGGCGTGCCGCATTCGGCGCAGAAACCGCGCCATGCTGCATTGGAGGAACGGAACCGCTTGGGTTCGCCGCGCGTCCAGTCGACCTTGGCGCCGCGCACCGAGACCAGCGGCAGGTAGAAATTGCCGCTGGCCTTCTGGCACATGCGGCAGTGGCAGACCGAGGCGTCGCCGAGCGCGCCTTCGACGCGGAAGCGCACCGCACCGCACTGGCAGCCGCCTGTGTAGACAGGCCGGTTGTCGAGGCTCATTGGTTTTCACTCCGGATCATGGCAGACCGCCTCGACATTGTTGCCGTCGGGATCGAGGACGAAGGCGCCGTAATAGTTGGGGTGATAGTGCGGACGCAGGCCCGGTCCGCCATTGTCCTTGCCGCCGGCTGCAAGGGCGGCGGCGTGGAAGGCGTCGACCTCGGCGCGGCTGCGCGCGGTGAAGGCGACGTGCTGATGATCTCGGGGCTTTTCCCTGGCCGCGCTCAACCAGAACACCGGCCGGTCGCGGCCATAGCCGCCGACCTTGGCGCCACCAGTGTATTCCTGCGGCACCATATAAAGCAGCGAGCCACCCAGCGGCGCCATCGCCTTATTGTAAAAGGCCTTGGAGGCATCGAAATCGGAAACGGTGATGCCGAGATGGTCGATCATGGAACGAGCTCCTCCGTTGCTGGCTCCGGCACGTTGGCCATGCCAGCCGAGTTGACGATGTGCTGGCAGACATTGTCGATATCGCGGATCACGTCGTCATTCCAGAAGCGCAGGATGGTCCAGCCGCTGGCGCTCAGATAAGCGCTTCTTGCCTGATCGCGTCTTGAATGTTCCGCGCCGGCATGCTGGCTGCCGTCAACTTCAACTATCAAACGATGGGCCGAGCAAGCAAAGTCAACGATATAAGGCCCAATCAGCACCTGCCGCCGAAAGCTCATTCCCATCAGCCGGTGAGCACGCAACTCATTCCAAAGCTTCAGCTCGGCATCGGTCATGACGCGCCGCATGGATTTTGCGTTTTGCGCTGACGGGACGGAACGAGATCGTGCCCCATCAAACACCCCTTCGCCGGCAATTAGCGAAATCGGCGACGAGAGCTGATCTCCCCCCTTGCGGGGGAGATGCCCGGCAGGGCAGAGGGGGGTGCTGTCCCGCCGACCTATCAGCTTGCGACCACTGCCTTCTCAATAAATGTTTGCGGCGAGGGTGAACAAACGGAAACGCCGGTGTTCCGTCACACCCCCCTCTGTCCTGCCGGACATCTCCCCCGCAAGGGGGGAGATCGGCTGTCACCGGCGGCCCCGCCAAAACCGCAAAGGTGCCTGGCGCCACCCTCACCGCTTCACCTCCCACGTCGTCACGCGCTCGCCGGTGACCGGATCCTTGCCATCCTTCAACTGCACGCCTTGCGCCAGGAGTTCATCGCGGATGCGGTCGGCCTCGGCCCAGTTCTTGGCGGCGATGAACTGCAGGCGCCTGGCGATGGTTTCCGCAATCGCGGCCTCGTCGACCTTGGCCGCGCCGACGTCGAAACCGAGGAATGCGAGCGAGGTTTTCAAGGAAGCCGCGGCGCCATTCTCGCCAGCGCCGCTGAAGTCGCTCGCCTCACCGGCAAGCTGGGTCAGTTGCTGGAAGGCCGCGTAGGTCGCAAGATCATCCGACAGCGCCTCCACGACTTCCGCCGGCACCTGGCTTCCCGCAGCCGGCGCCAGGTCCGACGCGCGTTTCCATTTGCGGAGCGTGTTCTCCGCCTCCTCAAGCTTGCGCACGGAAAAGTCGATCGGCTCGCGGTAGTGCGTCATCAGCATCGCCAGCCGCAGCACCTCGCCAGGCCATTTGCGGCCGCCGAAGGTCTCGGTCTCGAGCAATTCGTGGATCGAATAGAAATTGCCGAGGCTCTTCGACATTTTCTGGCCCTCGACCTGCAGGAAACCATTGTGCATCCACACATTGGCCATGACATCGGTGCCGTGGGCGCAGCGCGACTGGGCGATCTCGTTCTCATGATGCGGGAAGATCAGATCGAGGCCGCCGCCATGGATGTCGAAGACCTCGCCGAGATAGGCGGCCGACATGGCCGAGCATTCGATATGCCAGCCGGGCCGGCCCCTGCCCCATGGACTTTGCCAGCCGGGCTCTTCCGGCGATGACAGTTTCCACAGCACGAAATCGCCGGGGTTCTTCTTGTGGGCGTCGACGGCGATGCGGGCACCGGCCTGCTGCTCGTCGAGATTGCGCTTCGACAATTGACCATAGTCGGGCATCGAGGCCGTATCGAACAGAACTTCGCCTGCCGCGACATAGGCATGGCCGCGTTCGATCAGGCGCTTAATCAAGGTGATCATATCAGCCTTGCCGTCGGCGCGCGGTTCGACGAATTCGGTGGCGCGCGGTTCGACCGTCGGCTCCAGGCAGCCAAGCGTCGCGACATCCCTGTGGAACTGGTCGGCCGTTTTTTCGGTCACCCGTCGGATCGCTTCGTTGAGCGAAAGGGTTCCCGAAGCGATCTCGCCGCCGAAATCGCGCAGCGCCCGCGCGTTGATCTTGTCGTCGACGTCGGTGATGTTGCGCACATAGGTGACGTGCGTCTCGCCGTAGAGGTGGCGCAATAAGCGGAACAGCACGTCGAACACGATCACCGGCCTGGCGTTGCCGATATGGGCGAAATCGTAAACGGTCGGGCCGCAGACATACATGCGCACGTCAAGCGGATCGATCGGCACGAAGCCCTCTTTCGTGCGCGTCAGCGTGTTGTAGAGGCGCAGGCCCTTTGATGCGTCAGACATTCCATGCTTCCCGTTCAGAACTTCTTGTCTGGATGGAGCCAGCCCAGCGCCAAGGCGCAAATCAGGTTCCAGCCTGCTGGCCGGGGCGTTTGTCCAATCTGGGGAAGATGAGGCGAAAACGTCCGGACCAGCGCGAGGCTAGCCAATAATGCAAATGCCACAAATGGCGAAAGACGTTTTCATCGGCGGCTTTATCGCCCTGACCAGTGTTGCCGTCAAGTCGCGGATTCCGGGAAAAAGGTAGCGAGGGCTGGCAAACGCATCGCCCGGTCACGCGGAATCAGTCAGTGAAACATTTTATTAAACATGTCGGCACAGTCATGAAACATTCGCCGGCTAGATCACCACGCGTCACGATTTGGTCGGAATCAACCAGCAAACGCAGACACGGAAATGTTACCAGGGAAGAGAAACATGCCTCGAAGCAAGCAGGAAGCCAACCGCGCCAAGCAACCGGCGCTGGCCAACCACTATCGCGCAATCGGCCCGGCCGCCATCGTCGCTGCCCTTCTTCACACCGCCAAGAAGAAGAAGCCGGCGCAGAAGATCGTGTCGCCTCGCGCTGCCTGAGATGACGCGGCTGGCGCAATCGCCGACGATGAGGGCGAGAACAGGCGTCCTGAACTTAGACTTCGACCGGTTTCGCTAGAACAGCGTCATCTGACTGTCGTCCGCGCTAGGTTTCTGGCGCCTGACCTTCTCGGGTTCCGGCCCGATTTCGCCCCTCTCTTGAATCTCCGGTCCAGTGTTGGCAACCTTGTTGACGAGGTCGGAGACAGGGATCGCCTCGAAGAAATCGGGCTGCGCCGGCCGCAGCAAATCGACGACATCGCGCGGTTCGAGCGTGCGGCAATCCAGCCAACGGGCAAAGTCAGAAATATCGACCACCACCGGCATGCGGTCATGGATATGGGCGATATCGGCGTTGGCGTTGACGGTCAGGATAGCGCCGGTGTCCATCTCCGAGCCACCGGGCTCGGCATAGGTTTCGATCAGACCTGCAAAGGCGATCAACCCGCCATGCCTGGGCCGGATCCAATAGGGTTGCCCCTTCTTGCCTCCGGTCTGCCGCCATTCGTAGAAACCGGATGCCGGCACCAGCGCGCGGCGATGGCGCATGGCGGCCTTGAACGAGGCCTTCTCGATCGCACCTTCGGAGCGCGCGTTGAACAGCAGCGGAAACTCCCTGGTGTCCTTCACCCAAGCTGGGATCAGGCCCCAGCGCACCAGCATCGGCTGTCGGTCCGGCAGATTGGAGCCTGGGGCTCGCGGCACGCCAGCGGTCACCATCAGGACCGGCTGTGTCGGTGCGATGTTGTAGCGGGCCGGGAAATCCTCCAGCTCCGCAAGGCCCAGCAAGGCAGCGGTCTGGTCCGGCGTGGCGGTCAAGGCAAAACGTCCGCACATGATCGATTGTGTCTTTCGAATAGTTCGGTGTTGAAAGTGGCGATCGAACCGGCGTTGCGCAACCGCTAAAGCTTGCCCATGCTGCCGGTCCACAAAAGACCTGTCTCAAATGAGTTGATCAAGGATCGATGGACACAGCACGCAAGGTACTTCCGGCCGTTTCCGTAGCCGTCGTGCGCGGCGACACCGTACTCTTGGTCAAGCGGGCGCGTTCGCCCTCGCAAGGGCTCTACGCCTTTCCCGGCGGTAAGGTCGAAGCCGGCGAGACGCTGGAGGACGCGGCACGGCGTGAACTGATGGAAGAGACCGGCTTGCGCGCCGCCGGCTTTCGCCCGCTTCGGGAAATCCACATCGACGGCAGGCAAGACAGCCACCCGGTCGATTATCTCCTCACGGTCTTCGGCGCCATCTATGCCGGTGGCGAGGCCGAGGCCCGCGACGACGCCGAGACAGCCGCCTTCTATACACTCAAGGAGATGACCCTGCTGCCGCTCGCCGGCTCGGTGTTCGCGGTCGCCGAGGAACTCCTCGGTCCCGTTCAAGCCCGCTGACACGGCACTGAAAAACCGCCTTGCAGGCGACAAATTGTTTCGTCACAAGGCTTATGTTGTCTCGCCAGCCACGACGTCTCGGGCCATCAGGCAGACCACAAGGCCTAAGCCGTCAGGCAGAGAAGGTTTATGAACCGTCCGTCAGTGCTCCTTGCCATTTGCCTTGCGGTCAGCGCGGTCGTCCCGGCGCGGCCTGCCTTCAGTGCCGAGTCGCCGTTCGAGCCGGGGCTGATGCGATTGGCGGAAGTTCTCGGGTCGCTGCATTTCCTGCGCAATCTCTGCGGGGAGAAGGGCGACCAGTGGCGTGGCGAGATGGAAAAACTGCTCGATTCGGAAAACCCGGACCCAGAGCGCCGCGCCCGCTTCATCGCCAGCTTCAATCGCGGCTACCGTTCCTTCGGCGGCACTTATACCCAGTGCACCGCTTCGGCCACTGAAGCCATCAGCCGTTACATGAAAGAAGGCGAGACGCTGTCGCGCGATATCGCCTCGCGGTATGGCAACTGAGCATTCATCAACAGATATCAGGCCCACCGCCAGGGATCTCGATATATCCGGCTTGTCGCCGCCCACATCTTGGTGCAATTCTGATGTTGCACTTCTGCAACAGCGTTAATCAAACGTTATCACGCGAAGGCGCAATTAACTCAAACTGAAGGTTTTCGCCCCGCAGGCCAGGCTAATCGGCTAAGTTTGATACGGGTTGAAACGCAGCTTCGCCAAACACAGTTGGCCCCTGTAAATGACGATCAAAAAAATGTCGTATTTACAGATACTTACTTGAAGCTGCCTATGAATGGAACAGATCAAGCCTGATCCACACTGATGGGTTGCCGCTTGGAAGGGTGGACATCGCTTATGGAACATGCTGCCAACGACATCGACGCGCTGGTCAGGGAAGAGAAGCGCCTGACGGCGGTTGAGAGCCACAGCGAAGCCTGGGCGGAAGGCCTCTCGGCCGGTATTGAGCCAGAAATCATCGCCGAGGCGGCCCTTGAGACGGCATTCGGTGAAATGTTGCGCGCCAACGGCGAAACCTCGGCCCTTGCCCTGCTCGACCGCATGCGCGAGAAGGTGATCGCAGGCGCCTTCGAACCTGAGCGGCTGCGGCACTGAACCGATATCAGGTTCTCTGACGATCGAATGCCGTTCGGGTGTCATGCCCGGAAGTAGGGAGATACGGGCAGTGAATTTTCCGATGTCAGGCAAGCCGAAGGGCTTGGGCCTCTACATCCGCCTCGCTGCTTGCTGTGCCGCGGTTGCCTTCACGACTTGCATGGCCAGCAGTCCGGCTCAAGCGCTGAGCGAGATCAAACGCGAAGAGCTCCCCGCGCCAGCCACACCGTCGGAGGACGATGTTTCGCCGCCCGGAAGCGCGATTCCCATGCCTGACCCGGTGGGAACGCCGCCTTCGACAAGCCAGCCGGCCGCTCCCGACGCCGCTGAGCCGGACAGCCCATCGGATGGCGGCAGCAACAGGCCGCGTGTCGATCCCGAGGCACCTCTGCCGGAAGTCGTCTATGATCTCGGCAAGCTGCCCGAGCCCGTGCGGCGCATGCATGACTTGATCATCGAGGCCTGCAAGAGCGGCGACATCGAGAAGCTCAGGCCTTTGATCGGCAAGGGCGACAGCATGACCCAGCTGTCGCTGGCCGACATCGACGGCGACGCCATCACCTTCCTCAAGGGGCTGTCCGGCGACCCTGATGGCCAGGAGATCCTGGCCATTCTGGAGGAAGTGCTTTCCGCAGGCTACGTCCATGTCGATGCAGGCACGCCACAGGACCTCTATGTCTGGCCGTATTTCTTCGCGCTGCCGCTGGACAAGCTCGACGCCAAGCAACGGGTCGAGCTGTTCAAGATCGTCACCGCCGGCGATTTCGACGACATGAAGCAGTTCGGAGCCTACATCTTCTATCGCGTCGGCATCACGCCAGCCGGGCAATGGACCTTCTTCGTCGCCGGCGACTGAAGGCCCCCCCTGGCTGCGCCAGGATGCGAACAGCATCGTGGACGATGTTGCTATTTGAGCAGGCCGGCAGGTTTTGCACTGACGTCGGCATCCGGCCAAATGCGAATGCTTTCGTTTCGAAGAACCGAAATAGCACCGCTAGCGCACGCGACGTGTCCGGTTTGATGTTGCAGATACGAGGCGAAAAACACCACGGAGGACAATTCAGCCGGCAGTCAGAAGGATACCGTGACCGAATTCCCTGGCGAGTTCTGGATAAGCAATTTCTCGCGCGTCGTAAGCCGTGTCTGATCGACAAAGCGCCAATTGCGCTCGTACAACGCAAATGCTTCGTTGGCCGGGATCAGTCGCGCGACATCGCGATTCCACAGGAGCGCTTGCAGCTCTGGAAACTCGGCGGGGTCAATCATAGGCGCGACATGTGTCCGCATGATGCCTTGAACATAATGCGGAACGCTTAAAAATCAAAGACGTGACGCACAGCCACAGGTGGCTAACCCGGCAGCGCCTCGGAAAACTCCACCGCCGTCCCCTGGCCTGGCGTCGCGATTTCGCCGTCCCACATAATGCGCTGACCGCGAATGATCGTGCCGACCGGCCATCCCGTGACCTGCTTGCCGTCATAGGGGGTCCAGCCGGCTTTCGAGCCGGCTTGCGCGTTGGTGATGGTCTCGCGCCGCTTCATGTCGACAATGGTGAAGTCGGCGTCATAGCCGGCGGCGATGCGGCCTTTTCTGGCCATGCCGAAGATGCGCTGCGGGCCATGGCTGGAGAGATCGACGAAGCGCTGCAGGGTCAGCCGGCCGGCGTTGACATGGTCGAGCATGATCGGCACCAGCGTCTGCACGCCGGTCATACCCGAGGGCGAGGCCGGATAGGGTTTTGCCTTCTCGGCCAGCGTGTGCGGCGCGTGGTCGGAGCCGAGCACGTCGACGATGCCTTGCGCTATGCCATGCCAGACGCCGTCGCGATGGCGTTTGTCCCGCACCGGCGGGTTCATCTGGATCAGCGTGCCAAGCCGCGCATAGTCGTCGGCGCTCAGCGTCAGATGGTGCGGCGTGGCTTCACAGGTCGCAACATCCTTGTGCTGTTCGAGGAACAGGATCTCCTCGGCGGTCGAGATGTGCAGGACATGGATGCGGGCACGAACGGCGCGCGCGATGCGCACCAGCCGCTCGGTGCAGCGCAAGGCGGCGATCTCGTCACGCCAGACCGGATGCGATGACGGATCGCCCTCGACGCGCTCGTCCAGGCGCTCGCGCAGCCGGAACTCGTCTTCCGAATGAAAAGCGGCGCGACGGCGGGTATTCCTCAGGATCGAGGCGACGCCTTCATCGTCCTCGACCAGCAGGTCACCGGTGGACGATCCCATGAAGACCTTTATTCCCGCAGCCCCCGGCAAACGTTCGAGCTCGCCGACGTCCCTGGCGTTGTCGCGGGTACCGCCAACCCAGAAAGCAAAATCGCAATGCATGCGGCCGCTGCCGCGCCGGACCTTGTCGGCAAGCGTTGCCTCGCTGGTGGTCAGCGGATTGGTGTTGGGCATTTCGAACACGGCGGTGACACCGCCCAGCACCGCGGCCCGCGAACCCGTTTCCAGGTCTTCCTTGTGTTCCAGTCCCGGCTCACGGAAATGCACCTGGCTGTCGACGACACCGGGCAGGATATGCAGGCCCCGGCAGTCGATCGTCTCGCCAGCCGATGCCTGGCGCAGATCGCCGATCGCGGCGATGCGCCCGCCCTTCACGCCGATGTCGCGTGGCCCCTCGCCGTCATGATTGACCACTATGCCGCCTGTCAGGATGAGGTCGTAGGTCATGGTGATGCTCTCTTGCGGGAGGAGTGTCAGCGGCTTACGTAATGGCCAACCGTTTTGCAAGATCAGGCTTTTAATCCGCCCCATGCCCTTTGCCCTGCTGAAAGATCGCGCGCTCATCACCGTCTCCGGCCCCGATGCCGAGCATTTTCTGCAGAACATCGTGACCACC
The DNA here is from genome assembly GCF_006440715.1 of Mesorhizobium sp. B2-7-3. Classification (NCBI taxonomy): domain Bacteria; kingdom Pseudomonadati; phylum Pseudomonadota; class Alphaproteobacteria; order Hyphomicrobiales; family Phyllobacteriaceae; genus Mesorhizobium; species Mesorhizobium sp. B2-7-3. The sequence continues at coordinate 26,922 of NZ_VFTY01000021.1, forward strand.
GATCTCGATACGCTTGGCAATGGCGAGGCAAAGCCGGGCGCGCTTTTGACGCCGCAAGGCAAGATCCTGTTCGACTTCCTGATCTCACGGGCAGGCGAAAATGCCTTCCGCATCGAATGCCGTGCCGACATTTCAGACGATTTCATTCGCCGGCTGATGCTCTACAAGCTTCGCGCCAAGGTCGAGATTGCGAAGTCGGGACAGGCACTTGTCACTGTCGCCTGGGGAAAAGAGTCAATCGCCTCAGAAAGTGATTCAACCGCGCTTGCCGACAGGCGCTTTGGTGACGAAGGCGTCACGCGCTTCCATGCCGGCACCGCGGACGCTGGCGACATTGGCGCGTGGCAGGCCTTTCGCATTGCCCACGGCGTCGCCGAGAGCGGGGCCGACTATGCACTTGGCGATGCGTTCCCGCATGACGTGCTGCTCGACGAAATGGGCGGCGTCGGCTTCAAGAAGGGCTGCTATGTCGGCCAGGAGGTCGTCTCGCGCATGCAGCATCGAGGCACCGCCCGGCGGCGGGTGCTGATTGTCCAGGCTGGGCTTCCCCTGCCCGCTGCGGGTGCCGAGCTAACCGTCGGCGGGCGGCCGGTCGGCACGCTCGGCTCGAGTGCTACCGTGACAGGGCTCGCCATCGCCCGCATCGACAGGGTGAAGGCGGCGCTCGATGCCGGCCAGCCGATCCTGGCGGGTGACGTACCGGTGACGCTCATCATCCCCAGTTGGGCCAAATTCAGCTTTCCGCAGGAAATCGCCGGCGCGGGGGAAGCCTGATGGCGGCAGACCGCGCCGGTGCGCCGCCACGGGCATGGCAGCGTATGCTGTCCGGCCGCCGGCTCGACCTTCTCGACCCTTCGCCGCTCGACATCGAGATCTCGGACATCGCCCATGGGCTTGCCCGCGTCGCCCGCTGGAACGGCCAGACCAGCGGCGAGCACGCCTTTTCGGTTGCCCAGCATTCACTGCTGGTCGAGGCACTGTTCAACGAGCTGGTGCCCAAGGCTTCGGCCGACGACCAATTGGCGGCGCTGCTGCACGATGCGCCCGAATATGTCATCGGCGACATGATCTCGCCATTCAAGTCGGTGATGGGCGGCAGCTACAAGGACTGCGAAGTGCGCCTGCAGCGCGCCATCCATCTGCGCTTCTCGCTGCCGCCGGAACCGGGTGCGATCCTGCGCAAGGAGATCAAGCGCGCCGACCAGATCGCCGCCTATTTCGAGGCGACGCTGCTTGCCGGGTTTTCGACCGCCGAGGCGACCGAGTTCTTCGGCCGGCCGCGCGGTTTTTCCGCCGAGCGCTTCGACTTCGCGCCACGCTCGGTGACCTCAGCGCAGAATGCGTTCCTGAAGCGGTTTTCGGCGATCGAGAAGTCGCGGCATCACGTTCCGACGTCCGCGCTAGGATAGAAAACGCTAAATTAACCGGAAGCGTCAACAGTGTGGTGTTCGATCAAGCATCGCAGGGGCGCCTCATGCCCGTCGTGGATGTCAAGGGTGGTTCGGTCGTCCCGTTACGGGCGGCCGGAGGCATGGAACACCCGCGCCGCATGCAAGATGAGCTGCGCGAGCAGAACGAACGCTTTTCAGCTGCTGTCGAAAACATGTCGCATGGCCTGTGCATGTTCGACGCCGACGAGCGCATGATCATCTGCAACGGCAATTATATCAACATCTTCCGGCTCGACGCCAAAGTGGTACGGCCAGGTATCCGCTTCGTCGACATTCTGCGGCACAGCGTCGATATCGGGGTTGCCTCGCAAAGCGCCGAAGAACTCTACGCCATCCGCAAGCCCTATATCGACCAGGCAAAACCCTCAACTTACGAGGAGACGCTGTCTGACGGCCGCATCATCAACATCTCGCACCGTCCGCTTGCCCTGGGTGGATGGGTTTCGATCTACGAGGACATCACCGAAAAGCGGCGCGCCGAGCAGGATCTCAAGGAGCAGCATCGCCGTTTCGACGCGGCACTCGCCAACATGTCGCAAGGCCTGCTGATGTACGACGCCGACGGCAAGATGATTGTGCGCAACAGGCGTTTTCTGGAGCTCTATAATGTCACTGCGGAGGACTTCCCGCTTGGAACGACGCACCGCAACGCACTCGAACGATTGCTGGAACTCGGCATCTACATGAAGATCGACGTCGACAGCGAAGTCGCCAAAACCGAAGCCTGTCTGGCGGCGGCAAAGACGCATTCGGCCTACCGGCATCTGACCGACGGCAGGACGGTTCTGGTCACACGCCGGCCGATGAGCGGCGGCGGTTGGGTGGTGACTTTCGACGACGTGACCGAGCGCCGCCGGACCGAAGAGCGCATGACCCATCTTGCGCATCACGACACGCTGACCGGACTGCCCAACCGCTCGAAGTTTCGCGAACGGCTCGATCTTGCGCTGGAGGACGCGGCAGCCAAGCCGTTGGCGATCTTCTCGCTCGATCTCGACCGCTTCAAGGCGGTCAACGACACCTGGGGACACCCCGTAGGCGACTGGCTGCTGAGAAGCGTAGCCGAGAGGCTGCGGCATTGCGTCCGCAACGAAACAGACATCGTCGCCCGCTTCGGCGGCGACGAGTTCGTCGTCATGCAGTTCCATTTCAAGGGCATTGGCGATGCCGAAAAACTGGCAAAGCGCATCGTCGAAGCAATCGCAAAACCATTTAGAGACAAGAGCCGGGACATGCATGTCGGCATCAGCATGGGCATTGCCGTTTTCCCCAACGACGGCAGGGACGCCGACACGCTGCTGAAAAACGCGGATACGGCGCTCTACCGGGCGAAGAGCGAAGGACGAAACCTGTATCGCTTCTTCGAGCCCGGAATGGATGCTGTCGTGCAGGCCCGCAGGGCGCTTGAAGTGGACCTCGAGGCAGCACTGCCGCGCCAGGAGTTCGATCTCCATTTCCAGCCCATCATGAACATCACTTCCGGCGAGATCACCGGCGCGGAAGCCTTGATGCGCTGGCATTCACCAGGGCGTGGCACTGTCGCGCCGGACGACTTCATCCCGGTCGCCGAAGAGACCGGGCTGATCGTGCCGCTCGGCGAGTGGGCGCTGAGGAAAGCCTGCGCAGAGGCCGCAAGCTGGCCACCCGGCCTACGCATTGCGGTCAATGTCTCGGCCGTGCAGCTCAAAAGCAACGGGTTTGCCCGCGGGGTGATCTCGGCGCTGGCTTTTTCCGGCGTTCCGGCTGGACGGCTGGAGCTGGAGATCACCGAAACCGTGCTGATGGACGAAAGCAAGGCCGTGCTGAAAACGCTGCGCCAGTTGCGTGAGCTCGGCATCCGCATCGCCCTGGACGATTTCGGCACCGGCTATTCCTCGCTCGGCTACCTCAGGCGTTTTCCGGTCGACAAGATCAAGATCGACCGATCATTCATTCGCGACATGGGCAACCGCGACACGGCGGCCATCGTTCGGACCATCATCGGGCTGGGTGCCGAGCTTGGCATCGTCGTCACGGCCGAAGGCGTCGAGACGGAGGCGCAACTCGACATGCTGCGCGACAATGGCTGTGTCGAGGCGCAAGGCTATCTGATCGGCGTGCCGTCAAAGCCGGCCGACATCCAGCGCCTGCTGAAGTCGCGTGCGACACGCAGCCAGACCGGCTGATGGCGTCAGCGCAAGTCAGCGCAGCGTTTCCAGGTATTTCTCATGGAAGCTGACATAGCCGGGCTCGACCACCTTCAGATGCCGCTCGATCAGCGCATGAAACCGCGGTAATTGGTGAAACGGAACGCCGGGATAGGCATGATGCTCGGCATGGAACGGCATGTTCCAGGCGAGCTTGCGCACCCCCCAGCTGGTCAGCGTCGTCCTGGTGTTTTCCAGCATGTTGGCCACCAGCGGGCAACGACCGTGCTCGGCCAGCAGATAGAGGCGCAGGAATGGCTGTCCGAGCAGAGCGGGAATGATCCAGACATAGAAAAGCACGGTGAGCCGGAAATAGACGGCGAGCAGAATGAGGACAGCGTAGAAGGCAATCATGGCGCGCGCCTCGGCCCGCACCTTGCGTCGGCCTTTCAGCGGTACATAGCTCTCCTGACTACCGCCAATCGCATTGGCGTAGAGTGTCTTGAGATGGCCCCACCACACCGGAAGCCCAGAGACGTGGACAATGTACTGCCGCAGGGTTTCGGGCTTCGGGGAGGCAAGCTCGGGGTCGTTTTCGGGATCCTGCGTGTACCGGTGGTGAGCGAAATGGAAGTAGCGGAACCAGTCGGCCGGCAGCGCGATGGCCAGGCTGCACAGCCGCGCCACGCCGTCGTTCAGCCACTGTGTTTCGAAAGCCGTGCGGTGCGCCGTCTCATGCAGCAGCGTGAACAGGAACACGATCAGGATGCCTTGCGGCAGCATCAGCAACGGCCAGAATGGGACCTCGGCCGCGATCAGTGATCCAATGAAGATAATCGCACCCAAGTGAGTGCAGAGCTGGAACAGGCCCGCAACATCGGACTTGGCCGTCAGGCGGTTGCGCTCTTCCGGTGTCAATGAGGCGATAATGTCGCGATGGTCCATCGGCTTCGTTCCAGGCTGAAGAATGATGAAGCCATTCTAGTCGACGAAAAAACTTTCCAGAAACGACGATTTCTGCGATTTAGATAAGCTTACCTTACCTATTTAGCGATCATGGCCACATCCCCATCCCTGAAAGGACTTCAGGCTTTCGAGGCCGCGGCGCGCACGGGCAGCTTTGCCGCGGCGGCGGAAGAGCTTTCGGTTTCGGCCGCCGCCGTCAGCCAGCTTATCCGCACCGTGGAGGTGCAGATGGAACGCAAGCTGTTTCATCGGATCAACCGCCGCGTTGTCCTCACCGAGGCCGGCGTGGAAATGCTACCTCGGCTGACCGTCGCCTTCCAGGAGATCGGCAGCGTCTCGCGCGAACTGGGCGCCGATGCATTCCGCCCGCGCCTGGTGGTGTCGGTGCCGCCATCCATGGCCATGGGCTGGCTCTCGCAGCGCCTCGCCGGCTTTGTCGCAAGCCACGGCGCCGCCGACATATCGCTCCGGGGCGATGACGACCCGGTGTCGTTCGACCGCGAGTTGATCGACATCAGGCTTTCCTATGGCCCGCATTATCGCGAGCACCGAGGAGATCGCCCGGGACGCCGTCTATCCCGTCTGCGCGCCGGGGCTTGCCGGCATCACCAAGGCGGGCGAGCCGCTCGCCGGGCTGCCGCTCATCCACACCGACTGGGGGCCGACAGGCGCATCGTTTCCGTCCTGGCCCAACTGGTTCGAGGCCGCGGGTGCTCACCCTGGCCGAGCGGCACGGCGCGGCCTTTCGGCCAATTCGTCGCGCGCGGCCCTCGACCTCGCCATTTCGGGGTTGGGCGTGGCGCTGGCGCAAGGGATTTATTGTGCCGAAGCCGTGGAGGACGGCAGGCTGGTCCGGCCGGCCGGCGGCGCGATTGCATTGCGCCAGCCCTATTGCCTGACGGTTCCAGAGCGAAGCGCAAGCCGCGATGTTGTGGCCGCGTTCCGCGATTGGCTGGTCAACCAATGCCAACGCGCGGTTGGCTCGCCGGCGCTGCGCTGACCGGGAGGGAGATGGTCAGAGGTGCCCGCTCAAGGCCGCCACCATGTCCTTGCTGGTCGCCACGGGCACGATCTCGAACTCGACCAGATCAGTCAGCCCATTCGACGACCCAGCGCTGCAGCGACGTGACGTCATCGGTCTCCACCAGCAGGAAACAGCGGCTCATGTCAGCCGCGATCCAGCTGTGATGCACGACAAGCTCCTCCGGCTTCAGGCGGCCGCGGTCGCGCGGAACCGGCGGTAGATTTCCTTGCGGTCGCAGCCGGTGAAATCCTCAATGACGATGAACTGCATATTTCCCCTCGGATGATTACCGCCCCGGCCGGTCGAGCCGCTCCAGGAACCACTGCGTCAGCCGCACCCAGACCTCGTCCTTCTCGCCGGAATCTTCCCAGCCGTGATCGAGGTTTGGATTGTCGTTGACCTCGATGACGAAGACGCCGTCCTTGGTCTCCTTGAGGTCGACGCCGTAGAGGCCGTCGCCGATGCAGCGCGCCGCCTTGACGGCGGTCTCGACGACATGGGCCGGCGTCTCCTTCAGCGTGAAGGTCTTGATGCCGCCCTGGTCGGGCTTGCCATTGGCCTTGTGGTTGACGATCTGCCAATGTTTCTTGGCCATCAGATAGTGCACGGCAAACAGCGGCTGGCCACCGAGCACGCCGACACGCCAGTCATATTCGGTCGGGATGAATTTCTGCGCGATGAGAAGGTCGGAATCCTCCAGCCATTCGGTCGCGAGCCGCGTCAGTTCCTCCAGGGTCTCGCATTTCTTGACGCCGCGCGAGAAGGACGAATCGGGGATCTTCAACACTAGGGGAAAACCCAGCGTCTGTGCGGCCAGTTCGAGGTCAGAGGTGCCGGCGATCATCACCGTCGGCGGCACCGGCACCTTGTTGTAGGCCATCAGTTCGTTGAGATAGACCTTGTTGGTGCAGCGGATCATGGACAGCGGGTCGTCGATGACCGGCATGCCTTCCTGCTGGGCGCGGCGAGCGAAGCGGTAAGTATGGTTGGAGATCGAGGTGGTCTCGCGGATGAACAGTGCATCGTAATTCGCGAGCTTGGCCAGATCTTTTCTGGTGATCGGCTCGATTTCGACCCCCATCTTTTCGGCGATCTTGGCCCAGTAGCGCAGCGAAGAGATTTCCGAAGGCGGCAATTCCTCATGCGGATCGACCAGCGTGGCGAAGGTGTAGCGCGCCGGCGTGCGGCCCTTGGTGTCGCGCCACTCGCGGTTGGTGTAGGTCTCCAGGCACTGGATGAAGCTTTTTTCCTCGTCCTCCGTCATCCGAGCCAGCGGGTGGAAGCCGACCTTGCGGATCGAAGCCCATTCGGCGCTGTCCTTGATATGGACTTCGAGCGCCGGCGCCCGGAACCAGTCGAACAACAGCTTGGCGAAACGGTCCCAGACCTTGGACGGGCCGATGCCGAAGAAGATGCAGACCTTCGCCGGAAATACACCGCCGAGATCCTTGCGGCATTTGTTGAGCGCCAGTTCCAGTTCCGGCAAGGCGTGCTCGTAGAGCTTGCGCTCCGACAGGTCGATCATCGTCTCCACGGTCGGGATGACCTTGTGGCCGCGCGAACTCGCCAGCAGCGAGGCATAGTAGCCGCGGCTCTGATAGCCGTAGTTGTTCGACAGGTTGATGACCTTAGGCCGCTGACCGCGAAACAGCGAGGGATGCGCGAGATAGTCGCGATTGGTGATGATCTTGTGCGGCGTCGCCACCTGGTCGAGATCGCTCTGCCTGCCGGTAAGAATGACCCAGGTCATTATCTCTTTCCCAAAGTGATGGCGGCACGCAGTCCGTCGCGGCCGAACTGCGCCATGTTCATGAAGATGCCGTAAGGCACGGGAATGTTGGCGGCATCAAGGATGGTTTCCTGCCTTTCATCCTCGACCCACGGATCGTGGATCAGAATATGATCGCCATCATCGCCGATGGCCAGCACCCAGTGCGGCACCTTCTTGCCGAACATCAGGAAGCCGCTGATCAGCACCAGCACCAGTTTGCCCCCGGCGAGAGCCGCCCTGATATCGTCGATGGTGAATGGACGGTAATTCACCGGGATGCCGTAAAGTTCCGCGCGGCGGCGAAAGTCGACCTGTGCCAGTTCCATGACCCGGCGCTTGTCCTCGCTACGCACCGACTGCAGGAACAATGCGCCGTAGAAGGAAACGTAAATCTCCGCCGCAAGCCCGCTTTCGTAGCCCGAGACAGCCAGGCCGAATGGTTCGCAGCCGCCCGGTCCTGACATCATGAAGACGGTCGTCGCCTCGCGCCAGAGTCGGATTTCCATCACCGGGTCGGGCACGAAGCCACGATCGAAATTGGCCATGGCCATCATCAGGCAGCATGGACCGCAGGTGAACTCGCAGGTCTGCTGATAGAATGGCACCCTGGTGGCGACCGGAAGGTCGCCGCGCAGGGTTTTTTCATAGCGCAGTGCCGTCGCGCCGTCCTCGTAATAACCGGGCTCGCGGCCAATCTTGCGGTAGCCGGCCTGTTCATAGATGCTGATGGCACGGCCATTGTCCTCGCGCACTTCGAGACGCAGCATCATGCGGTCGTGTTCGAAGGCTGCCTCTTCTGCCGCGGCCAGCAATTGCCGGCCTATGCCGAGCCCGCCGAAAAACGGTCCGACGGCGATCGAATAAAGCCGTGCTACCCCACTGCCCTTGCGAAACAGCACGATCGCATAACCGCCGACTCGGCCATCGATTTCGGCGACCAGCGTCTCGGCGGTCTCGCGCTCGATGAACAGGCGGAAGGAGCGGCGGGAAATGCGGTCGCTCGAGAATACAGCTTTCTCGATGGCGGCGAGGTCATCGACGTCAGACGCGCGGGCCGTGCGGATCTCGGCAGGCATGCGGCTTGAGAAAACCTCGATCGCGTTGCGGCAACGTCCCCGGTCGAAAAGCGTCGCAAACACCGGCCGAAGCGCCGGTATTCATCAAGCGCTATCGCTCCTTGATTAGGGCCGAATTGTGACACTTTCCGCGACGGCAGGGAAGCTGACAAGCTTTGAACGGAATCGCTGTTTTCATGCCAGCCGACCGCGCAAGATCGCAGCCGGCTCAGCTGGAGAGACCGGCCAGAAGCTGGCCATACGCGCTCTTGGCCACGGCCGCCAACTGCTCGCGCGGCAGCGAACCAACGACGGCACAGCCATAGCCTTTATCCAGCCAGTAGACGGCCTGCGGACCGTCCTGCGCCGAAGCATAGGTGCCCTTGGCATTCTCGGTCGATTCCGCCGTCACGAAGAGGGATATGCGCTCGCCCTTGTCGTCTTCGTAGAGCAGCATCGCGGCCTTGCTTTCCCCCGCCGGCAGCAACCGGCCGCCAACCAGTTGGAAGCCGTTCGCGCTCAGGTCCGGTGCCACCAGTTTCAGGCCGACCCGACTGGACAGCCAGGTCTGCAGATGATCCTTGTCGCTGGCCGGCACTTCCACCGCGTGCCGCTTCTCGGCGGCATAAATGACATGGGCGGCGATCGCTTGTTCGGCGAGCTGATCCTCCGCCGGATCCTCCTGCCCGATCCCTCCGATACCCGCAAAGTAGCCGCCAAATCCGCCCGTGGCGAGAAGCACGGCCGCGGCGGCGGCAAGCCACCAGCGTGAGCGTGGCACTGCTGCCTTAACAGGCGCTTCACCGAGCACCACCTTGCGCAAGCGCACTGGCACCACCTCGTCCAGCACGCCGGCGAAGGCCGAGCGCAACGCCTCCCGGTCGGCGGTGAAGCGGGCGCTCCTGGCCTTCATCTCGGGATTGGCGTCGAGCCAGGCATCGTAGGCGGCGCGCTCATCGGCCGGCAGTTCGCCGTCGAGCGCCATATGGATGTCCCGTTCGGAAAAATCGCGGCGGATCATTTCTCGACGATCCTTATGGCGCGGCGGCGCGCTGTGTCGTCCAGCAGCCCACGCAATTCCTCACGCCCCCGCGCGATGCGCGACATCAGCGTGCCGGCGGGAACACCCAGAATGTTGGCAGCCTCGGCATAGGAAAAGCCTTCTATGGCAACCATGACGATGGCCGCGCGGCGATCGGGGCTGAGCGCCTGCAACGCGTCGATGATCTCGCGCGAAGCGATGCCCTCCAACTGTTCGGGCGGCTGGGCAACCGCCTCGCCCGCCTCCAGCGGCAGCATCGCCGCTTCGCCGCGGCGGTTCACCTTGCGCATCTGGTCGATGAACAAATGATGCATGATCGTAAACAGCCACCTCCTGGGGCTTTCTCCCGTCTGCCAGTTGTCGAGCCGCAACAGCGCACGCTCGAGGCAGTCCTGAACGAGGTCGTCGGCAGCATCACGGCCGCGCAGAAGCGAGCGTGCGTAGCGGCGCAGGCGCGGTATTTCACCAAGGATTGCTGCCTTTTTTTCGTCCATGACCGCTGGTTCTGAGGTCGCCCTTGTTGATCCGATAGAACGCGCCTTCCCGGCACGGCGCAAACAGCCAGCGCGAAGCGGTCCACCGCTTCGGTCACCCAACAATGAGATAACGCCGGCGGATGCCGGTTTATTCCCGCGCAGTGTTGAATTCCGGCTATTATTGTTCGCCGGCCGGCAATTTCTCCTTTGCCGCCCGCGTCAGCAGCCGCTGGTAGAACAGGCCGATGCCGATCAGAACGGCGCCGAGCCCGATAAAGGACAGCGCCCTGAGCACACCTTCCAGTTCCGACATGTCGAACAGGAAGACTTTCAGGACGGCCACCGCGATCAGCGCGGCGGAGGCGATGCGCAGCACCTGCGATTTCAGCCAGACGCCAGCCGTGAGCAGCGCCACGCCGATAACCAGCCAGAGCGCCGAATAGGTATAGGTCTCCAACTGCCCAAGGCCGCTCCACATGCCGATGAACTCGCCCTTGAACAGGCGCCTGACCGAAAGCGTGGCATAGGCGAAGGCAAGCAGCGCCGCCATCAGCGCCAGCATGGCCGAATACCATTTCGGCCGCTTGCCCCTGCTATAGAGCGCCAGACCACCGGCGGCGACGGCCGGCAGGAGATAGGCGAGGAACAAGAGGTTGAAGACTGGTATCCGGCCGGTCGATTCGTCCGTGAACAACGGATTGAGCACCAGAAAATGCTGGATGACGATGAAGGCGGCCGAGAGCACGCCCACCGCCATCGAACCATAGCGCAGCACCGAGCTTGGCGAGCGCCTGTCGATGGCGATCAGGATGGCGCCGGCACCGACGGCGATCAGCGTGTAGATCGCCTGTTCGGCGAGCGTCGGCGCATCGCTGTTGATGACGCCGCCATGCATTGCGTGACGCACCAGCATGGCGAGCGTCAGCAGCGCAAACAGTGCCGCCGCCGCTTCCATGGCCAGGCGTGGACGGCCATCGGTGGTGCGGGCGAGTTGCCAGGCCGCGAAGCCGAAGGCGAGCGCCGGCACGCCGTAGCCCGGCAGCAACCAGTTGAAGACCGGCGTCGTCGCCAGGAATTCGGATCCGACGATCGTCGGATCGAAGGCGGCGCGGCCAAGCACCGCGATGACAGCGGCGACCGAAATCCAGCCGAGCACAGGATAGGAGCGCCAGCGCGTGGCGAGCGCCGGCACGATCGCGGCGGCACCAAGCAGGATGGTGGTCCAACCGGAATCAAAAGCCATATGCAGCATCAGGAGGCCGGCGACTGCCGCGCCGCCCAAAACAAACGACACTGCGGCTCCCCCCTTGTGCGGCGGTTCCTCAGCCCGCGCGATCCACTCGCCGCCGGCGGCGAAGACCAGGACCAGCAGGGCCGCGACGGCGGCATAGACAAAGTCGCGGTCGAGATTGCCGAACGTGAACCAGAGCGCCAGCAGGACGATCAGCGGCACGATGACACCCCATGCAGCCCAAGAGGCTGCTCGGATCTGCGCCGTGGCGGCGAAGCGGCGCGCGGCCCACAAACCAGCGGCGACGAAAACAAGACCGAGACCAATACCGATACGCAAGCTCAGCGCGTCAGCGGTGGCCAAGGGCACCCCATCAACACCCAAAGCGCCGCCCGAAAAGTCGGAAGCGATAGACGTTGGCGGGATGATGCCGAGATAGATCAGCACCGTCACCAGTCCCGCGCCATAAAGCAGTGGCAGCGCCAGTGGGCGGTAGAGCGCGACCGCTATCATCACGACAAGCAGCACCGCGCCCGGCAAAGCATCACCGGCAGCGGCGAAGACCGGGTCAACCGAGAGGCCAAGCGCCGAGAAGGCGACGAACAGTCCAGGCACGATGGATGGCCAGTCGAAAGTCCCTGCTAGTCCGGTCTCGCCGCCACGACTGCTCAGCCAGACAAGGGCAAGCACAGCCAGCGTTACAGCGTCGATGAGCAGTATGGCGGAGAAGTTCGCGCCCGGTGCGTCGGTCATGTAGAGGATGGTCCAGACGCCGGTACCGAAAAAAGCGGCCGCCATCAGCGTCTTCCAGTCGCGCATGCGGGCGATCACGCCAGTGGCGGCGAGCACGATGGCGAGATAGCCGAACAACGCCCACGGATTGGGCGCCTGCGAAGCGATCAGCACCGGCGTCACCATGGCGCCGACGAGACCGATGCCGGCCAGCGCCTGGCCATGGACGAGAGCGGCGGCAATGGTCGCAACGCCGATCGCACCGAGCAGCGTGAAGGCAAGCGCCGGGCCGATAAAGCCGTAAATGCCATGGGCGGCATAGACGGTGCCGAACAGGATGAAGGCGCCGGCCGCGGTCAGGATCGCCGGAATATAGGCGCCGGCAATACCTTGCACCGGTACCTTGAAGCCGGTGCGGCGAATGAACTCGCCGCCGGCGATCAGCACCAACCCGAGCACCGCCGCCATGGTGAGCCGCACGCCGGGTCCGAAAATGCCGGCCTCGATGGTGTAGCGGATCAGGAACAAGCCGCCCAGAGCCAGCGCAATGCCGCCGACCCAGACCGCCCAACGCGTGCCGAGCGCGGTTTCAACGTCGGACTGGCGAGCGGCTTTGGCGACCGCGGCCGGCGCGACCTCTGGCGTTTTCGGTGTGATCTCGGGGGCGCTCCAAGGGCCGGGCCCTCCGGCCGGGATTTCCGCCTCCGTGGCCTGTAGCGCGGGGGCCGGCTCGCCGGTTGCTGCCGGGGCGATGTCGGCAGGCCTGGCCACCGGAGCCGTGTCGGCCCTGCCCTGCGCCGCCTCCAGTTCCGACGGCTTGACCGTGGGCGATACCGCGCCCGAAAGCACGAGGTTGCGCAGTGCGCCAAGTTCGCGCTCGATCAGACCAATGCGGCCCTGCTGACGCGAAATGATGACGAACAAGGCAATGATGGCGACGAGGCCGATCAGGCTCTCAAACATGGCGGTTCCCCCAAACCAGGCCAGTTTTCACTGACGCTTCATGTCACTGACATTGAAATACGGCGGCTAAACGGCTGAAAATTCAACGTGCCGCCAGATTGGCGGCTGGAAATATCGAACATGTCTCGGTACCGAAAGCCAGCAGCTTGCCGCCGGCATCCTTCAGCGTCGCTTCCGAAACGGCAAGCGTGCGGCCCTTGTGAACCACCTTGCCTTCGCAGACAACCTCACCGGTCCTGGGCGTGATTGGCCGCGTCAGGTTCACCTTGAACTCCGCAGTCGTGTAAGCCTCGCCCTTGTCGAGCAGGGTCTGCACCGCGCACGCCAACGCTGAATCGAGCAGCGTCGCCGCCCAGCCGCCGTGAACGCCGCCCAGCGGGTTGAGGTGGCGTTCGTTCGGCACGCCCCGGAACACGGCGCGACCTTCCGATACTTCGGTCAACGCGAAGCTGAGCTGGAAGGAGATCGGTGGTGCCGGGTATTTGCCGTCGACGATTCGCTGCAGCAATTCCAAGCCGGTGTATTTCAGGATGTCGGCATGAGGAATGGTGCCGAGGCCGAGCGGCGAGAGCCGGCCCGGATAGAGTTCGACTTCGCTCATAGGATGATTTCTCTGGCCGCGCACTCTCCAGCGATGGGCTTCTGCATTGCATGGTGCTTGCGCAGTGCGGCCAGAAAGCCGGCGCGTGCATCGGGCTGATCGATGCCACGCGGCTCGTAGACGTGACGGGTGAAGAAGAAGCCGGTCAGGCGGAAGGCGTCCGCGATCGCCGCATGATTGGCGCGCTGGCCGGAGCCGCGCCGCAGGAAGGCGGGCAGCACCAGCATCTTGTCGTGCCACGGCGCCCCGGCTTCACGCGACACCGCGCGCCCAGACTTAGGCGAGACATAGGCCAGATCCTGCCTCGTGCCGGTGGCGGCGCATTGGCTGAGATCAAGGCCAAAGCCGAGTTCATCGAGAATCAGAAGCTCGAAGCGCGCCACCAGTTCGCCGGCGGCATCTGCGTCGTCGAGATGAACGATCATCACCGAAAGCGCCTCGTAGAGGCCACCATGGGCATCGCGCTCGGGCAGCAGGCGCAGATGCGCCGCCATCGTCTGAAGGCCGTAGACGGCAATGGCACTGTCCATCAGCCGGGCGGCGTTCATCTCGATGGCTTCGGCCTGGAAAGTGCCCAGGTGCTCGTCGAGGCGCGCGCGCCACAAGAGATCGACACGATTGCCTGGCTGGAGAACGGGCTGCTGCTTGCGCGAGCGGCCACCGCGCACGAGGCCGAGATGGCGGCCATGGGCGCGCGTCATCACCTCGAGAATGGCGCTGGTTTCGCCATGCCTGCGAGTGCCGAGAATGATTCCCTCGTCGCGCCATTCCATATCAGGAGCTTTTCACCGATCGGGTGGCGAAATCAAGGTATGGGTCTGGCGCCTGTGCCGGCTCTCGCAACGAGGCATAAAAAAGCCGCCCGCAGCAATGTGCTGCGGGCGGTTGGTGAGGTCAGTCGATCCGTTAGAAGTTGCGCTGGAAGCGGACGATGCCGCCGACGCTGTCCTTCTTGTCGGCCTTGGACCAGTTGCCGTAGATGGATGGATTGCCGAAATTGCCGTAGTGATCCCAGTCGACTTCGGTCGTGACCGTGAAGCCCGGGACGATGGTGTATGCGACGTTCGCGGCGAGAGCATAGTTCTTGTCGTCGTCAGCCGAAGCCTGGACGTTGAACGAGGTCTTCTCGTTGAACTTGTAGGTACCGCCGCCCCAGACGGCCCAGTTGCCGCCCCACGGCTTGTACTGGCTGCGGCCATGTACGTCGATGGCATTGTGTGCGTCGTCTGTGAGGTTGTCGTCGGTGCCGTAGCCGCCCATGATGAACAGCGACAGTTCCTTGCTGACGTTGACATCCAGGCGAACCTTGCCGGCCACTTCCTCGTAGTTGCTGTCATAGGCGACAACACCGGTGATCGCGCCCCAGTCGCCCTTGTACTTCAAGCCGCCGACGACATGCGGAACATAGCTGTCGATGGTGTTGACGCCCGTGCCTTCTTCGAGCGAGACCACGCCCGTGAAGCCGCTGCCAGCGTCGAAATAGTACTGGACGACATTGGTGTCCTTGACGCCGTACGGGATGATCGTGTCCTGGATGACGTTGCCCGCGTAACCGATGAACTGGTCGTATGCAGTTTCATCCTTACCGACGCGCAGGCCACCGAGCTGTATCCAGGCGAAGTTGAGGCTGGTGGTTTTGTTGCCGGCCTGCCAGGAGGTCGAGGAGCTTCCATCATAGTCGCCCGAGGAGTTGCCGAACTGGAAGCGGGTCTCGGTGAAGGTCTTCAACGTGCCGAGTTCGGTTTCCTGGCCGGTATACGTCCTCAGCGTGAAGCGCATGTTCTTGTAGTAGGTGTCGTGGTTTCCACCGTCCATGTGATCGCCAACGTTGTTGACGCCATCCAGCGTGCCGGAATCGCCGACGCCGATGTCATAGCGGAGATAGCCGCCGATGCGCAGGCAGGTCTCGGTGCCCGGGATGTAGAAATAGCCGGCGCCGTAGACGTCGCAGATCTTGACGTATTCGGCCGGTTCCGGTTCGGCGACGACAACCGCGTCCGCGGCGCGCGCGCCGGACACCGCGATCAAAGCCGCGGCTGAGCCGAGAAGGAGGCTCTTGATGTTCATTTTCTGACCTCTCCAGTCAAGTTTGAAAAAATGGCTTCTGAATTGTGGCTGGCGATATGTTTTCCCGCCTCACCCCCACAATGAAAAAGGCCCGCACCGCGTCCCCTTTTCGCGGCGAACATACCCACCAATCGTCCACCTTCAATGACAATTCCATAAATGCGCTGGATTCTCGCCACAGATTAAATACGTGTTGCACAAATAACACTAATGAGAGCTTGCTTGAATTTAAAATGGCACAAATGGAACATCGTCATATTTTTGTAATAATTAAGTGTATCCTTCTGCATATACCCAGTTTACTCTATGAATTGCGGTCTTTTAAACTCTAAATCTAAAATAAATTGAGAAATTTGTGATTTCTGTCCTCGTATCGCTGTCGGCGCGAAAACAACACCATCAGCAGATCCAGATCACGGCGCGGAAAGCCGGCCTCAGCACGCGTCGCCGCTTCGTTGGCGGCTTGCCAAGAATCTGAGTTGGTCTCGCGCCAATCGCAGGCCGCATGGTGGAGCCGGCGTTTCGCTTTGGCCTGCTTTCCGCCACCCGGGAGCCGTTCGCGGTTCGCGTAAAACCGCGACGTGCTCTACAGCACGTCGCGGCGAATCGGATTCGCCGACCTGCTGTAAGCTTCTGATTTTGTCGTTGTCCCGGAACCGAGGACGCTTCGGGGCGACATGCATTAGCCTCACGCCCAATGCTTGTGGTCGGCCAGCACCGCGCGATGACGCGCCAGGATTTTTCGGCCTTAGCGGGGGAACTCCAGCCCCATCTCGCGGTAGCGCTCGGGATCATCGCCCCAGTTCTCGCGCACTTTCACGAACAGGAACAGGTGCACCTTCTGTTCCAGTATGCCTGATATTTCCATCCGCGCGGCCTGCCCGATGGCGCGGATGGTCTCGCCCTTGTGGCCGAGCACGATCTTTTTCTGGCTGTCGCGCTCGACAAAGATGGTCTGGTCGATGCGCACCGAGCCGTCCTTTTTCTCTTCCCATTTCTCAGTTTCGATGTGCGAGGAATAGGGCAATTCCTGATGCAGCCTGAGATAGAGTTTTTCGCGGGTGATCTCGGCCGCCAGCTGGCGCATCGGCAGGTCCGAAATCTGGTCCTCCGGATAATACCAGGGGCCGGCCGGCAGCGCCTGCGCCAGATAGTCGAGGAGGTCCTTGCAGCCGGAACCGGTCAGCGCGGAGACCATGAAGGTGCGCTGGAACGGCACTTTCTCGTTCGCTGCGGCAGACAGGGCCAGCAACGCCTCGTGCTTGACCCGATCGACCTTGTTGAGAATCAGCACCATCGGTTGGCGCACGTCCTTCAGCCGTTCGAGGATGGCATCAGCATCGCCCCTGATGCCGCGCTCGGCGTCGATCAGCAGCAGCACGATGTCGGCGTCCTTGGCGCCTCCCCAGGCGGTGGTCACCATCGCGGTGTCGAGCCGCCGCTTGGGCTTGAAGATGCCCGGTGTGTCGACAAAGACGATCTGCGCGTTGTCGTGCGTGGCGATGCCGCGCACGATGGCGCGTGTCGTCTGCACCTTATGGGTGACGATCGAGACCTTGGCGCCGACCAGCTGGTTGACCAGTGTCGACTTGCCCGCGTTAGGCGCGCCGATCAGCGCGACGAAGCCGGAGTGCGTGACGGGAGCGGCTGCGGTGTCTTCGGCGGTCATGCCGCGCTCCCTTTATTGGCCCACACGCCTTCGCGCACGAGAAATGCCGAAGCCGCCGCTTCTTCGGCCGCCCTGCGGGAGCCGCCGGTACCGATGGAAGGTGCAAAGCCGCTAACCTGCAAAGAAATAGTGAAGACCGGCTGATGGTCGGGCCCTTCGCGTTTTTCGATCACATATTCGGGGCGCGCGTCACTCGTCTTGGCAATCCATTCCTGCAAATCGGATTTCGGATTACGTGGCTTCGTCACAACCGTGCTCGAACGTGGCTCCCAATAACGCAGAACGAACCGCCGCGCGGCGTCGATACCACCATCGAGATAAACTGCCGCGATTAGGGCTTCGACGGCATCAGCCAGATAATTTCCGCCGGAGCCGCGCGATCGCGTCTTCAAGGCGGCGTCGGCCCGGACCAGATTCTCCAGCTGCATCTCGATGCCGACTTCCGAGCATGTCTTTGCATCGACCAGCGCATTGAAACGGGGCGCGATTTCACCTTCCGGTGCATCAGGGAATTTCTCGAAAAGCATATCGGCGACGACAAGACCAAGCACGCGGTCGCCAAGGAATTCAAGACGCTGATTGTTGCTTGCCGCCTTGACCGCGCTGGAATGCGTCAAGGCGGTCTCAAGTAAGCGGATGTCCCTGAAAACATGGCCGGTCCTGGCCATCACCAAACCGGCCAGAGTCTCGCCTGTCGGGCGCTTCAAGGCCATCAGTTGACGAAGTGGAACAGGCGCGAAGCGCGCATCAGCGACGGCCATTTCCAGATTTCGAGCGGGCTAGCCTTGCCGGCGATCGAGAAGAAGACAAGGTTGGCGCGGCCGACCAGGTTCTCGGCCGGAACATAACCGACGGTGAAACGGCTGTCGGCGGAATTGTCCCTGTTGTCGCCCATCATGAAATAGTGGCCGGGGGGCACGTCGAATTCGCGGGTGTTGTCGCCAATCGAGTTCGGCGACAGGTCGAGCGTGTCGTAGCTGACACCATCGGGCAGCGTCTCGCGATAGACGTCGATCGGATAATCCTTTTCCGTGATGTCGGGATTGTCGATCTGGCCGGTCTTGACGCGCGGCACGCCAACGCCATTGATGAAGACTTGGCCATCCTTCATCTGGATCTTGTCGCCGGGCAGGCCGATGACGCGCTTGATGTAGTCGACGGACGGATCAGGCGGGAACTTGAACACCACCACGTCGCCACGCTTGGGCTCGGAGCCCCAGATGCGGCCCGAGAAAATGTCCGGTCCAAAAGGCAGCGAATAGCGTGAATAGCCGTAGGACCATTTGGTGACGAACAGATAGTCGCCTTCCAGAAGCGTCGGCCGCATCGAGCCCGACGGGATCGAGAACGGTTGGAACAGCAGCGTGCGAATGACCAGGGCGAGCAAAAGCGCCTGGACGATGACGCTGACGGTTTCGCCAAGCCCACCGGATTTCTTCTGAGATTTTTCAGCCACGCTCATGTCGTCCTCGATTGTGCGTTGGATGGTATAGAGTCTCGGCGCGCGCTGGGCAACGTCCATGCCGGTCGTCAGATGCAATCAATGTGGCGCTTCTTCGACCGGTAACGCCTCTATGATCACAAAGGCTTGAGCGAGCGGGAAATCATCCGTGATGGTGAGGTGGATCGCCGCCCGATGACCTTGAGGCAGGATCTTTTCCAGCCGCGCCAGCGCCCCGCCGGTCAGCGCCATCGTCGGCGCACCGCTGGGCAGGTTGACGACACCCATGTCACGCCAGAAGACCCCTTGTGCCAGACCAGTGCCCAGTGCCTTGGCGCACGCCTCCTTGGCGGCAAAGCGCTTGGCGTAGGAAGCTGCGCGGGCGCGCCGGTTCTCCGAACGCGCCTGTTCCACCTCGGTGTAGATCCTCTGGATGAAGCGCTGGCCGTGACGCTCAAGCGATTTCTCGATGCGTGTGATGTCGATCAGGTCGCTGCCGATGCCGATGATCATTGGGCGGCGGAACCGACGCTTCCGCCGGGATGAGGCGAATGCTCACGGCGTCTCGCGCGCTCGGCCAGCCGCTTGCGCCGCTGTTCGCGGAAGACATTCATGCCCCAGCGCGTGATGCCGTAGAACACCAGGCCGAACACCAGCCCGAGCGGCACCGCGCCGATCAGCATCGGCTCCAGGACGGGATGCCATAGTTTGGCGAAGGACAGCGTGTGCAGCATCTCGCCCAGATGCGCCGGCGGACCGTGTGTCGGCAGGCGATCGTGCAGGATGAGCTTGCCGGTTTCCCAGGATGCGCCCCACAAGAGCGGAAAAGTCAGCGGATTGCCGAAGAATACGGCTCCCAGAGCGGCGGCCACCAGATTGCCGGCGATCACCCAACACAGAACGGCGGCAATGATGAAGTGGAAACCGACGGGGAAGAACGAAGCAAAGACACCCGCGGCGACGCCGGCCGCCACCGCATGCGGGGTGGCCTTCAGCCGCAGAATGCGCTTGGAGAAATATTGAAGCGAGCGCGAAAACGAACGGCGCGGCCACAGATAGGTACGCACCCGCTCGAAAAGGCCATCAGGCTTGCGGCGACGAAAAAGCACTCTCTTCCTATTCCCGACAGTTCACAGCTTACACGCCGGCTGTTTCCAGCCAGGCTGCGACCGCCACATCTTGCGCTTTACGGTCGCCAGAAGGCAATCGCGACTTTGATATAGCCATCCGCAAGCCCAACAACAACCGAAGGCCGTACGCTCAGCGTCCGCAGCGCCAGATTTTTGGTCAGATCCATCTTCTCCACATCGGACAATCGCGGCGAATTTGAGAAGTGGTTTCGGCTAATTGTCGCAGCCGGATGACCGATTTGCGGCCAGGGGTTCCGGCCGGCTTCGACAAGGTCACCATCCGGGGCCGAGACGATATCCTTCCGGCGCGGTGCCTACTTCAGATATTCGCTGACCTCGACCAGATTGTCGTCGGGATCGCGGAAATAGACCGACATCATAGGTCCTCGCGCGCCGATGCGCTCAACCGGACCGACTTCGATGGCAACGCCGTCGGCCGCGAGGCCGGCCTGGATTTCGGCGAGAGGCACCGCCGACACTAGGCAGAAATCGCCAGAACCCGGCGTCGGCGTCCTCGCCTTTGGCTCGAAAGTGCGGCCGACTTCGTGCAGGTTGATCTTCTGCGAACCGAACAGAAGCGCTGTCGGCCGGTTCGGCTGATCCAGGCGCCGCATGCCAAGCACGCGCCGGTAGAAGTCGCAGGTCGCTTCAACCGAGCGGACCGTCAGCACGAAATGGTCGATGCCGGCGATCATTTCGACCTCCTCGTCAGATGTTGCGGCTGCCCGGCTTGATGGCCGGGATGGCGGCAAGCTCCGGCGGCAACCTGTCCGGCGGGTAGGCTGGAACTTCATATTCGGCAAGCGCGATCAACGGCACACCGACATGGGTCTTGCCGGCCGAACGGTCGATGATGCAGGCGGCCGCGACCACCTCTGCGCCAACGTCGCGCAGGCAATCAATGGTTTCGCGGATCGACAGACCGGTGGTGACGATGTCCTCGACGATGACGACGCGGGCGCCTCGATCGATCTCGAAGCGGCGCAGGCGGAACTCGCCCCCTTCCCGCTCCACCCAGATCGCCGGCACGCCAAGGTGGCGCGAGGTTTCGTATGCCGGGATCAGGCCGCCGATCGCCGGCCCGACGACATAGTCGATCTTGCCTGGCACGGCGGCGCGGATCTTCTTGGCCAGCGCCTTGCACAGCCGCTCGGTCTTGTCGGCATGCATGAAGACGCGTGCCTTCTGCAGGAAAACTGGACTGCGCAGGCCCGACGTCAGGATAAAATGACCCTCCAGAACAGCGCCAGCCTCACGGAATATGTCCAGCACTTCGTCGGTATTCATCTCGTCCCCCATGGTCGGCTATCGCTAGCCATTGACGCGCCGCGCATCGCTGACGCTCGAATTGTCCTTGAGCTGCGACAGCAGCCGGTTGAGATGCTTCAGGTCCCAGACTTCGAGGTCGATCAGCATTTCGGTGAAATCGGGCGCGGTGCGCACCATCGACAGCGTATGGATGTTGGCGTCGTTGGAGGCAACGACCTGGGCGATATCGGCAAGCGAACCCGGCGCGTTGATGGCGGTGACCGAGACGCGCGCGGGGAACCGTTCCTTGGTGCGCTCGTCGATGTCCCAGCGCACGTCGATCCAGCGCTCCGGCTGATCGTCGAAGGCCTGCAGCGCCGGAGACTGGATCGGGTAGATGGTGATGCCGGTGCCCGGCTGGACGATGCCGACGATACGATCGCCAGGGACCGCGCCTTCCGGCGCGAAGCGCACCGGCAGGTCGCCGCGCACGCCGCGGATCGGCACGGCGCCGGCGCCTGGCTGGTCCTTGTCCTTGCGCGCGGCCCGGCCAGGTATCTGGAACAGCATGCCTGCGGCGTTGCGGATCTTCGACCAGCCCTCCTCGCGCTGCTTGGGCGCTGCCGGCGTGACGCGCTCGTCCTTGTAGTCGGGGAACACCGCCTTCATGACATCGGTTGAGGCCAGTTCGCCGCGCCCCACGGATGCCAGCACATCCTCGATGTCCTTGCGTGCCAGCCTGTGCAGCACGGGCTTCAGGCTTTCCTTGGTGAAGGTCTTGCCGGCTCGTTCGAAGGCACGCTCCAGGATACGCGCGCCAAGGCCAGAATACTGCTTGCGGATCGCATTCTTGGTGGCGCGGCGGATGGCGGCGCGCGCCTTGCCGGTGACGACGACCGATTCCCATGCGGCTGGTGGCACCTGCGCTTTGGAGCGGATGATCTCGACCTCGTCGCCATTCTTCAGTTCCGTCATCAGCGGCATGATGCGGCCATTGACCTTGGCGCCGACGCAGGTATCGCCGACATCGGTGTGGACCGCATAGGCGAAATCGATCGGCGTGGCGCCGCGCGGCAAGGCAATCAGCATGCCTTTCGGCGTGAAGCAGAACACCTGGTCCTGGAACAGCTCCAGCTTGGTGTTCTCGAGAAAATCCTCGGGATTGTCGCCCTCGGCCAACTGCTCGATGGTACGGCGCAGCCAAGCGTAGGCGTTGGTCTCCTTCGAGATCGCATGGCCGGCGCCGTTCGTCTTGCCGCCGGTGTCCTTGTAGATCGAATGGGCGGCGACGCCGTATTCGGCGATCTTGTTCATCTCGCGGGTGCGGATCTGCAGTTCGACGCGCTGGCGCGAAGGCCCGACGATGGTGGTGTGGATCGAACGGTAGTCGTTCTGCTTCGGGGTCGAGATGTAATCCTTGAAACGGCCGGGCACCATCGACCAAGTGGTGTGGATGGCACCCAGCGCGCGATAGCAGTCCTCGACGCTGTCAACGACAACACGGAAGCCGAAAATGTCGGACAGCTGCTCGAAGGACAGCGCCTTGGCCTCCATCTTGCGGAACACCGACCAAGGCTTCTTCTGCCGGCTCTTCACGCCGGCGTTGATGGCGTGCTTTTCAAACAGGGCCGACAGCGCCTTTTCAATGTCGGTCAGCACGCCCTTGTTGCGCTCGAATATCTCGGCGAGCCGCGCGGTGACGGCCCGGTAGGCTTCCGGATTGATGAAGCGGAAGGCGATCTCTTCCAGCTCCTCGCGCATGCCTTGCATGCCCATGCGCCCGGCCAGCGGCGCGTAGATATCCATCGTCTCCTCGGCGATGCGCAGGCGTTTGGCCTCGGGCATGTGATCGAGGGTGCGCATGTTGTGCAAACGGTCGGCGAGCTTGACCAGCAGCACGCGAACATCTTCCGAGATCGCCAGCAAAAGCTTGCGCAGGTTCTCCGCCTGCTCGGCCTTCTTGGAGACGAGGTCGAGCTTCTTGAGCTTGGTCAGGCCCTCGACCAGCTTGCCCATTTCGGGGCCGAACAGATCGTCGATCTCGGCCCGCGTCGCCGTCGTGTCCTCGATGGTATCGTGCAGCAGGGCGACGGCGATGGTCGCCTCGTCCATGTGCATCTCGGTGAGGATGGCGGCGACTTCGAGCGGATGCGAGAAATAGGGATCGCCGGAAGCGCGCTTCTGGTGACCATGCTTCTGCATGGCGTAGACATAGGCCTTGTTGAGCAACGCCTCGTTGACGTCAGGCTTGTAGCGCTGGACGCGCTCGACAAGCTCATACTGACGCATCATGGGCTAAATCTCTCGGCGATGAAATGAATCATGCGCCGCACTGTTGTACGGCGCATGCCGGTACCAACTGTCGCAAATACCAGATTCACGCATTATGCCAAGTGCGGCCAAAGCTGCATCTGGTATTTGCGACAGTTGGTACTAGATAGCCACGAAACCGCCGGGACGGAAGTGCCGGAAGATTGTTCCAGCGACCGCCGGAACGGAGGGCTTAGTAGTCGTCGCTCTTTTCCGGGGGCACCAGGCCTTCGATGCCAGCCAGGAGATCTTCCTCGGTCATCCGGTCGAAGGTGACGTTCTCCTCGGCGTGGTCGGCTTCGGCGGCCGCAACAGCGCCGCCGGTCTGATCGGCGATCACTTCGCCATCGGCTTCGGGCTCGTCGACCTCGACATGCTTCTGCAGCGAATGGATCAGATCTTCCTTGAGATCATCGGGCGACAGCGTCTCGTCGGCGATCTCGCGCAGTGCGATGACGGGGTTCTTGTCGTTGTCGCGCGGGACGGTGATCTGCGCGCCCTGGCTGATCTGACGGGCGCGGTGGCCGGCCAGAAGCACCAGCTCGAAGCGGTTGTCGACCTTGTCGATGCAATCTTCAACGGTTACGCGGGCCATGGACTGCCCCTTTCATGCCTGGATTTGATGGAAAACAGGCGCGGTCCATAACCCGAACGGCGCCAAAATACAAGCATCATGGCAATGCGGGCCCACAGGGCACTCAATCTCAATATCGAACTCCCGATCTAGCAAAGCAGCCGGGTCCAGGGTTCGGCGCCACGATCACAATTGCTTGCAGTGCGCCACATGCCCTTGGATTGCCACCAAACTGGCGTTATCTCGATTGGTCCAAGGTCGGCCGGTTATTAGAGCCTGACCGATAGTCGCTACCGCATTTCGTTTAGACGGCCGTTTTTTCGAAAAGGATTATTTCCATGTTCGACCCTCGTGAAAAAATCGCCCTGTTCATCGACGGCGCCAATCTCTACGCCACATCGCGCGCGCTCGGGTTCGACATCGACTATCGCAAGCTCCTGGCGAGCTTCCACAAGCGCGGTTACCTGTTGCGCGCCTATTATTACACCGCGCTGGTGGAGGACCAGGAATACTCCTCGATCCGGCCACTGATCGACTGGCTCGACTATAACGGGTTCAAGGTGGTCACCAAGCCGGCCAAGGAATTCACCGACTCGACGGGCCGCCGCAAGATCAAGGGCAACATGGACATCGAGCTTACCGTCGATGCCCTGGAACTCGCCGATGTCGTCGACCACTATGTCATATTCTCCGGAGACGGTGATTTCCGAACGCTGGTCGAAGCGCTGCAACGGCGTGGCCGCAAGGTGTCGATCGTCTCGACCATGGCCTCGCAACCTCCGATGATCTCAGACGACCTGCGCCGGCAGGCCGACCATTTCATCGACCTGGCGACGCTGAAGAACGAAGTCGGCCGCGATCCCTCCGAACGACCGGCACGGCGGCCCGAACCGGCTGAAGTCGACGAGGACGACTACTGAGGCCGGTCGACTTGACCGCCCCTTCGCTTTCCGAACCCAGCCGCGATTGCCCGCTCTGCCCGCGGCTGCATGATTTCATCGCCGAATGGCGGCAGCGCGAGCCGTCATGGTTCAACGCGCCGGTGCCGACCTTCCTGCCACTGGGCGGCGAAGATACCGTCCAGCTTCTGATCGTTGGTCTGGCGCCTGGCCTGCGCGGCGCCAACCGCACCGGGCGCCCCTTTACCGGCGACTATGCCGGCGACCTGCTCTATTCGACACTGATTGCCCACAACTTCGCACGCGGCGAGTTCAAGGCGCGGCCCGATGATGGGCTGGAACTCCTCGGCACGGCGATCACCAACGCGGTGCGCTGCGTGCCGCCGGAGAACAAGCCGGTCGGTGCCGAGATCGCTACCTGCCGGACATTCCTGGTGCCGACGATCGCTCGCTTTCCCAACCTGCGCGCCGTGCTGGCGCTGGGATCGATCGCGCACCAGTCGACCGTGCGGGCACTGGGCGGGCGCGTCGCCGCCTATCCGTTCAAACATGGCGGCCAGTTGGAAGCCGGCGGCATCATGCTGTTTTCGAGCTACCATTGCTCGCGCTACAACACCAATACCGGTGTGTTGACCGAAGACATGTTCGTCAGGGTATTTGGCGAGATCGCGGCATTCCTGAAGAACTGAGCTCTCGGATACCGCGCGGTCTGCGGTGCCTGCTCACACCGGCAGCAAGGCATCCGGCTTCACGTCGCCGATCGAGGCATAGGTATGTGTCTCCTTCACCCCCGGCAGCGGCAGGATGACGCGTTTGAGAAAGTCCTGATAGTCGGCCATCTCGGCAATGCGGGCCTTCACGAGATAGTCGAAGCCGCCGACGACCATGTGGCATTCCAGAACCTCGGGCGCCTTTGCCACCGCCTCGGCGAAGCGGTCAAAGATATGCGGGGCCGCGTGATCGAGCCGCACCTCGATGAAGACAAGCATGCCGCGGCCAATCTTTGCCGGATTGAGCACCGCCCTGACGGCGGTGATGAACCCGTCGCGAAACAGGCGTTTCACGCGCTGGCTGGCCCCGGTTGGTGACAGGCCGACGCGCGCTGCCAGGTCGAGCGTGGTGCGGCGCCCATCTTCCTGCAGCAGTCGCAGAAGACTGCGGTCGACGGCGTCCAGGTCAACTGGTTCAGGATTCACGTTCAAGCCCTCCTATTTGCGTGAATTACACTTCAAATTCTAAAAAACAGCGTATTTTGTCGCGATCATTTCGACCATAGGCTGCGCTTCATCGCAAGGTCGAGGGCTGTCTCCTCCTGGCGACATGAACATGCGGCGGAACTGACATGGCGGACGGACGAGACACGGGAGACACAAGACTGGCGGTGATCGCCGGCCTTGTCATGATCGCCATCTATGCAGCGCAGTTCGTCGCCGCCCGCTTCAGCCTCAGGGAGCATCTGACGGCCACCGACATGGCCAGCCTGCGCTTTGCCGGTGCCGGCGCGGTGTTCCTGCCGATCGTCTGGAGGCGCGGCCTGGCGACCATGAAGGCGCTGGGCTGGCGGCGTGGACTGACGTTGGCTGCACTGGCCGGATTGCCCTATCCGCTGATCATCAACTGGGGTCTAACCCACGCGCCCGCCGCCCATGCCGCGGCGCTCTGCCCGGCCTCGATCGTGTTCTTCTCGTTCCTATTGTCGCTGTTCAGGGAAAGCGCGTCGCGTCGGCGGATCATTGGCGTCGTCACGATCATCGCCGGCTTGTTGCTGTTCATAGCGCCGGCGCGCACCGGCGCCAGCGATGTCCTGTTCGGGGACCTGCTGTTTATCGGATCGGGCGCGATGTTTTCCACATATGCCGTTCTTGTGCAGCGATGGCGTGTCGACCCGGTCACGGCGACCGCGAGCGTCGTGCTTTTGTCCTGCCTGCCGCTGCCACTTCTTTATGTCTTGGCGCCAAGCGGCCTCCATGCCGCCGCAGGCGCCGAAATCGCCAGCCAGATCGTCATTCAAGGTCTTCTCGCGGGCGCTGCCGCAATGTTCCTCTACACTTACATTGTTGACCGATTGGGCTCACAGGCTGCATCATTGTTCCTGCCGGGTGTGCCGGTCGCCACCGTGATGGTCGGCATGGTCGTGCTTGGCGAGACCCCGCTGGCTATTCAATGCGTGGCCATCGCCATCATGGCCGCCGGAATGGGTTATTCGGCGATGGGTCGACGCAGCACCAGGGAAAGTCTGGCTGTCTCGACATCAGCTGGATCGTGAATGGTTTGGGGGCATGGCAGGCTGCCGAAGAACGGGACCGGCATCGGATCGGGCCTGTTCATCAAGGTGTGGAGGCGAGCAGCGCCGCCAACTTCTCCGGCCCGCCCTGCAAAATGTTCAGATCGACGTCCCCCTCGATGCCGTTCACGCGCCCCCTATTGTGGTACTGCCAGTAGATCCAGTCAGGGCGGTCCGGTTCCATGAGCAGTGAGCGTAGCCAGAGTGGGCGAGCGGCGATTTGCCCGGCATAAGCGGCCTCGGCTTCATCCGTAAGATAGACGATCGCCGGCTTGCCGAATGCCGCCTCGACAGGTCCGAGGAAGGCGTGGAGTTCGGCATTCAACTGTTCGGGCGACGGGCGCCGCGGACAGTTGCCGCCGAACTCGATGTCGACCACGGGCGGCAGCAGCGGCTGATCGTGCGGCACCACCGAGATGAAATTCCTCGCCTGGTCGGCGCCCGGCCGGCAGAAGGTGAAGAAATGATAGGCGCCGACGGCGAGTCCGGCGGCGCGGGCCTCGCGCAGATTGCCGGCGAAGGCGTCGTCGACATGGTCGCCGCCTTCAGTCGCCTTGATGACGACGAAAGCCACATCATCGGCGGCAACACGCCGCCAGTCGATCCGGCCCTGATGATGGGAGACGTCGATGCCTCTGACCGGATATCGGTCGCGGTCGGGAGAGTAGGTGCGGAAATAGGCCACTCCCCCCACAGCGATGACACATGCCAGAGCAAGACTGGCCGCGCCCCAGAGAACAATCCGCTTCTTCAAGACCACCCCTGTTGGACTTGCCGGTTGTTCGGCGTTGAAAACCAGACCGTTGGCTTTGCAGGCTATCTCCCGATCACCCGCGCTCCTTCAGCAGCCGGCCTTTTTCGCGCGACCAGTCGCGTTGCTTTTCGGTCTCGCGCTTGTCGTGCAGTTTCTTGCCGCGGCCGACGGCAAGCAGCAGCTTGGCGCGTCCCTGGTCGTTGAAATAGATTTTCAGCGGCACCAGCGTCATGCCTTCGCGGTCCACGCTCTGCGACAGCTTGGCCATTTCGCGCTTGTTGAGCAGCAGTTTGCGGCGGCGGCGCGGCTCGTGGTTGAAGCGGTTGGCCTGCAGATATTCGGGCAGATAGGAATTGATCAGCCAGATCTCGCCGCCTTCGACCGAGGCATAGCTGTCCTGGATGTTGGCCTGGCCCTGACGCAGCGACTTGACCTCGGTTCCGGTCAGCACAAGGCCGGCCTCGATCGTGTCGAGCACCTCATAGGAAAACCGCGCCTTGCGGTTTTCGGCAACGGTCTTGTTGTTGGGATCGGCTTTTCTGACTTGGTTCATGAGGTCTAGAGTCCGTTTCGAAACTCGCTCCCGCGAGTCAGATGATGGTGCTACCGAGAACCGGAGCGGAGCGTACATATAGTACGGGAACACCGGAAGCGCAGGTGGCGCCTTCAGATGACCGCGGGAGCAGACTTCCCAAACGGGCTCGCTAATTGATCAAGCCGGCGTGCTTCATGGCCGCATCGATCCTCTCGGCCGTTGCCGGCTCGACAGTCACCAGCGGCGAACGCAGCACGTTCTCGACCTTGCCCAGCTTCGACAGTGCATATTTCGCGCCGGATACGCCGGGCTCGATAAAGATCGCCTTGTGCAGCGGCAAGAGACGGTCCTGCAGCTCCAGCGCCTTCGCACTGTCGCCCGAAAGCGTTGCTTCCTGGAATTCGGCGCAGAGCCGCGGCGCGACGTTCGAGGTCACTGAGATGCAGCCGACACCACCATGCGCGTTGAAACCGAGCGCGGAAGCGTCCTCACCCGAAAGCTGGATAAAATCCTTGCCACAGGTCATGCGCTGCTCCGACACGCGCTCGACCTTGCCGGTGGCGTCCTTGACGCCGACGATGTTCTTGAAGTCGTGCGCCAGCCGGCCCATCGTCTCCGGCATCATGTCGATGACCGAGCGCGGCGGGATGTTGTAGATGATGATCGGCAGCTTGGTCGCCCGGGCGACAGCGGCAAAATGCTCGTAGAGGCCGCGCTGTGTCGGCTTGTTGTAATAGGGCGTTACGACCAGGGCAGCATCGGCGCCGGCCTTTTCGGCATACTGCACGAGCCCGACGGCTTCCTCGGTGTTGTTGGAACCGGCACCGGCAACCACCGGGGCGCGGCCCTTGGCCACCTCGATGCAGATCTTGACGACGTGGCGATGCTCGTCATGCGACAGCGTAGGCGACTCGCCCGTTGTGCCGACAGGAACCAGGCCTGTCGTGCCCTCGCCAAGCTGCCAGTCGACGAACGCGCGAAAGGCTTTCTCGTCGAAACGCCCGCTCTTTTCGAACGGTGTCACGAGCGCGGTAAGCGAGCCTCTCAGCATGTCGTCCAACTCCTTGGGACTTCTCGGTTCACGCATGTCGCTGTCCCAAAACCGGTATCCACTTTGGGCGCCATGCATCGGTGTTTCGTGGTGCGCGCCTTCTAACCGAAAGCGAAGCCGCGCACCATAGTCTCGACATTGTTGCGCGGCAAGCATTGCCATGGTGCCAGCAAGCGTAATTCGAACGGCCTCGATAACCCTTTGTTTACGAGCCCTTCACGACCTAAGTTTAGGCTTCAAGGCTTCTTCGCCCGCTGGTAAAATGCTGGATTAAGGAAAGACACGCGATCATGCCGACCAGTCGGCCCCATCTCTTCGCGCTGCTTGGCGCCGTCGCCGCGCTGATGCCCGGCGTGGCGATCAGCGGCAGCGTCGATGTGCGGGTCACCTCGGCCATCCCGGTGCCTGGTGTACAGGACAAGGCGCAACAGGCCCCCTCACCCAGCGTTGCACAGTTGAAAAGTGGGCTGGATGCGCTGGCGGCCGGCGATATTGCCGGCGCGCGCGGCGTGCGTGATGCACTGCCCGCACAATCGCTCGACCAGCACATATTGGCTTGGGCGATCGCGCTTTACGGCGGAGACAAGGTTCCAAGCGGCGACATCGCGGCGGCCGCGAAGATGCTGCCCAACTGGCCGGGCACCGTTACCCTGCGCAAGAACAGCGAGCGCGCGCTCTACCGCGAAAACCCGGCGGCGGATGTCGTCGTCAAGGCATTCGACGGCAGCCAGCCGCAGACATTCGAAGGCGTGATGGTTCTCGCGCGCGCCTATGTGTCGTCCGGCAACGCCAAGGCGGCGCGATCGGTGCTGTCGCCGTTCTGGCGCACCGCGATCCTGGAAGCCAAGGACGAGACGGCTCTGATCAAGGAGTTCGGCAGCCTTGTTCCTGCCGCCGACCACCGTTTTCGCATGGAGCGCATGTTCTATGCCGACCGGGTGAATTCCGCCTTGCGTGTCGCCGGCCTCGCCGGCGCCCAGCAGCTTGCCGACGCCTGGGCGGCGGCCGACAGGGGCGACAAGAATGCCGCCAAACTGCTGAAGGCCGTGCCGGCGGCGCAGCGTTCGGCCGGCTATTTCTTCGCGCAGGCCGAGTATCTGCGCAAGCAGCAGGATTTTGCGGGCGCCGCGGCGGTTGTCATGAAGGCGCCGGCGGACCGTGACTCCCTGGTCGATCCGGATGCCTGGTGGGTCGAACGCCGGGTGCTGTCGCGCGAACTGGTCGACCAGGGCGACATGAAGACGGCATACAAGATAGTC